>CAWKMR010000087.1:0-18479 GCA_963850705.1 uncultured Alphaproteobacteria bacterium | reverse complement strand
ATGCGTATCGTGGTTCACGGCCAGCAGGCGTTCGGTAAGGCCGTGCTGGAAGCGCTGCTCAAGCGCGGGGAAAATGTGGTCGCCGCCTATGTCGCGCCGGAGAAGCCGGGCCAGAAGGCCGACCCGCTGAAGGAGGCGGCGCTCGCCGCCAATCTGCCGGTCTATCAGCCCGAGTCCTATCGCAAGCCGGAGGTGTGGGAGGAGTTCCGGGCGCTGAAGCCCGACCTGCAGGTGATGGCATTCGTCACGCTGTTCGTGCCGGAGGACTTCCTCAACATCCCGACCCACGGCTCGATCCAGTATCACCCGTCGCTGCTGCCGGCCTATCGCGGCGCCAGCGCGATCAACTGGCCGATCATCCTTGGCGAGAAGGAAACCGGCCTCTCGATCTTCTGGCCCGACAACGGCCTCGATACCGGCGACGTGCTGCTGCAGAAGAAGACGCCGATCGGTCCCAACGGATACGCTCGGCACCGTCTATTTCGATCGCCTGTTCCCGATGGGCGTCGAGGCGATGCTGGAGTCGGTCGATCTGGTGAAGGCCGGCAAGGCGCCGCGCATCAAGCAGGACGAGAGCAAGGCCACCTACGAAGGCCGCGCCACCGCCGACATCGCGAAGATCGACTGGGGCAAGTCCTGGCGGCAGATCGACCCGCTGATCCGCGGCTGCAATCCGGCGCCCGGCGCGTGGACGACGCTCGACGGCAAGACCTTGAAAATCTTCGACGCCAAGCCGCTGCCGGCGAAGGACCCGAAAGGCATCGCCGGCAAATATGGCGAGATCGTCGCGGTCGAGGATGACGGCTTCACCGTCGTCTGTCGCCGACGGCCGCATCAAGGTCACGCGCGTGCAGGCCGACGGCCCGAAAGTCGGCGCCGGCGAATGGGCCAAGGCCGCCAACCTCGCCACCGGCGCGAGGTTTACTGACTTGTATCGTCGCCGCGCCCGGCCTTCACGTCTTCCGTATCGACGTGGATGCCCGCATGCGCGGGCATGACGCCATAGAATCACCCGCCATCTACTTCGGATCAATCGCCATGCCCGCCTCGCAGCACCAATCGCCGAAATCCGACATCGAAATCGCCCAGGCCGCCAAGAAGCGGCCGATCATGGACATCGCGCGCGAGAAGCTCGGCATCGCGCCGGAGAATCTCGATCCCTACGGCCACTACAAGGCCAAGGTGTCGATGGACTACATCAAGTCGCTCAAGGACAAGCCGAACGGCAAGCTGATCCTGGTCACCGCGATCACGCCGACGCCGGCGGGCGAGGGCAAGACCACGACCACCGTCGGCCTGACCGACGCGCTCAATCACATCGGCAAGAAGGCGATGCTGTGCCTGCGCGAGCCGTCGCTCGGCCCGTGCTTCGGCGTGAAGGGCGGCGCCGCCGGCGGCGGCTATGCGCAGGTCGTGCCGATGGAGGACATCAACCTCCATTTCACCGGCGACTTCCACGCCATCGGCACCGCGCACAATCTGCTCTCGGCGCTGATCGACAACCACATCTACTGGGGCAATGCGCTCGGCATCGACGGCCGCCGCGTCGCCTGGCGGCGCGCCATCGACATGAACGACCGCGCGCTGCGCGCGATCGTGTCCTCGCTCGGCGGCGTCGCCAACGGCTTTCCGCGCGAGGACGGCTTCGACATCACGGTCGCGTCCGAGGTGATGGCGATCTTCTGCCTCGCCAACGATCTCGACGACCTCAAGAAGCGGCTCGGCAACATCATCGTCGGCTACACCCGCGACCGCAAACCGGTGCGCGCCGCCGACCTCAAGGCGCAGGGCCCGATGACGGCGCTGCTCAAGGACGCGCTGTCGCCGAATCTCGTGCAGACGCTCGAAGGCACGCCGGCCTTCATCCATGGCGGACCGTTCGCCAACATCGCGCATGGCTGCAACTCCGTGCTCGCCACCACCACCGCGCTCAAGCTCGCCGACTACGTCGTGACCGAAGCCGGTTTCGGCGCCGACCTCGGCGGCGAAAAATTCCTCGACATCAAGTGCCGCAAGACCGGGCTTGCGCCCGACTGCGCGGTGATCGTCGCGACCATCCGCGCGCTGAAGATGCACGGCGGCGTCAAGAAGGAAGACCTCAAGACCGAGAACCTCAAGGCGCTGGAAGCCGGCATGGCGAACCTCGCAGCGCCATGTCGAGAACGTGCAGAAATTCGGCATTCCGGCGGTGGTCTCGATCAACCGCTTCTCCGCCGACACCGACGCCGAGATCGCGCTGGTCAAGGAGAAGTGCAAGGCGCTCGGCGTCGAGGCGCTGATGGCCGACCATTGGGCGATGGGCGGGGAGGGCGCCGCCGACGTCGCGCGCGCCGTGGTCAAGACCATCGACGCCGGCAAGAGCAAGCTCAAGCTGCTCTATCCCGACGAGATGCCGCTGCTCGAGAAGATCCGCACCATTGCCCAGGAGATCTATCGCGCCAAGGACATCGACGCGCCGAAGGCGGTGCGCGACCAGCTCGAAGCGTTCGAGAAGATGGGCTACGGCAAACTGCCGGTCTGCATCGCCAAGACGCAGTATTCGTTCACCACCAACGGCGACCTCAAGGGCGCGCCGACCGATCACATCATCAATGTGCGCGAGGTGCGGCTCTCCGCCGGCGCCGAATTCGTGGTGGCGATCTGCGGGGAGATCATGACCATGCCCGGCCTGCCGCGCGTGCCGGCGGCCGACTCCATCGACGTCGGCGCGGACGGCAAGATCGTCGGGTTGTTCTAGCTCAGTCGAGATTGATCTCGCGGTAGATATTGGGGTCCAACGTGATGCCGCCCGGGGCGAACGGGCGGTCGTAGGCCATGAGCAGCGTCAGGCAGACCGCGGTCGCGGTCGAGAAAATGACAAGCGTGGTTGCTTTGGCGCGCGGCCGGCCGATGTGAATGAGCCCCGTCGTCAGGATGATCAGCGCGGCCAGGATCAGGATGACGGCCCACTGGATCGGTGCGATCTCAGCGTGGCTGATCCTGATGCGATTGACGCGTGCGTCGTAGGCCCTCGCGATGGCATCGAGCGCACGATGTTGCGTGAGTTGCTGCTGCGGGTGCGCCGTCGTAAACGACAAGACTGTCGACATCGCATTTTTTAGGCCGACGGGCTCAGTGCGCAAGCTGCCCTCGAACCTTCCCATGGCCGGCCAATCCTCGGTCTCGATGAACTCGACATGTTGCTTGAGGTTGGCGCGGAGCTTGGCGCGGATCTCCGCCGGAAACGAATTGGCGAGCAGGGCGACTTCGCTGATCGCGCCGACCTCGCGTCCTACGTATTCCTGCGCATGGCCGACATTCTCCCAGACCCGCGCGGCCAGGAACGCAAGCATGAGGCCCAGGATGACCGCGAGCGGAGTGAGCGTCACCGGGGAGATCGATTTGAGCTCTTCGGCGACGCCGCGCCGCGACAGGATCGTCACCACCGCGAAAACGATTGCCGCAAACACATAGGTCAATAGCAAGATGATGACGGCGATACCGCCCGTCGATTGCTCTTCAATCCAATAAATAATGGTTTGCATAGCGGGCGTCCTGGTTCGGGTTTCCCGCCCTACAATCTCGTTGGTGCGTTAAAAAACTACCCTTGCGGGTCCCGATAGGGGATGGTCTCGCGTGCCAGCTTGACCAGGTGGCGCGCCGAGTCCGTCTGCTGCTCTTCCAGGATGTGCCCGACCAGGCCGGCGCAGCGCGACACCACGGCGATCGCCCGAACGATCTCCGGTGGAATCCCGATCTCCAGCAACAGTGCGGCAAGCGCGCCGGTCGCGTTGATCGTCACGTGTCTTCCAGCGGTCTCGTCGATGACCGCGGATAGCTTGAGCAGAAGCTGGACATAGCGCCCGTCCAGTTTGTTGTCGCGGGCGACGCGCAGCAGCGGCGGCGTGCGCGGATCGTCTGGTTTGTGCAGCGCGTGTCCGAAACCGGGCACCGCTTCCTTGCGCTGGCGGTGCTCCGCGACGATGCGGCGGCACCAGCCGTCGGTGTCGGCTTCGTTGACGCCCTTGGCCAGCAGGTCGGCGCAACCTTCCATGGTTCCGGCGTGCACGCTTCCGATCGCGAGCAGGCCGGCGCCGATCGACACCTGAATCTGGTCGGGAACGCTTTCGGCGGTCAGCCGTGCGATCAACGCGGACGGCGTGAAGCCGTGCTCCATCAATGTCACCAGACAGGCGTCAAGCACGCGGGTCTGCGCGGCATCGGGCATCCGGCCGGTGACCAGGAAATAGAAGACCTCTGTGAAGCTGTGCTTCCCGATGAGCTCGTTGACGAGATCGCGCCCGCGGATCGTGACGCTGGTGGCGTTCGCGGTCGCGATATGGGTGATCGGCTGTGACATTCGTTACTCGCTTATTTTGTTCTTGAAATCGTATCCTGGATGATCCGCGTGAGCGACGCATCCAGTTTCGTCGCCTGCGCCACCGCTTCCTGGACCTCCGCGCCCGACGCCGGGCTCAACTGGAATCCGGCCTTCGTAATGTCTTCGACGAAGGCGTCATCCTTGACCATCCGGTCGAACGCGGCGCGCAGCGCCGCGACGCGCTCCGCTGGCGCCTCGGGCGGCAGGATGAACGAGCGCCCGACGTCGACATTCGACGCCATGAAGCGAGCGACCGCCCGCTGTTCCGCCGTCCGGGCGAGGTCGAGCGCGAGCGGTACGTTCGGCAAATCCTTCTCCTTCACGCTCCCGAACTGGACGATCGGCACGAGGAAGCCCGAGTCGAACCACTGCTTACGCAGCGTCTTGAAGATCGTCCAGCTCACGGTCGAGCCGGCAATCTCGTTGCGCTCGATCGCAATGAACATCGGATTGATGCCGTCATAGCCTTCGATCGTCTTGATCTTCACCGGCTCGAACCAGCGCAGCAGGGCCGGCAACAATGACGTCGGCGAGCCGGGGCCCGATCCGCCGACCGCGACTTCTTTCTCCAGGAGGTCCCGGAATTCCCGTACGCCGGTATCGGCGCGCACGGCCAGCACGTTGTTGACCCGTTCGATGGCGCCCAGCCAAATGAACTCGTTGACCTTGTACTTGGCCTTGTCGGCGTCGATGACGGACGCCAGCGCAACGGAGTCCGACACCATCGCCATGACGGAACCGTCGCGCGGCGCGACGTTGTAGACGTAGTTGCTCGCGACGATCCCGCCGGCGCCGGGCCTATACTGCGGGACAATTTGTGGATTGCCCGGAATGAATTTCCCGAGATGACGCGCCATGATCTGGTTGTAGATGGCATAGCCGCCGCCCGGCCCGAACGGGACGACCGACGTGATCGTCCGGCCTTTGTAGAATTTTTCGACGGCGTCGTTGGCGGCTGCATTGAAGTTGAGGATTAGAAAAACAAAAAGCGCCAATCCAGGCGCTCGCATCGGGCGCATGCGCATGCTACGTCTCCAAAGGCGTTCCTCTTGACAGTCTTTTCTTGTAAAAACATCATATTCGCCGCACAGATCAGCGCAATGCGTCAATAAAGCAGCGCGGCGTGGAGGAGAGCTCATGTCGGACATTGTTGGTATCGCGCATTTCAGTATCCCCGTGACCGACGTGAAACGCAGCCGCGATTTCTATGTCGACGTCGTCGGCTGCAAGCACCTGTTCTCGACGCCCAAGGGGCACATGTCCTTCATCGATGCCGGCGGCGTCTGTCTGATCCTGGTGAAACAGACCGAGCCGGTGAATCCGGTGCTGCATAATTCGGAAGGGGTGCACCATTCCTTCACGATCGCGCCGGACAAGTTTCAGGGCGCGATCGAGCGGCTGAAGAAGCACGGTGTCGAGGTGATCGGCGAAGAGGATCGCCAGGGCGGCGTGGTGAACGGTCCGCGCGTCTATTTCCGCGACCCCGATGGCACGGTGCTCGAGTTCATCAATCTCACGAGCTACGAGACCGAGCAACACAGCCACTGATCTTGCATTCGCTTCGTAGCCCGCATGAAGCGAAGCGAAATGCGGGGCGGGCCATCCCGGATTTCGCTTCGCTCCATCCGGGCTACGATTTCTGCGATTTCCCGGAGGGATTCATGCATTTGCGTCGCCGTCTCGTCCTCGCCGCCATCGTCCTTCCAGTCCTTTCCACTGTATCACTCGCCGAATCCGCCTATCCCAATAAGCCGGTCCGCATCGTCGTGCCTTATGCGGCGGGCGGCTCGGTCGATCCGATCGCGCGGCTCCTTGCCGACCGGCTCTCGCGCACCATGGGCCAGAGCGTCTTTGTCGAGAATTGTCCCGGCGCCGGCGGGAATATCGGTATCGAGGCGGTCGTGCGCGGCGCCCACGACGGCTACACACTCTTGGCGACGCCGTCGGGAATTGCCGTCAATCCATCCGTCTACAGCAAGGTTCCCTACAATCTCGACAAGGACCTCACGCCGATCGCGCTGGCCAACCGCAACGCCATGATCGTGCTGGTGAGCCTGAAGTCAGGCATCAACAGCCTTGCCGATCTCGTCGCGCGCGCCAAGGAGAAGCCGGGTTCGCTCAACTACGCGATCTCCGCGAACGGCACGCTCGACCATCTCGTCTGCGAGCATCTGCGCGTCAGCACCGGCGTCGACATGGTGCGGATCAACTATGGCGGCGTGCCGAAGGGCATCACCGCGCTGATGGCCGGCGAGGTGCAGGTGATGGTGGCGTCGGTGGTCTCGGCGTCAGCCTATGTGAGGTCCGGCCAGCTCAAGGCGATCGCAGTGACTTCGGCGCAGCGCCTGCCGCTTGCGCCAGATGCACCGACCATGACCGAGCTCGGCTACAAGAATTTCGTCATGTACGGATGGGCCATGCTGTTCGCGCCGAGCGGTGTGCCGGCCGACATCGTCGCCAAGCTCCATGCCGAGACCACCAAGGCCGTGGCGCAGCCCGACGTCATCAGGATCATCACCGAGACGGGCAGCGAGGTGCAATCGCTCAACCTCGACGAGCTTCGGGCCTATCTGCGCCAGGAAGAGGCATTGTTCGCCGGCATCGCCAAGGCGAGCGGCACCCGTATCGATTGATCGGGGTTTGTACATTCGGCGTGTCGGCGCCGATCGCCTGACTGTGAATAGCGCGGTTTCTGCCACAGATTTGCAATGCTGTTGTCGTATAAGAACGTTGCAGCCTGGGCCTGCGGCCGTCACCGGCGCGCGGGCGGGCAGCCAACAAGAACGCATCCTTCCAACATCATGGTGTCGCACATGTTGACCGCTCTGGGTCGGCTCGCTGCAGTCTTTTGGCTTGCAGCAACGCTGGCAACGACCGCGTCCGCCGAGCCTAAGGCCCAAGCCGAGCCGCGCGACATCAACGTCGCGACGCGCATCCTTCCGCCGCTGGTCGTGGAGCAGAAGCAGGCCCTGTCCGGCTTCAGCATCGAGCTCTGGAATGCGATTGCCGCGCGTCTGAAGCTGAAGACCAGCTATCAGCCCGCGCCCGACGTCCGCGCGCTGCTCGAAGAGGTGCGGTCGGGCAAAGCCGAGATCGGGGTGGCGGCGATTTCGATCACCGCCGCGCGGGAGATCGAATTCGAATTCTCGCAACCGATCCTCAACGCGGGCCTGCAGATCATGGTCCGCGGCGGTGGCGGCCGGGACGGCAATTCGAATCCGCTCTGGGACCTGCTCGGCCTTCTGTTCTCCAAGACCAGTCTGGTCTGGCTCGGCGTCGCGCTTCTGCTGCTCCTGATCCCATCGCATGTCGTCTGGTTCCTGGAGCGCCGCCACAACTCCGGCATCGTCCCGACCGACAAATATATCCCGGGCATCTTCTACGCGATGTTCTGGTCGGCCGCGACGCTCGCCACCCAGGCGGAAAACCAGCCGCGGCAATGGCTGGCGCGGGTAGTCGCGGTGTTCTGGATGTTCACCGGCATCGTGTTCGTTGCGCTCTATACCGCGCAGCTTGCGGCAACGCTGACCGTCCAGCAAATTCAAGGCGGCATCAACGGTCCGGACGATCTCGCCGGGCGCAAGGTCGCGACCACACGCGGCAGCACGGCCGCCAATGTGGTGCGCGACCTGCGTGCGCAGGTCGTCGAATTCGCCGGCATCGGCGAAGCCTACGAGGCGCTGCAGAATCGCGACGTCGATGCGGTGGTCTTCGACTCGCCGGTGCTGCTGTATTACGCGGCCAACGACGGCAAGGGCCGGGTGCACCTGGTCGGCACGCCATTTCGCAAGGAGGACTACGGCATCATCTTCCGGCCGGGCAATCCCCTGCGCCGGCAGGTCAACGCTACCCTGCTGCAACTCCGTGAGGATGGGACCTATCAGCAGATCTACGACAAGTGGTTCGCCAGCCGATAGCGCGTAGCTCCATCCTTTCGTACAATCGCGCGGACAAGGATGGAACCTAGTTATGGACGTGACGATCAGCGAAGTCGGGCCGCGCGACGGGCTCCAGAGCATCAAGCGCACGCTGCCGACCGAGGCCAAGCACCGCTGGATCGCGGCGCTGGCGCAGGCGGGCCTGCGCGAGATCGAGGTCGGCTCGTTCGTCTCGCCAAAGGTACTGCCGCAGATGGCCGACTGCGCGGAGGTGGTGGCGCAGGCGCGCAAGCTCCCAGGTCTGCGCATCGTGGTGCTGGTGCCGAACCTGCGCTACGCGACCATGGCGTTCGAAGCCGGCACCCATGTCATCACCATTCCGGTATCGGTGAGCGAGCCGCATTCGATTGCCAATATCCGCAAGAACCACCCCGAGATCATTGCGGAGGTGGGCGCGATCGTCGCGCTGCGCAACAAGCGCTTCCCGGAGATCAAGGTCGAGACCTCGCTCTCCACCGCCTTCGGCTGCACCATCCAGGGGATCGTGCCGGAAGATGACGTGCTGCGCCTGGCGGCGGCGATGGCGGACGCCGGCTCCGACACCATCAATCTCGCCGACACCGTCGGCTACGCCAATCCGGCGCAGGTGCGGCGGCTGTTCAAACTCGTTCGCGCAGAAGTTGGCGACAAGACCGGTGGCGCGCATCTGCACAACACCCGCGGGCAGGGCCTCGCCAATGTGGTGGCGGCGCTCGATGCCGGCGTCACGACGTTCGATTCCTCGCAAGGCGGCATCGGCGGCTGTCCCTACGCGCCCGGCGCCACCGGCAACATCGTCACCGAGGATCTCGTCTTCCTGCTCGAGTCCATGGGGCTCGATACCGGCGTCGATCTCGACCGGCTGATCGCGGCGCGCGCGATCCTCACCGAAGCGCTGCCCGGCGAAGCGCTCTACGGCCATGTGCCGGCAGCCGGCCTGCCCAAGGGCTTCACGCCGGCCGCGGGAAGGACGGCGGCATGAGGAGAGCGGCATGACGATGGCGCCCGCCAAACTTCCCCTTGCCGGCATCCGCGTCGTCGAGTTCTCGCACATGGTGATGGGCCCGAGCTGCGGGCTCATCCTCGGCGATCTCGGTGCTGACGTAATCAAGGTCGAGCCGCTCGGCGAGGGTGACAACACACGGCGACTGCCCGGTTCCGGGGCGGGCTTCTTTCCGGCGTTCAACCGCAACAAGCGAAGCCTCCAGCTCGACATCAAACAGCCCAAGGGCTTGGCGTTCGCCAAGAAATTGATCGCGCGCGCGGATGCCTTGATCGAGAATTTCCGCCCCGGCGGCCTCGACGCGCTCGGCCTCGGCTACGACGCGCTCAAGACCGACAATCCCGGGCTGATCTATTGCTCGCTGAAGGGTTTCCTCTCCGGCCCCTACGAGCATCGGCCGGCGCTCGACGAGACCGTGCAGATGATGGGCGGGCTCGCCTACATGACCGGCCCGCCGGGACGCCCGCTGCGCGCCGGCGCCTCCGTCAACGACATCATGGGCGGCATGTTCGCCGTGCTCGGCATCATGAGCGCGCTGATGGAGCGGGCCCGCACCGGCCAAGGTCAACGCATCCGCAGCGCGCTATTCGAGAACAATGCATTCCTGGTCTCGCAGCACATGGCGCAATTCGCCGTCACTGGCCAGGCGGCCGCGCCGATGCCGGCGCGCATCTCGTCCTGGGGCATCTACGACGTGTTCGACACCGCCGATCAGAGCCAGATATTCATCGCCGTCGTCACCGACACGCAATGGCGGGCATTCTGCGAGGCGTTCGGCCTCGCCGACCTCGCCGCCGATGCGACGCTGGCAACCAATCCGCAGCGCGTCGCCGCCCGCGATCGCATGCTGCCGCGGCTGCGCGATGTCTTCGGCAAGCTGACGCGCGACGAGATCGCCGGGATTTGCGAGCGGTCGGCGGTCGGCTACGCGCCGATCACCCGTCCGGATGAACTGTTCGGCGATCCGCAGTTGAGGGAGCCCGGCGCCATGATCGACCTGACACTGGCGGACGGGCGTGTCATGCCGATCCCGGCGCTGCCGCTGGAAATGAACGGCGAGCGGTTCGGAAAGCGCCTCGATATCCCGCAGGCCGGCGAGCACTCGGCCGACGTCGCGCGCGAGCTCGGCTGCGACGCCGACGAGATCCGCGCCCTGGTCGAGGAAGGGGTGCTGGGCGTGGCGGACGACGGTGTGGCGGGCTCGGACAAGCCCGCGAAGCAGGCGCGCGCTACTTCTTCAGGCCGATGACGTCCATCAGCTTGGCGAGCATCGCGTCCTCCTTGGCGATCAGCCCACCGAACTGACCGGACGGCAGGAACGCCGGACGCGCACCGAGGCGTTCGCAGGCCTGAACGAACTCTTTGCTCGACACCGTGTTGCGGATCGCGAGCTCGAGTGCGGCGACGGTCGCTGCCGGCGTGCCGGTGGGCACGGCGATGCCGCGCCAGGCTTCGAGCGAAACATCGTAGCCTTGCTCGCGCGCCGTCGGCACGTCCGGGAAGGCGGGATCGCGGTTCGTGGTCATCGCTGCCAGGAACCGCACTTGCCCGCTTTTGACGTATTGGGCGAGCGCGGCGGGGAGTTGCACGACGGCGTCGACTTCGCCGCTGAGCAGACTCGGCACCACCTGTGCCGCGCCGAACGGAACGTCCACGGCATTAACGCCGGCCGGACGGAACAGCGCGACCGACGAGATGTGTGTGTGGCTGCCGACGCCGGAATTGCCGACGGTGATGCCCTTCGGGCGCGACTTGCCGTCGGCGATAAGGTCTTTCAGCGTTTTCCATTTCGCGTCGTTCTTGACCGCGACTACAGGCGACTCGACCAGCACTTGCGCGACCGCCACGAACGACTTGTAGTCGAACGCCAGCGTGCCGGAATGGAACGTGGTCGAGATCGAGTTCGAGTTCCAGACCAGCGAGGTGCCGTCCGGCTTCTGACCGGCGACGTAGCGATAGCCGATCGCGCCGCCGGCGCCGGGTCGGTTCACCACGATCACATTGGTGCCGAGCTCTTTGCTGATGCCATCGGCCAGGAGTCGCGCGGTAATGTCCGCCGACGAGCCGGCCGGGAACAGCACGGTGATTTCAATCGTCGGCTTGTGCGCGAACGGGTTTTGTTGCTTCTGCTTTTGTTGCTGCTGTTGCTTCTGCGGCTGCTTTTGCTGCTTTTGCTCCTGCTGCTTTTGCTCCGCCGCTGCGGGGCCCACGGCGGCGAACACCAGCGCCAGTCCGGTCAGCAAACCGATCACGCGTTTCATGGCTGCTCCTCGTTTAATCGTTCTTGAGAATTTCTTCGACCTCGACCTTGCGGCCCTCGCGGGCCGAAAGGATGCCGGCGCGCACGACCGCGAGCGACCGCGTCGCAAAGTCGCCGCCAACCTCCGGCGCTCCGTTGCCCTGGCAGGCGGCGGCGAACTCCTCCAACTCTTCCACGAAGGTATCGTTGCTGCTTGTCGGGATGGGGACAGCCTTTTTCTCGCCGCGCTTGAGTAGCCGCAAACCATTGTGCAGGTCGTAAAAAGCTGTGGCGTCTTTGCCGTAAATATTCATCAAATAGTATTCAGATGCCGACGCGTAGCTCGCGTTCAGCGTAGACATCGCCCCGTTCTCGTGTTCGAGGAGCATGCTCGCGACGTCCGGATTGTCGCCGGGCAGCACCAGTTGCGCAAACTGCCCGCGCACGGCTACCACGGGGCCCATCAAATATTCCAGTACGTCGGTGTAATGGATGCCGATCTGGAGCATCACGCCGCCGGGCATGCCGGCGGCCTGATAGCGCCAGGACGAGAGATCGATCTGGCCCAGCCGGTCGCGGCTGATGTTGGCCTCGGCGTTGACCAGCTTCCCGAATACGCCCGCTGCGATTTGCTTCTTCACCCAGCGGAAGTGCGCTTCACGCCGGCGCTGATAGCCCAGCGCCAGCACGACGCCGGCCTTGCGGCACACCTCGCTGATCGCGCGGCCGTCGGACACGGTGTTGGCGATCGGCTTGTCAAGGAACACGTGCTTGCCGGCCGCGGCGGCGGCGCGCGTCGTTTCGAGATGTACGTCGTTGGGCGTGGTGTTGATGACAGCTTTGATGCTGGGATCGGTCAGCACCTCGTCGTAGCTCGCCGCCGGCCGGCATTTGTACTTTGCTGCAAACGCCGATCGCTTGTCGGCCGAGCGGGTGTAGCAGGCGGCGATCTCGATTTTCTTGGAGCGTGTGATGGCGTCGGCCAACACGTCCGACCACCAACCCATGCCGATACACGCAACACGCAACGGTTCTGACATTCGTTACTTCCAGGTTGCTCCGATTGCTTCCACCGCCTCGCGCGCGATGCGTTCGTCAGTCGCCCAGTCGCCGCCGCTGACGCCGATGCCGCCGATGCATTCGCCGCCGACGATGATAGGCGCGCCGCCTTCCATCGCGGTCCAGCGCTCCGGTCCGGCGGCCAACGCGAGACCGAGCGCATGGTTGGTGTCGAGGTCTTGTCCCACGGCACCCTTGGCGGAGGTCACGCGCTTGTTGGAGGCGGCGCAGACCGCCTTGGTGGTCGAGGAATGCAGCGTGTGGAAACGCCCGCCGTCCATGCGCTCAAACGCGACCAGATGTCCGCCGGCATCGACCACCGCGCAGGAAATCGCGATCCCGGCGGCGCGCGCCTTGGCGACGGCGGCTTCCACCATCATCTTCGCACCCTGATGGGTCAGGCGTTTGGAATCCGCGACATACATGGGGACCTGCGATATGCGGGGTCGATGGCAAAATTGTGCGCCAGCCGACGTTGGCGGGCAAGGCACCTTGCTACATCAGACCGCGCTGACGAATGCAAGCGGCCCGATAACGCAGCATACTGCCTCATAGCATGGCATTTGCCACGCGCATGGTGGGGCGCCGATATCGTCCGTTGTGACCGAACGCGCTTCATCCCAGTGTGGCGGGAGGTTGGGTGGAGACGGTCGATGGTGGCTGGCGGCAAACTGCGATGCCTGACAGTGGCGGGGATGCTCGCACTGGCCGTCGCGCCTGCCAACGCCGAGTTGGTTCAGGACTTCTATCGCGGCAGGACCGTCTCGCTCATCGTCGGGACGCCGTCGGGCGGAGGCATCTACGATCTGTGGAGCCGGATGCTGGCGCGTCACCTTGGCCGCCATATTCCCGGCCAGCCCAACGTCATTGTGCAGAACATGGCCGGCGCCGGCGGCATCCGCGCCGCCATGAATCTCTACAGTGTCGCGCCGCGCGACGGGTCGGTGCTGGGCGTGATCCAGGCGACGGCCCCGTTTGCGCCGCTGCTTGATCCCGGCGGGCCGCAATTCGACGCCCGCAAATTTGGCTGGATCGGCTCCATGACCAAGGAGTTGTCGTTCTGTATCGCCATGAGCAACGCGAAAGTGAAGACCTTCAGCGACGTTCTGACCCATCGGCTTCTGGTGGGCAGCACCGGGCCCGGGCACGCACCGCGTCTATCCGCTGTTGATGAATTGCCTGTTCGGCGCGAAGTTCGAGGTCATCAGCGGCTATCCCGGCGGCAATGACATCTACCTCGCCATGGAGCGCGGCGAGATCGAGGGCCGTTGCGGCGTGACGCTGGTGGCGCTGCGCAACTTCCGGCCGGACTGGCTGTCGGGGAAGAAGGTCAATCTCATCGTCCAGACCGCGATCGCGGCCGATCGCGACGAGGCGGCTAACGGCGTTGCGATGCTGATCGACCTCGCGCGGACTGAAGCGGAGCGCCAGATCATGGAGCTCGTGTTTGCGAACGGTGAGGTCCAGATTCCGGTCCTGATGCCGCCGGAGGTGCCGGCCGACCGGCTTGCCGCGGTACGCGCGGCGTTCAACGCGGTGATGCAGGATTCCGGCCTGACCGAGGAAGCATCCAAGCTCAACCTGGTGCCGCGGCTGGTGACCGGCGAAGACGTTCAGGCGCTCATCGCGCGCGTCTATGCGACGCCGCCATCGACAGTGGCGGCTGCGATCGAGGCCACCAAGCTGTCTGGAGGACGGTAACGGCGCGGATTTGGCCCCGCCTTTGCATTGCCCCACTGCGGGCGACGGAGCGAAAGGAGCCATCATGAATGTGCGCGTCCAATCCGGCCTATTAGCGCTTGCCGCCGTCGTGGTGTGGAACGGCGCTGCGGTAGCGCAGGCGTCGGACTATCCGAACCGGGCCGCAACGCTGGTGGTGCCTCTGGCTCCCGGCGGAGCCAACGATCTCCTGGCGCGCCTGGTCGCGCAGAAGCTCGAACAGAAATTCGGCAAGCCTTACGTCGTCGAGAACATGCCGATCGGAGGCGGCATCCCGGCCGCCTTGCGTGTGGTGCGTGCGGCGCCCGATGGCTACACGCTCTTGGCGGCGTCGAGCACGTTGCTGTCGTTCAACGTCACCGTTCGTAAGTCCATGCCGTACGATCCCCGCAATGACTTAACGCCGCTCGCGTTGACGGCGCGCTCGCCGTTCGTCTTGGTCGTCAATCCCGATTCACCGATCCATTCGGTCGACGACTTGGTAAAGCTCGCACGCGAGAAGAAGGGTCAGCTCACGTTCGGCGCGCCGGGCCCGGCGACGTTTCACCGGCTGGCCACCGAGCAGTTCAGGGCGATGTTCGGGCTCGATTTTATCTACGTGCCCTACAAAGGAACGGCACCGGCGCTCAACGATCTGATCGGCGGCCATATCTCGTTCCTGTTTGCGGAGGTGCCAGCGGCGCTGGCCCTGATTCAGTCCGGCAAGCTGCGTGCGCTCGGTGTCACCACGGCGCAGCGTGTTGCCGCGCTCAAGGATGTGCCGCCGCTGGCCGAGGCCGGGATTCCAGGCTTCGACTCCTCGGCCTGGCATACGATCACGGTCAAGACCGGCGTGTCGCGGGACATTATGGAAAAACTGTCCGTCGCGATCCGTGAGACCGTCACCGATCCGGCGGTGATCGATTTCCTGAACCGGGAGGGCGCATTGCCGATGGTCTCGCCACCGATCGACGACGTGCGTCGATTTGTCGACAGTGAGACCGTGCGTTGGGGCAAGGTGATCGAGCAGGCAGGGCTTGCCGGATCGGAATGATGAACGCCAGCCGGAAGCGTCACGCCGCCACAGACGTTGATCGATCCGGGCTTTGACATCAGGGGCGCCCGGAAAATAGCGTTCCGCGGTCGGCCTACGTTGTCGCAATGACAGCCAGCGGCCGATCGCGTACAGTCGGCACATCAAGAAAAAATCCGAGTTGGGGAGAGAAACAAGATGCGTATGCTAGTTCGTGGCGTCGTGCTGTCGCTCCTGATGGCGGCGGCACCGGCCTTGGCCCAGACTTGGCCGGATCGGCCGGTCCGCTTCATCACCTCGCAGGCGGCGGGCAACGCCACCGACATTATCGCTCGCGTCACTGCCGACCAGCTTTCGAGCCGGATCGGGCAGCCGGTCGTGGTCGAGAACCGGCCCGGCGGCGGCAATGTCATTGGCACGCAGGCCGCGGCCCGCTCAGCGCCGGACGGCTACACCTTCTTCCTGGCGACGGCGGCGGCGCTGGTGACCGATCCCTACACCTTCAAGTCGCTGCCCTACGATCCGATCAAGGATTTTGTGCCGGTCGCGAAGGTCGCGGAGGTCTCCTTCATGATCATGGCGAACCCCAAGGTGCCGGCGAAGAACCTGACGGAGCTGATCGCGTTCGCAAAATCCCAACCGGGCAAGCTCACCATCGCCACCGACGGCGCGCGCCGGTTCTCCGGCATGGTCGTGTCCTGGCTCAACAAGCTCGCCGGCATCGAGACGCTGCAGGTGCCGTATACGGCGCAGCGGCAAGGCGTTCAGGATGCGGTCGCCGGCACGGTTGATCTCATCATCCTGGCCGTGCCGGTGGCGCGCGGGCTTGCCGCCAACGGTCAGTTGCGGCCGCTCGCGACGACGTCGCTGAAGCGGCTCCCGGACCATCCAGACGTCCCCGCGATCGCGGAGACGTTCGCGGACTTCGACTTCACCGGTTGGATGCTGCTCGCGGCGCCGGCCGGCACGCCCGATAGCGTGTTGACCCGCGTCAACCATGAGACCGACGCGATCTTCAAAAATCCGGAGACCTTGAAGAAGCTCCGCGAAATGGGCTTCTCCACCAGCGGCGCCGGCACGCTGAAGGAAGCACAAGACTACGTGACCCTCCAGCACAAGGCATGGGGCCGCGTGGTTCGCGAGATCGGCGTGCAGCCGGAATAGCAGCGGGTAGGGTGGGCAAGATCGTCTTGCATGTTCTCGATGCGTGGGCACGGCGCGCGCACGATCTTGCCCACGTCATAATTTGAAATGGCGCGCCTTTGCCCACCCTACGGATTTACGGATCAATGTGAGATAGCGAAAAATGAAGATTGGACTTGTTGGACTGGGCCGCATGGGCCGCGCGATGCATGGGCGGCTCACAGCGTGCGGCTGCGAGGTGACGGCGTGGGATCGTGACGCTGGCGCCATGAAGGCGGCCGCGGACGGGCGCGTGCGTCTTGCCGGCAGTCCGCGGGCGGTCGCGGTGGCGGGCGACATCGTGATCTCGATCATCACGGAAGATCATGGCGTCCGCGACGTGTACCGCGGCAAGGACGGATTCCTGTCGGTTGACGTGACCGGGAAGCTGTTCATCGAAATGAGTACGTTGCAGCCGATGACCGGCCGCGAGTTGGCGCCGGTGGTCGAGGCCGCGGGCGCGCGCCTGATCGAGTTGCCGGTGCTGGGCTCGATTCCGACCGTGCGCGAGGGCAAGCTGTTCGCGCTGGTCGGCGGCAAGGCTGAGGATCTCGAACGCGCACGCCCGGTGCTGGAGAAGCTTGCGCGCAAGATCGCGCATATGGGCCGAACGGCGCGGGCTACGCCATGAAGCTCGCGGTCAATCTCGGGCTTGCCGCTTTTATTCAGGCAACGGCTGAGTCGCTCACGCTCGGGCAGCGCCAGGGCTTGGGCCTTGCGCAGATGCTCGAGGTGCTGAGCGAAGCGCCGACCGCCAATAGCTGGTTCGCGCGCAAGAAGGGCCTGCTGATGGGCGAGCCCGACGATATCACGCTCGACATCAAGACGATGCGCAAGGACATCACTTCGGTCGTGGCGACTGCCGCGCTCGACGGCGCCGGGTTGCCGCTGTCCGCCGGCGTGCTGGCGTCGCTTTCCGCCGCGGTGGCGCAGGGCTGGGGCGACAAGGATATCGGCGAGCTCGCACGCTTTTTCCGCGAGCAGATGGGGCAGAACTTCCGTTAGTCCGCGACAACGCGGAAATCTTGAATCCCGCTCACCGATCGCTCCTGCGGGATTTTCGGGTTTCCTCGGTGCCCGGCGTGTAGGTCGAACCGCTGCCGGGCGCGCCATGAGGCGCGCGAACCAGTCGTTGATGTGCGGATAGGTCGCGCGCGGCAACAGCTCGGGATAAAGCTCGTTCACGCGATGCACGATCGAGCCCATGCTGATGTCGCCGAGCGAAAAGGTTTGGCCGGCAAGCCAGGGGCCGCGCGCCGCCAGCTCCGTCTCCATCTGTCCGGCAATGAAGCGCACATGCGCGAGCGCCGTTTCCATCTCGTCCGGCGAATGACCGCCCACTGCCTGCTTCTGCCAGCGCTCGCGCCGCGCCGGCACCGGCATGGTCTTGAGCACAAGTTGCGTGTCGTCGGCGCTCATGCCTTCGACCGATGATTTCAGCCGCTGATTGCGGGTCATGCGCGCGCCCTGCAGATGGGTGTCGTCGGCGGTCCAGGTCCAGTAGCGCATGCGTGCGCGATCCTTCGGATCGGCGGGCGACAGCGGCGGCTGCGGAAACGCCTCGTCGATGTATTCGTTGATGCAGGCGGAATTGATGACGACGTGGCCGTCGTGCACCAGCGTCGGCACCACGCCGTTGGGATTGAGCTTGAGATAGCCGGGACTGAGATGCTCGAAGGGTAAGGAGCCCGATGTAGCGGCTCCCGGTACGCCAGTCCCTTCTCGCGCAGGCAGCGCCGCACCTGACGCGAGCAGGTGGTCAGCCCGCTGTGACAGACACGACCATTGCTTTCCCCCGTTGCCGGCATTGTCGCCGCGCGCCCCTTCGCCAGCAAGCACCTTTGCCGGCCCGTCGGCTGTCCGTATGATGCTTGCGGGGAAACGCGAGGGGCGCAATGTCATGACGGCGGCGCGGTACTTCATTGCCGCGGTAGCGTTGCTAGCCGCGGCCGCGCCGGCCGCGGCCGACGACGTCGCCGATTTCTACA
>CAWKMR010000086.1:0-95010 GCA_963850705.1 uncultured Alphaproteobacteria bacterium | reverse complement strand
GGCGCTGTTCTACGCCAGCGTTTTCATCGCGCTCGGCGTGCAGATGCCGTTCCTGCCGGTCTGGCTCGCGGCCAAGGGGCTCGACGCCCAGACCATCGGCGTCGTGCTGGCCATGCCGATGATTCTGCGCCTGTTCGCGATTCCCATGGCGACACGGACGGCCGACCGCCGCGACGCGCTCCGCGCCGTCATCATGGCCGCCGCGCTGGCGGCGCGCTGTGGGGTTCGGCGCGCTGGGATTGACTGCGGACATGCTGGCCATCGCCGTGCTCTACGCACTTTCGGCGACCGCCTTCATGCTGCTGTTCGTGCTGTCCGACGTCTATGCGCTGCGCGGGCTCGCGCCGCACCGGCGGGCCTACGGGCCGGTCCGGCTGTGGGGCTCGGCGGCCTTCATCGTGGCCAATCTCGCGGCCGGTTATCTTCTCGACATCATCGCCGCCCGCGACCTGATCTGGCTGATCGTCGCCGCCATGACGATTGTCCTCGCCGCGGGCTGGGCGCTGCCGCCGCTCGGCGACGCGGGCGTCGGCGCACGCCGGGCGACACGCCGCCGGCGCGCGCGCTGCTGCGCGATCCCGCGTTCCTCGCGGTGGCGGCGGCGGCGAGTCTGATCCAGGGCAGCCACGCGCTCTATTACAGCTTCTCGACCATCGACTGGCAGGCGGCCGGATATGGCGGCGGCACCATCGGCGTGCTGTGGGCGCTCGGCGTGCTCGCCGAGATCGTGCTGTTCGCGCTGTCGGCGCGGCTGCCGGCCGCCTTCACCCCGAGCGTCCTGATCCTGATCGGCGGCGCGGGCGCGCTGGTGCGCTGGACCGCGATGGCGCTCGACCCGCCGGGCGCGCTGCTGCCGCTGCTGCAGTGCCTGCACGCGCTGTCGTTCGGCGCCACGCATCTTGGCACGCTGGCCTTCATCGGGCGCGCCGCACCCGCCGGGCTGGCGGCGACCGCGCAGGGCTATCTTGCGGTTTCAACCGGTGTCGCCATTGCGGCTTCGACCGGATTGTCCGGGATTGCTCTATGCGCGCTTCGGCGCCGCGCCTATGGCGCAATGGCGCTGATCGCGGCGCCGGTCGCGGCCTTCGCCGCGGCGTCGCGATGCGCGCATCGCGAATGCAGATTCGATCAGAACCGGATCACGGTCCCGCCGTGTCATGCTGCGGCTACTGGCAGGTCGGATACATCGAGGCGAGTTCGCGGCCGGTGAGATACTTCATCTCGCGCGTGAGGCCGCCGCGCCGATTGATCCAATTCTTGACGTTCTGCGGATACACCGCCATCAGCAATTGCGTTCCGCCGCGGTTGGTCGCAGGCTGGCCGTTCTCGCCGTGATGCCAGGCGGCATGGAAGCCAAGCCGCGCACGGCGTGTCACGCAGATGCGGTCACGCGGGATGACGCCGAGCACCATCGTGCAGGCGGAGAGGCACGGGCCGTCAATGATGACCTGCTGGCCGGACTCGCGGATCGCAACAAGGGTCTCGAGGTAGGGACCGATCTGACCGCCGGTGTCGCCGGTGATCCGCACGACCGCGGAGGCAGACGAAACCGACAGCGCCGCCAGGACGGCGCCAAAAACGACCGCAGCAAGTCGCATGACCTCTCCCCTCGTGCCCAAGTCCCAGACCACCTTTCTAAAGGGTCTGAAGGTCCCCGCGAAAGTGTTTCAATCATTAAATTTAATTGCCTGAAATCGGGCGTAACGGTGGCCGTACGGTCCTACCGTTGCGCTGCGCTTTCATTCGACCTTGATGTTCGCGTCGCGCACGACCTTGCCCCAGCGCTCCGACTTCGGCCGCGATGAAGGCGGCGAATTCCTGCGGAGTTCCACTCTTGGGATCGGAACCGAGCTTCTGGAGCGCGGCACGCACCTCGGGCGTGGCGAGCGCCTGGTTAACCGTCGCGTTCAGCCGCGCGACGATCGGCTGCCGGAGTTCCGGCGGGCGCGAGCATGCCGTTCCAGTAGGTCGCGGCGATGCCGCCATAGCCGCTCTGGTCCATGGTGGCGACATCCGGCAATTGCGGGCTGCGCGCCATCGCCGGTGACCGCGATGGCCCGCAGCTTGCCGCTCTCGACGTGCTGGAGGAGGTTGGCGAAGTTGTCGAAGTAGATCTGCATCTGCCCGGCCAAGAGGTCGGTGATCGCGGGCGCGGAACCGCGATAGGGAACATGCGCGATGTCGAGGCCGGTCATGGACTTGAACATCTCGCCGACCAGATGCGGCTGCGTGCCGAAGCCCGGGGAGGGGAAATGGACCTTGCCGGGGTTGGCCTTGGCGTAGGCCACGAGTTCCTTCACCGTCTTCGCCGGAACCGAGGGGTGGATCACCAGCAACAACGGGCTCTGCGACACGATCGCGACCGGCGCAAAGCTCTTCACGGCATCGTAGCCGGCGTTCCGGTTCATCAGCGGGCTGACGACCACCGGGCCGGGCGTGCTGAACATCAAGGTGTGGCCGTCGGGCTCGGAACTCGCGACCATCTTGGCGCCGACCGATCCGCCGGCGCCCGCCCGGTTTTCGACAATGAACGGCTGCCCGAGCGCCGGCGGTCAGCCGATCGGCGATGATCCGCGCCGTGACGTCGACGCCACCGGGCGCGAACGGCACGATGATCCGCACCGGCTTCACCGGATAGGTCTGCGCCGGCGCCGGGGCGGCGAAGGCGCAGATGCCCGCAACCACGACAAGCGGCGCCCAACCGGAACCATCGCTTGAAGATCATGGCGCTTTCCCCTGGTGCGGCGCTTGCTCGGCCGTCTGAGGCTTGAGATTAGCCCATGCCGCAGGCGACGAAGCGCGACAAATCAGCCCCACAACGCCCGCGATGGCGGATGCACGCGGCTTCCTTCGTAGCGCAGCGGATAGAGCCGGTCGCGCGCGAGCAGGAGCGCGCCGTCGAGGTCGACGATGCGGGCGCGCTGCGCCACCAGCATGGCCGGCGCCATCGCGAGCGACGTCGCCACCATGCAGCCGACCATCACCGCGAGCCCAAGCCGCGCCGCCTCCTCAGTGGTCGCCAGCGCCTCGGTGAGGCCGCCGGTCTTGTCGAGCTTGATGTTGACCGCGTCGTATTTGCGCTCGCAGCCCGGCAAGCGACGCCGCGCGCATGCACGCTTTCGTCGGCGCAGATCGGCACTGGATGCCGGAACGCGGACAGCACGTCGTCATGGCCGTCGGGCAACGGCTGCTCGATCAGCGTCACGCCGGCGGCCGCGCAGGCGGCAAGGTTCTCGGTCAGGTTCTGCTGCGTCCAGGCCTCGTTGGCGTCCACGATCAGCTCGGCATTGCGGCGCCGCGCGCCGCACGGCCGCGATCCGCTCCGGATCGCCGGCGCCGCCGAGCTTCACCTTGAGCAGCGTGCGGTCCGCCACCTTCGCGGCGGCGGCCGCCATCTCGTCGGGCGTCGCCAGCGAGATCGTGTAGGCGGTGACGAGCGGCTGCGGCTCGGCGATGCCGGCCAGTTCATGCGCCGGCCGGCCGGTGCGCTTGGCTTCGAGATCCCAGAACGCGCAATCGAGTGCGTTGCGCGCGGCGCCTGGCTTCATCGCCTGTTGCAGGCCTAGCGCGGTCGAGGCCGCCGGCGATCGGCGGGCCGCATCGCCTCGATCGCGGCGACGACCGACTCCACGGTCTCGCCATAGCGGGCATAGGGCACGCATTCGCCGCGCCCGCGATGCCGGCCGTCGGAGAGCTCGGCGACCACGACCGCGGCTTCGGTCTTGGCGCCGCGGCTGATCGTGAAGGTGCCGGCGATCGGCCAGCGTTCGGCGCGGATGGTCAGTGAGATCGGGGACGGGGACATGGCGGCGCGCGACTGTAGCCTGAATCGGCTGCCGCGGCATGGTCCCTCACGGTTGCGGGGACGCATGCGCATTTGAATCGAAACGGGCGCGCCATGTGAGCGCGCCCGCTGTTCGTTCGCGTATCGCGTTGCTCAGTCGAACCGGCCGGCCGCGTGCGCGAGCATGGTGTAGACCTTGCCGGTCTCCGAGGTGAGGTAGGTGCGGGCCACCACCTGGCCGCGGTCGTCGCGCGACACCTCGTCGAGCAGCCGCTCGAATTCGGCGATGTAGCGGTCGACCGTCTGCATGAACTCGCGGTCGCCGCGATACTTGCGCCGGATCTCCTCGAACGCCCGCTGTCCCTGCATGGTGTAGAGCTTGCGGGTGAACACGTTGCGCTCGCCGCGCTTGTAGCGGTCCCACAACTCGGCGGCGGCGTCGTGATCGATCATGCGGGCGATGTCGACGGCGAGCGAGTCGAGCGACTCGATCGAGTGACGCGCCGGCCGATCGTCGCCGCCGCGTGCGTCAGGAGCGGGATCACGCGGCGGTTCGCGCGCCGGTTCGCGCGGCGCCGGATCTTCGCTGCGACGCGCGCGTGAGCAGCTCGGACAGCCAGCCGGTGCGGCCGACTGCCGGAGCTGCCGCTTTGCGCCGGGCTGAGCGAGGGCGCATCGGCGCGGCGCGGCGGAGCCGCGGGCAGGCTGGGCGGCGCGCTTTCGGCCCGGGCGCGCGGCGCGGGCGGCGGCGGAGCGCTGCCACCGTTGGCCAGCGCCGCTTCGCGGCGGGGCGGAGCGGCGTCATGGGTCTCGACCCGCCGCGTGCCCGGTTCGACCGTGTCGAGACTGCGGCCATGGCGGGCGACGATGCGGTTGAGCTCGGCCAGCGCCTCGATCTGGTCGACGATCACGCGGCGCATCTGGGCCGCGCTTTCAGCGGTCTCTTGCGGCAGCTCGAGGATGCCCTTGCGCAGCTCGGCGCGGGTGGCGTCGAGCTCCTGCTGCATTTCGGCAGCCATCCGCTTGAGGCCTTCGACCACATCGGCAAAGCGCTGGGCGGCCTGATCGAGCATGTGCTGGCCGTCGCCGGTGGTCTGGTCGTAGATCTCGCGCATCGCCTGCGCGGTGCGGCGGTATTCTTCCTCGTTGGATGAGCGGATCTGCTCGAAGTTCTCCGAGATCATGCGCGCGCCCTGGTTGGTCGAGTCCGCGACCAAGCGGGCGATCTCGCGGGTGCGGTCGCTGGCGCTCTCCAGCGACTGATTGAGCAGTTCGGAGAAGCGCGTGAGGCGCGCCTGCAGATCCTGCGCCTTGTCGTCGAGCGAGGTGACCACGCGGTTGAGCGACTGGTCGAGCGAGCCGGAGAAGCGGCTGATGCGCAGCTCGACGTCCTCGGCCTTGCGGTCGAGGTTGTTGACCAGCGCCTCGAGCGCTTCCTTGCGCTCGTCGAGCGAGCCTTCGGTGCGCCGGTTGCTGCGGTCGATCAGCGCGACCGCCTCGGCCAGCGAGCGGCCGTGCGCGTCGAACTGGGTCGCCAAGCTGCGACAGATCGGCGAGCGTCTCCGTGGTCACGGTGCGGAACGCGCTGACGTGCTGCTCGACATTGCGTGTTGGCGGTGCCGGTCTTCAGCGCCACCTCGTTCATGGCGGTGACGAAGTCGGCGACGCGGTTCACCAGCGTGCTCTCGATCTCGTTCATGTTCTCGTGCGCGCCGCTCAGCACCTCCTGGAGGAGGATGTTGGCCTCGCGCAGCCGCTCGAACAGCGCCGTGGTGTCGGAGCGCAGCATGCCGTGCGTCTCGAGCATCTCGGACACGGCGGCCTGCGCGGTCGATTTCGATTGCTCGACCGCGGAGTAGGTCTGCTCGTGCAGGTCGCGCAGCGTCTTGGCGATCGCCGACGCCGCGCTCTTGGCCGCGGCGTCGGTACCGTCCTGCAGCTCCCTGAGCGAGCGGGTGATCGCGGCGGTGGAGCCTTCGGTCGCCATCTGGGTGGCGGTGTTGGTCTCCTGCATCGTCCGGCTCAGCGCATTGGTCGCGCTCTCGCTCGCCTCGTTGATCAGGCGGGCGATGTGCTCCGAGTTGTCCATCATGGTCTGCGTGAAGGTGAAGCCCTTGGCTTCGATCGCTTTCACCGCATGCTCGGTGACGCGGCCGACTTCGGTTGCGAACTCGTTGCTCTTGCCCGATAGCGCGGTGATCAGGATGCTCGACTTGTCGTCGAGGAGGCGCGTCAGTTCGGCGGAGCGGGTCGAGACCGAACTGGTGATCTCTTCCGCCTTGCCGACGAAATTCCGCGCGACTTCGGCGCTGACGCCGAGCAGGGTGCGTTCGACCTCGGTGGCGTTCTGCTTGAGCACGTTGCTCACGCCGGTCGACATGCCGGTGAGGCTGCGCTCGGCCTCCTGGGCGCTGGTGCGGATGGCGGTGGTCGTGTTGGACGCGAGCTGCGCGAGGTTGCGTTCGGCCTCGCCGGCGTTGGTCTTGATCGACTGGTTGAGCTGCTCGAGGCGGGCGTTGATCATCGTCGTGGTGGTGGTCGCCAGCGTGCCGATGGCGCGCTCCGCCTCGCCGGTGTTGGACTTGATCGTGTTGGAGAACAGCTCCATCCGCGACGTGATAGTGTCGGCGGTCGTCGTGGTGAGCTCGGTGATCGCCTTCTCGGCGTCGCTGGTGTTGGTCTTGATGGTGGTGGAGAGCTGCTCCATACGCGCATTGAGGATGTCGGCCGCGTTCTTGCTGCGGGTCTCGATCTCTTTCGTCACCTCCATGGCGCGGCCGATCAGAAGTTCCTCGAAGCGGCCGATCCGGGTGTCGAGATTGCCGGCGACCTCCATGGCGCGGTTGCCGAGCGCCTTGTCGATGTCGTCGATCTTGGCGCCGAGCGCGTCGGCGAGCTTGGCGCCGCGCACGTTGATTACCGCCGTGACGTCGCTGATGCGCTTGTCGAGCGCGGAGACGACCTCCTTGCCGCCGTCCGCCAGCGTCTTGGCGATATCAATGACGCGGCCGCCGAGCGCCTCGTTGAGCGTCTGGGTGCGGCCGTCGAGCGCGTCCTGGAAGCGGACGAACTGCTGGTCGAGGCCGGTCGAAACCTCGGCCGCCTTGGTGCTCACGCGGGTGTCGAAATTGTCCAGGTAGTCCCGCATGGCGGTGATGACTTCCTGGGTGCGGTCGCCGAGGCGTTCCACCATCTCGCCGCCGTAGGTCTTCACCGTGCGGTCGAACTCGCCGAGATGGCGGGTGATAAGGTTACCGAGCGTGGTGGAATCTCGCGCGATGCGTTCCGCCAGCTCCGCGCCGCCATGGTTGAACATGTCCTCGAACGACTGGAGCCGGGCGGCCAGCATCTCGCGCACCGCGTCGCCGCGCGTGCCGATGGTTTCGCCGAGCGATTCCGCGCTCTCGCGGAAGGTGTCGCTGACCTTGTTGCCGCGCTGGACGATGGTCTCGGTGATGCGCGCGCCGGTCTGCTCCATCTTGGCCACCACGTCGCCGCCGCGCAGCGAGAGGTCGAGCACGAGCGAATTGCCGGTGGACTTGAGCGAGGAGTTCACCTCCTCGACGCGGCTGGAGATCGCGTCGGCAAGCTGGTTGCCGGTGTCGACCACGAGCTCGGTGAGCTGCTGCGTACGGCCGGTCATCATGTCGAGGATCGCGGCCGACTTCTGCGAGAATCCGTCGGAGACGCGGTCGAGGCGGACCGACATCATGTGCTGGAGGTTGGCGGCGATTTCGGTGAACTCGTCGCCGATATGGTCGGTCTTGAAGTTGAGCGTCGCGGTCAGGCGGTCGGTCGCCTGGGCGATGGCTTCCGCGGTGGTGGAGCCGGTCGATTCCAGGCGCTCCAGGAGGTCGCCACCGCGCTCGCCAAGCTGCTCGATCATATTGTCGCCGGCGTGGCCGAGCGCGCGCGTGATGTGCTCGCCCTTTTCGGCAAGCGTCATGGTGATGCGGCGCGCGGCGTCGTTGACCTGCTCCGCCACGAGCTGGCTGATCTGCGAAATGTCGTGACTGAGGTCGAGATGCACGCTGTTGATGGCGTCGCGGATCTGCTCGGCCTGTCCGACCAGCGTGTCGCGCTGGCCGCCGAGATCCTGCAACAACGCACGGATGCGCACTTCATTGTCGTTATAGGCGTGTTCGAGCGCCGACACCTCGTTGGCGACCAGCGTCTCAAGCTCCGCGGCGCGTGCCAGCGCGCGCTCGATGCCGTCGCCCATCGCGGCGACTTCGCGGCGGATCGCCTGTCCGACGGTGACGATCGACTCGCGTGCGACCGTCTCCGGCTCGGCAAGCCGCATCGCGACTTCCGCCATTGACTGCGCAATAAGCCGCATTTCTTGCGAGCGCACCGCCATGTGGGCGAGCACGTAGAAGAACACGACCGGCGCGAGATAGATCGCGCCGAGAATGGCGAGCACCGGCGCGGTGAGGCCGGTCGGGCCGAGCGCGGCCTGGATTTCGGGCAGATAGAGCCAGCCGAGCAGGAAGCCGCCGATCACCCAGACTGCGGCGAAGACGCTCGCGAGAATGTAGGACGTCTTGGAGGGCCGGCGCTGAATGGTGCGCAGGATGTTGCCGATGGATTCCTGATCGTCGTTGGCGGCAGGGCGGCGGGCCGAGGTGTTGTCTTCCGGACGGAGCAATTCTTCGTCGGCGTAGACGTCGGACTTGGCGCCGGAGCGCAGACCGGGCCAGGGCGCTTCCGAAGCCGCGTCCGCCGGCGACGCGGACGCCGACTGTGAGTTCGCCTGATCCTTTGGCTCGTCGTCCCTTACATGAAGCGCATCCTGGATCGCCGACAGTGCCGCCTCTGTCGGGTCCTTCATCTTCTTCGGGGTGTTAGCCATGATCGGTCGTCGCCTCGTTAATACGCCAAACCAGGACGCGACCGGGCATCAACCGGCCGCGCCACGAGCGCGTGAGCCTTGAAAGATCCCCTCCGGATCCCCCCTGTGGCAGCTCGGCCAAAATCCGCCGTACTTAGAGTTAACTGCCGCCGACCTATCCTATCCGTCTTGGCCAACCGATGAAAACCAAATGGTAAAGACTTCTTAATCATCGTTAATGGCCGTGTTTTCGATGCAACTACTGGATAGGTCACTCCCACGCTCGCCGTCCCACCGGGTGCGATTTTTCGGCCATATTGCGGCCGGTCTGGGGCCAAACTGCGGGCGGTCGGCCATTTTCCCGGGCCCTGTGACTTTCTCGAAATTCCCCGGACATCACCCGCCGGGGCACGCGGATACCATCGATCAGGACCGTTACCCCATATCCTGACACCGGCGGCCAGCTCCCGTTAACCGTCGCCTTTGCGGAACCGCTGTCGTTTACCCGTGGGTTGACGCCTGTGTGCCACACTTTGCTGGCAAGGGGACAAAGAGCCCCCGGGAGGCCAGAGATGGCGGAGCTTGCGGCGAAGAACGCCGTCGAACA
This sequence comes from uncultured Alphaproteobacteria bacterium, assembly GCA_963850705.1. GTDB lineage: Bacteria > Pseudomonadota > Alphaproteobacteria > Rhizobiales > Xanthobacteraceae > VAZQ01. Next base: position 85,788 of record CAWKMR010000086.1, on the reverse strand, counting down.
CGTTGAAATTGATATTGCGGCGGAAGCGCCGCCGCTGGCGCCGACGGCGATCGACCGCGCGCACCTTGCCCGCATGACTCACGGCGAACGCGCGCTCGAACGCGAGGTGCTGCAGCTCTACGCGACGCAGGCCGATCTACTGCTCGGGCGGATGGGACAGTCGCCATCGACCGCTGTTGCGGCGCTGGCGCATACGCTCAACGGATCGTCGCGCGGGGTCGGCGCCTGGCAGGTCGCGGACGCTGCCGCCGCCGTTGAAGCGGACGTCGCCGAAGGCCGCGACACCGCCTCGTCGGTGCGGCGGCTGGCGTCGGCCATCCGCGCGGCGCAAGTCGATATCGTGGAGCTGATGCGGCGCTAAGGCCGGCAACTTGTACTATGGCGTTGCCTGGCGCGAGCGGTTATAGGACCCCCCGACATCCCTCCGGCGCCGAATAAGACCATGCCCAACATCACCTATATCGATCCCGATGGCACAGTCCGCACCGTCGACGGCGAGCTCGGCTCGACCGTGATGGAAACGGCGATCAAGAACAACGTTCCGGGCATCGAGGCGGAATGCGGCGGCGCCTGCGCTTGCGCGACCTGCCACGTCTATGTCGACGATGCCTGGCGTGCCGTGGTCGGCGACCCGTCGCCGATGGAAGAGGACATGCTCGACTTCGGCTACGACGTGAAGCCGAGCTCGCGGCTCTCCTGCCAGATCAAGGTGACCGCCGAGCTCGACGGGCTCGTCCTGCGCATCCCCGAGCGGCAGGCTTAGACGTCAATTCTGCACCAGCATCCGTTCGAGCCGCGCGACCAGCTCCGGCGGTAGCGGCCGCGCCCTTCGCGTCGCGCGATCGATCAGCACCATGGTGGAGCGGGCGCGCGCGGCACAGGCGCCGTCGTTGAAGATCGCCTGGCTGAAGACGTAGGAGCTGCGTCCGATCTCGGCGATGCCGGTGCCGATCTCGACCGTGCCGGGCCAGCGCAGCTCTTTCAGAAAATCGATCTCGATGCGCGCCAGCACGGTGGTGCAGCCTTCGACCTGCAAGCCGTCGTTGGGATCGTAGATCCGCAACACGCGGCCGGTCTCGAAATAGGTCGGATAGACCGCGTTGTTGACGTGGCCCTGGCGATCCATGTCGGCGAACCGGATGGTGTCGGATACGCGGATCGCGAAATCCTCGATGCGCGGCAAGGCTGGGCGCGGCGACTTCTGAGGGGGCTCCTGCAAGGCAAACTCCAACTTGTGTTTTGATTCCAAAGTAGCGTAGGGGCTGAATTTCTCGTGATGCCACACCTAATAGGACGGTTTTGCCGTGGAAGGCCCTGAAAAGGAAAGAGAACTTGTATTAACGCCGTGCGAATTAGTGCTTTTCCTCCCGCTTCCCGGGCGCTACACACACGGCGCGCCGTCGCACTCCGACACGCATTTAATTGCGTCCTTTTCCGGTTCCGGGGCTGTACCAAGACGCTCCGGCTAAGCATCCCAGCCGACCGCTAGGACGAAACCGACGAACGCGTCGAGACGACGCACGAGGCAGTTGACGTATGCTAGACCGAACCCCCATGACTGAACCGATCAAGACCGACGTACTCATCATCGGCGCGGGCCCCTGCGGGCTGTTCGCGGTGTTCGAACTCGGCCTGCTCGACATGAAGACGCACCTTGTCGACATTCTCGACAAGGTCGGCGGCCAGTGCGCCGAGCTCTATCCCGAGAAGCCGATCTACGACATTCCCGGCATTCCCTATTGCACCGCGCAGGGGCTGGTCGACGATCTGATGAAGCAGATCAAGCCGTTCAATCCGCAGTTTCATTTGCAGGAGATGATCGAGACGATCGAGAAGATCGGCGATCCCTTGTTCCGCGTCACCACCGACCAGGGCAAGGTGTTCGAGTGCAAGGTGGTGGTGATCGCCGCCGGCGGCGGCTCGTTCCAGCCCAAGCGCCCGCCGATCCAGGGCATCGAGGCCTATGAAGGCACGTCGGTGTTCTACTCCGTGCGCAAGATGGAGCAGTTCCGCGACAAGCGCGTGCTCATCGTCGGCGGCGGCGACTCGGCGCTCGACTGGACGCTCAACCTCGCGCCGATTGCGAGCCATCTCACGCTCTTGCACCGGCGCGACCAGTTCCGCGCCGCGCCCGACAGCGTCAACAAGATGATGTCGCTGGTGGGCGAGGGGAAGATCGACTTCGTGCTCGGCCAGGTCACGACGCTTGAAGGCGAGAACGGGCAGGTCTCCAAGGCGATCGTGAAGCGCAACGACGGCTCGAATTTCGAGATCGCCTGCGACGCGGTGCTGCCGTTCTTCGGCCTGACCATGAAGCTCGGCCCGGTGTCGAACTGGGGCATCGCGCTCAAGGACAACGAATACATCCCGGTGAACACCGAGAATTTCGAGACCAGCGTGCCCGGCATCTTCGCCATCGGCGACATCAACTGGTATCCGGGCAAGCTCAAGCTCATCCTCTCCGGCTTCCACGAGGGCGCGCTGATGTCGCAGAAGGCGCACCGCTACGTCTATCCGGACAAGAAGCTCACCTTCCAGTACACGACGTCGTCGACGAGCCTGCAGAAGAAGCTCGGCGTGGCGTAAGCACTGCGCGCTTGAGCGCGCGCGACACCGTTCGAGATTGCAGAATGGCCTCCGTGCAGCGGAGGCCCTTTTGCATTCCCAGATCGAAGAAAATTAGCGGCAGACAGTCCGCCTCTTGATCACGACCGTGCCGTTTGGACGGACAGTGCGCGAGGTAATTTCACGGCATCCGCTGCGCGCATGCGCCCGGTAGCCGGGATGGCCCGGACTCACATAGACGCCGACGCCGCGGTCGCTTCCATGCACATGGACTTGAGCGAATGCCGGCACGGACAGCGCCAGCGTCGACGCTGCTGCGAGCGCCGACAAGGTGAGTTTCAGCATGACGTTACGTTCTCCTCTGTCCCCGGGCGCATATCGAACGCGTAGCGCGCACAATGGTTCAAAGGAAAATACTGAAGGGACGTTCACGCGCGCCTCCAAGGTGTCGCACGCGCTTGCATACGCCTCGCTCGGACTTCAGCTTGCCGGGAAAAAGTTTACCGTAGTTGCGCGGGCGGCGGCGGCAGCGTGTCGTTGCGCAGCTTCGGCTCCGGGCCGCCGATCCCGAGCACCTCGCGCATCGCCGGCATCGCCGCATCGGCCATGGCGGCGTGGCCTTCCGCGGTCGGATGAATCGCGCCGCCATATACGGCCGACAGCACGCCCCAGGTTGCATCGTGGATGCTGGCCGGCGCCGTCGCGCCCGAGACGCCCTGCGGATAGGTCATGGCGGTGAAGTAGCTGTCGTTCGCGGTGCGCACCCAGCGCGCCCGTGACGAATAGGGGCGGTACTCGCTCGCCGGGCGTCCGCAGGCGAGTGGATCGTTCGCGGCCTGCGCGGGATCGGCGCGGAACGTGTCGCCGCTCCCGCCGAAGCAGGCGCGGTCGAATTCGGGATCCTGGTCCGAGCGCGCGCAAACGCCGTGCTCTGCGAAGGCCGGCTGATGGCCGTCGACGAAGGTCATCCGTTCGGTGCTCGGGATCGCGGCAAAGCTTGCCGTCGCATGTGGCGATCGCTTTGATCTTCGGCAGGAACTCGTTGGAGACGAACTCGACCACCTGCCGCAGCCGCTGCGGATCGGCGCCGAAGGCCGGATGCACGTCGAACCCGCTGCGCCCGCCGGGGCAGGAGCGTGCCGGGCGCGGCCAGCGCCGGATGGCCGTAAGAGACGAACACCACGCGCGAAAGATCGCCGCCGACCAAGGGCTTCAGCGCGGCGCGCAGCTTGAGGAAATCATTGGGCAGGTCGCGGTCGAGGATCTTCTGCGAGTCGGGAACGGTGGCGATGTGGCCGCTGCGGCTGAACAAGATCCGCTCGGTGCGCGCCTCGATGATGACGTCGGCGACCAGTCCGGAGAACTGGATGTCGTTGGCGCCGATGGTGAGCAACACCAGGTCGAGGCGGCGGTCGGCGCGATGCTTGCGCGCTAACGCCAGCGCCTCCGTCAGCGCCGCGATCTGCGCGCGCGACGTCGACGAGCAGGCGGTGTTGGTGCCGGGGCTCGGGCATTCGGTGATGCGCTGCGAGCCGAGGAAGCCGGTCGCAATCGTTGCGCCCGAGCAGGCGAGCGGAATGAAGGTGACGGCGATGCGCGGGTTCTCGATCGCGAGACCGAGCGCGGCGCGCATCTGATAGCCGTAGAGCGAGCGATGGCAGGGGCCCGAGTGCCAGCGCGCACTCTGCCGCGCCCAGGCATCGGCATGCGGGTCAGACCCTTCCATCACGCAGGAGCGGTTGCCGCTGTAGCCGGCGCGTCCGGGCCGGTAGTACTCGCTGGTTTCGAGGCCGAGGAAGCGGCGGAAGCAGAAGCCCCCGTCGGAGAGCCGCACCGGCCGGTCGGGATTGCCTTCGCCGGCGGCGATCGAGTCGCCGAGCCCCGCGACCAGCACGTCGCGCACCTGAATCTCGGTCACGATGCGCAGGGCGGTGCCGTCCGGCAGCACGATGTCGACCGATGCGGTGGTCGGCCGCCCGTACACGACGCGCAGCCGCATCTCTTCCTCGCAGGAGCCCGAAAACTGTCGCGGCTCGCTCGATCCGTCTTCGAAGTTCCACACGCAGTTGACGGCGTCCGCCGGCGCCCCGGCCAGCACCACGCCGATGCTGATGGTCGCCGGGCGAAAGATAGAGTTCGCGCGTGCCGTCGCGCTCGCAGAATTCCATCAGCCGGCCGGCGCGATCGACGCACAGGCGCTCGACCGTGTCGCGCGCCCAACCGCGGCCGTCGCTGTCGGCCGCAAGCCGCCGCTCGGAACCCAGCACGCCGTCGTTGCGCCAGGAGGCGAGGTGGCGCTGGAAATCGGTTTCGCTGCGGAACAGGCGGAACCGGTTCTTCACCTCCCAATCGATGCGCGGCTTCGCACCCGACGTCTGCGCGAGCGCAGAGGAATCCGTGACGAGCGGGAGCAGAAGTGCAGCAATGATGAATGCGGCGAGGCGCATGACGGACGCGAGGGCTGTGAAATTGTGGGCGCAATCGATAGCACGGATCGTGCGGCGGAAATGTGTGGTCATGCCGCACACGTCGCCGCGCGCGCAGCCCGCGGCGCCTGAAACGGCGGCTTCCGGTGCTGACGGGCCGTTCTCCTGGATCGGCTCGGCTCGGCAGAATTCTTCTCAACGATCTGGCCAATTGGAGAAATGATTTGCTTTTTGAGTGCCTGATATTGCCTTGAAATAGCAATAGATTCTATAGCCGCGCTCTAACGAGCGAGGACGTCATGTCAGATCAGGCAACCATCACCACCGCGCCGGCCGGCACTGTGGCGGCGCCCACTACGCAATCATGGCGGACCGAGGACTGGATCGCCGTCGTGCTCGGCTTCCTGGTCATCACGACCGTGCTGGTGCTGTTCCAGTGGAAGGTGTTCGACCTGCGCAATGTCGTGCCGAATTTCCGGTGGACGACCGACAGCCAGATCGCTTCGCAGACGCCCGGCTGGGTCGCGGCGCTCGACCAGATCGAGAGGGATGCGCAGGCGCGGCAGCAGCAAAACGTGGTCGCGCTGAGCAAGAGCCTGCGCGGCGCACTGGCTGGTCAGGACCGCAAAGCGATCGCGGCCGCAGCCGCGAAGATGGCGGCGCTCGGGCCGCGCACGATCGCGGGCGCGCTGGCGACGGAAATCCGCGGTCACGCCGCCGCCACGCCGGAGAGCGTGTTCGCTCCCGACAATCTCACCAAGGTGCTCTACGTCGGCATCGGATTCCTGATCGTCACCGCGATCGGGGTGGCGCTGGTCGGATGGCGCGTTACGCCGTTCCTGATCGGCCTGCCGGCGATCTTTCTGCTCGCCTGGTCTCGCGCGTTTTCTCGCGGGCAACGGCGTGTTCCTAGAACTGGGGCATCGAATACGTGATCTTTGCGCTGCTGCTCGGGCTCCTGATCAGCAATACCATCGGCACGCCGTCGTGGCTCAAGCCCGCGGTGCAGACCGAGTTCTTCATCAAGACCGGGCTTGTCATTCTCGGCGCGAGCCTCCTGTTCCACGAGGTGTTGCAGGCCGGCGCGCTTGGCATCGTGCAGGCGGTGCTGGTGGTGTTCGTGGTCTGGTACTCCTGCTTCTGGCTGTCGCGGAAGCTGCGCGTCGACGACGAATTCGCCGCCATGCTCTCGACCGCGGTGTCGATCTGCGGCGTCTCGGCGGCGATCGCGGCCTGCGGCGCCATCAAGGGCGACAAAAAGAAGCTCTCCTACGTCACATCGCTGGTGCTGATCGTCGCGGTGCCGATGATGATCGTGATGCCGTGGATCGCCAAGGTCACCGGCATGGACGATCTCGTCGCCGGCGCCTGGCTCGGCGGCACGCTCGATACCTCGGCCTCCGTGGTCGCGGCCGGCGCGCTGATCTCGGACGCCGCCATGAAGACCGGCGTGATCGTGAAATTTTCGCAGAACGCGCTGATCGGTGTCGCCGCTTTTGGGTTGGCGATCTGGTGGACGTTCAAGACCGGCGCCGCGACCGGCGAGCGCCCGAGCGCGGCGTGTGATCTGGGAGCGCTTCCCGAAATTCGTGCTCGGTTTCGTCGCGGCCTCGGCGGTGTTCTCGTTCGCGCTGTCACCGGAACTCGTCGCCGGCACCCGCAGCGCGCTTGGCGAGATCCGCACCTGGTGGTTCGCGCTCGCCTTCGTCTGCATCGGGCTCGAGACCCGCTTCATCGAGCTTGCCACCTACGAGCAGGGCAGGCCCGCGCTCGCGTTCCTCGGCGCGCAGGGCATCAACGTGATCTGGACGCTGCTGCTGGCGTGGCTGCTGTTCGGCGGCATCATCGTGGCGCAGCCGGTCATCAACTAACGGGCCGCCATCTCGGGCTGCGGACACCGTCCCTCAGCGGTTGAACAGCCCAACGCCCGTTGCGACGCCGCAGGCCCGGTCGCCTGCGGCGTTTGCTTGCGGCAGGGTTGGTTCGTCCGGCTATGAATGCAAACGCCGCGAGCTTGCGCCCGCGGCGTCTCCCTGGCCGTAGACCCGGCAGGTTCTACGACAGGCGCAGAACGGCTTCTTCGTATTTTCCCGAACCCATTCCGGTGTCGGCGAAGATCCCGTGGTCGGCGATCCACTTGAAGGTCTCGTCATAGACCTCCTTGGTGTAGGGCTCGAACACCAGCCGCTCGCCCGGACCCCAGCGCCGCGTGTCCATGCGCGCGTGATAGCGCTCCGGGAATTCGTTCTTGTAGTAGTGGGTGTAAAGCTCCGGCCGCAGATCGATGTCGCGTTGCGCGCGGCGCAGCGCCCGGAAGAATTTGCGCACGTCTTCCGGGTCGGGATCGCCCTTGATCGAGGTGGCGATCATGAAGGTGCAGTCGATCACCTTCCGGAAGCCGAGCTGTTCGGCGAAATAGTAGGGGCCGGAGAACAGCGTTGAGGCCTGCGCCTTGCCGTCGAGCAGCGTATCCATGCGATGGAACAGCATGCCGTCGGCGAAGGTGAGGTTGATCTTGTCGGCCGGCATGTATTGTTCGAGCGCCTGGATGGTCGAATAGTGGCTGCCGGACTGGTAGCCGACCGCGATCGGCACGCCGGCGAGATCCTCCGGCTTCTGCACCGGCGAATCCTTCGGCACGAACACGCCCGCCGGCGCGACCGAATAGACATCGCCATAGAGCCGGCCCTTGCCCTTCGAGGCGGCGACACCGACCGTCCAGTGGCAGGCGCAGCTCACGTCGGACGAGCGGCCTTTTTCGATGCCCTGCATCGCGCCGACCTTGTCGCCCTTGTAGTGATGCGCGCCGTCGGTCGACTTGATCAGCTCCAGGAAGACGTAGTCGAGCCCTTCATCCTTGAAGTAGCCCTTCTCCTCCGCCACCCACTCCTGCAGACGGAAGTGCGGCTCGATGATGAATTTGTCCTTGGCCATGGCGTTCTCCTTCGGTCGTTTCTTCGGTTGGTCGGTTGCCGATTTCAGCAGCAGTCGGGTTGCGCGCCGCGGCGCATAGCCGTTCGAAGAACGGCGTCGCTTCGCTCGCCTTTGTCGCGGTGTTCCGCGACGCGGCGGGCGGCGATCATCTTCACGTGGTCGTCCATCAGGCGGCGGGCGGCGGCGCCGTCGCGCATTTCGATGAGGGCTGCGAGTTCCTTGTGCACCTCGAGCACGCGGCGGGCGACGCGCGGCGTCAGCGTCGGGTTTTTCGACGGCCAGGAGACGTGCTGGAGCGAGATGAGCTGCACGACCAGCGCGCGGTTGTGCGAGGCTTCCGCCACCGCGAGATGGAATTCATGGCTGGAGCGGGTGAAGGCCGGGACGTCGTCGATCTTGCGCTCGGCGTCGGCGAGGAGTTCGCGCAGCCGGGCGTGATCCTCGGCCGTGGCGTTGATCGCGGCAAGCTCGGCCGCATGGCATTCGATGGCGCGCTGCGCGTCCATGATCTCGGCGGCGCTGACGCCGGCGAGATCGAGCTGCACCGCCAGCGCCTCCGCGAACAGCCGCGCATTGCCCTGCGCGATGCGCGCGCCGCCGCCGGAGCCGACCTTGATCTCGACGATGCCCTGCGCTTCCAGCGTGCGCAGCGCGTCGCGGGCGACGATGCGGCTGACGCCGAAGCGTTCGGCGAGGTCCTTCTCGGTGCCGAGGAAGTCGCCCGGCCGCAGCTCCTTGGCGAACAGCGCGTCGCGCACCTGGGCGACGATCTGGGTGGAGAGCGTCGGGCTGCGGAACGCGAGGACATTGCGCCCGAACGGCTTTCGCTCGTTGCTTCGCACTGCCGGGGTCCGCGCCATCGGTGCCGCCTTGGGGCTCAAGGGCAGGAAAGATATCAAAGATGATATCTTTCAGCGGGAGCCCAGACAAGGGCCCAACTCTGGCCGCCGCCAGCCCCGGAATGACGGTCGGTGGGAGATCAGGTCTGCCGCAGCTCGAACAGGACGAGGGATTCGATCAGCAAAGGCTTCCGCCCGACCAGCCGGGCGCGAAATTTCGCCTGCTCGATCAGCGAGCCGATCAGGGCGAGGTCTGAATCCGACGACAGCAGCAGATAGAAGCGGCCGCCGGGCGCGAGCCGCGCCCGCGCCTGCTCGAACAGCGCCTTGATGTCGCGATAGCCGGGGCCGGCGTGCCAGGCGCGGTCGGCGAGGTCGATCGGTTCTTCCGGGAAGAACGGCGGATTGCACAGGATCACGTCGAACTGCGCGCACGGCGCCAGCGCCGACAGGAGATCGCCGCACACGACCGACACCTTGTCCGCGAAGCCATGCGCGGCGGCGTTCTCCTGCGCCGACAGGGCGGCGTTCGGGTTGATGTCGACTGCCACCACCGATTCCGCGCCGGCGCGTGCCGCCGAAAGCGCGATGATTCCGCTGCCGGTGCCAACGTCCGCCACGCGCAGGTCGCGCAGGTTCAGTTGCGTGACGAAGCGCGAGAAATACTCGCTGGCAACGAAATAGCGCGGATGGAAAACGGTAGGCCGCACGGTAAGGCGAAAGCCGTCGGCGCGCACGGTGCGGGTGCTGCGCCGGTTGAGCACGAAATTGTAGGACGCGAAATGAATCGCACGGCGGAGCATGCGGCGCGCCACGTCGGGCGCGGTACTTGTACCGACGGCACGTTCGTCCGTGCGCTCGAAACTTGCGGCCACCGAGTTGACGCCCCCCCAACGCAACTAACGCTGCCAATGGCAGCAGTCCGCGCGCCGTGGGTCAAGCGTCACAAGCGTCGCGGCCCTGGCCGTTCAACGACGTCGCCGATGCAGTTTGTGGGGATGGTGATCGACGATGGGGTGACAAACAGAAAGAAAGCCCCGGGTCCGGGACCCGAGGCTTTCCATTCCAACCCCCCGAAGAAACGTCAGTGGAGCCAACCGTATGCGGCCAGCCTTCCAAGTCAATTTCGGATCGCGAAAAATTGGTGGATCGGATGCACTTGGCTTTGCCGTGTGACTTTCAGGTCACGCATTTTGCAGCATCTGGGCGGAAATCTGGCTGAATCCGCGATATTTGAGGACGCAAACAACCCTCGATACGCCAACTCAACCGAACCGAGCGTCATCGGACTGGTGGTTTGCGGCGGCCTATCCAGGGAATCATGAGCAGCACCAGAGTCGCCAGCCAGACCATCCGCGCGCCATAGCGGTCGTGAGGATTGGAGAGCGCGCCGCACACGGCGGCATTGGCAAGGATTGCGAGCGCCACCACCGCGGCCAGCTCTCCGACATCCGCGAATGGCCGGCCGCGCCTTGCGGCGAGCGCGAGCACGCCAATGAGCAGCAGCATCGAGCCCCAGGCGACCGGCAGGTGCAGGCGATTGATCGCCGTGAAGCTGAGCTCGCCTTTCTGCTGGCGCGCGGCCTTCATGGCGGCGAGCGACTGCGGCGCGAATGTCTCGACAATCCAATAGGTGTGCCAGATGTCGGTGTGTACGCCGTAACCGGTGGCGACGCGCACGAGCTGCTCGGCGGTTGCCGCGATCGCGGCTTTGATCTGCAACAGTGGATACGCCGTGAGGCTTTCACGCACGACCAGGCGCATTTCCTCGCCCAGACCCTCGAACCGTCCCAGCTCGTCGAACAGGTCGGAGCCCCAGAAGAACAGGTCGGCGTCGTTCGGGATCTTTTCGCGATGCGCGCAGAGTTTCGGCAGGCGCGGGTCGGGGCAATGCTCGGCGAGATAGCGCGCGACGATGCCGGCCTGGAGCATGCGGCCGAACGGGATCGCGCTGCCGCCCGGCGTCCACGCGAGCCGGCCGGCCACGGCGTAGTTGGCGGCAAGGAGGAGCGCGACACTCATCACGACAGCGAGAGCGCCACGCCCGAGCCCGGCGAACGGCACCGTGCCGCGCCGCATGAGCGCCACCAGCAATCCGGCGGCAAGGAGCGCGAGCAGCACCGCCAGCGTCGCGGTGTGGGTCGCGGCCGAAAACGCGATGCAGCGCGATCAGCGCCCAGCGTTCCCAGCGCGTGAGCGTCTCGGCGCGCAGCACCACGAGATAGAGCGCCAGCACCGCGAGGCCGGCGAAGATGTCGGTGAGCAGCGTGCTCACGATCCAGGATACGCCGGTGGCGATCGAGAGGACGGCGGCGGTGACGATCAGCACCAGCGGCGTCGCCAGCGCGTGTGCGCGCAGCGTGAGCCACAGCACCCACACGGTCAGCAGCGCCTGCACGGTCACGGCCGGCCAGAAATCCGGCCGCGCCGTGAGCACGAGGTAGAGGCCGTAGACGGTCGAGCGGCTTTCCTCGAGATGGCCCTCATACCAGCGCGCGAGATAGCCGCCGGTGTCGTATTGCAGGAGCGGGAAGCCGTTCCACAGCGCCGGCGCGAGCAGCATCAAGACGGCCGCAGCCGCAGCGGTGAAGCGGAATTGCATCCGGCGTTGGGTGCGGCTGAGTCACGGGGGCCAATTCAACACGGCTGGTGCCGGTGGGGAAGGGCGCATGCTAGAATGCGTCGAAAGGACCGTTCATGTTCGTCACCTTCTTCCATGAGCTGAAATCCGCCGGCGTCCCGGTGACGCTGCGCGAATACCTCACGCTGATGGAGGCGATGAACGCCGACATCGCCGGCCGGCGGGTCGAGGATTTTTACTATCTCTCCCGCGCCGCGCTGGTGAAGGACGAGCGCAATCTCGACAAGTTCGACCGCGTGTTCGGCCATGTCTTCAAGGGCCTCGAACTCCTGTCCGACGCGCTCGAGGTGGACATCCCCGCCGAGTGGCTGAAGAAGCTCGCGGAGAAATACCTCACCGACGAGGAGAAGAAGATGGTCGAGGCCCTGGGCGGGCTCGACAAGCTCCTCGAAACGCTGCGCGAGCGGCTGAAGGAGCAGAAGGGCCGTCACCAGGGCGGCTCGAAATGGATCGGCACCGGCGGCACGTCGCCGTTCGGCGCCTACGGCTACAATCCGGAAGGCGTGCGCATCGGCCAGGACGAGAGCCGCCACAAGCGCGCGGTGAAGGTCTGGGACAAGCGCGAGTTCAAGGATCTCGACGGCGACGTCGAGCTCGGCACCCGCAACATCAAGGTCGCGCTGCGGCGGCTGCGCAAATTCGCGCGCACCGGCGCGCCCGAGGAGCTCGACCTCGACGGCACCATCAAGGGCACCGCGCACAAGGGCTATCTCGACATCCTGATGCGGCCGGAGCGCCACAACGCGGTGAAGGTGCTGTTGTTCTTCGACATCGGCGGCTCGATGGACTGGCACATCAAGGCGACGGAGGAGTTGTTCTCGGCGGCGCGCACCGAGTTCAAGCACATGGAGCATTTCTACTTCCACAATTGCCTGTACGAAAAGGTGTGGAAGGAGAACCGCCGCCGCTGGAACGACACCACGCCGACCTGGGACGTGCTGCACACGTTCCCGCACGACTACAAGGTGATCTTCGTCGGCGACGCGTCGATGTCGCCCTACGAGATCGCGGCGCCCGGCGGCTCGGTCGAGCATTTCAACGAGGAGGCCGGCCACGTCTGGATGGAGCGCATCGCGCGTACCTATCCGGCCTGCGTGTGGCTCAATCCGGTGCCGGAAGGGGAGTGGGGCTACACGCAGTCGATCCGCATGATGCAGCAATTGCTCGGCGGGCGGATGTATCCGCTGACGCTGGAGGGATTGGACAAGGCGATGCGGGAATTGGTGCGGTAGCGTTGGCCAATGGCATTTGTAGCCCGGATGGAGCGCAGCGAAATCCGGGAGCGGTATCTCGGTCTCGCATCGACGCCCCGCATTGCGCTTTGCTCCATGCGGGCTACGATTCTGCTATCTTTCGCCGTCCGGCCTCGACGCCGCACGCTGAAAAACATTCGGGAGGATATCATGCGTCGCTTGTGCTTCATCGCCATGCTTGCCGCCGGCATCGCAATCTCCGCGGCACCGGCCGCCGCGCAGGGCACCGCCGAACGCCTCTATGTGCTGGAATGCGGCCAGGGCGCGGTGCCCGATCTGTCGCGCTGGTCGCCGGGCGTGAATGTCGGCAAGAAAACCGAATACGTGACGAACTGCTATCTCGTCCGGCACGCGCAGGGCTGGCTGCTCTGGGAGACAGGCGCCGGCGACGATCTCATCAAGGTGCCGGAAGGCCGCGGCAGCTTCACGCGATGGCGGCTTCGCCGCACGCTGGCCTCGCAGCTTGAGGAAATCGGCGTCAAACCCGCCGACATAAAATTTATCGCCGCCTCGCATACCCACTTCGATCACATCGGCAACGTCAACCAATTCCCGCAGGCCATGTTGCTCATGCAGAAGGCCGAATACGACTGGCCGCTGCCAGTCGGCGGCCTGCGGTTCAAGCCCGATCATCCGGTCACCAAGCTTGAGGGCGATCACGATGTCTTCGGCGACGGCAGCGCCGTGCTGCTATCGACGCCGGGGCATACGCCCGGGCATCAGTCGTTCCTGCTAAGGCTTGCGCGCACCGGACCGATCCTGTTCACCGGCGACGCCGTGCATTTCCGCGAGAACTGGGAATTCCGGCGCGTGCCGTCCTTCAACACCAATCGGGAGCAATCGCTGCAATCGATGGAGCGGCTCGCCGCGATCCTCGCGAGCACCAAGGCGCAGCTCTGGATCCATCACGACAAGCCGCAGAACGACAGCCAGAAGAAGTCGCCGGCGTTTTACGACTGATTGCGAGTTGGTGCGGTAGCACCAGTACCTTCGTCTGTCTGGACTCGTTTCGTTGCACACTTCTATGATGCAACCGTCGGGAGCGGCGCTGGAGGCGCGCGCCGCTCTTTCATAGCGAGCGAGGGGCGAGATGAACGCGAATGCGGGCGCGGGCATATCGGGAGACATCGCCACCCCTCCAGCTTCGAACGGTTTTTTCGGCTCACTGCTATCAGGGCCAACCTTGCCGGGGCTCGCTGCGCGGCTTGGGGCGAAGGTTGCCGCATGGTTCGGTGATCCGATCCGCTTCGGCGATACGGTGATCGTCGCGCGTCATGCCAATGTGATGGAGGTTCTCCATCGCGATCTCGATTTCCTGATTGCGCCGGTCAACGAGAAGCGGATCGTCGAGGTCAACGGGCCCTTTGTTCTGGGCATGGACCGCGGCGCCACGCTCGTGCTCGAACGCGGCGCGCTCTACCAGGCGCTGGCGGATGTGGATTTCGCTCCCATCCGCCACGCGGTCGAGGCCGAGGCGAAAAAGCGTATTGCCGAGGCGGGTGGCGAGATCGATGTCGTCGAGGGCTACGCCCGCCCGATCGCCGCCCATACTGCCACCGCCTTGTTCGGCATCCGCGGCTCAGACGAGCGGACGTTCATGGATGTTGCCCGCGCGATCTTCGGGCATGTCTTTTTGAATCTCTCCGACGACGAGACCATCCGGCAGCGCGCGATCAAGGCGGCGGGTCTGATGGAGGCCTGGTTCAAGGACGAGATCGCGCGCCGTCGCACATCCGGCAATCTCGGCAACGACATGATGGGCGCGCTTATGAAGGCGGCGACGCTCGACGACGACGGCGTGCGGCGGACCTTGGGCGGCATGCTGGTCGGGAGCATCGACACCACCGCGAGCTCGGTCGCAAAGATCATTGCGACGCTCGCCAAGGATGCGACGCTCGCCAGGAACATCGCCACCGACGTCGACGATCCGGCGCGGCTGGCCGGCTGGTGCCGCGAGGCGTTGCGGCGCTGGCCGCACAATCCAATCGTGCTGCGCAAAGCGGCGGCCGCCACCAGCCTGGCCGACGTCGAAATCCATGCAGGGGACCGGATCTTTGCCTGGACCCAGGCCGCGATGATGGACGCCGAGGTCTTCCCGGATCCCGGCTACCTGCGGCCCGATCGTCCGCCCGGCGCTTATCTGCACTTCGGCGGCGGCCTTCATCCATGCGCCGGACGGGCCGTCAATGCATTTCAGATCCCCGCGCTGGTCGGCGCACTCGTGCGGCGCGGAATCAAGTCGGTCGGCACCATGGAGTGGGCCGGCCCGTTCCCCGCCCATCTCCCCTTGCGATTTGAACGGTGATCGCCATGAGCAACGCTCTCGTCACCATCATCGCGCCGCTCGATCTGGATCGTGTCGCGGACGCCGAAGCCGCCGTCGACAGACTGGGAAATCCGGCACAGCCCCTTATCAAAGCTGCGCTCGACAAGCTTGAGGACGGCGAGCACGGCACGCATTTCGCCAGTCTGCATGCCTTCCGCTCGCAGGACGGCAAGCGCGCCTACATTGCCTTCGAATTCTCCGCCGACGGCACGGAGGATGACGCGCTGGCGCGGATCGAGCGACAGATCGGCAACGATCTGCGGCCGGTCTTCATGCACGCCAGTGACTGGAAGGACGGCGGAGATCTGCTCGCCTATTTGCGCAGCCATCGCGTCGCGCTCGGCAATGGCTGGTTCTCCAATCCGGGGCAGGTCTTTCGCCGGCACGCCTGGACTGTCGGTCGGCCGTATCCGGCGGGAGGCCAAGCTTGGCGCGCGGGTGACGGGGCTGCTCTCCGGCCAGCCCGCCGAGCTCGATGCGCTCGAGCGCGTCGAGGCGGTGCGAAAGGCATTGGCGGCGGATTCCGGCGTTCAAGGATGCCCTGACTCCCGGCACGTCGACGCCGCCGTTCGAGCAGCCCGGCGTCGCAGGTTTCGCCGTCACGCTCATTGTTTCCTTCGCAAAAACCTATCTGTGGCCGGTCGGTGTGGTGTTGCTGGCCATTGCGGCGATTGCCGGCGTGGTCGCCGCCTTCGCCAAGGTGGGGGGATTCTGGGCCGTGCTCTGGGCGGGCGTCGTGGGCTTTGCCTGCGCGCTGTGGACCGGGTTCTGGATCGCTCTTCTGGTTCTCGTCATCGTGGCGGGCATCGCCTATGCGCTGCTGCGGATCGCCGAAGACAATGACTCGCTGGAGGAACGCGCGCCCCCGCGCGAAACCCTCGCCGGGATGTTCGAGCGCGAGAACCAGCGCGGCTACGCGCAGAACCACATGCTATCGATCACGCAGCGCAAGCCGGGCGCGATCCGCTGGTTCACGTCGCGGTTGGTGTTCTGGGCGGTCGGCGAATTCGCGACGCACTTCTACCGCCCTGGATTCCTGAGCGACATCGGCACCATCCATTTTGCGCGCTGGGTCACGGCGCCCGGCGGTCCGGATGTCCTGTTCTTTTCGAACTATGACTTCGAGTTGGGAAAGCTATCTTGAGGACTTCATTACGCGCGCCCATGCCGGGCTGACCGGGGTTTGGTCGAACTCCATCGGATTCCCGCGGGCGCAAAACCTCATCCAAGGCGGCGCGACCGACGGCGAACGGTTCAAGCGCTATGCGCGCCAGAGCATGGTTCCGACCCGCTTCTGGTACAGCGCCTATCCCGAGCTCACCACCACGATCATCCGGAGCAATGCGGAGATCAGGCGCGGGCTGTCGGGCGCGATGACCGAGGACGAAGCGATCCGCTGGCTCACCTTGTTTGGGTCCGCGGCGCGCCCGTCATTGAAGATGGTCAGCGCCGAGATTCAGAGTCTCGTGTTCGGAGGGCTCGGCTTCCTCAAGTTCGGCACCTGCCTGCTGTTCGACCTGCCCGAGCAGGTTGAGACTGCGCGGAAATGGTTGGCAATGGTGAGGCCGGAGATCGCGTTCAACGACGGCCGCCGGCTCGAGAGCGATCGGTTCGCGGTCGTGACGCTGGCGCTGGGTGCGCGCGGGCTGAAACGGCTGGGATTGCCCGAACAGGGGCTTGCGACGTTCCCGTTCGCATTTCTTGACGGAATGACCGCGCCGGCCCGTGCTCGCATCCTCGGCGACTACGAGAAGAATGCCGTCGAGAATTGGGCCTGGGGCAGGAGCCAGCCGGACGTTGCCCTGCTGATCTACGGAAACACGCAAGGCCATGTCGACGATCTGGCCGACGAACTGACCCGCGAAGCAACGCAGTTGGGCATGGCGCCGCCGCACACGATTCCCCTCAAGCAGGTGTCGGAAGGCAAGGAGGAGCCGTTCGGGTTCGTCGACGGGATTTCGCAGCCGGTGATCCGCGGCACGTACAAAGGGCTCCGCAACGCCGATCCGATTCACCTGGTGGAGCCCGGTGAGTTCGTCCTCGGCTATCCGGACAATCGCGGCAACACGCCGCCGGGGCCGACGCTCACGGCCATCGCCGATCCGGACAACCGGCTGCCGCTCGTGGGCGCGGTCGGCGGTTTCGGCCGGGCCGTGGTTGAAAACGACCGCGACCTCGGGTGCAACGGCACATTCCTGGTGATCCGCCAGCTGGAGCAGGACGTCGACGGATTCAAGGACTATTGCAAGCGGGAAGCGGAGCGCCTGCAAGACCGGTTGCCGCCGCCTTACGACATCACCGACGAATTCATCGCCGCGAAGCTCATCGGGCGATGGCGGGACGGCTCGTCGCTCACGCGCTATCAATACGAGAGCCGGATCGAGGCGACGCGCCGCAATCTGCAGGTCAACGAGACCGTGCGGGCGCGCACCGTCCAGCAGGCTGCGATCGAGGCGCCGGCCCGCGCGGCGCCGACCCGCGAGGCCGACGGAACCGTGGCGCGGCCGACCCGGCGCACGGGCGACAATGATTTCCTGTTCGGCACGGAAGATCCGGAAGCATTGCGTTGCCCGTTCGGCGCGCATATCCGCCGCGCCAATCCGCGCGACAGCTTCGATCCCGGCTCGAACGATCAGATCGCGATCAGCAATCGCCACCGCATCATGCGCGTTGGACGTGTCTATCAGGAGAAGGACGGGGAGAAGCCCGGCCTGCTGTTCATGTGCCTCAACGGCGACATCGAGCGGCAGTTCGAGTTCGTGCAGCAGACCTGGCTGATGAGCCCATCGTTCCACGGCCTGGCGTGCGAGAAGGACCCCGTGCTCGGCGATGGCGAAAGCGGCGCCTGCAGCTTCACCGTGCCGAGCCGCCATGGCCCGATCACGCTTGCGCCGATGCCGGCCTTCGTGACGACCAAGGGCGGCGGCTATTTCTTCATGCCGGGCAAACGCCTCATCGAATATTTGTGCGAAGATTGATGGACGCGCCGGCTCAATATTCGCTGATAACCTTTGCGCCGATGGTCGACAGCGAGCTCTGTCGCTTTCGTGCTCAAGCACTACGCGACGTCGTATCGGGAGCGGCCGCACACCTTCGGCTGGGGTTCGCTGCTGGCGCTGCCGCGCTGCTTTACGTTTCAGGTGCCGGCGTTCTTCGGAGGCGGGCTGCGGCTCGCCGGGCCGCGCCAGCTCGTGGAGCATTTCGACCAGTCATGTCCGGTCGATCGGATGCTTCTCCCGTCGCAGCGCCCGTTGCGAATTCAGGTCGAGAACGATTGGGACACCTATAACGGGCAGCTCGCGGCGCACAGTCCCGTCGTCGCCTATTTTCATCTCCTGCCGCATCGCGAGATCATGATCGAGCCGTTCTTCCGCGGCGTTCCCAAAACGGAGGCGAAGGTGTTTCGCGGCACCTATCCGTTCCTGCGCGGCCTGCTCACGATCCTTCTCCAGTTGAGCGAGCCCAAGGCGAAAGACGCACTCGCCCGGATCACGGATGATCTTCGACAAGACCGATGCGCGGATCAGGGATGGCCGGTCCTACCTGGCCGGCGATCGTCTGACGCTGGGCGATCTCGCGCTCGCCGCCGCCGCAGCGCCCTTGCTGCTGCCGCGCGGATACGGAGCGCCGATCCCGCCGCTCGAAAGCATGCCGCCGGCCTATGCGAAGATCGTCGAGGAGATGCGCCAGCACCCGACGGCGGCATTCGTGCAGCGGATCTATGACCGGCACCACGGGCGGCCGTCGCCGTCGTGACGGTCTAAGGCCGCAGTCGCAGCCTTACTGCTTCTCCACATCGATGCCCGCCGCCGCCAAATCCTTGAAGCCGCCGGCGTTGAACACCTTCCTGTAGCCCATCTCCCTGAGCGTCTTGCCGGCGAGCGCGGCGCGGCCGCCGCCGGCGCAATGCACGATCACCACCTCATCGTGCTGGAAGGCGGGATGGTAGGTGGGGGAGGTCGGGTCGGCGCGGCCTTCGAGCGAGCCGCGCGCAATATGCACGGCGCAGCAAAGCTTGCCGGTCTGCTGGATCTCCAGTCCGTCGCGAATGTCGACCACCAGCACGTTGCCGGCCGCGATCATCTCTTTCGCCTCCGCCGGCTTGATCCTCGGCACGAGGGCATCGGCGGCGGCAATCATGTCCTTGTAGCTAATCATCCCTGGCTCCTGGTTTCAGCACGGCATCATAGCGCCTCAGCCTCGTGGGGCGCAATTTTGTGATCGCCGTCCTCTCGGTCAATTGATGGGCGGGTACCCGGCGGTCTGCGCTAGGCTCGCTCCGACCCAACGCAGGGAGCTTTTGCCATGCCCGCCGAGCGCTTCGATTTTCCCAATGCCAGAGGCGAAAAACTCGCCGCCGTGCTCGACCTGCCGGAGGGCACGCCGCGCGCCTATGCGCTGTTCGCGCATTGCTTCACCTGCGGCAAGAACGTGGTGGCGGCGAAGCGCATCGCCGACGCGCTGACGGCGCTCGGCATCGCGGTGCTGCGCTTCGACTTCACCGGCATCGGGTCGAGCGAAGGCGAATTCGCCAACACCACGTTCTCATCCAATGTCGCCGATCTGGTCGCCGCTGCCGACCATCTCCGCAAGATGCGGCAGGCGCCGGCGCTGCTGATCGGCCACAGCCTCGGCGGCGCGGCGGTGCTGGCGGCGGCGGAGGCGGTCGCGGAGGCGAGGGCGGTGGTGACCATTGCCGCGCCGAGCGACCCCGGCCACGTCACCCATCTGTTCAAGGACAAGCTCGACGCCATCAGCGCGCAGGGCGAGGTCGAGGTGGAGCTGGCCGGGCGGCCGTTCCGCATCCGGCGAGAATTCCTGGACGACGTCGCGCAGCAGACACTCACCGACCGTGTTGCACGGCTGCACAAGGCGCTGTTGATCTTCCATTCGCCGACCGATGACACGGTGGGGATCGAGAACGCCGCGCATATTTTCGCTGCTGCCAAACATCCCAAGAGCTTCATCTCGCTCACCGGCGCCGACCACCTGCTCACCAGGCGCAGCGATGCGGTCTATGTCGCCAACGTGCTGGCGGCCTGGGCCGATCGCTATCTCGACGCTGCGCCGATGCCGGCAGACGAAGCCGGGCCGCGCAAAGTGGTTGTGACCGAGACCGGCGGCGGAAAATTCCAGCAGACCGTCGCGATTGGACCGCATCGGCTGATTGCCGACGAGCCGGTCGCGGCCGGCGGCCTCGATTCAGGGCCGGGGCCCTACGACTTCCTGCTGGCGGGGCTCGGCGCCTGCACCTCGATGACGCTGCGGATCTATGCCGAGCACAAGAAGCTGCCGCTCGAACGCGTGTCGGTCACGCTCTCGCATTCGAAGATCCATGCGCAGGATTGCGAGGAGTGCGAGACCAAAGAGGGCAAGATCGACCGCATCGAGCGCGCGATCACGCTGACCGGCGACCTCAGCGACGAAGAGCGGGCGCGGCTGCTCGAGATCGCCGACAAGTGCCCGGTGCACCGCACGCTGCACTCGGAGATCAATATCCGGACCGTGGAGAACCGCTCGGCCTGAGCTGGCTTACGGCACGGCGTCGAACGGCACCGTGTCGATCTCCTTGCCATGCTCGTCCAGGATGCGGACGAACCAGCCGTCCCAATTCTGGCCGGGCGCCGGCTTTTGGGCCTTGACCTCGCGCGCCAGCCGCACCGCTTCCTCGCGTGCGGCCGCATTGCCGAGCAGGTCGATCCCCTCGTGCGGATTGAGCTCGTTGGTGCCGTCGGTCAGGCGGAAGAAATAACGCATGTAACGCTCCCGATATGGCCGCGGCGGCGATATTGCTTCAGTGCTGAACGGGGCGTTTCGCCCTGGGCCCGACAACACTCTCAAGCGGGTTTCTCTTGGGATAACCGTAGCACGGTCTACCACGATGCTGGGATCAGCGCGCAGTGTTGTAGACGCAATTATCTCTGTCTGGCTGAGCGATCCCAGCTCTTTTCTCGCAATTCGCGATGCAGTCAACGGCGCGGATCGGACGGCTGTGCTTTCTCAATCGGCTGCCAGTTCTTGCCGCCGTACTTTGTGAACTCTCCGCGCTCCCGTGCGACCAGTGCGAAGCCATTGAGATCAGTGCCGCCGAGATGACGATAGACCTCTCGATACACGTAGTACGGAGTCCCGATCATGTCGCTGAAGCGATAGCCGCTGAGCTCCTTGCTCTTGGCGTTCCAGATCAGCAGCAGCTGCGGAAATTTCATCACGCTTGGCGCGTCGGCAAAGCCGTGGTCGAACAGTAATGCCCGGCTGTAGAGCACTATCGATTCGCACGGCACGAGGGTCATAGGGAGAGATCCGCGGTGCGTTGGAACGTGATGATCGGCAGCTCGCTCAGGACATGCTCGGCCGGTTTGCAGCCCAGCGCGTTGCGTACGAGGGGCGGAATATCCTCTACGCGCCGGCTCAGAACATCTCCGTCGCCGGGGACATGTCTGATCAGCATTTGATCGTCGGCAGGCTGCGCGTGCGCAAGCACGATTGTAACCAGACTGGTGGCGATCGCTGCCGTGATCATCTTCCGGCCAGGAATGGCGACCACGCGCCAACTACTCAGGTTGTTACGCTTGAACATAACGACCCTCTGGGCGCGCCGGCCTGACCATCTTCATTTTCGGGTTCGGACCCTCTCGACATGATTACTGGTAGCTAAGGCAGGTAAACGATGGCTTGTAGTTTACGCAGCCTACCGCAGTACAAAAGGTTCCTATTCTCCCGTCGGGAGCGCGCGAAAGCCCGCAATGATTGCATCCGTCGGACCAAGCTCGACATTGGTTTGGCGGATTGAACTTCACGCAAGAAAAATTGTTGAAGGGTTCTTTGCAGTTTGGCTTTACGATCTCGCAATTGATCTTTTGACCTTCCTTTTCACACGTCATGCACGTGAACCTCCACGTACTGCACCACGGAAGGTCAAAGATATAGCGCAGAGGTTGCGGCACTTCTAAATTGGGGTCGCCGCGGAAATTCACTAATAGATCGTTAGCGCTCGTGATTGCGGATTCGAGTTCTCGAATCTAAAATCATGAATGCGGTTGAGGCACACCTTGATATCGAGAAGCGCTGCATCGACACGACTACGCCGCCATTTCTCGTTCAGATCTCGCGGCGATGGCAACGTCCATTCGAGATTCTAAGTCTTGAGGATCTAAAATTCTGTGCCGAGACTCTAAAGCACGTGCGAAAGATAGACGGTGGCGGGTCGTCGTTTAGAACGGTAGCAACCTCAACAGGAATCTCTCCGCTTAACCCGGGAAGCTGGTCGGTCGATGGGCTTGACCTCATTGACGTGCTACAAACCGCTTTCCGAACTCTCAGCACCTTTCCCGAATTGAAGTGATGGCCTCAGCCTCAGTGCCTTCTAGCAACAGCTGCGCCGCCGATTGCTATTGCGTTGCGGTGCCCAAGGAGGACACGACCCCGCCGCCCTCGGGCAACCGTGGTCCCGCCAACACGATGCTGCACAAGTTGGCCGAGGACATGGGCATCAAATTTTGATCGCGCCGACGGGCTGGACTGGGGCGCGTTGACGTCACTCGATATACGTCCAAAGCGCCTTCACGGAAAAAACTCCCTGTGCGCCGTGGCAACATCAATAACGCGTGCACTCGATACAAGGTTTCGTGCCGCGCCGCTTTAGGATTTATGGTCTTGAAAATCATCGTGAGGCGTTTGACCTGTTCTAGGATGGAAGCCGCCGCCTTCGCGGGATTTGGATTCGCCACCAGGACGAAGGCGTCGCCGCTCGTCCCGATTGCAACGCGTGCCTGCGGTCCATGGCCGTCTCCCCACCGCACGCCTTGAGCCGACTTGCCTCGTCGTTATCGGAGCAAGAAAGGAGAGGCGAATCCGCCGGAAAAGGCAATGTTTTCGGGCCAAATGCGTCGCTTTGACATTCGGGGAATCACCCTTACATTGGGCCTGTCGTCAACAACCGAAAGGAGGTGATCCAGTGTCTCATTGTCTATCGCCGCGGTCGCCGGCAAGCTGGATCCTCGGTTTATACGAGGTTTCCGTTTGACGCTTGGCGTCACCTCAGAATGAGGGGCCGGACCACGGCCTGACAATGGAAGGGCCGTCCGCAAGGGCGGCCCTTCTCATTTTTCATGCGCCGATTCCAGGCGCCGAAATCTGTGCGGAAGTCACTGCGTTGACGAGCCGCCCCGCGGCTGGCGCAACACCAAACAAGCGCCGCCCGCCTTGCGGATGCGTTGGCAGAGCGAATTCGCTTCCGTGCGCGTGTCGGCGCCGATGCGTATCTGATACAGCGGCCGAGTGCCGCGGCTGCGCAGCAGCTGGCTGCTGACGATCGGGTCCTGCTCGTCGGCCATCCCGCCAAAGCGCTTCACCATCCGCGCATAGGCGGCGAGTGCATCGTCGCGCGAAAATCCCGCGGCAAGTTGCACGCCCCATGGCCGCGCGGCACCCGAAACGATGCGCTGCTGCAGCGCTGCGATGTACGGGGTCGGCTCTTCCTTCAGCAGAGCGATCACTTCGTGGCAGCCAAAGGCGCGCGCAGGTCCGGCGTCAGCCTTGACCGCGGCCCAGTCGTCGACCGTTCGCCCGGTGATGGCGATCACGTAGTCGCGCGTCTCCTGCGGCATGCCACCGGTTCCGTCCAGCCATTCCTGCACGCGGCGTGGGCCCGCGTTGTAGGCGGCGGCGGCGAGGCCGAGATTGCCAAATCGGATGCGCAGCTCTTGCAGGAACTCAGCCGACTTCGGCAGCGCCTGCACCGGATCGTATGGATCGAGCAGGCCACGCTCCGCAGCGGTGCCCGGCATGAATTGCGCAATTCCCTGCGCGCGTTTTCCGCTCCGCGTGCGCGGCCCGACCGCCCCGGACCTGAAGCGGCTCTCGCGCCAGATCAGGCGTGCGAAGAATTCCAGCGGGAGCTCATGGGCGCGCGCGGCCGATTCCAGCATCAGGCAGATGGAGTTCTGCGTCGAGTTCGGAGTCGGCAGCGCTCTCGGCTCGGATTGGTTCCGGCGCGGAAACCAATACGAGGACAAGACCCGCGACAACAGCCATGCGGTTCATCGGCATCGAAGAACGAGCCAGCGTGTCTATTCTGATACAATACGTGAGGAGACACGGCGATCCATCAAAATCCGTTGGAGAGAGTCATGCGCACAACCCTTATGCTCAAAATCGTCCTCGTTGCATCGTTCGCTATCGTTACCGGCGCATCCGCGCAGCAGCCGGCCGACCGGCCCACATACAAGGCGCTGCTCGAAGAGGGATATGAAGTCACCAGCTTCATGTTCGTGCCTTCGGAGCAGGGCACGCGGATCGCGGGAAACGCTCAGCCCGATACGGTCGCTGTCGGATTGCAGAAGGGCAACATGACGGCGGCGTGCTGGACATCGTTTGTGAACTGGCTCGCGCAGAACATGGCGACGCTGCCCTGCAGTGTCCTGAAGTAGGCCGACAAGCCGTTGATTCGACGACGTCGTCACGGTGTTTGACACGATTGCGGAACTCGCAGGCGATTTCTGGCGTTGCTTGACCATCGGGTGCGGTGCACGGGCGTAACCCCTGGGAGGAAGCGATGCACCGCATCATCTATCTCGTCGGGCTGATCGTGGTGATCATGGCCATCCTGTCCTTTTTCGGACTGCGCTGATCCGTCCGAGGAGGACATCCAACGTCCGATATTTATCGGGCTTCCGACGGTGATTCTCTCCGGGCTGTGGATTTTACTGGTCTCGCTCGGGTGCTTCGCGCTCGGCGGCTATCTCGCAGGGAGAGCGAAAACGGAGAAGACCATGTCGATCAGGATGATCCTGCTGCCTGTCTTTGTTCAAGTTGCGCTCACCTTTGTGTTGCTGTTTTGGGGAAGCGTTCGCACCAGAAACGGCGCGCGTGCCGATGAGCGTGGGAGCTGGCGCGATGAAGTCGAGCTCCCGGTGCTCTTCTACGTGCTGACGCTCTGCGCCTGGCACACTCAATTCGCCGATTTCTTGTTCCTGTTGCTGGCCTGGATATTCGTCGCGCTTCGGATCCTGCGCGCGGTGCGCGGCGAAGGGCAGGGCGGTCCGCTTTTTGTCGGGAGCGCCATCGTGCTCGCAATTGCCTGGGCGATCTACGCCTTCCGCCTGCTGCTCGCTCCTTTGTGGGTTTGATACCGCTGTCGGTTTGATGCCGCGTGACGATGAAGGGCTGCCGGAAACGGCCGGCCCTTCTCGTCATTAGTTCCTGTATTTGGCCGGGATCTCGTCGCTCGGCGCTGCGAAAGCCTTGCTTTCGTGGGCCGGGCGGTCTGCGGCCAGCGCAATCGTGAGCTCCTGCTTGGCCGACGGGCAGTGCGGATCGCGTGGCGCACACGCCGCGCTCTTCTCGCCTTCGTCGGTGTCAGGCGCTACCGAGCTTTCGTCCGTCTCGGAGAAGCCTTGCAGCTGCATCGATGCGACGTGTGCCTGCACGGTCACGCCGCTGCGCTGCGCACTGAACCCGATCCACAACGCTGCGGCCATCGACAGGCTCAGCAGCGCTAGGACGAGGCAGGTTTGACCGAACTTCCTGTTCATGTCGCTCTCCCGGGGTCTCCAAGAACCACCGTGATTGGGAGTATCGACAGATTGGGTCCGCGCCGATGTGACGGGGGTCACAAGCCGGTCGATTGTCGCCGAGAGGCGATTTCGAGGGCTTTTTAGCGTTTGGCGGCGAAATAGCCCCCAAACAGCGCCGCCAGCGCGGCGGCGCAGGCTGCCCCGAAACTGGCCCCCGAATGGATGCCGACGGAGATGCCTTCTTTCATCGCCGCCCCATGGCCGATATGGGCGAGCGCGGCGACGAGGGCCGCCGCAGCGATCCAGCGCAACACCCGGAACCGAAGCCAGGGCCAGGAGAAGCGGCTCAGTGCGCTGGCCACGGCCGCGCCAACCAGCAGGGCCGAGCCCGGCATCATCCACCAGGCGCCGGCCGCGCGCAGGTGAAACCCGCGCGCCGCGAGACTTCGCGCCAGATGCCCGCCAGTTCGATGCCGCGCTGGGCGAGCACGATCTGCGCCGCGATCGCAGCCAGCACGCCGCAGGTGGTGGCGGCGACCAGGACAAGCGGACGCGGCACTTCGGTGCTGGGCAGTTCGCGGATGGGGGCGTTCATGGGTGGTGGATGCTGCAAGCGGAAGGCTTCGGCGTGTCTAGGGCTGCGGCCGTCGATGTGGCAAGGCCAAAAGCAGTTCGGCCCCGCCTGATTCACAGGCGAGGCCGAATGGAATTCGTATCGGAGGGCTTATCAGGCGCCGCGGCGCTCGGCCTCCCAGGTGCCGGAGCAGTCGCCGCCGCGCCAGGTGCCGGTGCCGTTGCCGGCGTTCAGCCGGCCGGAGCCGGTGGCGCGCTGGTTGCCGTGGCTCACGATCACGGTCAGGTTGCCATTGTCGCCGACCCGGCCCGAGATCGTGACGGGGCTGTCGCCGGCGTTGATGACGTTGCCGCGGGAAATGCGGACCGGATAGCGGTAGGCGCGGTCGCAGGTGCCACGCTCGGTGATGATCACCACGCTCCAGAGGCCGTCATGGCTGGGGGCGGAGGTGGCGGGGGAAACGAGGCCGCTGATCGCTGCGACGGAGAGCGCAAGCGCGCCAGCAAGGGTGAAATTTCGGAGGGTTTTCTGCGTCTTAGTCATGACTTCCATCCTGTTATCATGCCGGCAGCGGCCGGTTTGCGCGGGGTCTTTGGACCCGTTCGTAGAAGGGATTGTTCCCCTTACCCGCCCATTGGTCGCTGTATGGCAGAAATAGGTTCAAAGACCGTTGACGTGGTGTTCTGGTTCACGAACCCTCAACGGCGCGGTCGGTTCCGCACTGCGAAAAAATCCCCGCGCCTTGCCGGACTATAGTCCCAAGGCGTCCTGCGCTGGATACCTGAAGGGCATCTGGATACGGCGCCGGGACTGCCGCCATTTGAAGATCGCGATTCTCCTCGCGCTGTGAATGAACCGCGCCCTTGAGCGCGGCGCGTCATGATGTCGTGCGCGCATTGTTTTGACGTCACTGCCGCGTTCGCCAATTGAAGTTCCGTCGCCGTTTTCCGGAACTGCGCGTGCATTCAACCGTTGGCAAACATCACGCCCGCAGCGCGGCTGAACAACGTCCGCGCCCGCGGCGGAACATCACGACATCAAACCGAGAAGGGTGGAACCAATGGGTCTGTTCTCAAAAGACATCAAGACCATGGACGATCTGTTCGTGCACACGTTGCGCGACATCTACTACGCGGAGAAGCAACTGCTGAAAGCGCTGCCGGACATGGCGGAGAAGGCGACCGACGCGCAGCTCAAGCAGGCGTTTCAGTCGCACCTGGGAGAGACCAAGAACCAGGTCTTGCGGCTCGAGCAGGTGTTCAAGATGCACGGCGTCGAGGCCAAGGGCATCGATTGTCCCGCGATCGACGGCATCATCGAGGAAGCGGAAGAGGTGAGCGGCGAGGTCGAAGACAAGGCCGTGCTCAACGCTGCACTGGCTGCTGCCGCGCAGGCCGCCGAGCACTATGAGATCGCCCGCTACGGCACGTTGATCGCATGGGCGAAGCAGCTCGGCCGCAACGACTGCGCGCGCGTGTTGCAGCAGAACCTGGACGAGGAAAAAGCGGCGGACCGCAAGCTCACCGAGATCGCGGAGGCGAGGCTCAATCTCCAGGCCGCCAGCTAAGGGCAGTCAATCGTTGTGCTAGTCGCGGATCGGTGACGGCAGACGGGCGCGGGAAGAGGCTCCGCGCCCGTTTGCTCGTCTGGCGTCGCCCACCACCCGCGGCCTTGAGCGCGCAATTGCCACGGTAGTTCTACGGTTTGAAGTTCGGCGCGGGCTCTCCGACAATCAGGCCAGGTTTCCGCCCTTTCAGGAGCGCGCTCATGAATCTGCTCGTCACCTTTATTGTCACTGTGACCGTTGGAGTTGTCGGGGTCTCCTGGCTCGGAGTCATCATCGACAAGATGACGTCACCGTTCGTCAGCCTGGCGATTTTCTTCCCGCTGCTCTTCCTGACGATCTGGCTGACATGGCGGCTGTCGGTGCGATTGACCGCGCCGAAGGCAGAAGCCTGATCGCCGTCGCGGAATTCCGGATCAAGGATTTCCGGTGCGCTGCTCGGGCGGCGACGGCGCGATCGCTTCGAAGGCGGTGCCGTTGCGCCCGCGCTCGAGCCCGTGCTCGTAGAGCGCGTTCATGTATTTCTCGTCGAACAGTCCATAGGACGGATGATTGAAGCTGTCGGACACCTGCGCGGTGTACATCGGCACGCCCAGCCGTTGCGCATTGGCGGCGAACAGCATCGACTCCGCGGTGAGTCCGCCTCTCAACACAACGCTGATCAGACGGCTCAGGATCGCGACCGTCGACCGCTCCGGCGGATAGAAATCGGGAGCCAGCCGGCCGTTGAGGACGATGTAAAGCTCCGACGCGGGCAGGCGCAGCTTGCTGCCCGGCTCCAGCAATGCCTCGGGCCCCACGAAGAACGGTGCGAGGACGGAGCCGTCGATATGCATCTCCTGGAATTTCTTGCCGTTGGCTTCGACGTCGATCAGCACCGGCGTGAAAAATCCGGGAATCGCCGACGATGCCAGCAACACGTCACGGAATAATTTGACCGCGGCCTCATCGCCCTTCTGTGCGATCGCGCCCATGTCCCAGACCACGCGCCGGCCGGAGTCGGCATTGGTGGTGACGACGAGCAGGCGGCGACCCTTGCGGTGCTCGGCGGCGACGGCGGCGACCAGTTCAGGCGTCACGCGCTTCTCGAGCAGACGCCGCAGCGGCCAGGTGTCGAGGAAGCTTTCACCGGTCGGCCGATCCTCGAAAATGTCGGCTCCGGTGACCGAGACGATCGCCTGGCGCAGTTCCTCGTCGAACTTGGAGCCAAGGAACGCATAGGGCGCGAGCAGTGCGCCGATGCTCACGCCGGTGACGACACTGAACTCCGGCCGCTTGCCGGATTGCGTCCAGCCGTTGAGCAGCCCAGCGGCGAACGCGCCGTCGGCGCCTCCGCCCGACATCGCGAGCCACGGTCCGCTGGCGGACGGCAGCATCTTCTGGAAATCCTTGGCGGTGTCGCCCCAGACGCGCACATCGGGAAACCCGGGAACCGTTGCGGCGGCTGCATCCTCGGCGGTGTAGGGGATTCGTTTTGGCGGGCCTTTCGGCGAGATCTTCGGTGCGGCTTTGGTCGCGGTCTGCTTGGCCTTGGTCTTTGCTTTGGCTTTGGCCTTTTGCGTCTGCGCCTGCGCATAGGCCGCGCCAGCGCCCTCTGACGTGACAACGGGCACGCGCCGGCCACGATACGATGCCCAAGGCGATCAAGGCGGAGGCGAGGGTGGCAACGAGGCGATTTACGGCAAGCCTCCGGTCAATGAAACGCTTGATTGCATGCCAAAATACGATCCATCGCGGCGTGCGGATGCCCGCGGCGGACGTAATTGTCTTTGACTGAAAACACAAGCACGGATTCCGGCGGTAACCGAATCGCGGCAACTGCTGTAGGAACTTCAAATCGGCGGCACTAGTGCCCGCTTCCGAAGTCGGTCGTCATATTGCCGAATTTTGGGAGGGCGCTGTCAGCGCCGTTCGGCCGTCCAATAGCCACCGCAACGGCTGCCGCCGGATTGGCCGTTCCAGCGTCCCTGGCCCTCGCTGCGTCCGAGCCGTCCGGTGCCGTTGGCGAACGCGCTGCCCGACGTGACACGGACGTTGACGTTGCCGTTTGCCTGGACGCGGCCAGTGAAATTGACGGCGCCGCCATCGTAGAAGACGGTCCCGCCGCGGATGGAAATGCCATAACGATAGGCGCGGTCACAATCGCCATTCTGGGTGACGATCAGAACGCTCCAATTCCCATCGTATGCCCGTTGCGCGGACGCCATGTCCGGCAGGGCGGCAACACACAGGAACGCAAGAACTCCGGCACGGAAAAGTCGGCTGATCATTAGTAGCCTCACGTGACCTTGCGATGCGTCAACGCGGTCGTCCACGACCCGTTGTTATCGGCTCGCGTATTGTCCATCATCCTGCGTAGGTACGGCTGGAGGGCTGTGCGGGACGCAATTTAAGCCGCATTTAAGACGGTTCCATTGTGGTCGATTATGGAAGCAGTGTCGAATGACATTGCGGTAACGATCAACAAGTTTTTCCTGCAATTTCGGGGAGAAGTGCCATGATTTTGCGCGGTTTGCAGGACGCCGCCGATGGCTGGGCGATTCCATCTGGGGTGCGAATGGTCCCGGCGCAAGACGCCGGTTGGCGGCGCCAAATCGCGCGCAACGTCTGCTGCTGCGACCCCTATAAGGAGAGAGGCCATGATGAGAGTGTCCCTTCTGGTTGTGGCCGCGGCGCTTTGCGCTATCGGCGGGGCAGGCGCAGGCGCAAGGCAGCTACCCGAATCGCCCGATCACAATGGTGGTACCGTTGCCGGCCGGCGGAACGGCGGATCTTCTCTGCCGACTCGCCGCCGAACGCGCCGGGGCCGCGCTCAAGCAACAAGTCGTGGTCGAGAATCGCCCCGTCGGCGCCGGCGGTCGCGTGGCGATCGAGGGTGTGATGCGCGCCGCGCCCGACGGTCATACGGTGTTGTGCGCGCCACAGCTTTCCTACACCGTTGCGCATCTCTTGTTCGTGAAGTCGCCGCTCGACACGCGGGCGATGGAGCCGGTCAGCGTGCTCGCGGCCTATCCGCTGATTCTCATCGGTCGCGGGAATTTGCCGGCCGACGACTTTCCGAGCTTCCTCGACTATGCGCGAAAAAATCCCGGCAAGGTCAACTACGGACATCAGGGCAAGGGCAACACCGGCCATCTGCTCGGCGAACTCCTGATGCTGCGGGGAAAATTCCGCATGACGGAAATTCCCTACCGCGGCAGCGCGCCCGCGATGAACGATCTGCTCGGTGGCAACATCGAGCTCGTTCCCGACTACCTGTCTCGCGAACAAGCAGAACATCGACGCCGGCAAGCTGAAATTTCTGGCGACCGGCAGCCGCGAACGGATCAAGAACTATCCGAAGGTTGCGACCATCGCGGAAACGTTGCCGGGTGTCTTTGCCGACACCTGGATGGCGGTTGCGGCGCCGCCTGCGACGCCGAAAGAGATCACGCAACGGCTGTCGGATGCGATCGGGCAGGGGTTCAAGACCGACGAGTTGCGCAAGCGCATCTTGTCGCTCGAGGCCGAGCCGCTCGGCAATTCGCCCGACGAGATGCGCAAGATGATCGACGCAAGCACGCAGCACTGGGCCCCGGTGATCGAGGCGGCGAAAGTCAACATCGATTGACGACCCGACAAGCCGCGGCGCGTGTGAATAGGGAAGGAGACGTTCGATGAATTTGAGCCGTTTGTTGCTCACGGCTGCTGCCGGCGTTGCAGCGCTGATGACGACGCTGCCGGTGACACAGGCGCAGGACTTTCCGTCGCGCCCGGTCAAGATCGTCGTGCCGTTCCCGGCCGGCGGTTCGGCCGATGTGGTCCCGCGCGTGGTCGGCGATTTCCTGTCGCGCAAATGGGGACATCCGGTGGTGATCGAGAATCGACCCGGTGCGGCGGGCAATATCGGTTCGGAGGTTGTCTACAAGTCCGATCCCGACGGCTACACGCTGTTGTCCGCGCCACCGCCGCCGCTGGTGATCAACCACAACCTCTATCCGAAGCTCAATTTCGATCCGACCCAGTTCATCCCGATCGCGGTGATGGCGCGGATTCCGAACGCGCTCGTCGTCGCGCCGGGCTTCAAGCCCAGAACGGTCGCGGAGGTTATCGCCTATGCCAAGGCCAATCCCGGCAAGATCAATTCGGCAATCCAGGGCATCGGCGCGACGTCGCATTTGACGTCGGAAATGTTCCAGTTGGACGCGGGCGTGAAATTCCAGCACGTGCCCTATACCGGCTCGGCGCCGGCGCTGAACGATCTCGTCGGCGGCCAGGTGGACATCATGTTCGACAATCTCGGCGTGTCGCTTGCCCTGGTGCAGGGCGACAAGCTCCGGCTGCTCGCGGTCGCGAGCCCGAAGCGCATGGCGGCGCTGAAGGACGTGCCGACTATCGCCGAGACGCTGCCGGGGTTTGAGTCGGAGGCGTTCTTCTCCGTCGTCGCGCCGCCGAAGACGCCGATGGCGATCGTCAACAAGATCAATGCCGACATCAATGAAGCGTTGCGCCAGCCCGACGTGCTGGCGCGCATGTCCAAGCTGTCGGCGGAGGTCGTCGGCGGCACGCCGCAGGAGACCGCGGCCTATTTCAAGTCGGAGGTGGCGCGTTGGCAGAAGGTAATCAAGTCCGCGAACGTCAAGCTGCCGTGAGCGATTGCGGAGCGAAGCGATGACGCTGGCCGCACGGCAATGGCCCGCCGAAGGCGTGGCGCGGGTGCCGTACTGGGTCTATTCGGATCGCGATCTGTTCGACGACGAGCAGCAGCGCGTCTTCCGCGGGCCGACCTGGAATTTCCTGTGCCTCGAAGCCGAGCTGCCGAAGCCCAACACCTACCGGACGTCGGCGGTCGGCGCGATGCCGGTCGTGGTCACGCGCGACAACGAGGGCAAGCTCAACGCGTTCGAAAACCGCTGCGCGCACCGCGGCTCGCTCCTGTGCATCAACGAGCGCGGCGAGGCGCGTGACATCGTCTGCGTCTATCACAACTGGAGCTACGATCTCGCCGGCAATCTCACCGCCGTCGCGTTCCGCAAGGGCATGGGCGGGAAGGGCGGTATGGCGGCCGATGCGCGGCCGGATGAGAATCCGCCGCGCAAGCTCAAGGTCGAAACGCTCTGCGGCCTGGTGTTCGGCACGCTCGACGCCAATACGCCACCGCTTGAAAGCTATCTCGGTCCCGAGATCGTCAAGGGCATCCGCCGCGTGATGCGCGCGCCGGTGCGCGTGCTCGGCGGCTACAGCCAGATGCTTGCGAGCAACTGGAAGCTCTACATGGAGAACGTGAAGGATAGCTACCACGCGAGCCTCCTGCACACGTTCTTCACGACGTTTCGCCTGAATCGCTTGTCGCAGAAGGGCGGTCTCGTGATCAGTGAAACCGGCGGCAATCACATCAGCTATTCGTACGCGGCCGACACCGGCGGCAAGGAATACGAGCAGGCCGGCATGCGCGCCGCCCAGGAAGGTTTTGGGCTGGAGGCGCCGCAGGTGCTGCATCATGTCGACGAATATGGCGACGGGGTCGGGCTGCAGATACTCTCCGTGTCCCCGACCTTCGTCTTGCAGCAGACCCGCAACAGCCTCGCGGTGCGGCGGCTGGTGACGCATGGCGTGGAGAAGACCGAGCTGGTGTGGACGATCTTCGGCTTTACCGACGACGACGAGGCGATGACCGAGCGCCGCTTGCAGCAGGCCAACCTGATCGGGCCCGCCGGCTACATCTCGATGGAGGACGGCGCCGCGCCAGGCTTCGTGCAGCGCGGAGTCAACACCGCGGCGGACATTCTCTCGGTGGTGGAGATGGGCGGCCGCGGCATCAAGTCCGACGACACCCGCGTCACGGAGGCTTCGGTCCGCGGTTTCTGGACATTCTACCGCGCGCAGATGGGACTCTAGAACGCACGATGGATGTGGAGACCACGTTCCAGGTGCAAGAGCTGCAGGCGCGTTACATCCAGGCGCTCGACGACGACCGGCTGGAGGCCTGGCCGGATTTCTTCACCGACACTTGCCGCTATCTCGTCACCACCGCCGACAATGTCGCGCAGGGCATGCCGCTCGGCATGATCTACGCCACCTCGCGAGCGATGCTGCGCGACCGTGTGCGCTCGCTGCGCGACGCCAATGTCTACGAGGCGCAGCGCTACCGCCACATGATCGCCCCACCGGTGATCGAGCGAGGCGAGGGCGGCATCGTGCATGCGCAGACGAGCTTCATGGTGGTGCGTATCATGCACACCGGCGAGACCGTGATGTTCGTCACCGGCCGCTATGACGACCGCATCGTGCTCGAGGGGCCGGACGCGCCGCGCTTTGTCGAGAAGACGGTGGTGCTCGACAGCCGGCAGATCGACACGCTGCTCGCGATCCCGATCTAGTACCGAAGTACCGCGTACTCACCCAGAAGTACTAGGTGCCCCGTGATCCATTGAAGTCCGCCCGCCGGTGTGGTCGGCTGTCCGCCAATCAACAACAACAACAGCCGCGCGAATGGATGTCTGCGATCAGGCTTCATCGATCTGGGAGACAATCATGAAACGCTTCGCCTTAGTAGCATTGGGAATGTTGTTCGCGATCACCGCGGGCAGCGCCCGTGCCGATATCGTGACCGATTGGAACGCTGCCGCGCTCAAGCTGACGCAGGCGGCCGACGCGCCCGGCGGTGTGCAATCCCGCGCGCTCGCCATGATGCATGTTGCGATGTCCGACGCGATCAATACCGTGCAAAATCGCTACACGCGCCTTGTTGCTGACGGAGCCTCTCGCTCCCGAACGTGTCGGCGGAAGCTGCCGCGGCTTCGGCGGCGCGGCACATCCTGATCGAGCTCTTTCCCAAACAGAAGGAGATGATCGAGCAAGCTTACACCGCGTCGGTCAAAGCAATTCCCGATGGTCCCGCCAAGACCCAGGGCGTCGCGCTCGGCGAACGCGCCGCCAACGCTGTGATCGCCGACCGTGCGACTGACGGCGCCACGGTGCCCGACACCTATCGGCCGCTCACCAGCCCGGGCGTCTGGGTGCCAACCACACCGCCGATCACGGAGCAGTTTGCGCGCGCGCGTCCCTGGGTGCTCAAGAGCGCCAACCAGTTCCGGCCGGGACCTCCGCCGCAATTGACCAGCACGATCTACGCCCGTGACTACAACGAGACCAAGAATCTCGGCGGCGCACAAAGCAAGGCCCGCACCGCCGAACAGACCGAGACTGTCAGGTTCTGGAGAACCCCCAATCTTGCGCCTGCATGGCAAGCCGCTGCGCGCCAGTTCGCGATGCAAAGGGAACTGTCGCTGGCCGAGTGCGCGCGCCTGTTCGCACTGCTCAACATGGCAGGGATCAACAGCTACATCGCCGACTGGGACGCGAAGTTCACCTACAATTTCTGGCGCCCGGTCACGGCGATCCGCAACGGCGACCTGGATGGCAATGACGCGACCGAACGCGATGCCGGGCTGGAGTCCGATGGCTCCCACCCCGGTGCATCCGGAATATCCGTCGCAGGCGAGCATCAGCGCCGGCGTTTCGCTCGGGATCATCGAAGCCGTCCTGGGACAAAACGTGGCGGGTTCCTTCAC
Source organism: uncultured Alphaproteobacteria bacterium (assembly GCA_963850705.1). Taxonomy (GTDB): domain Bacteria; phylum Pseudomonadota; class Alphaproteobacteria; order Rhizobiales; family Xanthobacteraceae; genus VAZQ01. The sequence continues at coordinate 50,596 of CAWKMR010000086.1, read as the reverse complement.
CGCGACCGATATCTCAGACCCGAAGCGGACCCGGACGGTGAACAGTCTTGCGGTCATGGCCGAAGAGCACAGGAACGTGCGGGTCTGGGGCGGCATTCATTTCAAGAATTCCCTCAACGTTGCCCAGGACATGGGTCAGAAAATCTCGGCCTATGTGGCGGCCAACGCGATAACGCCGGTGCGCTGAGCTTCAATTCCGGCTTGGTGCCGGCTGCGTTCGAACCCGCAGCCGGCACCAACGACATGCGAATATTGTTGTTGTGCCCCCCTTGGCAATTTCCCGGTCGCGGGAGGATACTCGCCCCCACAGAATCCGTTTGTATACAGACGTCACAAGGGCCCGCCGGCAACGGCAGTCTCGCGTGAACAGGACAGGGAGCGAAGATCAATGAACAAAGTTCTGCGCCTGGAGAACACCTCGCCGTTCCAAGGACTGGCCGAGCTCGTCGCCCATGACGAGGGCCTGTTCGAAAAGGAAGGCATCACCATCGAGTGGATCGACCGCGAGTCGCATGTCGACAAGAGCCCGACGCTGCACATCACCGATCACAAGGACGCCTCGCGCTTCGCCAGCCACGGCAGCCAGCTCGAGCAGGGCAAGGCCGATCTCTACAATGCCTGCGAATGGGGCAACTATTCGCGCGTCGAAACCACCAAGGTGAAGAGCCGCCAGGTCGGCCGCCGCTCGATCGTGACCTACGCGGCTATCGTCGTGCGTCGCCAATTCCGATGTTCAGACCCCGCAGCAGCTTGCGGGCAAGCTGATCGGCCTGCCGTACTACAACGGCACCCACTATCTCGCGCTGCAGATGCTGGAAGGCTTCATCCCGCGCGAGCTGATCAAGACCGGCCGGCTGCCGAACGGCTCGAAGTACCGCTTCAAGGCGCTGATGGACGGGCTCTGCGAAGCGACGACGCTGACCGAACCCTACATCACGCTGGCTGAAAAGAAAGGCTGCCGGCTGGTGATCGCCTGCTTCCATCACGGCACCGAGGTCGCGTCCGATCGCGTCGACGCCGAGACCTACAGCGCATTCAACCGCGCGGTGCGCGAGGCGGTGCGGCGGATCAATGCCGACAAGTCCGCCTACATGCACTACTTCATCGATCGCCATAAGGACAAAGATCCCGAGATCGCCAAGCTCAAGGTCTCCGACCTGCGCGAGAGCCGGCTCTACATGGTCGATCCGGCGCCGATCCCGGAAGAGGAGCTGCAGCGCACCTACGACTGGATGAAGAGCTGGGGCTTCCTCGAGACCGCAAGCTGCGCGACCGATCTCGTCAACATGAATGTACAGCGTCATGGCTACGAGCGGTCGCCGAACGAGCCGGCCGCCGCGCACTAGTGCCGCGGTTGCGTCTGTTCGTTGCGTTGGCGGTGTCCGCCAGTGCGGGCATATGCTTCAACAAGTGATGTCCGCGCCGATACGGTCGCGCCGATTCTACGCCGGCAAGACGCTCCAGCTCGTGATCGGCTATGCGCCGGGCGGCGGCTACGATCTCTATGCCCGCACGCTGGCGCGCCACATCGGCCGCCACATCCCGGGCAAGTCCCAACATCGTCGTGCAGAACATGCCCGGCGCCGGCAGCCTCAAGGCCGCGAACTTCCTCTACACCATCGCGCCCAAGGACGGCACGACCTTCGGCGGCTTCTCGCGCGGCGCCTATCTCGATCCGCTGCTCGGCCGCGGCGCACGGCGCGCAATACGAGGCGGCGAAATTCGGCTGGCTCGGCAGCATCTCGAACGAGGTCGGCGTCTGCGCGTTCCGCTCCGGCGCCGGCATCAAGTCGTGGGCGGACATGCGCGCCAAGCCCTTCATCATCGGCTCGACCGGCGCGGGCGCCGACGCCGACGTGTTCCCGACGGTGCTGCGCAAGATGTTCAAGCTGCCGATGAAGGTCGTCGCCGGCTATGGCAGCGCCGCCGAGATCGTGGTCGCGATCAAGCGCAGCGAGGTCGACGGCCGCTGCGGCTGGTCGTGGTCGAGCCTGATGAGCTGGAACCGCGACATGTGCGAGAGCAGCAGATCGACGTGGTGCTGCAGCTTGCCGCGCGCAAGCTCGACGAGCTGCCGGACGTGCCGCTGATCACCGACGTCGCCGAGCAACCCCGATCACGCGGCGGCGCTGCGCCTGATCGTTTCGCGCCAGACCATGGCGCGGCCCTATGTGATGCCGCCGGGCGTTCCGGCCGAGCGGCTGCAGGCTTTGCAGCGCGCCTTCAACGCGACCATGAAAGATCCGGCGTTCCTCGCCGACGCCAAGCGGCAGGACCTTGAAGTGCGTCCGGTCTCGGGCGCCGAGGCCGATGCGCTGCTCCACGACGCCTATGCGACGCCGCCGGAGCTGGTGCGGCAGGCGATCGAGTTCATGAGAGACTAAGGTCACCCGTTTGGCTGACGCATATGCGGCTTACTTCACCTGCTCCGCGATCCACGTGCGGATGCGGTCCGCCACCTGAAGGTTGTTCTTGTCCATCATCATCATGTGGCTGTTGCCCGCGATGCCCGCTTCCGGCAGCAGCAGGAACGTACCGCGGCCGCCGCTGGCGTTTATCAGCTTGGTCGCTTCCTGGCAGGCGGTGCGGCGCTTGTCGCCGTTGACGCCCTTCGCGCCGACGCTGTTGTCGCCCCAGACCGAAACGAACGGCACTTTGGCGAAGGATTTGCCGGCGTCATCCTGTGTGAACGTCTCGCAGCCGCCCTCGATGCTGACCAGCGCGCGGACGAGATTCGGCCGCCGCCGTACGAGCTCCAGACCGTAGACACCCGACTGCGAGTGCACCATCACCACCGCCGGGCCGATCTTGTCGAGCAGGGCGGCCAATGCATCGATGGTGTTGTCGCCGCCACCCTCCAGCGTGGTTTCCGTGTTGGGCACGAGCTGGGCGAGATACTGCTCCAGCGCCTCCAGTGGAAACTGCAGGTTGGCGAACGGCTTCGGATATTCCGGGCCGAACCTGAAATTCCACCACGCGCGGTCGATCGGCCCGAGAAAAAGCGTCGGCATCGATTTCGGATCGGCGCCGCCGTCGCGGACGGCGTTGACCGGCGTCGGATTAAAGCCCGAGCGGCCGCGTCCGGAATGGTCGACCACGTAGACCGGGTGTCCCTGGCGCACAAACCAGGTCGCCCATCCTTCGCGTCCGTCCGGCGTCGTCTCGTAGGTCATGCCGGTGTGATTGGAGCCGTGCACGAGCACGAGCGGAACGCCCTTCGCCGCAGCCGGGATGCGGAAATGCACATACATCTGGTTGACGATGATGTTGCCCGGGGCTGCGGGCCCGGTTGCGGCCGAGGCGCCGGGATAAGCCGACTTGACGCTCTTCGTGTTGACGAAGAAGCTTCCTTCGTCCGCCAGTTCGAGCTTTCCTCCAAGCGTCGGTTTGTTGTCGGCGTTTGCGCCGGCCGCGAGAATGATCGCCAGCGCGGCGGCGAATGGCCCAAGCCCGATCCTGCGTGCCAGATTCATGCATCCCTCCCTATTTTCGCACCGCCTTTCAGGGTGAGGCGGCGTTGCCGGCATCATACAGGCAATCGTCCGACTTGAAATTCCGGTGTAGGCGCGCGCGGCGTTGGGACATCGCCCATGATTCGAGCTCTCGGGAGGGGCTGGTACAGCCGCCGAATCCGGCGCATAGGCTGTCGCCATGTTATCCCCTGAGAAGCCGTCCCCCGCCGCTCCGCCCGCGCCGAAAAGCCTGCTGCAATACCCATCCTTCGTGCGGCTCTGGTTCACGCGCACCGCGACCACGGGCGCGTTCCACATGCAGGGCGTCGCGGTCGGCTGGCAGCTCTATGAGATGACCGGCAATCCGATCGATCTCGGCATCGTCGGATTCATCCAGTTCCTGCCGCTGGTCGTGCTCAACCTCATCGTCGGCCAGGTGACCGACCGCTACGACCGCCGTGCGATCATCCGGTGGTGCCAGGTGGTCAAGGTACTGATGGTGGGTCTGCTCGCGGTCGGGACCGCGATGGGATGGCTCACGCGCGAGTGGATGTTCGCGTCTCTTCTGCTCACCAGCACCGCCCGGGCGTTCGAGATGCCGGTCCATGATGTCGCTGATCCCGAGCATCGTGCCGGTGCTGCTGCTGCCGCGCGCGATCGCCGCCGCGACGACCGCGCAGCAGACCGCGATCATCTCGGGCCCGGCGATCGGCGGGCTGCTCTATCTCTTGGGTCCGGTGACCGTCTATGCGACCTGCGCCGTCATCTACGGGGTGGCGGCGGTGCTGGTGAGCTTGATCCACCTGATCAACGACAAGCAGGACAAGCGGCCGATCACGCTCGAAAGCGTGTTCGCCGGGTTCTCCTTCATCTGGAATCGCCGCGTGCTCTTGGGCGTGATGTCGCTCGACCTGTTCGTGGTGCTGGTCGGCGGCATCACCGCGCTGTTGCCGATCTTCGCGAGGGACGTGCTGCACACCGGACCGGAGGGTCTCGGGCTTTTGCGCTCGGCGCCCGCGGTCGGCGCGCTGACCGCGTCGGTCGTGCTGGCGCGCTGGTCGATCGAAGCCAAGGCCGGCACCATCCTGTTCTTGAGCGTGGCGGCGTTCGGCATTTCGATCTCGGTGTTCAGCCTGTCGACGTCGCTGATCCTGTCGCTGGTCGCGCTGGTCGGCTACGGCGCCTCCGACGCCATCAGCGTCGTCATCCGTCATTCGATGGTGCAGACCCGCACGCCGACCGAAATGCTCGGCCGCGTCATCACGGTGAACTCCATGTTCACCGGCTCGTCCGGTTCGCTCGGAGAATTCCGCGCCGGGCTGATGGCGGCATGGCTCGGCGTGGTGCCGGCGGCGCTGATCGGCGGCATCGGCGCGATCGCCGTCACGTTCATCTGGATGCGCGCGTTCCCGGAGATCGCGCGCATCGACAAGCTGACGTCGGAAGAGGAGCGGACGCGGGACCTGACTATTGGATTGTCTTTGGGGCCTGAGCCGACAAGAACAGACGTTTGCGGTTCGGCCGGCGATTTCACGGCGTTGGCGCGGATGTCGTACCAGTGACCACTTTTGCCAAGGCGCTCGAAATCGTTCGGGTCATCGAGCTCAAGCGTCGCGACCATCCACTCGTCGTTCTCCGGGCAGATAAACCGATCGACTGCAACGACGCTCGCAAAGATTTCCTTGCCCGGGAGATCCTCGTCGTTCAGTACGAGCACCATGTCGTCCTGGAGAGCGTAGGGCAGATTGACGAGCCGCCACCGCGCAGTGATGTCGTCCTTTGACGCCATGTTCGCTGGCCGTTGGATATCAAGCCGCACCACAGGCCCCGCCGCGGGAGTCCTTCCCATGAACGAAAAGAGCCCGAAACCTATTGCCACAAGGAACCAGAGGAAGATTTGTCTGACCATGAGTTCCAGGGACAGGCCGAACCATTCGAGGACCAGGTGAACTCCCCAGATTGCTCCGGCCAATGCCAAAAGCAGCACAAACGCGACAGCAGTCCAAATTCCGAATTTGAAAAATGCCCGTTCCATAAGCAGCTCCCGGTGCTCGGTCCACGCGTTGTTTCAATCACTCGGGTTCTTTGACGAGCCCGAAGCCGCAGTTGGTTCAAGCCCACAAATAATATTGCGAAGAATTAATGCTGGGAAGGGCAGGGAGAGTGATGTCGGGCTCTGCGCGCGCACCCGGCGATCGCACGCGTCGGCAATGCTGACGTCGGAGCAGGGGCGATCCGCCGTCGTCCTCGATCTGTGACGTATCCCGCGCTAACATCGGAGCGATGTCACAGACCCTCGCCGCTCCAAATCAGCACCGCCACGCGCGTCGACCTTGATCTCATGGTCGAGTGGGCGGCGCAGGAAGGGTGGAATCCCGGCCTCACCGACGCCGATTGTTTTTATGCCGCCGATCCGGCGGGCTTTCTGGTCGGGCGCCTCGGTGATGAGCCCATCGGCTGCATCTCGGTCGTCAGGTATGAACCGGCTTTTGCGTTCCTCGGTTTCTACATCGTCAAACCGGAGCAGCGCGGGCGCGGGCACGGCTTTCGCCTTTGGCAGGCCGGCATGGCGCGGCTCAACGACCGCGTTGTCGGACTCGACGGAGTCATTGCGCAGCAGGAGAACTACAAGAAGTCGGGCTTCGTGCTCGCCCACCGCAACATACGGTTCGGCGGCGTTCCCGCTTGCGAGCACGCCGCGTGACGCGCGGATCGTCTCTATCAGTGCGAACCTGATGGACGCCGTCAGCGCCTATGACCGTCTCGTTCTTTCCTGCTGCCCGTGACGCATTCTTGCGTTGCTGGCTGCGACCCGAGCGGCGCGAGGGAAGGACGCTGATCGAGGAGGGCACGGTCCGAGGCTACGGCGTCATTCGGCCATGCCGGCGCGGCTTCAAGATCGGTCCTCTGTTTGCCGACACCAACGAGGCGGCGGATGCCCTCTTTCGCGCTCTGGCCGCGAGCGCGAAGGGCGAAGAGGTCTTTCTCGATTGCCCGGACCCGAACCGGCCGGCCACCGATCTCGCCGCCCGCTATGGCCTGTCGCCGGTGTTCGAGACGGCGCGCATGTATCGCGGCGCGGTGCCCGATCTCCCGCTCTCGCGTATCTATGGGATCACCACTTTCGAGCTCGGCTAGGCGCGGAGATGACCAGTCCGTGATGGCGATGTTATCGCCTCCACAGCGCCCCGAAAGCTTTCGTTTACGGCGGATATTACTGGCGGCGTTTCGTCGGCCTACTGCCGCACGACCAGCACCGAGCACTGCGCGTAGCGCACCACGTGGCCGGTGTGCGAGCCGAGGAAATAGGTGCGGATGCCGGGCCGGTGTTTGCGGTGCGAGCTCATGATGATGAGATCGGCTTTGACCGCCTTCGCCTCTTCAAGGATCTCCTGATAGATGCCGCCCTGGCGCACCGTCGCGGAGACCTTCGACGGGTCAAGCCCGCTCTCCTTGCAGACGATGGCGAGCGCGTCCTCGGCGGACTTGCGCTGCTGCGTCTCGAAATCGGGCGGCACGTATTCGGCCAGCATGACCGGCGTCAACGGCAGGACGTTGATCAGCCGCAACGTGCCGCCGGACTCCTGCGCCATGATCACCGCAGCCGAGATCGCCGGCTTGGCAAGCTCCGTTTCCGCGAGGTCGATCGGAACAAGTATGCTGTTGTACATGGCGGCGTCCTCTCCCAGCAGGACTCGAACCACGTCACAATACTGCCACGTCTCGGAGCGCGTTGTGTAACCGTCTTGTTGCTGCGCGATGCGGATGCGTCAGTCGGTAGCGGCCTTGAGCAGGCGCGGCGTCACGAACCGTTCCAGCCGCCCGCTGCGAGGATGAAGTTTCTCCCAATCGTCGCCCGCGAAGTCGATCACTGCCAGCCCGGAGGTCGGCAGCCCTTCGTTGAGCCGTTCGCGGGCCTCGACGTCGCCGGATGCGATCAAGAGCCGGGCGGTCTCGTGCAGCCCTGGATTGTGTCCGACCACGATCAGCGTGTGGATTGCGGGCCGGGTCTCCCGGATCACCGCCAGGATCTCCTCGGGGCCGGCATCATACAGACGATCCTCGTAGAACGCCGGAATGCCGGTCGAGAGCGCCGAGGCGAGGCCGTCCCAGGTCTCACGGGTGCGGCGGGCCGGCGAGACCATGGCATGACGAGGCACCAGCGCATGATGCGCCATGTAGGCACCCATCCGCGCGGTATCCTTGCAGGCCGCGCGCGGCGAGCGGCCGGTCGCGGTCGCGCATTCCGGGCGTGCCTTTCTCGGCCTTCGCGTGTCGGAAGATCATCAATCGCATGATGGCGTTTCTTGATGGCTTTCTCGTTGATGGCTTTCTTGGCATCGATTTCCTGCCTCGGGGAGTCTACCATGGCTTCTGCGGCTGGGGCGGCCGCGATCAACGGATCGAGACCGTGAATTCCTCCGGCGGGCCGGCTCCTGCATCGACCTGGTATACCGACACGAAGGCGGCGGCGCCCGAACGCGCGCCGCTCGCGAGCGACGTCGATGCCGATGTCTGCGTGATCGGCGCCGGCCTCGCCGGGCTGACCACCGCGCGCGAAATCGCGCGCCGCGGCTACTCGGTGGTGGTGATCGAGGCCCGCGAGGTCGCCTGGAACGCCTCCGGCCGCAATACCGGCTTTGTGCTGCCGGGTTTCGCCTGCGACATGGAAAAGGTCGTCAAACGGGTCGGGCTCGACGACGCCCGGGCGCTGTGGGCGCTCGCCGAAGCCGGCTTCGACTATGTGCGCAGCACCATCCGCGAGACCGGCATGCCCGGGGTCGATCCGGTCGAGGCCGGCTGGCTCAAGGTCGCGAAATCGGACGATGCGGACGAGGACCTCGCCGCCGTCCGCCTGATCGGCCAGGACCTCGGCGGTCAGGTCGAAGGCTGGCCGGTCGAACGCGTGCGCGAGGTGCTCAAGAGCGACCACTATTTCCACGCGGTATTCACGCCGCAGGCGTTCCACATCCACGCGCTCAACTATGCGCTCGGCCTCGCGGCGGCGGCCGAAGCGGCGGGCGCCCGCATCTTCGAGAAGACGCCGGCGCTGTCGATCGACACCGCCGGCGTGCGAAAGCGGGTGGTCACGCCCGCCGGCCGGCTGCGCGCCGACCATGTGGTGCTCGCCGGCAATGTCCATCTCGGCCAGGTCATGCCGAAGGTCGCGCGCACGCTCATGCCGGTCTGGACCTATGTGATGACGACCAAGCCGCTCGGCAGCAGGCTTGAGCAGGCCATGACATTCCAGGGCGCGGTGAGCGACACCGATCTTGCCGACAACCACTACCGCATCGTCGGCGGCGATCGGCTGATGTGGTCGGGCAGGGCAACCACGTGGGAGCATGATCCGCGACGTTTTGCACGTGCACTGACAGCGGACATCGCGGAGGTCTATCCGCAATTGGGGCCGGTCGAGTTCGAGCACATATGGAGCGGCGTGCTTGGCAACTCGCTGCACCGCATGCCGCAGATCGGCGAATTGTCGTCGCGCATCTGGCTCGCCTCGGGCTTCGGCGGCCATGGCATCAACACCACCGCGATGGCGGGCGACATCATCGCGCGCGCGATCACCGAGGGCGACGACACCTGGCGGCGGTTTGTACCGTTCGAGCTCGTTTGGTCGGGCGGCGCGATCGGCCGCGCCGCTGCGCAGGTGCATTACTGGTGGTACCGCCGCAACGAGCGCAGCAAGGCGAAGCAGGCGCGCCGGCGCGAGGCGGAGTATCGGCGCATCGAGGGGAACGCGCCGCTGGCGGTCTGACAGCGGTACCCGTCGGCCGGCCGGGCGGATCAGTTACGGAACCCCGATCTTGCCATCGACGACGATCTGGCCGGATGGATTGAAGTGCACGACGGCCATTTCTCCAGAGTCCAGCTTGACGTCGGCGATCGCCTGAATGTTGGTCACGTGTGAGACCAGTATCGTGAGCTGTTTGGCGGCAAGGCTTTTTTTGATAAATTCACGTCCCTTGGTCCCGGCCTCCCGCATGCCCGCCAAGTCGGTGTAAGCGACCTGGTTCAAGAGGGGTAATTGGTTGACAGGGCCTAGCTTGGTCAATCTTGCGGTGTCGAGCGCGCGGCAATACTGGCTCGAAAACAGCCGGACATTGCTGAGTTTTCGCTTGCGAAATTCATCGCCGATACGGGCCGCCTGGGCGCGGCCTTCTTGATCGAGATTCCGCTGAATCGAACAGTTCTTGAGGTCCATGTCATTGGACTCGGGCAAATTGGAGTCGGACACGCCCTGGGGTGCATTGGAGTGGCGCAAGAGGACGACGTGCCTGGGGTTCTTCAAGAGCGCCCAGACGTCGTCGGTTGCAGTGACCGCCGGCGCCCAGAACTGAGCGGCTGACAGGAGGATCAAGGCAACGCTTGTCCGCACTGCCAGCGGGATTCGCCGATCTGCTGATGTCACTGTGACATTCATGGTCGCCATCTCTCTCGCCATGAGGTATTCGAACCAGGTATTTTCAAATGCTTGCCGGCACCGGGTCAATATTCTTCTTCTCTCGTTTGCCGCAAGATGGACTCGAACAAGTACCTGACGATTGCCGGCGGCATGGGGGGATTGGCCGAAGGCGTAATCCGCCGTCCGTGGCTAGAATTGGCGGATTGCACTACGTCAATCCGTCCCACGCACTGCTAGTGGTCCGATTCTAACATTCGCATCCCATTTCCGCGGGCGAGTTTGCGAATGTTAGAATCCAAGGACCACTAGCAAGTATAAGCTGCTAGTGGAGTTTGGATTTGACATTCGCGTCCCGAGCTTGCTGCCAGGTAGGTAGCGAATGTCAAATCCACTCCACTAGTCTTCGCCGTGGGGCGCTGCGCGATATTCCAGAATATCGCCAGGCTGACAGTCGAGCACCTCGCAGATTTTTTCCAGCGTTTCGAAGCGCACGCCTTTCACCTTGCCGGATTTCAAAAGCGAGACATTCTGCTCGGTGATGCCGATGCGCTCGGCCAGCTCGCGCGAGCGAATCTTGCGCCGCGCCAGCATGACATCGAGGTTGACGACGATCGGCATGTCGAAAAGGTCCGTTCAGTGCGACCCGTTGAACCTGTAGCTGACGCCGATGCGAACGGCGTGGAAGGCCAGTGAATTGTCGTCGGTGGTGCCGAGCAACGGGTCGAGCCCGCTTTTTTTGCCGAGATCGGTGTAGCGGTATTCGAGTCGCGCCGTCCATGACGACAGGAGGCCTTGCAGCGCGCGTTCGATGCCGGCCCCTGCGGTCCAGCCGGTGCGCCAGCCGTTGAGCGAATCGAGCGGCGGCGTCTCCACACGTCCGAAGGCGACGCCGCCGGTGGCATAAATAAGCCAATTCTGCGCGGTCCAGCCGGCGCGGCCGCGGACCGACGCGAGCACATCGGCGGTCGCATTGAAGAAACGGGTCGGGCCGAAGCCGTCGACGACCGACAGTCCGTCGATGTGCGCCGCTTCGATGTCGCCTTCCAGGCCGACCACGAAACTGCCGAACTGATGGCTGTAGCCAACGTGTCCGCCGCCGATGAAGCCGCGCGGATCGATGCTGTAAGGCACGACGGGAAAGAACGCGCCGCCGTTGACGCTTTGCGTACCGCTGGACTTGCCCCAGCCGTAACCGCCTTGCAGTCCGACATAGACGCCGGTCCAGTCGTGTGCATGAACCACGGCTTGTGGCGCCGGGCCCTTGTAAACCGGAGGCAGATCGGCGGCATGGGCCGATGTCAATCCGACGCAGAGCGCGGCAAGACTGGACCAACAGGTGTGACGCATCGATGGTTCTCCTTCGTATGCAAGACTTGGGGTATTGCGCCCGTTAGACGATGTGGCTGTGCTCCTCGGCGATGCGCGCGGCCTCGGCCATGGCCCAGGCCACAGCCAGCAGCAGCAGCCCGGCGAGCAGGAATGCGAAGTCGGCGAAGGCGATTCTCGCCGGCAGTTGTCGCCCGATCTCGGGCTGGTCGAAGGTGAATGCGAGAAACAGGCCGAGCCGCGTCGGTGAGCGCAGGATCGCGCCGATGATGATCGCCCAGGCAATCCGTTTGAGGCGGCGTGCCGCGCGCCATGTGAGGATTTCGCCTCGTGCGTAGTCGGAGAACAGGGCGCGGATCTCGTTCAGTGCATAGAGCAGAACTGCGAGTGGCACCGCGATCACCGCGAGGCCGAGCCAGCGCGCCTCGGCGCTGATCTCGGTCAGCCGGAACGGCAGCACGTCCGGCAGGACGGCCACACGGGTGAAGGCCGGGATCAGAAACACGGCGATGGCCAGCACCGTGACGGCTGCCATTCCGACGGTGACCGCGACAGTCATCACGGAGGACACGGTTCGGAGCTTGCGAAGCGGGTCGGGGGACAAGGTTTGGTCGCGCATGCGCTGGGAACCCGATGGGCGGTTCGACTCATATAAAACATCAATTATTTATCGTCAAACAATAAAAAATAAATAAGATACGAAAAGATGGCCGCTTGCTCCATACCGCCAACCGCCTCACGAAATAGAAGAATTGGCGCCACGCTGCAGGTTCGTCCCGCAGCGCCGTCCGATGTCCCGTCTCGCGGTGTAGCTCTGTCCGGGTTGGCTCAGCGGCCGTCGCGGCGCGCCATGAACGCCAGCCGCTCGAACAGATGGACGTCCTGCTCGTTCTTGAGCAGCGCGCCGTGCAGGGGAGGGATCAGCTTCTTCGGATCGCGCTCGCGCAGCGTCTCCGGTCCGATGTCCTCGACCATCAGCAGCTTTAGCCAGTCGAGCAGTTCCGAGGTCGACGGCTTCTTCTTCAGTCCCGGCACGTCGCGGATCTCGTAGAACAGCCGCAGCGCCTCCGCGACCAGCCGCTGCTTGATGCCGGGGAAATGCACCTCGACGATCGCCGTCATGGTGTCGTGATCGGGAAAGCGGATGTAGTGGAAGAAGCAGCGGCGCAGGAATGCGTCCGGCAGCTCCTTCTCGTTGTTCGAGGTGATGACGACGATCGGGCGCCGGCGCGCCTTCACGGTCTCGCCGGTCTCGTAGACGAAGAACTCCATGCGGTCGAGCTCGAGCAGCAGGTCGTTGGGGAATTCGATGTCGGCCTTGTCGATCTCGTCGATCAGCAGCACCGGCCGTTCGTCGGCGACGAAGGCGTCCCACAGCTTGCCGCGCTTGATGTAGTTGCGGATGTCCTTGACGCGCTCGTCGCCGAGCTGGCTGTCGCGCAGCCGCGACACCGCGTCGTATTCGTAGAGACCCTGCATCGCCTTGGTGGTCGACTTGACGTGCCATTCGAGCAGCGGCGCGCCCAGGCTCTTGGCGATCTCCAGCGCCAGCACGGTCTTGCCGGTGCCGGGCTCGCCTTTGACCAGCAGCGGCCGCTCCAGGGTGATCGCGGCATTGACCGCGACCTTGAGATCGTCGGTCGCGACATAGGCGCTGGTACCCTCGAAACGCATGCGATTGCCCTTTTTTGGCGCTAGCGCCCAGTCACGCAGCCTTCGCATGAACGTGACCGGAATTGAAGGGCAGGGGGCGCCAAAACCGGATACGGTGGTGCAATTCAGCCCTGCCGCGAAAGGGGAGCCGCATGCGATTTCCGGCCGGTATCGTCCTGAGTCTCGCCCTGACTTTTGCCGCCTTGGCCGGTGCCGTGGCGCAAACATCGGCGCCGCCGGCCCCGGCCACCGCCGTCGCCACTTTCGCGGGCGGCTGCTTCTGGTGCACGGAGGCGGATTTCGACAAGGTCGAGGGCGTCATCAGCACGACCTCGGGCTTTATCGGCGGCATGGTGGTCAATCCATCCTACGAGCAGGTCGTCACCGGCCGCACCGGCCACACGGAGGCGGTCGAGGTCGTCTATAACCCGGCGGTGGTGAGCTACGAGCGGCTGCTCGATGTGTTCTGGAAGAACCACGATCCGCTCGCGAAGGACCGCCAGTTCTGCGACCGCGGCAACCAGTATCGCCCGGGCATTTTCTATCACACCGACGAACAGCGCCGGCTCGCCGAGGCGGCCAAGCAGAAGCATCAGGCGCGTTTCAAGCAGCCGATCCAGACCGAGATCACCGCCGCGTCGACCTTCTACAAGGCCGAGGAGTACCACCAGGACTATTACAAGAAGAATCCGGCGCGCTATCAGTTCTATCGCTACAACTGTGGACGCGATGCCCGGCTCGAAGAACTGTGGGGCAAGTCGGGATCGTGACCGTGAGCAATCGCCGAAATTTCATCCTGGGTGGTGCCGCGCTGGTGTCGGCTGCCGGCTTGTGGTGGATCCACGACACCAGCGAGGCGATGGGCAGTTTCGAGGTCGAACGCACCGATGCGGAGTGGCGGAACCTCCTGACGCGGGCGCAGTTCGACGTGCTGCGCATGCATCGCACCGAACAGCCGTATTCGAGCTCGCTCAACTACGAGAAACGCAAGGGCATCTTTGCGTGCGGCGGCTGCGCGCTGCCACTGTTCTCGTCGGACACGAAATACGACAGCCGCACCGGCTGGCCGAGCTTCTACCGACCGCTCGCGAATGCGCTCGGCACCAAGCGCGACTATGTGCTCTTGGTCCCGCGCACCGAGGTGCACTGCCGGCGCTGCGGCGGGCATCTCGGTCATGTGTTCGACGACGGACCGGCGCCGACCGGTCTGCGCTATTGCATCAACGGCGTCGCGATGTTGTTCACGCCCGAGCCGGACGCATGACGCCGTTCCAGGCGCCGGTCAGAGACGGAGTTCCTTCTCCGCGCGCGCCATGTCCGGCCGCGTCAGGCCGAGCCTGCGGAAGATCGCGAAATCGTCGCGGATCTCGTTCGCATAGGTCCGCTTGCCGTCCTCGCCGCGGTTGCGGTCGCGGACCGAGTTGTAGAGTTTCAGCGCATCCGCGTAGCGCCCCAGGAACAGGTAGGCGTGGGCAAGGTTGACCGTGTTCCAGGGCGTGTCGGGACTGATCGATAGCGCCGCTTCGAGGTGAGGCACGGCTTCGGTGGCGCGGCCGGCCAGGATGGCGTTCCAGCCGGCGTCGCCATAGGCTTGCACGAGCGCGCCGCGGCTGGTGTCGTCGGACGCCTTCATGAAATTGTCGCGCGCGACGTCGAGCCAGCGCTGGGCCGCGACGAAAATCTCGCCATAGGCGTCGCGCGCCGCCGCCGGCTCGCTCAGCTCGACGAGCAGGTTGGCGAGCTTTACCAGATCGTCCTTGAGCCGGCGGTGGCGGTCCTGGCTGGTCGACTGCCGCTCGACGAGCCGGCGATCGACGCCGACCATCTCCTCGAGATATTTCCGTGCCGCGGCCCGGTCGCCGAGGCGCTGGCGCACGAAATCGCTGAGCTTGTTGAGCGTCCATTGCAGGTCTTGCAACGCGGTCACGTTGTTGGGGGCGCGCGCCACAAAGCTCCGGTCAATCGACAGCTCTTCCTCGAAATATTTTAGCGCGGCCCGGTAGTCGCTCATGTCACGCAGGACGTTGCCAAGGCGGTCGAGCGCCAGCGACAGGTTGCGCAGCGATTCGTCGTCGTCGGAAGTGCGCTGGAACACCTGGCGCCGCAGGTCCAGCTCCTCCTGATGCAGAGCCAGCGCGCTGGTGAAATCGCTGATGCGGGTTCGCACCTGCCCCAGCTTGCTGACGATCGACGCGAGGTCCCGCATCCTCCTCAGATTGCCGGGCTCGCGGGCGATCAGCTTGCGCTGGATGCCGAGCGCTTCCTCGTAGTAGCGGGCGGCGTCGTCGGGCTTGGAGGCGTCGCGATCGAGATCGCCGAGCCGATTCAAGCTCCAGGCAAGGTCAGTGAGGCTGGTCGAGTTGTTGGGCTCGGTCTTGGCGATCCCGCGGTCGATCTCGAGCTGCTCGTTGAAGGCCAGTCGCGCGGCGTCGATATCATTGCCTTCGCGCAATGTGTTGCCGAGATAGTCGAGCGCGCTCGAGACGTTGCGCCGCGCGGACAGGTTGCCGGGTTCGCGCGCGAGCAACTGGCGGCGAATGTCCAATTCTTCGCGATGCGCCCGGATCGCGTCGGGATAGTCCCGCAGGCGGCGCTTGCTGTCGCCAATCTTCTGCAGCAGTGACGCCAGCGTCTGCAGCGGTCCCGCCGCGCTGGTATCCGTCGTGAGTGCTCGCCGCAGTTTCAGCGCCTCTTCAAGCGGGCCCAGCGCCTCGCGTTGCCGGCCGAGCTGGCGTTCGAGGTCGCCGATCCGCACCAGACTCAACGCCAGATTTTCTCGCCAGCGGGCGGGCTCGCGCTGATATAGGTCGCGGTCGATCTCGAGAGCGTCCTCAAAGTATTTTCGACTACCGTCGAAGAGGCCGTCGTCGCGTAACAGTTGGCCCATCCGGTCGAGCGCAATCGAGACATCCCACAGCAGTTGGGCATCGTTCGGCTTCAGTTCATAGCGCTTGCGGCGGATCAACACGCGCTCTTCGAAAGCGGCTCGCGCTTCGGGATGCATCTTGATGTTGATAAAGGTGTCACCGAGATAGCCGAGGTGAAGCTGCAGAAGTCCAAGCATGCGATCGTCTTTCTCGCCCATGAAGTCGGAGAGACTCCGTGCAATCGCTATCGCCTGTTCAAGATCGGATCGAGCGCCGGAATGGTTATTGCGTTGCATCTTGACCCGCCCAACGCCGCCCAGCGCCAGAACGAATTCATCCTTCCACAGGATCGTTGTTTGATTGGTTTCGACCCTGATGGGATCGTCGTCGAACTCCCCTCGAATCACACGCAGGCTTTCGCCGAAAGCTCGTTCGGCCGCTGCGATATTGGCGGGTGCGTTTTTGGGGTCGTTGATCCGCAGGTGGGCGTCACCGAGCCAATTGAGGCTGACGGCGTAGAGCCGTTTGATCCGCTTGTTGGAGGGGTTGGACTTCGTCAACCGCTGCACGTTCTTCAGGTTGGTCGCTGCCGCGGTCACCTCCCGATTCTGGCTCTCGGACCTTTGGGTGGTCTCGCGGTCGCCGCGAGGCTGATCGTCCGTTGCCACCGGCTCCGGTGCGGCCGTTGAGGCACCGTCACGTCCTTGCATGGATGCCGGTGCGCGGCGCGCCGAGCCGGTGTAGGACGCGCTGCCCTCCGAACGGGTCAGTGGCTGGCTGATGTCGAAAATCGTCGACTCGAGCAATTCGACGATCTCTCTTTCGTTGCCGTCGGCGCGCACGCTCTCGGTCTGGGCGCGCTTGCGCTCGGCCTCGGCGCGCTTGCGTTCAGCCTCGGTCCTGGTCAGTTCCACACTCAAATCGGCGGCTTGCTTGGCAATGTAGATTCCGAATCCTGCCAGGAGCACGAACGCTCCGGCGGTCGATGCGATCGCGGCGATGCGTTTGCGGTTCTGGGCGCGCTGGCTCTTGTCGAGATAGGCGATCACCGACGGATAGTCGCCGCCGTAGCGCTTGGCCCATGCCGCGTTCGGCTTGGTCTCGACCCGCCAGGCGATGAGGTTCGCGAGCTCGCGGCCGCGCAGCACCTCGCCGGTGCCGAATCGATCGACCAGCCGGCGCCACTGCTGTGCCGCGCGGCCTTCGGATTCGAGCCACTCCGACAGCTTCTTCCACTGGCGGATCAAGCTTTCGTGACTGATGTCGATATAGGTCTCGAGTGCGAGCTTCGGATTGTTCGGATCGAACTCGGGCAGCAGGAAGTTGACGCCGGGCGCGCGGAAGGCGTCGACCACGGCGCGAACGCCGGCCTCGTCGCCGCCGCAGGCCGAGATCAGGTCGTCGAGGCGCGTCGGCCGCCGCACTGCGTCGGCGATCGTGGAGCCCGCAGTCAGCGCGCGGAACACCCATTCGGCGACCTGCGCACGTTGCTTGCCGAGGTCGTCGAAGATCTGGTTAGCATGTGCGTTGAGCGCGCCGCTCAGCCCTTCGATCGCCTCGTAGTCGTTGACGGTCAGCTTGATGCGCTTGCCGGGCGCTCGCTCGTGCGCCCGTTGCCACATCCGGTTCAGCGTGTATTGCAGCAGCGGGAGCTGGTCCGCCCGCCGCATCAGCCGGTCGAGCTGATCATTGCCGTCGCGATCGTCCCACGGCGCAAAATTGGTGAGGTCGTTGAGCAGCCGGTTGACCAGCGTGGGGTCGATATCGATGCCACAGACTTCGGCGGGCCCAACGATCGCGTCGCGGCAATGATCGCGGGTCATGCGCGGCGTCAGGAACATCCCGGCGTTGATCGCGTCGGACAGCCCCTCGATCAACGCGCAGGCTCCGAGATATTCGGAGCGCATCGTGATCGTCACATAGATCCGGGCGTCGGCCTCGCGCGCGCTTTCGAGCAGCAGCGCGACGAACGCCTCGGCTTCTTCACGGCCGGCGTAGTCCTGGTATCGGAACAGCTCCTCGAACTGGTCGACCAGGAGCAACAGGTTTCCGCCCTGCGGCAGGTGTCCGGATCGGCACCATTCGACGACCGCGCGCGGCCCGCGGGCGAGGAAGGCGCGCAAGAGATCGACGTCCTTCGGCTCGATATAGGGAGTTTCTGCGTCGTGCTCCGTTTCCAGCAGCCGCCGCGCCAAATTCTTCAGCGGCGAGCCGCCGGGGCGGAAGTCGACGATCTTCCAGCGCGAACCGGCCTTGGCCATGAGGCCAAGTTCCAGCGCATCGAGCAGCCCGGTCTTGACCAGCGACGACTTGCCGGTTCCCGACGAGCCCAGCACCGCCAGGAAGCGGGTCGCCGCCAGCCGGTCGACCATCGCATTGGTACAGTCCTCGCGGCCGAAGAACAGGTCGGTTTCCTCGCGCCGGAACGCGCGCAGGCCGGGATAGGGCGCACGCTGCAACAGCTCGTCGGTCACCGCCGGAGCTCCGCGACAATCTGTTCGACGCTGTCGCCGGAGAGACCGCTCTGGCAATCGATCCTGGCGAAGCCGCCCGACATGGCAATTTCAGGCTTGGGCGCGGGGGGCGCGAACAGGATGGTCTTGACCCGCGGCGGCAGGTCTCGCAGCCGCTCGATCTTGCTGTAACGGCGCAATTGCGCGCGCACCCACGGCGCATCCGCCTTGCCGTAGACCAGCAGCAGCGTGTCGCAATCGACCAGGTTGGCGTCGAGATCCTTGGTGATCTCCTCGGCCGATCCCTCGAACAGCGGACCGGCGGCGATCCAGTCGCGCCTGTCCTCGAACGCCTTCAGCAACTGGTCGGTCAGTTCCTTGTCGCTCGAATCGGCATTGATGAACAGGAACTGGGTCTTGGCCGCACCGTCGCCGCTCTTGCCTTTTTCCGCCTCTTTCTCGGCCTTCGCCTTCTCCTTTTCGGCCGCCGCGTTCTTGCGTTCGATCGCCTTCTTGATCTCCTTCATGAACTCCTGGAGGCCCATCACCAGCACTTCCGGTCCATCGAGCAACCGCTTGTCCCAGTGGGTGATGGTTGCGGGATTGATGTCGGGACGCCGCCATTGCAGCACCGGCTTCCCGCTCGCCTTGGCGGTGTCGTACTGGAACTGGGCATAGCTCTTGGGCTCGCTCGATCCTTCACCGAGCAGATCCGGCGGACGGTTCGAGCGGTAGGGGCCGAGGAGCTGCACGAACAGCCCGGCCTGCGCGAGGTCGGCGTTGAACGCTTCCGCGAATTCCGGTCCGCCCTGCTTGTAGTCGTGCTCCGGCAGGATGCGCGCGCCGAATTGATTGAGATAGGCGACCACCTGGTCGCGCTCGTCGTAGAGATCGTTGGTGACCTGGGCGAGCAGGATGGTCTCGCCGGTGAGCGGTCCCTTGACATCCACTGGTTTCGGAGAGCGGTCGCGGATCGAGCGCAGCAGCGCCTCCATCCGGTGCGCCAGCCCCTGCAAGCGCTGCTCGTATTTATCGGGATTGAATTTCGGCGTGAGCTTGAGCGCGATGTCTTCCTCCAGCGGGTCCTTCCAATAGAAGGGCGCGCGCTTCACCTGCAGCAGGCGGGGGTGGCACTCGCTTTCCAGGACCGGAAGCAATTCGACCGGGACCAGACGGTTCTGGTCGGGGTTGCTGGCGTCGAACGCCTCCAGTTCCTTGATCGTCCACGGCCGCTTCATGTAGCTCGGCGACATGATCGCGATGAAGGCGGCCGCGCCGCGGGCGTTTTGCACCAGATCTTCGAGGAATTGGTTCTGGAGGCTGCGGTTGTCGAAGAACACGTCGGGGTCGACGCCCAGGCGCTGCCGCAAGGCCACCTTCAGGTCAGCCTGGAAACGGCTCACCCAGCGGATTTCCTGCGTGTCCGGCTCGTTGTCGAAATGGGCGTAGCTGACGAAAACGTCGTGTTCGAATCCGGGAACGAAAGCCATGGCGCTACCGCCGCTTCCCCTTTACCAAAACCGCCCCGCGATCAATCTAGTCTAACCGGCGGATACGACAAAGCAAAAGCCGTTCAGAAGGCCCGTTTGCACGGTCGTTGGCGCGTTTGGCTGTGGACTAACCAGGTTTGTGCACGCCCCTCGGCACGCTCGGCGGCAATCGCGGCGCGAACGGGGCGGATTGAGCAGGCGGCGCACCGTCGGGCGTGCCCGCGCCGCCCGGCAGGAATTGCCGGCGATGGCGAGCCTTGCCGGGTGCCGGGCTGCGGCCGATTTCCATAAGCATTTGAAATTAAATCATTTTTTCATTGGCACAGGGTTTGCGACGCGGTTCCGCGATGGCATCGGCCCGGGGGGCCCGCCAGCTCGCAGTTTGGAGAACACGTCATGGGTATCTTCGGGGCACTTACAACCGCCGTCACCGGCATGCGCGCGCAGTCCTTCGCGCTCGAAAACGTTTCCGGCAACATCGCCAATTCGCAGACCACCGCGTTCAAGCGGATGGACACGAGCTTCGTCGATCTGATCCCCGACAACATTCCCTCCAAGCAGTTGGCCGGCAGCGTGGTCGCCAATGCGCGCATGACCAACACGGTGCAGGGCGACGTCCAGTCGGCCACGATCGGAACCTATATGGCGATCAACGGCGACGGGTTCTTCGTCGTGCAGAAGCCGGGGAGTTTCGCCGACAACCGACCGGTCTTCGACGGCATCGACCGCTACACCCGGCGCGGCGATTTCCAGCCCGACAAGAACGGCTATCTGGTCAACGGCGCCGGCTACTACCTGATGGGCATTCCGGTCGACCCATCGACCGGAAACCTGGTCGGCAGCGTTCCGCAGCTCCTCCAGTTCCAGAACGACTTCCTCCCGGCGCAGGCCACCACGCAGATCGAGTATCGCGCCAACCTCGCGGCCTATCCTTTGACGGCATCCGCAGACGTCGACATCCCGCGCTCGGAACTGCTCGATCCGACCTCGTTCTCCTCGAACCCGATCGCATCCGCGCCGGTCGCGGCCAGGATCACCGGCGTCGGAGCGCAACTCGCCGACGTTATTGCCGAGGTGTCGGGTACCGGCACGTTCGCCGTGCCGGCCACGACCCAGTTGGGCGCCGGCAATGGCGGCACGCTGCGGATCACCGTGACGCCGTCGGGCGGCGTGCCCACCAACTATGACATCGTCTACGCCGACACCGATACGCTCAACGATGTCATGGGCGATATCAACGGCCTCGCGGGCCTCAACGCGGCCGTCACGGCGTCGATCGACACCACCGGCGGCACCAACAAGCTGCGGATCGCTGCGGACAGCGCCGACTTCGATTTCGAGATCGCTGCGTTCTCGACCGATGCGCTGACCACGCGCCTCGGTATTGCGGAAGCCGTTCCGCACCTGTCATCGAATTTGCTGGACTCGGGCGTGTCGCAGGGCGAAACGCTCAGCGTCACCGTCGGTGCCAGCAACTTCAACCTGACGTTCGGGACCGGCGGCGGTGAAATTTCCACCGTCGCGGAGCTTCAGACCGCGCTCGCCGGCTATCCGGTGGGCATGGGAACCGCCGCCGTCGATACCAATGGCAACATCACGCTGATCGCCAGCGGCAACAACAACATCGCGGTCGTACCGTCGTCCACCGCCGTCAAGTTCGGCATGAACGTGTTCAACGCGCTGCCCGCCAACGGGACGGTCCGCGCGCAAGACCTCACGGTGTTCCTCGATCAGACGATCGGCGGTGGCGCGGTCACGGCCTTCGACATCTCCGGATCGCCGGTGAACATCCAGTTGCGCTGGGCCAAGGTCGATTCCGAGGACTACGGCGGCGCAGACACCTGGAATCTGTTCTACCAGGTCGAACTCGAGTGCCACCGGACCGGCATCCGCGTGGCAGAACGCCGGCGTGAACTACACGTTCGGTCCGAACGGCCAGATGAATCCGGTCATCGGAAGCCTGACGTTGTCCAACGTCACGGTGAATGGTGTCGCGCTGGGTGATCTCCAGCTCGTCCATGGCTCCGGCGGCATCACGCAGTTCGCCGATGCCAACGGCGGTGCGAAGGTAAACATCCTCCAGCAGAACGGCTTCCCGGCCGGCGAACTGCAGCAGGTCTCGGTCAGCGACCGGGGCCGCGTCGTCGGCAGTTATTCGAACGGACGGACGATCGATCTCGCGGAAATTACGCTCGCCAACTTCAATGGCGCCAACTACCTCAAGCGCATCGACGGCGGCGCCTTCGAAGTGACGGACGAGTTCGGGCCCGCCATCTATGGAGCGCCCGGCAAGATCGTCGGATCGTCGCTCGAAGGCTCGAACACCGATATCGCCGACGAGTTCACCAAGCTGATCGTCACGCAGCAAGCTTACTCGGCCAACACGCGTGTCATCTCCAGCGCGAACCAGATGGTTCAGGATCTCCTGAACATGCTCCGCTAGCGCATGATCCCGAAAAGTGGAAACCGGTTTTTTGAAAAGATCATGCTCAAACGTAATACCGGCGCGTGATCGCGGCCGGTCAAGGACGTCGGGTGCCATGAGCCTACGATCATGAGTCTCACGCAGGCGCTCAACACAGCGGTCACCGGCATGCGGGTGACCCAGGCCGGGCTCTCGATCGTCGCCGGCAATGTGGCGAACGCCGAGACCCCCGGATGGGTGCGCAAGACCGCCGTCCAGGTCCCGATCTCTGCGGGGAGCGCCGGCGTCGGCGTCCGGATCGCCGCGATCAATCGCGAGCTCGACCAGTACGTTCAGCGCCAGATGCGGGTGGAAAGCTCGGGCGCGTCCTATGCCGGCCTGCGGGCGGAATTCTACGACCGGATGCAATCCATCTATGGCGCGCCGGGCTCCGTCAGTACGCTCGAAACCACCTATAACGAGTTCACGAGCGCGCTTCACGTTCTGACGACGAGCCCGGAATCGGCGGCGGCGCGAAGCGCGGTCATCAATGCCGCGCAGGTGCTGACGCAACAGCTCAACGGCATGACCGACGACATCCAGTCGCTTCGGGGCGATGCCGAGCTTGGGCTCGCCGATTCCGTGACCAAGGCCAACGAGGCGATGCGGCGGATCGCGGAGATCAATGGGGAATTGGCCAATGCCAGTGCCGGCGACGCCACCACGGCGAACCTGCTCGACCGGCGCGACGTCTATATCGATCAGCTTGCGGAGCTGATGGATATCAAGGTCATCCCCGGCAACTTCAACCAGATATCGGTCTTCACCAATTCCGGTGTCCAGCTCGTTGGCATCAATGCATCGACGCTGGAGTTCGATCCGCAGGGTTCCATGAACCCGTTGGCGCAGTGGAGCAACGATCCCACGCGGCGCAATGTCGGCACGATTGTCCTGAAGGGACCGAACGGCAGCGACGTCGACCTGGTTGCAAGCAATGCGATCCGGTCGGGCCAGATCGCCGGCTATCTCGAGATGCGCGATGAAGTGCTGGTGCAGGCGCAAACGCAACTCGACGAGATTGCCGGGGCGATGGCCCGCGCATTGTCCGACCGGACCGTCGACGGCCCCGCGGTCACTCCGCCCCCGGTCCCGCAGGCCGGCTTCGATATCGATGTCAGCAATCTCATCGACGGCAATTCGGTCCGCCTGAGCTATACCGACAATACGTCGGGCCAGCAGCGCACAGTTACCTTGATGCGGGTCGACGATCCCAATGCGCTGCCGTTGCAGGATTCGGCAACGGTCGATCCGAACGACCGCGTGATCGGGCTCGACTTCTCGGGTGGCATCGCGTCGGTCCTCGCCCAGGTCAGTGCGGCGCTGACCGGGTCGGGCGTTCAGGTCTCGAACCCGTCCGGCAACACGTTGCGCTTCCTCGACGACGGCCTGGCGAACAAGGTCAATATTGATGCGGTCTCTGCCACGTACACTGTCACCAGCCTGACCAGTGCGACGGGTGGGGTTTCGGAGCTGCCGTTCTTCGTCGACGGCAACTCGCCCTATAGCGGGGCGATGAGGTCGATCGGCACGCAGACGCTCGGCTTCGCCGGACGAATTTCGGTGAATGCGAGTCTCGCCGCCGACCCGTCGCGGCTTGTCGTCTTCCAGACCACGCCGCTGACGGCGGCCGGCGATGGGACGCGACCGAATTTCCTCTATGACCGTCTCAACAGCGCCGTGCTGTCGTTTTCACCGCAATCCGGCGTCGGCGATATGTCGGCGCCGTTCAACGGCTCGATCCATTCGTTCATGCGCCAGGTGGTCAGCCAGCAGGGCGCAGCGGCCGAGGCGGCCACCAATCTCAAGCAGGGTCAGGACGTCGTCTTCAACGCGCTGCAGCAGCGTTTCAGCGACGGCAGCGCCGTCAATATCGACCAGGAGATGGCCAATCTGCTCAGCCTGCAAAATTCCTATGCCGCCAATGCCCGCGTGCTGACGACGGTAAAAGAAATGCTCGACGCGCTCTTGAGGATATGAGGTCGCCATGAGTACTAACGGCATGGCTGTCATGAATATTGGCGGCATCGGCACGCGATCGGCGCTGGGTGTCCAGTCCCTGGTCGAGATGCGCCGTCAGCTCGACGACTTGCAGCGTCAGCTCAGCACCGGCAAGAAATCCGTGACCTATGCGGGCCTCGGGCTCGACCGCGGACTCCTGGTCGGCCTGAAGAACCGGTTCACGACGCTGGAGGCGTTCGAAAACTCGATCGACAACGTCAACGTCCGCCTCAACGTTGCGCAGACCTCGCTCGGCCGGCTCACCGAGCTCCGGGGCACGGTGAAATCGGCCGCGTTCCAGTCGAGCATCCAGGGCGACGGGTCGACCATGGCGCAGACCACCGCCTCGGCCAGCCTGAACGAGATGCTCGGGCTTCTCGAATACGGAGATCGGCGACCGCTATCTCTTCTCCGGCCTTGCCGCCGACAAACCGTCGGTCGCCTCCTTCGATCTGATCATGGACGGCGACGCCACCCACGCCGGCTTCAAGCAGATCGTGTCGGAACGTAAACAGGCGGATCTCGGCACGCTCGGCCGCGGCCGCATGGTGATTACGGCGCCGACCGTGACGTCGGTGCAGGTGGCGGAGGAAGCGCCGCCCACGGTGTTCGGCTTCAAGCTCGCGAGCATCACCTCGGGGCTTGCCAATACGACGACGACCGGTCCGGCGGGTGCACCGCCGGCGATGTCGGTCGATTTCACCGCGCCGCCCAATGCGGCCGAGAGCATCGAGTTCCGTTTCAACCTTCCCGACGGATCGAGCGAGGTCATCAAGCTGACTGCGACGACCTCGACCACGCCCGGGCCGAACGAGTTCACGATCGGCGTCGACGCCGCCACCACCGCCGCTAATCTGCAGGCGTCGCTGACGACGTCGATTCAGACGCTCGCCAATACGTCCCTAACCGCGGCCTCCGCCGTCGTCGCCGCCGACAATTTCTTCAATGGAACGCCGCAACGCGTCAGCGGTCCGCCCGCCACCGCGACGGCGCTGGTCGCCGGCACGCCCGCTAACACCGTGAGCTGGTACATCGGCGAGAACGGGCCCGATCCGGCGCGTTCGACCGCGACCGCGCGGGTCGATACGTCGCTCGCGGTCTCCTATGGCATGCGCGCCAACGAGGAAGGCATCCGCTGGGTCATTCAGAACGTCGCGGCGATGGCCGCGGTGACCTACTCGCCTTCCGATCCGGATGCGCTCGCACGCAGCGCCGCGCTCACGTCGCGGGTCGGCACCAAGCTGGCTATTCCGGCCGGCACGCAGAAGATCGAGGACATCGAGGGCGAGCTCGCCGCAGCGCAGGTGACGCTGCAGGGCGCCGCCGATCGGCATCAGCAGACCAAGAGCACGCTCTCCGGCATGATGGAGAAGATCGAAGGTGTGTCGACCGAGCAGGTCGCCGCCGAGATCCTGGCGCTGCAAACGCGGCTGCAGGCGTCGCTGCAGACGACATCGCTTCTGTACCAGACGAGTCTTGTGAACTATCTCTGAGTTTTCGGGCGTCAAACATAAAAAAATAGAGGCCGGGAGCGAAAGCTTCCGGCCTCACGCGTTCTGGTGCTAAGCGTTCTTCGCTTATTACGCCTGCTTTTGCACGATGAACTGATACATGCCCGCGAATGTATGTGGATTCTGCTGCTCGTATTCGTGCCAGTGATCGAGGTCGGTGCAGGCGGGATCGTCCGGAAATTGTTTGCGATAGCGCGACGACATCGGCTACTTCGAGTTCGAAGCCGATGAATTCAAGCCCGTTGGCGGCGAGAAAATCCTTGATCTGGGGGATCGTGAAACGGTGCTCCTGGACGTGGAACAGGAGGTCGCGGCAATTGCTGGTGCAGTAGAAATCGGCTCTCCTGACGATGGCCCTTTCCGGCGACCTCATCCAGCGCAAGGATGTCCTGCCGGCAGCGCCTGATGTCTTCGATGGTCGCCTTGTAGCCGCGCGTGGCAATGAAATCTCGCGTCGCAACGACGTCGGCCCGCGCGAGCTCGCTGTACAGTGCAATGTGCATGATTCCGTTCGGACGCAGCATCGATAGCAGGATCCGCCAGCCTTCCAGCGGGTCGGCCAGATGGTGCAGAACGCCGGTGGATGCGATGAAATCGAACTGACGATCGAGCGTCCCCAGCTTGAGGATGTCGGCTTGGCCGTACTCGATATTCTTCAGACCGAGGGCTTGGCTGCGGTAACTTCCGTAGCAGATGCTGGCGAGGCTCAGATCGACCGCGAGTATGCGCACGCCGGTATACTGAGAGGCGGTCATGATCGCCTGCAGACCCGTGCCGCAACCTGCGATCAGCACATCAAGGCCGTCCGCTCGTCCGATTGGGCGATAGCGGGAGTGGGAAAAATCGCGGCGCATTCTTTCATCGACTGAGTGTGCGACGTCATACCCGGAGTACTTCACCCAGCGCGGATAAGGGCTTTCCTCGTATTGGTTGCGCACCGCAACGGACACATCATTTTCAATCGGGGTCAGCAGCGGGACGTTGCTTCGCAGCGCGCGCTCGGCCAGTGGTTCGCGGACCTGCTGGGTCAAGAGATCGTCGACATCGCCGGACCATGATCGCGCCAGCAAGGCTTCGAATCCGGGGATGGAATAGAGCGGCTGATAGGACGCGATGATCGCAAGCGTCAGAGGCGCGATCGTATCGCCGGAGCGCAGCGCGGCGGCCACCTGGTCTCGCAGTGTTTCGACTTTCGCCTGTTCATCTGCTGCGTAGGCAAAGACGTGCTCGTTGACGAAACATTGTCGCGCCAGCATGCAGCAAAAAGTCAGAACTGGCGTCGTCGTTTCCGTCAGGTGTGGATGCGGCTGTGGCGGCCTTGAGCAAGGCTGAGCGGGCCAGGGTCAAGAACCGCTCCATCTCGATGTCGTGGACATGGCTGCTTTGCAGCAGGGCGCGCAACAATGGGTCGCTGGCGACGGCGCGCAAGCCGTCTGAACCGAACAGTTCCGTCGCAGGACAATTGTGCGGGCCAACTGGCTGATGCACGATCAAGGCAGCGCTTGATCGGTGGAGTCAATTTGACCAAAGCAGTCGATGGCGGGACAATTCCGGCGGGGTGCCCCCATGGTTCCGACAGAGCGCGCACGATGTATTGGCGCAACGCATCGCTGTCAGAAAACGAAGTTGCGGTGGTCAGGCACCTGACAAACATGACTTTAAGAGAAGGCGTCTCTTTTGATTGCAACCCTTGCATGACGACGTTCAGGGCTTGCGAAGCGTCGCCGCCTAAGATGTAGATTGTGGCAAGGTCGCGATAGGCGGTGATGACATCAGGCTTGAGCCGGATCGCCTCTTTGAAAGATTGCGCGGCTTCGTTCAGATGTCCCTGCCCAAAGAGCGCCGCGCCAATATTGTTGTGCGCTCCGGCGTGGGTCGGATCGAGCGCAAGGGCTTGTCTGTAGGCGGCAATCGCCTCATCCAGCTTGTGCTGCTTCAGAAACACGTCGCCGAGCAGCAAATGAGCATTGATATAATCAGGCTTGAGAGCCATGGCGCGCTGGGCGTGTTCCACCGCTTCCGCGATGCCGGTCCGAGCGCGACAAGCGCAAAGCCCATGTCTTGGTGGAGATCTGCGTTTCTCTCATTCAAGGCAAGCGCTCGTCCGACCATGTCGACGGCGACTTCGGGGCGGCCGATCTCGATGGCGATGAGACCAAGATGATGGAGGCTCCCGATATGCTGTGGATCGGCGGTCAGGGCCTGTTGATAGAAGTCCATTGCCTCGATCAATCGCCCTGCCTGGAAGTGTTGAATGCCCTTCGCGAACAGGAGAGCGGCTGAAACGCTGTTCTGATCTGATGCATTGCGAGCCGCGGCGGCCGGTTCGAGCCGGGCCATCTGGCGACGCTGCTTTCGATTCATGGGCAAATCTCTTGAGCGAATCATCTCGGTTGAGTGATCCAAGATGACAGCACAAGGCGAATGACGCTAATGCATTCGGTCGTGACACTGGGCGCACGTCATGGCCGGGCGTTGCCCCGGCCATCCACGTCTTCCTTCTTGCCCACGGCCTGAAACGTGGATGCCCGACACACAAAGGGCGTTCACGCCCGTCTTCGACGGGCTATGCCGGGCATGACAATGGAGGGAGCTCGATCGCTGTGATCGGCGCTAGGCGCGGCCGAGCAGACCCGGCGGCCAATTCGCGATTGATATTGATCAGCGAATGCAGGCTTTCGCGCTTGGGATCGCTCAGCATCGCGACGGTCCGGTTCATGACGAACATGCCGAGCGATCGCGACGTTCTGGCGGATCTCCACCGGCAGGCCGTGCGCGGAGTTGGTCACCGACGCGAGAAAGATCGTCCAGAGTTTGCGATTGTAGCGCAGCGCGAGATCGAGGTCGGAGCGCTTGCGGTCCCAGCCGTCGTAGACGGCCTGCAGTTGCGACGCGGCCTTCAGCAGCAGATCGGCTTCGAGCTCACGCGGATTTGCGATCTGCTTCGCTACCGCGCCGTAGGCCTGTGCCGCGTTTTGCATCGTCAAGAAGCTCCTGCTCGTATTCGATCAATTTCTTTGCGTGCTTTAGAGCCTTATACATTTCGCCCGTTAAGATATGATTGTTGATGGTCTCAATCATGCGGCCACACGCTGGGCGCAGCATGGGTGATGTCGCGCACGAGCGAAAAGTAAAGCTCGTGATAATCGCGCGGCTCTTTCGACGTGTACATCAACTGGATCGCCAAATAGATGCGCTTCGCGGGCGTGTCGGCGCGCTGCGGCGTGAGGATGTCCTTCTCGCGCAGGATCGGCGCCTGGCCATCGATCATCAGCCGCGTGCGCTGGTCGTGGTTGGTCACCACGCAGTCGCCGATGATGATCTTCTCGCCGGGCTTCAGCTCGACCTTGAGAGCCATTGTCGATCTCCGGTTCGGATGTGATTTGGCGCGATGGTGACGGGCCATAGTTAACCGATAGTTAAAGAAGATTAATAAAAAGCGGCGGAACTCGCGTTCCGCCGCCTTTCCCACCCCCGAAATTTTGCGGCGTCAGCCGAACAGGCGCAGCACCGCCTGGTCGGCCTGCGAGGCCAGCGACAGCGCCGTGGTGGAGAGCTGCTGGCGGGTCTGCAGGGCCAGCATGTTGGCGCTCTCCTCGTTGGTGTCGGCGAGAACGAGGTTGTCGGCGCCGACCTGCAGCGTGTTGATCATTGTCTTGGTGAACTCGGTGCGGATTTCCACGATCGACAGATTCGATCCGAAGCTCGACGCCTGCGAGCGCAGCGTGTTGAGCGCCGCGGTGAGGTCATCCAGGAAGCCGTCGATCGAGGGGTCGGCGTCCACGTTCGGGTTCAGGAGAAGGTCGATTCCGAGCGTAAGCGTGTTGATCGGCCGCGGCACGCCGAATTCGTCCTGCGCCTGGATGACGATCGTCGAGGTGCCGAGCTCGTTGAAGCTGATCCGCAGCTTGTCGCCGCGCAGCAGGTTGACGCCGCCGAAGGACGCATCGTCCGCGAGCTTGTTCAACTGGTCGCGGAGGTCGTTGTACTGCTTGACCAGGTTGCGGCGCACGACGTTGCCGCCGATGCTCGTGGTGTTGCCCGCGCCGAGGTCGCCGTTGATGACGCCGGAGCGCGGTGGCGCCCACCAGGGAGAGATCGATGGTCGACAGGTTGGTGATTTGCAGCCGGCCGCCGTCGTTCGAAGCGGTCACCTTATCGGTGAGCAAGGCGTTGGCGTTGATGCCGGCAGCGATCTGGTCGACGGTCTGCGCAACGATGCCCGTCTTCGTGGCCGGCCGCCGGCGGTGACGCCGAGGCCGCCGGCGGTGAAGCCGAAGTTGGCGGCCGTGATTGCCGTGCCGTTACCGCCGTTGGCGATGACGAGGTTGCTCATCGAGACCGCGGCCGTGCTGCTGCGTGCTGGCGGTGGTGGCGGTGAAGACGAGCGTAGCGCCCGTGTGCGGTGACCGAGACGCCGAGGTTTGCGGCAGCAAACGCGGTCGTGAGGTGGGCGGACATTTCCGCGCCGGTCACCGTCGCTTGAGCGGCGACCGCGAGATTGTCCGTCACCACGCCGCCGACCGTGATCTTCAGCGAGTTGGCGGCAGTGCCGTCCTCGATCGTGACCTGCGTGGTCGTGGCGCTGCCGTTGAGCGCGATGCTTGAAGTTGATGGTGTCGCCGGCTTCGGCGATGTCGAGGGCGGCGTAGTTGGAGTTCGCTGTCAGCACGCCCTGCGCATTGGTCACGTCGACGTTGACCGAGCCGGTCACCGCGCCACCCGAGAAGGTCACGACGTCGGTGGCGGCCGGCGCGGTGAGGCCGACGCTGTAGGTCGAGCTCTTGAAGGACTTGTCCTGCCGCGCCTGCAGCAGGGTCGATTTCATCGATTCGATTGTCGCCTTGATGCTGGTGATGCCGTTGTCGGCGGCCTCGATGGTCTTGATGCCGTTCTCCATCGAGTTCGAGCAGCGAGCCCAGGTCCTTGGCGCGGCTCGACAGGCCCGATGCCGTGAAGAAATTGACCGGGTTGTCGAGCGCCGAATTGACCTTCTTGCCGGTCGCAAGCCGGTTCTGTGTCAGCGACATCATCCGTGCCGTGTCCTGCAAGGCCAACAGGTTCTGGCGTACGCCCGCCGACAAAACGACATCACCACCCATGACAGCACCCCTTCGTCTTCGCGCTCGATTCGACGCCGCTCTTGGGAGCGGTTCGGGGTGATAATGATCTGGTAACCCTAATGGCTGGTAAAAGAGAACCTAACGGCGGGTTAATGCCGCGGCGCGGAATTTCGGCCGGTTAAGCCTGGGATGCTTAGCGGAATGCTTAAAAAGAAAACGGCGGGGCCAGAGGCCCCGCCGTTCCATTTTGACCGTAGGTCGTAAGGCTTAGAACAGCCGCAGCACCGCTTGGTCGGCCTGCGAAGCCAGCGACAGCGCTGTGGTGGACAGCGACTGGCGGGTCTGCAGGGCGAGCAGGTTCGCGGCTTCCTCGTTGCCGTCGGCGAGGACGAGGGTGTCCGAACCGGTCTGCAACGTGTTGATCATCGACTTGGTGAACTCCTGGCGATTCTGCACGATCGACAGGTTCGAGCCGAAGGCCGAGGCCTGCGACCGCAGCTGCGTCAACGCGTTCGACAGAGCGTCGAGCCGGGTGTCGAGCGAGGTGTTGCTCGAGAACTCGGTCGACGTCGACGTGCCGATGCCGAGCACCGTGGTGTTGATGCCGTTGGCGTTCTGCGAGACGATGCTGATCGAGCTCGTGTTGATCTCGTTGAAGACCAGCTTCAGGGTGTCGCCGCGGAGCAGGTTGACACCGTTGAAGCTTGAGTTGTCCGCGAGCTTGTCGAGCTGGTTGCGCAGGTCGTTGAACTGCGTGATCAGGTTCTTACGCACGCTGTTGCCGCCGACCGTCGCGGTGTTGGCCGCACCGGTGTCGCCGTTGATGACGCCGCCGGAGGTGGCGCCGACCACGGACAGATCCTCGGTCGAGAGGTTGCGGATGCTGACCTTGCCGCCGTCGTTGGTGGCGGTCACCTTGCTGGTGAGGCTGGCGTTGGCGTTGATGCCGGCGACGATCTGGTCGACGGTCTGCGCAACGACGCCCGTCTTCGTGGCCGTGCCGCCGGCAGTGACGCCGAGGCCGCCGGCGGTGAAGCCGAAGTTGGCGGCCGTGATTGCCGTACCGTTACCGCCGCTGGCTACGACGAGGTTGCTCATCGAGACTGCGGCCGTGCTGCTCGTGCTGGCGGTGGTGGCGGTGAAGGTGAGCTTGGGGCCCGCGCCGCTGGTGACGCCGATGCCGAGGTTTGCGGCAGCAAACGCGGTCGTGAGGTGGGCGGCCATTTCAGCGTCCGTCACCGTAGCTTCAGCGGCAACCGCGAGACTGTCCGTCACCACGCCGCCGACCGTGATCTTCAGCGAGTTGGCGGCGGTGCCGTTCTCGATCGTGACCTGGGTGGTCGTGGCGCTGCCATCGAGCGACAGCTTGAAGTTGATGGTGTCGCCGGCTTCGGCGAAGTCGAGGGAGGCGTAGTTGCTGCCAGCTGTCAGCACGCCCTGCGCATTGGTCACGTCGACGTTGACCGAGCCGGTCACCGCGCCGCCCGAGAAGGTCACGACGTCGGCGGCGGCCGGACGTGGTCAGCGCGACGGAGAACGACGAGGCCTTCCAGGACGCGTCCTGACGGGCCTGGGTGACGGTCGCCTTCAAGCTTTCGACCGCGGTGGTGATTGCG
The DNA here is from genome assembly GCA_963850705.1 of uncultured Alphaproteobacteria bacterium. Taxonomy (GTDB): domain Bacteria; phylum Pseudomonadota; class Alphaproteobacteria; order Rhizobiales; family Xanthobacteraceae; genus VAZQ01. The sequence continues at coordinate 18,291 of CAWKMR010000086.1, read as the reverse complement.
GTGAGGCCGTTATCGGCGGCTTTCACGGTGTTGATGCCGTTCGCCATCGAGTCCAGCAACTTGGAGAGGTCCGACGCGCGCGAGCCGAGGGCCGACGAGGTGAAGAAGTTGGTCGGGTTGTCGAGCGCGGAGTTGACCTTCTTGCCGGTGGCGAGACGGTTCTGCGTGGTGCTCAACAGCGACGCGGTGTTCTGCAGAGCGAGCAGGTTCTGCCGGACGCCAGCCGACAGGGTGATGTTATTGGAAGCCATGGAATAGAACCTTTCTGGTCTTTTGCCGTACTGGCGGTTTCACTTCGATCACTGAGGATCGGCCGGTAGAAGTGCCATAACCGGCGTAATTCTAAGTGAAAAAACGTGGTTAATGCATGTACAATAAGCAAATGGCCAGGTTTTGATCTTTGAATAGCAAGTAATAATTCGTTTACTATAAATAATTACTTGGGATTAACCATACTTTTCCGCGTGAAACCTGTTGCGATGACTTGGGGCAGGCAAATTCGTACCGGCACGGCGCCCCGATGCCGGGCGCGACGCGTGATCGCGGGCCGCGCGACGTGAAAGCGAGCACGGCCACAGCGGGAGCTGCGGCCGTGCTGGCAATTTTTAAGGATGGTGTTGAAAAGGCGGCGCGCTCAGAGCACGCGGCTGACCGCCATCGGCGGCGCGTTGCGCAGGTCGGGTGCGTTGGCGCGGCCGCTCGCGCCGTAGGTCTGCGGCGCGGCCTTGCGGGCGAGCTCGCCCGACACGCCGCGCACGATGCCTTCCGACACCGCATGGGCGGTGGCCAGCACCGTGAGGTTGATCTGGAGCAGGGCGCGGAAGTTCTCGTGCTGGCGGATCAGCTCCGGCATCGTGTCCGGCGAGATCTGGGCGAGCTGGGCCTGGTTGGCGCGCAGCCGCAGCGTGTCGGCGATATAGAGCCGCGCGAACTCGGTCTTGGTCGGCTCGAGCGCAGCCGCCTCCGACAGCCGGCCCACCCGAACGTATTCGGTCTCCTGCCGAACGACGCCGGCGAGCGTATCCATCACATGGACGTAGTGCGCGGCGAGCTCGTTGGCATCGGCGGCCGTCGTCACCGGCGCCGCTTGCGTGATCGGCAGTTGCGCATTCGCTGGAGTGTTCATGGCGGCGTCCTTCAGCTTCGAGATTATTTGGCGCGGGCTTCCTGCTGCTGGAGCAGTGAGCGGTAGACGTGATCGGCGATGCCGATGCCGCCGGCCTTGGCGAACGACTTGGAATATTCCTCGGTCAGGAACGAGCGCCACACGCCCGCCTTGCCGCCGCCGCCGAACGGGCCGTCGCCGTCGATGTCGGTGAACATCTGGCTGAACATGTTGCTGAGGAACATCGCCTCGAAGTCGACCGCCTGCTCGCGCGCGCGCGCGTGTACGTCGATCGGCAGCCGCGCGCCCAACGACGCATAGCTTGCGGCCATGTTTGGCGAGGCGAGGGCCGGGGCGGTGACAGCGGGGAAGGTGATGCCGGCCATCACATCACCTCGATGTCGGCCTGGATCGCGCCGGCGGCCTTGATCGCCTGCAGGATCGAGATCATGTCGCGCGGCCCGATGCCGAGCGCATTCAATCCGTCGACCAGTTGCTGAAGCGACACGCCTTCGCGCACCAGCGCCAGCCGTTTGCCGTCTTCCTGTACGCCGACGCGGGTGCGCGGGACGACGCGCGTCTGTCCGCGCGAGAACGGCTGCGGCTGCGAGACCTGCGGCGCTTCCGAGATCGTGACGGTGAGATTGCCTTGCGCCACCGCGACCGTGGAGACGCGCACGTCGCGTCCCATCACGATGATGCCGGAGCGTTCGTCGATCACGACCCGGGCGGACAGATCGGGCTCGACCTGCAACTGTTCGATCTCGGTGAGCAGCGCGACGACGTTGCCCTGGAATTTCTGCGGGATGGTGAGCTGCACGGTGGAAGGATCGAGCGGCTCCGCGGTCGGCATGCCGATGAAGTCGTTGATCGCCGATGCGATGCGCCGCGCGGTGGTGAAGTCGGGATTGCGCAGCGCGAGGCGCACTTGCCCGAGCCGGTTGAGCGCGAACTCGATCTCGCGCTCGATGATCGCGCCGTTCGAGATGCGTCCGACCGTCGGCACGCCGCGCACGATCTTGGCGGCTTCGCCTTCAGCCTGGAATCCCGAGATTGCGAGCGAGCCTTGTCCGACGGCGTAGACGTTTCCGTCGGCGGCGAGCAGCGGCGTGACGAGCAGCGTGCCGCCTTGCAGGCTCTTGGAGTCGCCAAGCGCCGACACCGTGACGTCGATGCGGGTGCCCTGGGTTCCGAACGCCGGCAGGTTCGCGGTCACCATGACCGCCGCCACGTTGCCGGTGCGGATCTGCTGGCCGCGGATGTTGACGCCCAGCCGTTCGAGCATCGCTTGCAGCGACTGCCGGGTGAACGGGATGTTGTTCAGCGTGTCGCCGGTGCCGTTGAGGCCGACCACCAGGCCATAGCCGATGAGCTGGTTCTGGCGCACGCCCTCGACATTGGCGAGGTCCTTGATGCGGGACGTCGCATGCGCGGTCGAAACATGGGCGGACGACGCAGCGCCAGCCAATATAAGAGTGGCCGCGATTGCGGCTTGTAGCGTCCTCGTCATCTTGCTCCCCAAGAGGTTCGGACCGCTGATCACTTAGCGAAAGCCGTGCCAGAGCGGGTGATTCGCCCAACGCTCTGAGAAGACGGATGTTTTCGCTTGCCGGCAGGTGCGGAGAGGGCCGCCGGCCAGGCCCGGACTTGCCGGGTGCGGCAGATTTTGCCGGGTCGTTTACCGTCCATTAACCATAACCGGCCCAGGTTTCGGGGTAGCCGGGAACCATCCCGGCACGGACCCTTCGCCATGCGGATATACGGATCGAATGGAACCGCCGCGGCCGCGAGTACGCCTCAGGCGCGGCGCGCACCTGCCGGGGGATTCAGCGTCACCGAGGAGGATGCGTCCCGGGCGGCCGCCTCGTCCTCGCCGCTGCGCAGCGTCGGCGGAATCGACGCACTTATTGCACTGCAAGGAATCGAGGACCCGACCGAACGCCGCCGCCATGCGGTCAAGCGGGGGCGGGTGGCGCTCGACGCCCTCGACGAACTCAAGGTCGGCCTGCTCGGCGGCGACCTTACGCCGGCCACACTCCAGAAGCTCAAGGCGGTGGCGGCCCACCTGAAGAGCGGCTCGGGCGACCCCGGGCTCGACGGGGTCCTGGCCGAGATCGAACTCCGGGTCGAGGTCGAAATCGCCAAAATGGCGACCCCCTAAGGCCTTCCTGGCTGCCCGTTAACCGCCGGCCCCCCAGCCGGGAACCCCCCGCCACCCGGGGGGAAGCCTTCATTCCCTTATTGTCCATGTCACACGGCCGCTATATAAGCTCGCCGCGCGAGCAGGGGGTTGCCCAGGAGATCGCACTCGAAGCAGACAGTGCGGGGAATTGGAATCGATGCCTTCGGAAAAGAAAAAAAACGGAGCGGCTTTGCCAGACAAGAAGAACGGCCATGCCGCGGTTGCGGTGGTGGATAAGAAGAACTACCGCCCGACCGACAAGGAGCCGTTCATGAACGAACGTCAGCGCGAGTACTTTCGCGAAAAGCTGACGGCATGGAAAGAGGACATCCTCAAGGAGGCCAAGGAGACGCTGGCGCATCTCCAGGCCGAGAATGAGAACCATCCCGACCTTGCCGACCGCGCGTCGTCGGAGACCGACCGCGCGATCGAGCTGCGGGCGCGTGATCGCCAGCGCAAGCTGATCGCAAAAATCGACGCCGCGCTCTCGCGTATCGACGACGGCACCTACGGCTATTGCGAAGAGACCGGCGAGCCGATCTCGCTGCGCCGTCTCGAAGCCCGCCCGATCGCGACGCTGTCGATCGAGGCGCAGGAGCGTCATGAGCGGCGTGAGCGCGTCTATCGCGACGACTAGGCGGGCGTTCGTTCGGACCGGGCCCATCCAACCGATCATTCCTGTGAAAGCGGGAATCGAAGGATTTTTTGCTGCAGGGTCCCCGCCGGGGGCGGGGGCAAGCGGGCCGATGGCATGCATGATAACGCCGACGTAAACCGGCATTGCTGCAACTTTTCATGACAGCGACGGCGCGGCCACACCGCCGCCCATGTTGTGACCGAGTTAATGCCTGCCGGCCGTCGACCGCGCTGTTTGGGGGAGTTTGTAATGCGTATCACAACCACGCCGATCATCTCGCGCCGCCTGCTCTTGGGCTCTGGCGCCGCATTCGCTGCATCGCTTGCCGCTCCGTCCGCCTTTGCACAGAACTGGCCGCAGAAGCCGGTCCGCGTGCTGGTCGGATTTGCCGCCGGCGGCAACATCGACAATCTCGCGCGCGTCACCTGCGCGCGGCTGAGTGAAGTGTTCGGTCAGCAGTTCGTCGTCGAAAACCGCGTCGGCGCGATGGGCACGCTGGCGGCAAACGACGTCGTGCGCTCGAACGCCGACGGTCACACGATGTTCTGGGCCGGCACCGGCACGGTCTCGATCTTCCCGGCGCTGGGCAAGGCGCCTTACACGATGAAAGACCTGGCGCCGGTCAGCCTGATCGGCACCAGCCCGCAGGTGCTGATCATCAACGGCAAGCTGCCGATCAAGACGCTGCAGGAATTCGTCGCCTGGGTGAAGCCGCATCCGAAGCAGATTCGCTTATGCGGGCGGCGGCGGCCCCGGCAGCGTCAGCAATCTTCTGATGGCGCTGTTCCTCAAGCGCGCCGGACTGGAAATGAACGCCGTGAGCTATCGCGGCACCGCGCCGGCGCTGACCGACATCATCGGCGGCCATGTGCCCGCAATGTTCATTCCGCTGCCGGAAGCGCTGCCGCACGCCGGGACCGGCGCGGTGCGCATGCTCGCCTTGTCCGACGACCGCCGCGCCACGCAAGCCAAGGACGTTCCGACCATCGCGGAATCCGGCTTCCCGGGTTTCCGCGGCGTGAGCTGGAACGGCATGATGGCGCCGGCCGCCACGCCGCGGCCGATCATCGACCGCATCGCGAATGAGTTCATTAAGGCGACCAAAGACCCGGCATTCATCGCGCAACTCGACAAGTACGGCGCGTCGCCGGTGAGCTTCACGCCCGAGCAGTTCGGGAAGTTCATCCAGGAGGACATGGCGCTGTGGGCGGAGGCGGTGAAGGTCGCCGGCGTGACGCTCGACACCGCCAACTAGCAGAGCCGCGTCTCGCGCGAGGTCGTGCTAGAGAATACGAAAGGCCGCCGGTTCGGGCGGCCTTTCGATTTGTCCTCAGGTGTGACCCTCGACAGCCACTGGTGAGGCGGATCAGCGGCCCCACAATTCCTTGCTGGCAAGGCGCGCGCCTTCGGCGAGCGCTGCGAGTTTCGCCCACATGACCTGCGGATGCACGCGCTGCATGTCCTGCGCCTGCGCGAAGCCGCAATCGGTGCCGGCGATGATGTTCTCGCGGCCGACGAGCTTCGCGAAGGTGACGATGCGTTCGGCCACCAGCCGCGGGTGCTCGACCGTCGTGGTGTGGTGAGTCACCACGCCCGGGATCAGGATCTTGCCGGGCGGCAGCTTGACCTTCTGCCACACATACCATTCGTGCTCGTGACGGACATTGGCCGCCTCGATCGAATAGGCGCCGGCGTTCACCTTCAGGATCAGGTCGACGATGTCCTCGAGCTGCGCGTCCGCGACATGCGGCACGTGCCAGCTTCCGAAACAGACATGATAGCGGATGCGATCCTGCGGGATGCCTTCCAGCGCATGATTGAGCGCGTCGATCCGCAGCTCCGCCCACGCGCGATATTTCTGCGGGCTCTGCTCGACCAGGTGGTCGTACATGTTGGCGAGCACCGCGTCGTCGACCTGCAGGACAAGCCCGGCCTTGATCACCTCGAGATATTCCTCCCGCATCGCCTTCGCGATGGCGAACACATAGTCCCGCTCGCTGGCGTAGTGCTCATTGGCGGCGTCGTAGCCGACGCTCGCCGGCGCGACCGCGGTGAAGAACACGTCCTCGGTGGGCGCGGACGCTGCGGCAGCCTTGAGGTTGTCGAGATCGCGGCGGACGCTGGCGTGGCCGCGGTAGACGATCGCGCTGGTGCAGGCATGGCCGGGGGTGCCGACGGTCCCGCGCGGAAATTCCGCCGCCATGAATTCTGCAAACCGGTGACGGTCACGGCCGAGCCAGACCGCTTCATAGAGTGTGTCCGGCCGCGGCTCGAATCCGGAGAGCCGCTCCAGGCTGTAGTTCGCCCAGCCGGATTTTCCGAACTCGCCGTCGTTGACCACATCGATGCCGGCCTTCGCCTGCCGCGCGACGACGTCCGCCACCGCCTGCTTGAGCTCACGCTCGTGCGCGTCGCGGTCAGGGTTGCGCGCCGCATCCAGCAACGCCTTGGGGCGGATCAGGCTACCCACATGCGTCGTCAATATTCGATGCTCGCTTCGCTTCATGTCGCGACGCTACATGATTTGCGCGCGTTGCGGAAAGGGGCGCCGCGCCTAGTGGTCCGATTCTAACATTCGCATCCCGTTTCGGCAGGCGATTTTGCGAATGTTAAAATCAAAGGACCACTAGCAAGTATAACTTGCTAGTGGAGTTTTGGATTTGACATTCGCGTCGCGAACCCGCTGTCAGATGGGTCGCGAATGTTAAATCCACTCCACTAGCGTCAATAGACGCCGGGGATCAGCAGCGCAGTGCGGGCGCGATAGGCATCGTACTCGCTGCCGAACTGCGAGTGCAGCAACGCTTCTTCCGAACGGATGCGCGCGACCAGCGGCACGATCGTGAGGGCGGTCAGCAGCAAGCCCACGCCCGAACGGAAAGCAAGCGCCCATCCGAGCGAGTTGACCATCAGGCCGAGATAGCTCGGGTGGCGGATCACGCTGTAGATGCCGGTGGTGACCAGCGTATGTCCGGGCTGGATCGCGACCAGCCCGCTGAACCGGTGCCCGAGCACGAACACCGGCCAGAGCCGCAGCGCGCCGCCGATGGCAAAGAGGATGACGCCGATCCAGCGCACGGTGTCGCCGTCGATGGTCCAGACGTCGAGGCGGTCGGTCAAGGCCGGGAAATAAGCCGCGAGCAGGCCGATGACGCCGAACGCAGCGACGACCCACCGGTTGCTGCGATCCTCGCGCTCGCCCGAACTCAGGTTGCCGGCGGTGAAGAGCGCCGCGCCTGCGAGCAGGAGCGTGATGACGGTCAGCGCAATCAGGGCGGGGTGAGAGAAAAAGGCGGCGAAGCCGCCCCAGCCGAGCACCGCAAGCGCGAGATAGCCGAGCGTTGCCAGAACGGTGATAACGACGAGCTTCGGTGACGGCACCATGGCGCCCTCGCTTGGACGGCTTGTTTTCCGGGTCCTTATATAAGGGGTCATCTTTCATGCCGTGAGCCCGCGCTCGCAGCGTTTCTGTTGTGGGGTTCCAAAAAGGAACGCGGCCTCCGGAGGGGAGCTTCCGGAGGCCGCGTCGTTGACGCCATCCCTTTGTGCACGAAGGAACGGCGGGGAGCTTGCTACGTCACGTCATACTGACGCGAATTGTTGCCACCGACATCGACCAACACTCCGCTCATTCCCGCGCAAGCGGGAAGCCAGGCTTGCTTTGGACTTCTGGGTCCCCGCTTGCGCGGGGACGAGCGGAACCAAAAGACGCAGACTCAATCGAAGCGAAACTAGAACGGCAGCAACACGTCGAGTACCTGCTGGCCGTAACGCGGTTGCTGGACGTCGGTGATCTGGCCGCGGCCGCCATAAGCGATGCGCGCCTCGGCGATCTTGGTGGATTCGATGGTGTTGTCGCTCTGGATGTCTTCCGGGCGGACGATGCCGGCGACGATCAGCTCGCGTACTTCGAAGTTGACGCGGATCTCCTGCTTGCCCTCGAGCACCAGGTTGCCGTTCGGCAGCACCTGCGTCACCACTGCGGCGAGGTTGGTGAGCAGCTCTTCCTTGCGATCGATCGAGCCCTTGCCTTCGCTCGACCCGTTGGAGTTGGCGGTCAGGATGCGGAACGGCGGAGCAAATGCGGAAGTCGGGCTGACCGCCTTCGAGCCGAGGTAAGCGTCGACGCCGGAATTCTCCTTGTTGACCCGGCTGCGCTGCGTCTCGTTCTCGAACTGGGCGCGGTCGGTGATCTTGATCTGCACGGTGAGGATGTCGCCGACCTGATTGGCGCGCTGATCCTTGAAGAAGGCGCGCGAGCCGGTGCGCCAAAGCGAATTGGGCTGGTAGATCGCCGGCTGCGGCGTGGGCATCGGCATCTGCACCGGCTTGTAGCCGGCACGGGTCGTGGGATTTTGGATAGCCTCGAGCTGCGGCTGTTCGCCGATGTTGCGCAGCCGCTCGAGCGACGAGCAGCTGCCCGCGAGCACTGCGAGCGTGCAGGCGATGAACAATTGCACCATCGAGGCGGGCTTGAACTGCGACATTGCGACTGATCCGGAGTCGCGGACGATCGCTTGCGTCCGCCGCGGGTGTTGGATCTGACTGAATGCAACCGTGATTCAACTGTCATGACGCTCACTCGGCGCTTGCGCGCGCTTGCGGGTTGGGACTGGTTCGGCCGGTGGTCTGGGCGGCGAGGCGTGGCGCCGTCGTTGTCGGTGTTATGCTGACGAGGGAGGTCGCCATCACGATAACGTGGCCGGGCCCGGCGATTGTGGCCTGGATCGTGCGCTTGGATTGTACGTTCAGCACATTGACGGTGTCGCCAAGCGAGCCGCCCTCGAGCGCCTTGCCGCGCATCGTCAGCGTGATGCCGGGCACCTGAAAGGTGATGGTCACGTTGTCGTTGCGGGCGACGAGCTCGGGCTTCGCGAGGTCGGTCTGGCGCAGCACGTCACCCGGACGCATCGCCCGGCGTGCAGCGAGGCCGATCGCCTGCTCCGTGTTGGTAATGATGTTGGCGGCGAACTCCGTCTTCGGGCGGCGCACGGTGGCGATATCGGCGGCGCGCACGACTTCATTGGCGGCCACCGGGCGCGTCAGCGCGACGGCCTCGAAGGTTTCGGCATAGGTGCCGGTGAAGCGCAGCAGGTTGCGTGTGGTTCCCGGCCGTTCGAACACGGCGTCGAAGCGTCCGCTGCGCTGCTCGAACGTCAGACGTGCGATGCGCAGGTCGGTGCCCGGCTCGACGTGGATCGAGCGCGGCGCGTTGTCGAACGTCAGTGTGAAATTGCTCGCGTCGGTGCTCCGCTGCCGTTCGGCGAGCGCCTGCGTGATGCGCGCCTCGATGTCGGCGGCGGTGATCGGGCGGCTCGCGCGTGTGACGACGATCTCGGTCAGGCCGCGGGCTTCGATATTGAACAGCTCGTGCGGCAGCATCGCGTCCATGACGCGCTCGATCGGCGACGCGGCCGGTCTCGCCGAGATCGGGCGCGCGGAAGATCGCGATGTTGGCGGCGGCGCCGGCGTTCTCCACCAGATCGCCGATGCGCACGAACTCTCCGGTGATCGTGGCTGCCGGTTTGAAGGCAGGCGCCGTGCTGCGCTGCGTCGATGGCGCGTGCGCGGAAAACCTCTCGCTGAACGGCGTGCCGCCGATCTGAGCTGCGGCGGGGAGGGTGAGGGCGAGGAGTGAGAGCGTAGCCAATCGGATCATGGTGCGTCTCCTCAGCGGATCATCGCCGACGTGGATTGCAGCATCTGGTCGGCCGCCGAGATGACCTTGGCATTCATCTCATAGGCGCGCTGCGCGGCGATCAGGTCGGAGATCTCGGTCACGGCTTCGACGTTGGCCTGCTCGAGGGTGCCCTGTTGCAGATCGCCATAACCGTCGGTGTTGGCGAGGCCGTCCTGCGGCGTGCCCGACGCCGGCGTTTCCAGGAAGAGGTTGTCGCCGATCGGCAGCAGGCCGGCCTTGTTGACGAAGCGCGTCAGGTTGAGCTGGCCGAGCACCGTCGGTGTGGACGAGCCGGGAACCGTAGCCGACACCTGGCCTTGTGCGTTGATCGCCACCGAGGTCGAGTTCGGCGGGATGGTGATGCCGGGCTGCACGACCAGGCCCTTGGCGGTCACGATGCGGCCCTGCGCGTCCATCTGGAACGAGCCGTCCCGCGTATAGGCGAAGGTGCCGTCGGGCTGCAGGATCTTGAAGAAGCCTTCGCCGCGGATCGCGACGTCGAAATCCTTGCCGCTCTGCAGCAGCGTGCCTTGCGTCATGATACGCGGCGTGCCGACGGTCTTCACGCCGCCGCCGAGGTCGATGCCCACCGGAAGGATGTTGCCCTGTGTGGTGGTCTGCGTGCCGACCCGGCTGACGTGCTCGTAGAGCAGGTCCTGGAATTCCGCACGCTGGCGCTTGTAGCCGGTCGTGCGCATGTTCGCGATGTTGTTGGAGATGACCTGGACGTTGAGTTCCTGGGCCACCATTCCGGTCGCTGCAGTATGAAGCGCTCGCATGGATGTCTCCGTTCACTCAAGCCATAACTTCGGCAAGCTTGTCGATCGCGTTGCGGCGATGGTCGCTGGCCTGCTGCAACAGGCCGGCGATCATTGTGTAGGTGCGCGTCAGCTCCATCATGCGCGCCATCTCGATCACCGGGCGCACATTGGATGCCTCGATAGTGCCCTGGACGACGCGCACGTTGGTCTCGGCCGGCAGCGGCGCCGTTCCCGGCGGCGCGCGGAACATGCTGGAGGTGTCCTTCAGCAGGGTCTGCACCTGGGCAAAGCGGACGAGCCGGAGCCTGCCGCGCGCCGAGTCGGAGGCGGCGTTGCCGCCCTCGCGCACCGTGATCGTGCCGTCCGGATTGATGGAGACGTTGCTGTCGGTGTTCTGGAACTGGATCGGCCCGCCGTCGCCCAGCACGGGGTCGCCGCTCGCGGTCACGAGCGTTCCGGTGGCGTTGATTTGCAGGGCGCCGTTGCGGGTGTAGCGCTCGCCGCGCGACGTCTGCACCACCAGGAACGCGTCGCCGTCGATTGCGACGTCGAGCGGATTGCCGGTCTTTTTGAGCGCCCCGTTGCCGAAATTGTGCCAGGTCGCGCGGTCGAGCACGAAGCTCAGGCGCTGGTCGTTGCCCTGGAAGGCCCCGTGGCGGGCGACCGGCATCAGGAACTCGTGAAACACCGAGCCGTCGGCCTTGTAGCCGGTGGTGTCGATGTTCGCGATGTTGTTGGCGACGACCTCGAGCTCGCGGTGCAGCGAGATTTGTCGCGACAACCCAATAAGGGCGTGGTTGTTTTCCATCGGTGTGCTTCCCCTGCCAACGAATCTCCGCACTCCCATGCGGGCGACTCGTCGGTTTCGCCGCTGCTCTCCCAAGCTGCGGCTCACCGGACCTCTTGCAGGCCGCGTGCCAAACGGAAATTCAAGTTGAAATCAAATGGTTGAATGAATCGGGCGGTATAGCGGCCCGGCAAATTCAGTCTTGCGAAACCATCCACCCGGCAAATCTTTCCGCCCTCAGGCGGCCTGGCAAGAATCCGTTAACCATTCGGAACCTAGGGTTACCACCAGGACTGGGGCACGAACAATTCGCGCGGCGCGACTTGCGGTTCCGGCCGATCGCGCGTCGATCAAACAGGGGTAGCAGGGCAGATGGCATCCAAACCCAAGAAGATGGAAGCCGAGGAAGACGATCTCGAAGCCGAAGACGGCGCCGAAGCCGCTCCGGCCAAGAGCCGATTCTCGCGCAAGACCATCATGATCGCGGCCGCCGGCGCGCTGGTCGTGATCGGGGGCGGGACCGGCGCCTATTTCATGTTTGGTGGATCGAAGGAGGCCAAGCCGGTCGCCGCGCAGGCGAAGCCTGCCGTGTTCCTCGACGTGCCGGAGGTGCTGGTCAATCTGTCGACCACCGCCAACGAGCGCACGCAATATCTCAAGGTCAGGGTGGTGCTCGAACTGCCCGACGCGACGCTCACGCCGCAGGTCCAGAGCACGATGCCGCGGGTGATGGACGCCTTCCAGACCTACCTGCGTGAACTGCGCCCGACCGATCTCGACGGCTCCGCGGGACTCTACCGATTGAAGGAAGAGCTGACCCGCCGGGTAAACGCGGCCATCGCGCCCAGCCGGATCAACGCCGTGCTGTTCAAGGAAATCGTCGTCCAGTGACGCTCGGAAAAGACCAGGTCGACCAGGACGCGCTCGCCGCCGAGTGGGGATTGGCGCTCGAGTCCGATGCGTCGGTGGCGAACGCCGAGCCGAAGGATGCCGAATCTGCGAGTCCGGAAGCGGCTGCCGCATCATGGGGTGCGATGGCCGATGACGGCTCGAACTTCAATCAGGGCGCGAAGGGCGGCGCCGAACGGGTTCTCAATCAAGAGGAAATCGACAGCCTTCTCGGATTCAGCCTCACCGACATTTCGCTCAACGACAATTCCGGCATTCGCGCGATCATCAACTCGGCGATGGTCTCCTACGAGCGTCTGCCGATGCTCGAAATCGTCTTCGACCGGCTGGTCCGGTTGATGACGACGTCGTTGCGCAATTTCACCTCCGACAACGTCGAAGTTTCGCTCGACCGCATCACGTCGGTACGCTTCGGCGACTATCTCAACTCGATACCGCTGCCGGCGATCCTGGGCGTGTTCAAAGCCGAGGAGTGGGACAATTTCGGGCTGATCACTGTCAATTCGGGCCTGATCTATTCGATCATCGACGTGCTGCTCGGCGGCCGCCGCGGCCAGACCGCGATCAGGATCGAGGGCCGGCCCTACACGACCATCGAATCCAATCTCGTGAAGCGCATGATCGAGGTCGTGCTCGCCGACGCCGAGCTCGCCTTCAAGCCGCTGTCGCCGGTCAAGTTCAACATCGACCGTCTGGAGACCAATCCGCGCTTTGCCGCGATCTCGCGGCCGGCCAACGCCGCCATCCTGGTGCGCCTGCGCATCGACATGGAGGATCGCGGCGGCACGGTCGAGCTGCTCTTGCCTTATGCGACCATCGAGCCCATCCGCGACGTTCTGTTGCAGATGTTCATGGGCGAGAAATTCGGCCGCGACCCGATCTGGGAAAACCATCTCGCCACCGAGATCGGGCAGGCCGAGATCGCCGTCGAGGCGGTGCTTTACGAAGCCAAGTTTCCGCTGCGGGAGCTGATGCGGCTCAACGTCGGCGACACGCTCACGCTCGAAATCAAGCCGGACGCCAATGTCGCGGTCCGCTGCGGCGACGTGATCCTGACGGAAGGACGGATGGGTCGCGTCGGCGATCGCGTGGCGGTGCGCGTCGGCAAGCCGCTGCGCCGCTCCAGAACCACCATGGCCATGTTCGAAGGAACGGACGCGGCGGCGGCAACAAATCGGAGGGAAGCACCGTGAGCTTCGGATTGATGATCGAGCTCCTCGTCGCGGTCCTGCTGATGCTGACCATCGGCTATTGCTACACGCTCAACCGCCGGCTTGAGCGGTTGCGCGCCGACGAGCAGTCGTTGAAGGCGACCATCGGCGAGCTGATCACCGCGACCGAGATCGCAGAACGGGCGGTGGGCGAACTCAAGCGCGCTGCGGAAGAGAACGATGCGACGCTCGGCGAACGGGTCAGGGCCGCCGAACGCTGCTGTGTCGAGCTCGACCGCCAGGTCTCGGCCGGCGACATCGTGCTGACGCGGCTCTCCCGCGTCGTGGTGGCGGCGCGCTCGCTGCAAGACGTGCCGTCGGCCGCCTCGGCACCCGATCCCACCGCGGTGGCGGCAGCGGCGCGCTCGTTCTCCGATCGCCTGCGCGACCGCGTAAACACGATGGCGGCATGACCCGACTGCTCCGCGATTTCCGGCTTATTCCAGTCGTGCTGATCGCGATCAGCGCGCTGTTCGTGCTGAAGTCGGCGGGGCTGATCTTCAACGGCGGATACACGCTGAACAACGATGACGGCGACGTCACCGGCACGACTCGAAGCCACCCGAAGCCTTGGTGCGCTTTCCTGCCGTAGCGGATCCGCGGCCGCCCGCGCCTCCGCCGCGATCCTGGGCGCGGCATATGTTCAATTTCCCGGAGGCCACCGGTTCGGTTCCCAGCGATCCCCCCGGCGGCAAGCAGGAGCCGAAGGCGAAGGCCAAGTCGACGCGCCAAGGATCCGCCGCCGACGCCGGCCGGGACGGTCATTCCGATCGATGGCGGACGCGTCCTGTCGCCGGCCGAACGCGCGCTGCTCGAACGGCTGGCGGAGCGGCGCGACGAGCTCGACGCCCGCGCCAAAGAGCTGGAGATGCGCGAAAGCGTCGTCCTCGCGGCTGAGAAACGCCTCGAAGCCCGCATCGCCCAGCTCAAGCAGCTTGAGGCGCAGCTCAATGAATCGATGCGCGCCAAGGACGAGAACGAGGCCACGCGGGTCAAGAACGTCGTCACGATGTATGAGAACATGAAGCCGAAGGATGCGGCGCGCGTCTTCGACCGCCTGGATATGCGTATCCTCCTGGAGGTCGCGATGCAGATCAATCCGCGCCGGATGTCCGACATCATGGCGCAGATGGCGCCGGACGCGGCGGAGCGCCTCACTGTCGAACTGGCCAGCCGCGCCAAGGACAAGCCGCCGGCCGAATTGCCCAAGATTGTCGGCACCCAGACCACCAATTGAGCACGACGACCGCTCCCGGGTACGGCGCGCGGGCGGTGACGGCCGGATCGTTTGCAAAATTCATCCGCGAAGGTTGCAGGTTGTCTGCCACGGTTAAGGCCGCGTTAAACGCCGCGTCCTAGTGTGATTGCCTTGGTGTACGGCCGGTGGTTCCGACCAGAAGGTTGTGTTGCGTGCGTAACGTGTTGTGGACAGCGTGGCGGGCTGGCAGACCTGCCGTGCTTTGCCTCGTCACTCTCCTCATTGCATCGCCGTTGTGCGTGGGCCCGATGCGTCCCGCGCTCGCGCAGGCTTTGAAGGGGGAGGTGAGCGCCACGACCGAGAACGGATATGCGCGGCTCGCCTTCAAGTTCGACGACGAGATCGAGGCGAAGGTCCGGATCGCCAACAACATCGTCACCATCAATTTCCCGCGGCCGGTCGACATCTCGATCGACCGCATCAGCCAACACGCCGCCGAATACGTGAGCGTGGCGCGCCGCGATCCCGACGGGAAGGGCATCCGGATCGCGCTCGCCCGCAAGGTGACGATGAACTCGATGGCGGCCGGTGAGCGGCTGTTCGTTGATCTGCTTCCCGAAACCTGGACCGGACTGGCGCCCGGATTGCCGCGCGACGTGATCGACGAGCTTGCCAAGCGAGCGCGCGAGGGCGAACGCCGCGTCCGCCAGCAGCGCGCATTGGCGCAGCAGCAGAAGTCGACGGTGGTCAGGGTGAAGGCGATCACCCAGCCGACCTTCATGCGCTATGTGTTCGATCTGCCGGAGCTCATCGGCGTATCTGCGGACAATACCCGGGAGCGGCTGACGCTGACCTTCGATGCCATGCTGCGCTTCGACCTGGCGGACGCCAAAGCGACACTGCCGCCGGTGATCGAATCCATCGACAGCGAAAGCGATCACGATGCGGTCATCGTGCGCTTCAATTTCGGCGCGCGGGTCGACGTGCGCACCTTCCGCGAGGACAACAGCTTTGTTGTCGACGTCGAGACGGCCGAACGCAAGACCGTCACCCGGAAGGCCCGGTGGACGAGCTGTCGTCGATGGCGGCCGAACTGGCCGAGCGCGCGAAAGTGAATGCCTCTGCTCCGCGGCCGGCGCCGCAACCGCCAGCGCCGCCCCAAGCGGTGCCGGCGAGCCGCCACGGCCGCCGGCCGCTCAAGCCGAACCGCCACGGCCGCCGGCACACCGCAGCCGAAGCAACAGCAGGCAGCAGCCCGGCGCCTGCCGCGAAGCCGGTCGAATTGCCGAACCCGCCGCCCGCCGCCGAGCAACCGAAGCCGGCGCCTGCGCAGGCGCAGCCGCGACCAGTGCCCGCCAATTCGCCCCAGACGGCATCGCCGCAAATCCGCCGCCGCAGCCGGACCAGAACAGGCTGCGCCGCCGCAGTCCGCGCACCGCAAAGCGCCGGCCAATCCTCCGCCGCAACCGCAGAGGCGGCTCCGCCGCCTCCAGCCCAGACCCCACCGGCGGCCCCGGCATCGCCGCCGCACGAGGCCGCAGCGCAGGACGCCGGGCCAGCCGGTGGCGCCGTCCGCGCCGTGCTCAAGCGCAATGGCGACAGTCTCAGCATTGCATTTCCGTTCACGGCGCCGACGCCGGCCGCCGTCTTCCGCCGCGCGGACATGGTTTGGATGGTCTTCGACACCGACGCCACGGTTGCCATCTCGGCTTTGAACGCGGAGCAGGGAAAAGCCATCAGAAGCGCGACGGCGAAGCGGGCACGTGAGGTCGCGATTGTTCAAGTGAAACTTGAACGTCCCCAGCTCATCAGCGTGGCCGCCGACGGAAACGGCTGGATCATCACGCTCGGAAACGAGGTGGTGGAGCCGACACGTCCGCTCCTCATCAGCCGCAACATCTTCGCGTCCGCGCGTTCGAACGTCAGCATCGCGATCGACGAAGCGAAGAGCGTGCACCGTATCGACGATCCGGATATCGGGGATGCGCTCTATGTGATCACGGCGTCCGCGCCGGCGCGCGGTTTCCTGAAATCACAGGATTTTGTCGAGTTCCGCGCGCTGGCATCCGCTCACGGTATCGCCTTGCAGCCGCTCGCCGACGATCTCAACGCCGAACTGGCGGCCGATAAGGTCATCGTGTCCCGGCCTGGAGGGCTTTCGCTGTCGGCGATAGAGGCGAAGACGAGCACGCAAACGCTGTATCAGCGCAACGTCATCGACCTCCAGGCGTGGGGGTTCGACCGTGCGGCCAACTTCAACGAACGCAACGTGCAATTGTTCCTGGCGGCGGCGGACGCTCCGGAACCGAAACGGCTCGCGGCGCGATGCGATCTCGCGCGTTTCTACCTCTCGCGCGACATGTTCACGGAGGCGAAGGCGGTGCTCGACGTCACCGTCGCGGACAGTCCGCCGACGTCCGAGGACTCCGCCGGATCGTGCTCCGCGCCATCGCCAATATCATGATCGGGCGCCCCGAGGCGGCCTTGAAGGACCTGTCGAATCCGTTCGTCGGCAACCAGCACGACGCGCCGTTGTGGCGGGCGCTGGCCAATGCACGTCTCGGCAAATATGCCGAAGCGCGCGACGGCTTCCGCAGCGCCGAGGCGGCGATGCCGACGCTGCCGCTCGAATTCCAGCGCGCGATGCTCAAGGACATGGTGCGCGCCGCGCTCGAAGTCGGCGACGTCACCGGCGCGGCCGGCCATCTCAACGAATTCGAAATGGTCGGCGTTCCGCGCGAACTGGAGGCGATCGTGGCCGTGCTCAGCGGCCGGCTTGCCGAAGGACTGGGCCGGCCCGAGGACGCGCTGCGCTCCTACCGCACCGCTTCGAACTCATGGGATCGTCCGGCCGCCGCGCAGGGCAGGCTGCGGGAGATCCAGCTCGAATACGGACGCGGCAACCAGGAACGCGCCGAGGCCATCGCCGGTCTCGAAACCCTGACCACGATCTGGCGCGGCGACAGTACCGAGATCGAGGCGCTGCAGCTGCTCGGCCGTCTTTATACGGAAGAGGGGCGCTACCGTGACGCATTCAATATCATGCGCACGGCGTTGCGGGCGCATCCGAATTCGGACATGACGCGCCGCATCCAGGAAGAGGCGATGTCGACCTTCGACGGCCTGTTTCTGGCAGGCAAGGGCGACGCGCTCTCGGCGATCGATGCGCTGGCCTTGTTCTACGATTTCCGCGACCTGACCCCGATCGGCCGGCGCGGCGACGAGATGATCCGGCGGCTCGCCGACCGCCTGGTCTCGGTCGATCTGCTGTTCCAGGCCAGCGAGCTGCTGCAGCATCAGATCGACCATCGGCTGCAGGGCGCCGCCCGCGCCCAGGTCGCCTCGCGGCTGGCGGTGATCTACATGATGGATCGCAAGCCCGCGAAGGCGCTGGGGGTGCTGCGCGCGACGCGCGTTACCGACCTCAACAACGACCTACGCAACCAGCGCCTGCTGCTTGAAGGGCGGGCGCTCTCCGACATCGGCCGTCATGACGTCGCCTATGAGGTCGTCGCCAATATTGCCGGCCGCGAAGGCACGCGGCTGCGCTCCGATATCCTCTGGGCGGCGAAGAAATGGGCACGCGCGGCGGAACAGCTCGAGCAGATGCTCGGCGATCGATGGCAGGAGTTCTCGCCGCTGACCGACACCGAGCGCGCCGACGTCATGCGCACCGCGATCGGCTATGCCATGGGCGAGGACGCGATCGGCCTCGCCCGGTTCCGCGAGCGCTACCTCAGCAAGGTGGGCGAGGGACCGGATGCTCGCGCCTTCGAGGTCGTCACGGCACCGATCGGTGCGACCGGCACGGAATTCGCAGC
>CAWKMR010000085.1:0-4574 GCA_963850705.1 uncultured Alphaproteobacteria bacterium | reverse complement strand
TCCAGTCGCGTCACGCTTGATCGACCCAAGTTGCACATCCTGGTTGAGTATTTGGAGGGGCCATTCAGTCATTTGGAGAACCTCTGGACCTTTCAGCCAACAGGCGAGGAGACCTGCGAGGTTCTGTTCTACATTTCCTACGAGTTCCGCAGCCGGATGCTCGGCGTGCTCGTGGGTTCGATGTTCGACTTGGCGTTCCGCCGCTTTGCGGTCGCCTTTGAGCGGCGCGCGGACGCGGTTCTTTCCGCGAGGTAATCGGCGGTTAACGCTCACGCCTTACTCGGGCCTGAGTTCTGGAACCCCGATGACCACATTTGATCCGCCCTTTCGCGCCGCTCGGCCGGCCCTGCCATACGCCTTGCGCCGGCGTTGTTCGCCGTAACCATATTCCTGTCCGCTTTGCTCCTGTTCCCGGTGCAGCCGATGTTCACCAAGATGGTGCTGCCGCGGCTCGGCGGCGCCCCGCAGGTGTGGTCGGTCGCGATGGTGTTCTTCCAGGCGGCGCTGCTCGCAGGCTATGTCTATGCCCATTTGCTGGTGCGCCTCCTGCCGCCCGGAATCGGCGCGCTTATCCATCTCGCCGTCCTCGCCGCCGCCGCCGTCACGCTGCCGATCGGCATTGCGGATGGCTTCGGCACGCCGCCGGCGAACGGTATCGCGTTCTGGCTCATCGGCTTGTTTGCCGTCTCCATCGGATTGCCGTTTGCCGCGCTGGCGGCGAGCGCCCCGCTGCTGCAAGGCTGGTTCGCGGCGAGCGGCCACGCAGGCGCGCAACCCTTACGTCCTCTATGCCGCCTCCAATCTTGGATCGTTTGCCGCGCTGATCGCCTATCCGACCGTTATCGAGCCGCTGCTGCCGCTCAAACAGCAGTCGCTGCTCTGGTCGGTGGGTTTTGCTGTTCTTCCGCCTGATCGCGACGGCGAGCCTGTTCGTGGCGCGCCGGCCGAGCTTTGCCAAGGCAGCGCGACGCCCCCCCGGTGTCCTCACGCGACCGGCTTGGCTGGATGGCGCTGGCCTCCATTCCGGCCGGTCTCGTCATCGCCGTCACGTCCTACATCACAACAGACATCGCGGCGGCGCCATTCCTCTGGGTGTTGCCGCTTGCGCTCTATCTGCTCACCTTCGTGGCGGTGTTCCGCGACAAGCCTTGGATCCCGCACGCAACGATCGCTGTGGCTGCCGTTCATGGTCGAGTGCCGCTGGCGATCAGTCTGCTCGGAGGCAACAAGTCGTTTTGGCTTGGCATGATCGTGATCAATCTCTTGGTCTTCTTCCTGTTTGCGCTGGCGTGTCACGGCGAGCTTTATCGCCGCCGGCCCGCGCCCGCACGGCTGACCGAGTTTTATCTGTGGACTTCGTTCGGAGGCGTTCTTGGCGGCATCTTTGCCGCGCTGGTCGCTCCGTTGATATTCAACGGGTTTACGAATATCCGATCCTGCTCGCGGCCGTGCTGGTCCTGCCGGCGTCGCTCAGCGGCGGATCAAGGCATTTCCTCAAGGAGGCCGCACCCGGCTCTCGCGGTCGCGGCAGTCGCGGTGGCGGTGCAACTGATCTTCGCCATCCGGCTACCAGCCGCGGCCGATATGCCGTTCCTGGTCGCGCTGGTCATGCTGGCGGCGATCATGCTGCTGCATCGCCGGCGGCCTGCGCGCTTCTTTGGCGCTCTGGTGCTTGCCTTTGTCGCTGACCGGGCTGTGGTATCCCGGGCTACAACCGGGTCGAGACAGCGCGCAGCTTCTTTGGCGTTCATCAGGTCGTCGACACCACAGACGGCCGCTATCGGCTGCTCCTCCACGGCACAACGATGCACGGCGCCGAGCGCATCATCGATGGCGGTCGCCACCGCGCCGCCCGAACCGCTGACCTACTACTATTTCGGCGGGCCTATATCGGAAGGCATCGCAGCCATGCGTGCCGCGCGGGGAGGGCTGCGCCATGTCGCTGTCGTCGGGCTCGGCACCGGAAGCCTTGCATGCCACAAGCGCGACAACGAACCATGGACGTTTTACGAGATCGATCCCGACGTGGTGCGCATCGCACGCGATCGGCGCTTGTTCAGTTTCCTATCGGTCTGTGCACCCGGCTCCCGATCGTGCTCGGCGACGCGCGGCTTACGCTGGCAGCCACGGAGCAGCGCTATGACCTCATCGTCCTCGACGCCTTTTCCTCCGACGCGATCCCCGTACATTTGCTAACACGGGAGGCGCTCGCAGGTTACCTGTCGCGGCTTGAACCGGTGGTGTGCTGATGATGCACATTTCCAATCGGCACATGGAGCTTGGCCCGGTGGTGGCCGCCATGGGTGCCGCCGAGGGTCTGGTCACATGGTCAAGCAGGACGATCGGCCGGCAAGTATCTCCGACGGACTTCAAGTCGAACGCGATCGTCGCCATGCTCGCGCGCAGTCCGGCGACCTCGGCGATCTGCCGCAGCGGCCGGGCTGGCAGGAAATCATGCCCGATCCTCGCGTTCCCGCCTGGACCGACGATTATTCCGATATCCTCGGCGCGATCCTGCGCAAGAAGCTGGCGCGATGACTAACCGACTCGGAGCTGATTCCGCTTCGGCGAGCTCGCGCAGCATCGCAAGCGCCTGCACCACCGATATGCGGCGCACCTGCGCGCGCCCCGACATCGCCGAATAGGCGCTCATGATGGATCAACGCGCCCGCGCGCGCGGCGGCGGCGAAATGCACCAGCCCAACCGGCTTGCCGGGACTGCCGCCGCCCGGGCCCGGCGATGCCCGTGATCGAAACCGCAAGATCCGCCGGCGAATGCGCGAGCGCACCCTTGACCATCGCTTCGGCACTTTCGCGGCTTACCGCGCCGAAACGCTCAAGGATCGGCGCCGGACACGCCGAGCATGGCCTGTTTGGCCTCGTTGCTGTAGGTGACGAAGCCGCGTTCGAATACGTCCGATGAGCCCGCGATTTCGGTGAGCGTCGCGGCGACCAATCCTCCGGTGCAGGATTCCGCCGTGGCGACGCGTCAGCTTCTTGCTTCGGCACAGCTCGAGCAAACCGCTGCGCTCGCTCGGCCAGTTCCTGGTCCGCCATTCAGTCGCTCCAGGGCAGCCGCATGGTCGCAGTCGCGAACGCCACGATGCCTTCGCCGCGGCCGGTGAAGCCCAGTTTCTCACTGGTCGTCGCCTTGATCGCCACGCGCCCGACCGGAATGCCGGCAATCTCGGCGATCCTCGCCCGCATGGCGTCGCGATGCGGGCCGACGCGGGGCGCCTCGCAAACCACCGTGACATCGAGATGCGCGATCAGGCCGCCGCGCGCTCGCACCCGCTCTACGGCAAACGTCAGAAACCGGTCGGACGAGGCGCCACGCCATTGCGGGTCGCTGGGCGGAAAATGCACGCCGATATCGCCCTCGCAAAGCGCGCCGAGGATGGCGTCGACGAGCGCATGCAGCACAACGTCGGCGTCGGAATGTCCTGTGACGCCGCGCGATGTGCGAATGCGCACGCCGCCGAGCCAGATGTGATCGCCGTCGAAGAATTGGTGAACGTCGGTGCCGAAACCGGTGCGGACGTCGCCGAGCGCGGCAAGCTGAGCGTGCCTCCGCGCGCAGCGAAATCCTCCGGCGTGGTCAGCTTCACGTTGCCGGCCTCGCCCTCGAATGTCGTGACCTCATGCCCGCCCATTCGGCGAGCGCGGCATCGTCGGTGAAGTCCTCGCGCCGGCGGCTTCGGCGCGCCGGTGCGCCTCGAGCAATCGCGGAAACCAAAGGCTTGCGGAGTCTGCACGGCACGCAACGGGCTCGGTCGAGCGTGCCGGTGATTAGCCCGTTGCGTCCACCGTCTTGACGGTGTCCGCGACCGGCATCACCGGCACCGCCGCGCCGCCTTGCGCCGCCGCGGCAATCGCGCGGGTGATCAGGGCGGGCGAAGCAAACGGCCGCGCCGCGTCGTGAATCAGCACGATCTCGGGCTTTCGCGGCGAGCGCTTCGAGCCCGGCACGGACCGAGGCCTGCCGGGTGGCGCCGCCGAAGACCGGAGGAAGAAGCCGGAAGCTCGGCGGAGGACCGCTCGAAGCAAGCCGATCGTCGGGATGGATGACCGGCTGCACGAGCGTGATCTCGCGATGCTCGGCAGAACGTCGCAAGGCTATGTCGAGCGCCGTCCCGCCAGGCATCGCCCGGTACTGCTTGGGCACGCCGCCGCCGGCGCGCAGCCCGCGCCCGGCCGCCACCACCACCGCTGCGACCATTCCAGCCATGTCCTGAAGCCTTCCAATTGGAAGCTGGGATTAGCGCGTCGCGCCGCCGCCGCAAACGGGAATTCGGCGGGCTGGTAACCCCGTTGCCTCTGTTCCCAACATTTTGCAGTGCAACACTTGCCGGGCCCGTTAAAATTGGCTAAGAGTCTGGGCATATCCCTGGTTCGCCTAATTCATGGGCATACCGGCCAAGTGGTTCGAAGGATGACCGATTTCCGCCCGCACCCCCTGACGATCGGCACGATCAAGCTGTCCAATCCGGTGGTGCTTGCCCGATGTCAGGCGTCACCGACGCGCCGTTCCGCCGCTTGGTGGCGCGGCTCGGGGCCGGGCTCGGTGGTGTCGG
>CAWKMR010000084.1:0-10959 GCA_963850705.1 uncultured Alphaproteobacteria bacterium | reverse complement strand
GAGTTGGGCGGGTGTGGTGAGACTTTTGGCCTGTACGAATGTGCCGGCTTTGGAATCGAAGCCGAGCAGATCGGTAAAGGTGCCCCCGATGTCGATGGCGACGACAAGCACGCGCGCGTTTCCCCACAAGACAAAGACGATGGTTGTTTGCGCGCGACCATGAAGTCTTCTGGGCTAGGCAAGCAACGGGATTTGGAGCTACATACTTGTAGCCATATGGCTACAAGTACCTGTTCCGATGATTTCCGCAAGCCCACGCCGCCTGAGCGTCTTCAAGAGCGTCGTCGATCTCGGTGGCTTCAACGCCGCCGCGGCGCAACTCGGCATCGCCCAGCCTTCGGTCGGGGCGCACATCCGCGCGCTCGAAACCCAGGTCGGGCAGCCGCTGTTCCACCGCCAACGCGGCAGCCGCCCCAAGCTGACCAAGGCCGGCGAAGCGCTCTACACGTTTGCGGTCGACTTGCTGCGCAGGTCCGAAGAGGCGACCCATGCGCTCAATGACCTCCGCAAGATCGGCGCTCAGGAAATCGCCATCGCGGTGCATCGCGACCTTTTGTCCGATCATTACTCGGCGTGGCTTGCGACGTTTGCGCGGCGGCATCCAAGGGCGAAGATCGTCACCCGCACCGGCACCATCGAGGACGTGATCGCGTTGATCCGCGAGCGCGAGGTTGCGCTTGGACTGTTTCTGTCCTCCGGCCAGGTTGAGGGATTGCGATCCGAAATCCTGTCGCATGAGCCGCTGTTGCTGGTGGTATCGCCGCGGCACCCGCTGGCATCCCGCGCGCGCGTTTCGCCCGAGGACGTCGCGCGTCATCCCTTCGTCGCCGGGTTGCGCGGATCGCGCTTCGTCGAGATGGCAGACGCGGCGCTCCGCCAGATTGGAATTGCAGCGTTCGACGTCGCCATGGAGTTGCAGGAGTTGATCGCGGTGAAGGAAATGGTCCGCCACGGGGCGGGCATCGCTTGTCTGCCGGCGTGCACGGTGCACGCCGAGATCGCAGCCGGGGCGCTCGTCGCGCTCGATCTCGGCGCCAAGCTGCCGGCGCTCGAAATCCGTTGCGGATATCGCGCGCCGCTGACCGGGGTCGCACGGCAATTCGTAGCTGCAATCGGGGCGCATGAATAACACGAGGGTACGACGCCCAACCGTGCGGCATGCCAGCAACGACCGGCCAGCTCTGGACCGGGCATGACAAAGTGCCGATAATCCGCGGCAATAATAGAGGGCACGGGAGGAAGAAACATGATCCGTTGGCGCGTGATTGGTTTGCTGGGGATGGCGCTTGTCGGCCGGCCTGGCAACGGTGATGGGGACGCCGGGCTTGGCCCAGGTGGTCGCGCCGCGAGTCGAGAACGTTCCGATCCCGGCCGGCGTCGACCGGTTCAGCCTGTCGCTGGAGGACTTCAAGAAATATTCCTCGACCAAGAATTTCGAGCTGCTCGGCCAAGCCTACTTCAAGATTCCCGAACGGACGCCGTGGGCGAAAGGGCAGGGACGTGCCGGCGGCGAGGTCGGTTCCGGCTTCAACACCGTGCGCGTCTATGACGGCATTGCCTATCTCGGCGGCTACAACTCGCCGCCGACGCTGTTCGGCATCCTGATCGCCGACGTGCGCGACCCGAAGAACATCAAGCCGCTGAGCGTCATCCCCTGCAATCCGGGAACGCGCTGCAATTATCTGCGCGTCAACCGGGAGAAGAAGATTCTGATCTTCGGGCACGACGCCGATCCGCGCGGCAATCCGAACAAGGTGCCGGCGGGCCAGCCGACGCGCTCGGGAACGTCGTTCTACGACGTGTCGGACCCGAGCAATCCCAAGGAGCTCGCATTCGTTCCGGCGGCGCCGAACGGCAAGGTGCACGGCCTCGATGCCGACGACCGCTATGTCTATGCCTGCTCGCAGTTCTCCGACGAGCTCAATCGCGAGGGATTGCAGATCATCGACTACAGCAATCCGTCGCAGGCCAAGACCGTCGGCACCTGGCACGTCACCGGCCAGCGCAAGGGCGAGCAGTACGGACCGCTCAACCGCAACGGCCCCGACGGCAAGCCGCAGATCATCCAGTGCCACGAGATCGTCTACTACAACGACCGCGTCTATGCCGCCTGGCGCGACGCCGGCATGGTGATCCTCGACGTCAAGGATCGCACCAGCGCCGAAGCTGCTCGCGACCTACGACTACAATCCGCCGTTCCATGGCGGCAATCTCGGCGCGGCGCACACCTCGGCGCCGGTGGTGACGCGCCCGGGCGAGCATCCCGACCTGATCGTCCACACCGATGAGATCTTCGATTGCCCGCCCGGCTTCGGACGCATCCTCGATGTGTCCGACCTCAAGAATCCGGAGGTGGTGAAGGGCGAGCGCCCGGCCAATGTGGTGCTGCTCTCGACCTTCCGCTTCGACTACGTCTCCGACAATTTCGACCACGCACAAGAAGCGCTTCGTCTGCGACGGCGACGGCCCCGGCGGCCGTTCCGGCACGACCACGCATCTGCCCTGGTTCGACCAGCGCTCGCCGAGCCTCGTCTACATCACCTGGTACGACGAGGGCGTGCGCGCGATGGACATCTCCAATCCGTTCGCGCCGGTGTTCATCGGCCACTACCTGTCGCCGCGCACCGGCGCGCCCGGCCGCAACGACCGCCACACCCGCGAAATCTTCCAGGATCCCGACACCGGGCTGCTCTACCTGACCGACGGCAACGGCGCCGGGCTGATGGTGCTGCGCTACACCGGGCCGATCCCCGACAAGCATCCGATCCCGGGCGGCCGATGACGACGCGCGGCATCGCCGGGCTTCTGATCGCGGCGGTGCTCGCGCTTGGCGCGTGGGGTCGGAATCCGCGCGCACGACGTCGGCGATCTTCGAATTCCTGCCCGAAGCTCGACCGCTTCGCGCTGTCGGAAGCTTTTCGCCGCGGCGGCGCGGTCGAGCGCGACGCGCTGGCGGCGGAGCTCGCGCCGATCCCCGGCGCCGACGAAAAGGCGGTCGTGCTCGGCCGCGATCTCGACGGCGACGGCGATCCGGACGAGATCCATTTCCATCTCGAAGTGGTGGAGATCCAGGAAGAGGTCTATCCCGGCGAGTTCGTCACCTTCTGGGTGTTCGCGCCGCTCGGCAGCGCCATGAATTCGGCGGCGCGGCTGCCGTCACCGACGCTGCGGGTGGAGGAGGGCGATCACGTCGCGATCACGCTCTACAACACGCACTACCTGCCGCACACGATCCATCTGCACGGCACCAGCCAGCCGAACGACATGGATGGCGTGCCGCACATGACGCAGCACGAGGTCGAGCCGGGCAAATCCTTCACCTACCGCTTCGTCGCCGGCAAGCCCGGCACCTACTGGTACCACTGCCATGTGCAGGACCACGTCCATCCGCTGATGGGGCTTGCCGGCATGCTGATCATCGAGCCGAACCGGCCGCACAATCACTTTGCGCATCTGATCCCGGGCGCCGGGCGCATCACCTCGATGGCGAAGGCGACGCGCGAGGAATACCAGAACGAATATTCGCTGGTGTACATGGACATCGACGACCGGCTCAACCGCATTCCGGCCGCCTATTCCGATCCGCGCGAGATCGAGAAGCGCATGCATCGCGACTACAACTCGACGCAGCGCGTGCCCAACATCTTCATGCTCAACGGCCGCTCGTTTCCCTTCACCATGCGCGACACGCCGATCCTGGTGAAGCCGGACGAGACCACCAAGCTGCGCGTGCTCAATGTCGGCGCGCGCACGATCCACCTGCACACCCACGGCCATCATCCGACGCTGACCGCATCTCGATGGCCGTGCCGGTGCCCGAAGGCGCGCGCGTCACCCGCGACACCTTCGATGTCGGCCCGGCGCAGCGCGTCGATCTGGCGCTGCGCACCGGCAGCGACGGCGTGCATGCCGCGGGCCCGGGCGTCTGGCTGATGCACAACCATGCGCAGCCCGCCGCCTCCAACAAGGGCATCAATCCCGGCGGCGACCACACCGCCATCGTCTACGAAGGCTTCATGGGCGACGACGGGCTGCCGAAGACGCCGACCGACCATCCCGGCCATTCCGCGCATGCGCGCTATTTCGATCCCGCCTATTACCGGGGCGAGGTGCCGGTGTTCGATCCCGGCATCTTCGGCGGTCACGCCTGACACCTATGAGCAGGGCTGGCCCGACGACGCCGCCCGCCGGCGGACCGTTCGACTATCCGCGCCGCGCACAATTGCCGGCGCTGCCGCGGCTCGACCTGATCGACGCCGAGCGGCACCGGCCGGTGGCAGCCGCCTGCGCGGACCGGCCGCGTTCCAAACGCCGCATCGTGGTGAAGGCCGGCCGGCAATATGCGCGAGCAGGGGAGGTGTTCGCCTTCGAGCCGCGCGAAATCCGCGCCGAGCGCTGCGAGGAGGTCGAGATCGTGCTCGAGAACACCGACGAGATCCGCCACGATTTCATGATCCCGGGCCTCAATCCGATCTTCGCGCTCAATGTGCTCGGCCCGGCGACCGCGTCGGCGACGTTCGTGACGCCGGACGAAGACGTGACGCTGTTCCTGCACTGCCACGTGCCGGCGCACGACCAGGTCGGCATGGTCGGCAAGCTGATCGTCGGCCGGGCGGCGAGCCGAAAGTCGTGCAGGCGCAGGCGCCGGCCAAGGCGCAGCTTTACAAGGGCGTCGGCGTCGTGATCGCGGCCGTGCCGCGCGCCGGCCGGCTGATTGTCGACCACGAGGAAATCCCGGGCTTTATGGCCGCCATGGAAATGAGCTATCAGGTCGCGCCGCCGTCCCTGCTCAAGGGCATCAATCCCGGCGACAAGATCGGCTTCACGATCGACGCGGGCAAGTCCGCGATCGTCGCGATCGACGTGATCGAGCGGGCAAAGTAGGGGTCGACCGGAGTGCCGAAAGCGAAGCCGCGCTTCCAGGGCGCAAGCCAAGATGCGCCTCGCCGCCGATATCGGCGGCACCTTCACCGACATCGCGGTGTTCGACGACAAGACCGGCGCGCTGACCTTCGGCAAGGCGCTGTCGACGCCGCAGCGGCTGGTCGACGGCATCAATCGCGGGGTCGAGAAGGCCGGCAGCGACTATCGCTCGGCCGGACTGTTCCTGCATGGCTCGACGGTCGCGATCAACGCGATCCTGGAGCGCGCCGGCGCGAAGACCGCGCTGCTGATCACCGAAGGCTTCCGCGACGTCTACGAGATCGGCCGCATCAACCGGCCGGACGCCTACAATCTGTTCTTCCAGAAGCACGTGCCGCTGGTCGAGCGGGCGCTGCGGTTCGAGGTCAAGGAGCGCGTGCTCTCCGACGGCGAGGTCGAGAAGCCGCTCGACGAGGCGGAGATCGCGGCGCTCGGCGCGGAGCTCGAGAAGCGCGGCATCGAGGCCTGCGCGATCCTGTTCATCAATTGCTACGCCAGCCCCGACCACGAGGCGCGCGCCAAGGCGATCCTGGAGAAGAACCATCCCGGACATGTTCGTTTCGGCCTCGCACGAGCTCAGCCAGGAATACCGCGAGTTCGAGCGCTGCTCGACCGTCGTCGCCAACGCCTATATCGGGCCGAAGGTGCGGCGCTATGTCGGCGAGATCGACCAGCACATCCGCAGCGAAGGATTCGACGGCTCGTTCCTGATCGTGCAGTCGACCGGCGGCCTCTACGAGGCGGGGCAGGCGCAGAACCAGTGCATCCGCATGCTCGAGTTCGGGCCGGCCGCCGGCGTGATCGGCACGCAGGCGCTCTGCCACACGCTCGGCATCGACAACGCCATCGCCTTCGACATGGGCGGCACCACCGCCAAGGCCGGCGTCATCTACAAGGGCGAGGCGCTGACCACGTCGAAGGCGCTGATCGGCGGCTACGACAAGGCGCTGCCGGTGCAGATCGCCATGATGGACATTTTCGAGGTCGGCACCGGCGGCGGCTCGATCGCGCGGGTGGAGCACGGCGGCCTGCGCGTCGGGCCGCAGAGCGCCGGCGCATCGCCGGGCCCGGCCTGCTACGGCCTCGGCGGCACCGAGCCGACCGTCACCGACGCCAATCTCGTGCTCGGGCGGCTCGGCGCCGACCGCTTCCTCGGCGGCGAGATGCCGCTCGACGTCGGCGCCGCGGAGCGCGCGATCGGGACGATCGCCAAGCCGCTCGGCCTCGACGTCACGGCGGCGGCCGACGGAATCTTGCGGATCGCCGCGACCGCGATGTCCTATGCGGTGAAGGGCGTCACCACCGAGCGCGGCCTCGACGCCGGCGATTTCGCGCTGGTCGCCTATGGCGGCGCCGGGCCGTTGCAGGCGGTGCAGGTCGCGCGCGAGATCGGCATCCGCAAGGTGATCATCCCGCTCGCGCCGGGCGTGTTCTCGGCGTTCGGCATGCTGTTCTCCGACCTGCGCTACGATTTCGTGCGCACCGCGCTGATGCGGCTCGACGAAGCGCCGTTCGAGCGGATCGAGAAAATCTACCGCGAGCTGGAAGCGCAGGGCCGCGAGGCGATCGCCAACACGTCGGTCAAGCCGCAGAAGGTCGTGGTCAAGCGCGCGGCCGACATGCGCTATCAGGGCCAGGAGCACGCGGTGACGGTCGATCTGCCCGACGCGGTGTTCAAGCGCCGCGACCGCAAGGCGATCAAGCGGCTGTTCGATGAAATGCATGAACTGCGCTACGGCACCTCGGCGCCGCAGGAGAACGCCGAGATCGTCAGCCTGCGCGCGACCGTCACCGGCATGATGCGCAAGCCGGCGCCGGCGAAGATCAAGCGCGGCACCGCTGCGCCGCCGAAGGCCGCGCTTCACCGGCAAGCGGCAAGGTCTATGTCGGTGGCAGCTTCCGGCCGGCGCCGACCTATCGCCGCGCCGCGCTGCTGGCCGGCAACCGGATCAAGGGGCCGGCGCTGATCGAGGAGCATGCCTCGACCACGGTGCTGATGCCGGGCGACGCCTGCGAGGTCGATGCCTATGGCAATCTGGTGATTGCGGTCGGCAAGGCGCGCTAAGTCATTGAGTGAATAGAGCTGGCGCCGCAAACTCCGTCACCCTCCGCCTGGAGGGGAGGGTCGACTGCCGAAATGAGCGTAGCGAGTGAAGGCGGTCGGGGTGGGGTGAACGCGAAGCGGCAACTGTCACCCCACCCCGCTCGCTTCGCTCGCGACCCTCCCCCTCCAGGGGAGGGTGGCACCGAGTCTGCGGTAACGATCACAAACTCAAGAGCGATCTTACTTCTTCCGCTTCAGCTTCATCGTGAAGGAGAGCCCCTGCCGCCGCAGCACGGGCAGTTCATCGCCACCAGGATGCTCTGCTTCTGCTCCTCGCTAAGGTCGGAGCGGTCGAGCATGGCCATGGTCTGCTGCTGGAACAGGTCGTGCAGCGAGACGTCGCCGGTCGCGGCCGCGCTTTCGTCGATCACGGGCATCGCCTCGAACATGTCGGCCAGCGGCGGCCCCTTGGACTCGGCACGCTTCGCCGCCGGCCGCTTGTGTCTCGCCACCTTGCGCTTTGTCGCTGTTCGCTTCGCCACGGAGAGCCTCGCTCCCGTTACTTGCGGACCATATCCCGCATGCCGTCGATATCGCCGCGCAGGAAGCACTCCATATTGTGCTCGACCGTCACCAGCGCCAGATCGGCATAGACGTCGCAGAAGCCGCCGAGATGCGGCGTGATGATGACGTTCTTCGTCGACCAGAGCGGATGATCCGGCTGGCAGCGGCTCGGTCTGGAACACGTCGAGCGCCGCGCCCGCGATCTTGCCGGCGTTGAGCGCCTCGATCATCGAATCCTCCTCGACGATCCCGCCGCGCGCGAGGTTGATCAGGAACGCCGTCGGCTTCATGGCGGCGAAGACCTTGGCGTCGATCGAATGGCGCGTCTCCTCGGAATAGGGGACGAGCAAAACGAGATAGTCGAGCTCCTTCGCGGTCGCGATCAACTCGCTGCGCAGCAGCATGCGGTCGATGCCGGGCACCTCGCGCTTGGTCGACTGAGTAGCCGACGACCGTCATGCCGAACGCCTTGCAGCGCGGCGCCAGCGCCTCGGCGATCAGGCCGATGCCGTAGATGCCGACGGTCTTGTTGTCGAGCAGCTTCGGCGGCCAGCGCGTCCAGCTGTTCTGGTCCTGCGAGCGCACCGAGCGCGGCAGGTCGCGGCTGAGCGCCAGCATGCCCATGATCGCGGCTTCCGACACCGGCGCGCCATGGATGCCGCGGATGTTGGTGACGGTGACGTGCTTGCCGAGCGACGGCTGGTCGATCACGCCGTCGACGCCGGTGCCGAGCGCCTGCACCCATTTGAGCTTGGGCGCATTGGCGAAAACCTCGTCGCGCAGCATCGGACCGAAGCTGAGCAGGATGTCGGCATTGGACGCCAGCGGCGTCGCCTTCGAGAAGTGATCGGCGATGTCGATCTCGAGCTCGGGAAAGCGCTGCTTGAGCCGCGCCGCGTAGTATTCGCGGACGTTGCCGGGCAGCGTAAGCAGGATCAGTAGGCGGGGCATGAGGACCGTTTAGTTGATCTCGAAAATCTTCTTCTCGGTCTTGTGCAGGCAGTCGCTCACGCCCTTCGCCTCGACCATGTAGTTGTCGCAGATCGTCATCCACATCGTCGACGTGTTGTAGCCGGGATGCACGGCGAAGTTCATGTGCTCCTCGATCGGCATGGTCTCGTCGGCGCGGATCATCGGCCGCTCGACCATGTCGTAGCCCTGGCTGTGGGCGTAGAGCCTGATCTCGATCTCGAAGCCGCGCTTCTTCATGTAGTCGTCGTGGGCGTTGGCGATGTCGCGGCACGACGCGCCGGGCTTCATCAGCGACAGCGTGTAGTCCTGCGCTTCCTTCATCGCCACGAAGCCGTCGGTCAATTCGTTCGACGCCTTGCCGAGCACCAGCGTGCGCGCGATCTCGGCATAGTAGCCGCCGGGACCGTTGTTCTCGATCAGCAGCACGAGGTGGTCGCCCTTCTGCAGCGTGCGGCCCTGGAAGTGGCGGCCGGCGAAGCGCGCGGGCTGGCCGACCGGCGCCGACGAGCCGAGGAAGATGCCTTGCTCGCTGCCGAGCACGCGGCCTTCGTGTTCGGCGAGCGCGGTGACGTCGATGTCGCGCATGCCGGGTTTGATGTTGGCCGCGACCTTGGCGAAGATCGCATCCTGCATCTCGCAGCATTGCTTGATCAGGCCGATCTCCTCCGCGCTCTTGATCGCCTTCAGCCGGTCGATGAATTCGGTGGCGTCCACGAATTTGGTGGTGCCGGAAAGCCCGTCCTTCAGCCGCGTGACGAAGGCGTGCGGCATGCTGCCAGGGCCGACGAGCCCGATGGTGCCGTAGTTGCGCTTCTTCAGGTCGGGGAGGATGCAGTTGGCGTGGAAATAGTCGGTGTAGTTCACCGCGAAGAACGACGGTGAGCCGATCAGCTCGCCGACGCCGCGATGCACCGGGTCGGCGCCTTTGAGATTGCGCACGGTGTTGAAGCCGCCCATCTCGACCATGGTCATCGGGTCGTTGGCGTGGAACACCACGGTCTTCGGATAATCGTTGGTCGCCGGGATGTCGGTGAACCATTTCACATAACCGCCGAGCCAGTCCGCGTTGTTCTGCATCACCAGCGCGTCGATGCCGCGCTCGCGCATCTCCTTGCGCGCCGCCGCCCAGCGGCGCTCAAGCTCCTTGGTAGAAATGGCGGTGGTGATCCGGTCGTTCGGGCCGCTCATGAGGGTATCCTTGCCAGTTTGAAATGCTTTTCCGCGTTTGCGTGGGCGATGTCGGCGCGCACCTTATCGTCGAGCGCGACATTGTCCATCCAGTGGCCGGCTTCCTCGGCCTGCTCGAACGGATAGTCGGCGGCGAACATGATCTTGTCGTGCCCAAGCGCGGCGATCGCGCAATCGAGCGGCTCGGCCGAACACATGCCTGATGTCGTCACCAGGATGTTGTCCTTGATGTAGTCGGACGGCGCCCTGGCGAGCTTGATGCCGTAGAGCTTGGCGCGGCTGTCGAAGCGCCAGAGCAGATAGGGCAGCGTCTCGCCCATGTGGCCGAGCGCGATGCGCGCGCGCGGATAGCGGTCGAACACGCCGCCGAACACCAGCCGCAGCGCATGCGAGCCGGTCTCGAAGGTCCATTCCCAGGTCGCGCGTCGCAGACCCTTGTGGCCGTCGAGCGCGGGCGAGGGCGCCACCGGATCGGTCGGGTGGATGTAGATGATGGCGCCGAGCGCATCGACCCGTTCCCAGAACGGCGCCAGCGAGGGATGGTCGAGATACTGGCCGTTGGTGTGGCCGTTGATCATGCAGCCCGCGAACTTGAGTTCGCTCATGCAGCGTTCGAGCTCGTCGGCCGCGCCCTTGGGATCCTGCATCGGCAGGTGGCCGAAACCGGAATAGCGCTCGGGCCGCTTCTGGACTTCGCGGGCGAGGAAGTCGTTGCCGGCGCGCGCGACGCGCACCGCGGTGGCGGCGTCATGCTCGGCCTGGACGCCGGGGCCGGCGAGCGAGAGCACCGCGCGCGCGATGCCGGCGCCGTCCATGGACTTGAGCCGCAGCTCGCCGAAGTCGCTGAGCCGCGCGACCACCTGCGCAGGATCGCCGGATCGACGTCGCTGACCGTGGCCTTCCAGTAATCCTCGAAGCCCGGGCACAGGAAGTGCTCTTCGAGCGCGATCTTCCCAACCATTCATTCCTCGTGCGTTTCCTTCGGGCACCTTGTACCGTAGTTTGGACATACTGTACCAGTCCGCGAAACAGGCATCTCGCGAATGGACCAGCGCGTTTCCAACGGCCGAAGCCAAATTCAAGTGATCGCGCGGGCGGCATCAATTCTGCGCGCGCTGGAGAACCAGGCGTCAGGGCTGAGCCTCGGGCAGATCGCGCAGCGCGTCGGTCTTGCGCGCTCGACGGTGCAGCGTATCGTCGCGGCATTCGAGGCCGAGAAGTTCGTGATCGCGGCGTCGCCGACCGGACGGGTGCGGCTCGGACCGACG
>CAWKMR010000083.1:0-46644 GCA_963850705.1 uncultured Alphaproteobacteria bacterium | reverse complement strand
TTCGCCGCCTGCAGGATGATGTCGCCCATCTGTTGCATCTGCGGATCGAAGCGGCGCACCTCGAACAGCATGATGGTCTTGGCGGTTTTGTTCATCTGGTCGATAGCGTCGTCCATCGACGAGACCAGGTCCTGGATGTCGGTGCGGTCGAACGGCGTGATGAAAGTGCGGCGTACCGCGGTCAGGACCTGCCGCGTGATTTCGTCGGCATCGTTTTCCCTGTCGGAGACGATCCGGCAGTAGCGATCGACCTCGTCGCCGCCCTTGAGCACGCCACCCAGTGCCTCGGCGCCCGCGACGACGATGGTGGCATGCTGCACGAAGAGCGCGAAGAAGCGCTCCTCCTTGGGCATGATGGCCTTGAACCAACCGAGCATGCGCGCCTCGCACCGCTGATGGAATCGGCTGGCGATGATACACCTGTGGGCATCCTGCAAGTGTCCGCGGGTGCTCGTCGGGAAAGAAAACGGTTTATAGCGCGCCCGCCATCGCCGCCGGGCGGCCGGCCCCGTCGTTCAGCGCCCGGCCGCCAAGGACCGGCGTCAAGAATACTACGCCGCCGCTCGGACGCGCCTCACATCAGGCGGGACCGCCTCGTCGGCGAGCATCTTGAGCGCGGCGTCGAGCGGCATCACCTGCTGGCCTTCCTTGCCGAGCCGGCGGATCGACACCGTGCGCTCCGCCGCCTCCTTGCGGCCGACCACGAGAATGGCCGGCACCTTGGCAAGCGAATGCTCGCGCACCTTGTAGTTGATCTTCTCGTTGCGCAGGTCGCCCTCGACGCGAAGGCCGGCGCGCTGCGCCGCAAGGATCGCGTCGCGCGCGAAATCGTCGGCATCCGAGGTGATCGTGGCGATCACGGCCTGCACCGGCGAGAGCCACAGTGGCAGGTGCCCGGCATAATGCTCGATCATCACGCCGATGAAGCGCTCGAGCGAGCCGAACATCGCGCGGTGGAGCATCACCGGAACGATCTTGTTCGAATGCTCGTCGATGTAGAACGCGCCCAACCGGCCCGGAAGATTGAGATCGACCTGCACGGTGCCGCATTGCCAGTCGCGGCCGATCGCGTCGCGCAGCACGTATTCGAGCTTCGGTCCGTAGAAGGCGCCCTCGCCCTTGTTCAGCGTCCATGGACGCTTGCTCGCTTCGAGCGCGGCCATGAGCGCGGCCTCCGCCTTGTCCCACACCGCATCGTCGCCGATGCGCTTGTCGGGACGGTCGGAGAACTTGATACGCACGTCGGAGAAACCGAAATCCTCGTAGATGCTGAGGATGAGATCGTTGATCTTCAGCGACTCCTCGGCGATCTGCGCTTCCGTGATGAACACATGCGCGTCATCCTGGGTGAAGGCGCGCACGCGCATCAGCCCGTGCAGCGCGCCGGACGGCTCGAAGCGGTGGACCTTGCCGAACTCCGCGATCTTCAGCGGCAGTTCGCGGTAAGACTTGAGCCCGTTCTTGAAGATCTGAACGTGCCCGGGACAGTTCATCGGCTTGATGGCGTAGATGCGCTCGTCATCGTTGCGGTGCTCGGTCAGGAACATCATGTCGCGATAGGCCTGCATGTGGCCGGTCGTGACCCAGAGCGTGGAGTCCATCAGCTGCGGCGAGTTCACCTCGACATAGCCCGCGTCGGCCTGGCGGCGGCGGATGTACTGCTCGAGCAACTGGAACAGCGTCCAGCCCTTCGGGTGCCAGAAGACGGAACCCGGCGCCTCCTCCTGGAAGTGAAACAGATCCATCTCGCGGCCGACCTTGCGGTGATCGCGCCGCTCCGCCTCCTCGAGGTTCTTGAGGTACTGATCAAGGTCTTCCTGCTTGGCAAAAGCGGTGCCGTAGATGCGCGACAGCGTCTCGCGATTTGAATCGCCACGCCAATATGCGCCCGCAACCTTCATCAGCTTGAAGGCGTTGCCCACCTTCCCCGTCGAGGTCATGTGTGGGCCGCGACAGAGATCGAACCAGTCGCCCTGCTTGTAGATCTTGAGCTGCTGATCCGCGGGGATCGCGTCCACAAGCTCGACCTTGAACAGCTCGCCCTTGTCGCGGAATACGCGCTTGGCCTCGTCGCGCGACCAGACCTCGCGCGTGAACGGTTTGTCGCGCGCGATGATCTCGCGCATTTTCTTCTCGATCGCCGGAAGATCGTCCGGGGTAAACGGCTCGTTGCGGAAGAAGTCGTAGTAGAAGCCGTTCTCGATCACCGGGCCGATGGTCACCTGGGTGCCCGGCCACAGGGCCTGCACCGCCTCCGCCAGCACATGGGCGCAATCGTGCCGGATAAGCTCCAGGGCCCGAGGGTCCTCGCGGGTGAGGAATTCGATCTTACCGTCCGAGCGGATTTCCTCGGACAAGTCGCGAACGTCGCCATCAAGCGCCATCGCCACCGTGCGCTTGGCAAGCGACGGGGAAATGCCTTTGGCGATGTCGAAACCGGAGATGCCGTCTTGGTAATCCCGACGCGCGCCGTCGGGAAAGGTCAGCGCGACCATTCTTCACTCCTGTTTGCTCACTCGCTGCGTACGGTTGCAGGTAAGCGTGGATCAAAAACGCGATTCAAAGCGAAGCAAGCTATGAATCACGCAATCATATATAAGTCCTCGTTATGGTCAGCAACGCTGCCTTCTCAATCATCGGCATCGTTCGCGATGGCATGTTTTCAATTACGGCAGCACAGACCGCGAACGTCGCAAATGAATCTTAGCAGACGTCGGATCGACGACAAGCTCGATACAATTCTGTGTCCGGCGGGTATGATTTCACTGAAAATGTGTTCGCAATTGCCGGACTCCGATTAAATTGAGGCACGGAGTACCGCAGCGATGAGCACCGGCCGAATGTCACGCATGAACGCGGCGATGCAACTCTCCACAGCAACACTGGAATTCTAGTGTGGGTGAAAATTTCGCCGTGATTTAACCGGCCTTACAAAAATCAAAGTCAGATCACACCACAGCCACCATTTCTAAGAAACTATTAAGTGTCTGCGAGACACGCCGCGAGTTCAACGTGGGGGGCAAAACTCAGCGGACAAGAGCGTAATGCGTAAAGGCCTGTCGGGTCTGCCAAGCGCGTATTGTGTGTGTTGCGTCGAGTAGACCCGCCGCACTCGGGGGTGACGATGGGGTGTCTGCGGCGGCCGAAATGGCCATCAACATTGTTTTGCGTATTGGCCGCGGTAGTGCTTGCCGCAGCCGTTTCCATCTCGCCTTCCGGTGCGCAGCAGCAACGGCCGCGTCCCGGATTGGTTCCGCTACCTGATAAACCGCAACTTGGAAGCATAGGCGAACAGATCAACACCAATACGATTGCGATCGTATCGGGCAATATCAACGCCGCCTGGCTGACGATTGCCTACGATCTTTCGGCGGTGCTGGACCGGGGGAACGACTTTCGCGTCCTGCCGGTCATCGGCCGTGGCGGCGAACAGAACGTCCGCGATGTCCGCTATCTCAAGGGGGTCGACCTTGGGATCACGGTGACGCCGGTTCTGACCACATTCCGGCGCACCGGCGAACTTGGGAATATCGACGACAAAGTCGTCTACATCACCAAGCTCTTCAATCAGGAAATGCACGTCCTGGTCCGCTCCGACTTCGGCATCACGACGCTGGAGCAGTTGCGCGGCAAGGTGGTGAATTTCAGCGATGCGGGTAGCGCAACGCAACAGTCCGGGCGGGAGGTCTTCCGGCGCCTCAA
Source organism: uncultured Alphaproteobacteria bacterium (assembly GCA_963850705.1). Taxonomy (GTDB): domain Bacteria; phylum Pseudomonadota; class Alphaproteobacteria; order Rhizobiales; family Xanthobacteraceae; genus VAZQ01. The sequence continues at coordinate 42,942 of CAWKMR010000083.1, read as the reverse complement.
CATCGACGTCAAGGAGGTCAATACCGGGCAAGCCGACGCCTACGAGGCGATGAAGCGCAATGAGATGGCGGCCACCCTGCTGTCCAATGCGATGCCGGCGCCGGCGATCGCCCGCCTGCGGCCCGCCGACGGCTTCCGCCTCATCCCCGTGACCTATTCGACGCAATTTCACGAGGACTACTATCCGGCAAGCATTTCGCACGACGACTATCCGAACCTGATCCCCCAGGGGCAAAGCATCGACACCATCGCCTATGGTTCGATGATCATCGCCTATAACTGGCCGAAGGGCAGCGACCGCTATCGGCGGATCGCGCAGTTTGTCGACGAGTTCTTCCCGAAATTCGCCGACTTCCAGAAACCGCCGCGCCATCCCAAGTGGCGCGAAGTCAATCTGGCCGCCCAGGTTCCAGGCTGGCGCCGGTTCGAAGCGGCCGAGGAATGGCTCCAGAAAAATCGTTCACAACACGCAGGCTGCCAGCGGTTCACAGCAGGACTTCGACCGCTTCATCTCGGCAAGGCCCGCGCCAACAAACGTGGCCCAAATGACGGCCGCGGATCGCGAGCGCCTCTTTCAGGAATTCGTCAAGTGGAACCAGGCGAAGAACCGTCGTTGAAAGGGAGTATGGTCCAGTAAATCTGCGGTTTTTGTACCTGCGTATCGATCATACGATCGAATGGGGAGACCAGTATGAGCGCTCCAGTTCAACGAGACGACAGCCTCAACCTAAACAATAATGATGCCAGGCTCTACGCGCCGCCATGGGCGCGTGAGCGTCCGCTGCCGGCGGCGGGTCAGCCCCAATTTACCAACTCGCCGCCGGTAGCGTCCGCTGACAATCCTACAGCAGAGTTGGCTGAGCAGAAAGACCAGCTCCGAGAGCGGGCCAAGATGCCGAAGGGGGTCGGCGGCCCCAACATTTCGTGGGCGCCGAAGGTGCCGACGCAGGAGGCGTTCACGGGCGACGTTGCGATCCAGGCATTGCGACGCCGCTTGGCGCTTGAGCCCGATGCGGTGCCGCAGCCGCCGATCGTGATGCGGCGGGAAAAGCCGTTTCCCTGGATTGCGCGTCTCGGCTTCGTCTGTTTGGCGGCGGGGCTCGCGGCGTTTGGCATCACCGCGCTGACGGTGACCGAGTTCTACCCGTCCTCGATGAACAAGACCGACCGCTTCACGGCCGTTACCGGCTTCACTCCGACCGCCCAAGCAACCGACAACCCGGACGTCGCACCCGCCCGCCTCGTTGTCGAGCCCGGCCGCGCCACGGCCAACGATCCGCTGGCACTCGGCGTTACGCTCAAGGACTCGTCCGGCGGCGAAACCGTGTTTCTCAGCGGCCTCGAAAATGGCACCCGCCTGACGGCCGGCACGCCGTTTGGCAGCAAAGGTTGGCGCATTTCGGCGAGAGACCTGGGCTCTGTCCTGGCCTACGCGCCGGTCGACTATATCGGCGCGATGCATGCCGCCATCAATCTGCACACCGCCAACAACTCGGTCGTCGATACCCGCGTCGTCAAGCTCGAATGGGTGCCGAAGGCTGAGGAAGCGGCACCCGCGGCCCCGCCGCGGCGCGGCCGGTGATTGCGGTGGCTCCCCAGCAGCCGCAGTTGGATCCGGAGGAGATCAACCGCCTGATCCGGCGCGGCACGCAGTTGCTCCAGTCCGGCGATATCGCGCCAGCAAGGCTGATGCTGCAGCGTGCGGCGCAGGCGGGCAGCGGTCAGGCGGCGCTGACACTCGGCGGGACCTACGATCCGGAGGTCCTGCGAGAAATGGGCGTGCTCGGGTTCGCCGCGAACCCTGCCAAGGCCCGCGAGTGGTATCAGAAGGCAATGGAACTCGGTGCCAGCGAAGCCAGCCGCCGCATCGATCGCCTCGCGCAGGCTCAACGCTAGAACGCAGCATTGGGGCGGCGGCGATTTCGCGCCTGTCCCAGCGCAGACTTCCCGCCTGCTCGCCGGCCGTCAGTGCCGGAATGGAACTTTATTGTCCTCATTTTTCCTGCGATTTGCGTCAAATCGGCACTAGACCGGACTCGCATACCGAATTATGAAGGCCGGACAGGTGGCTCGTATCTTGCCTTGAAGAGCGGCGTGAAGCCGCCGTGCGGGGCTTAAGGCAGCCCGACGCACCAAGTCACGTTACGGGATGGGAAAAAAGGGGACAGCGTGAAACGCTATCTGGCCACGGTGCTGGCCTGCACTTCCTTGGCTTTGGCTATTGGAACTCCATCGGTGGCGCGGGGCGACAAACCCCCTCCCATGCGCTTCGAGTGGCGCCTCGAGGGGCCCGCCGAGCAGTGCGGTGCGCATTGCCGTACCTGGATTTCCGCAACCGGCGTGATCACTGAAGACACGGCGCGCGCCTTCGAAGCGTTCGCACGCAGCAACGATGTGCGCGGCGCCAAGCTGGTGTTGGATTCCGAGGGCGGATCGGTGCTCTCGGCGATGGCGCTCGGCCGCGCGATCCGCAATTTCGACATGACCACCACGGTTGGCCGGACGACATTGTTGCCGGCAGACGGCGGCGACCCGCCGCGCGCGACGATCTCGCCCAGCGCGAGCTGCGAATCCATGTGCGCCTTCATTCTGCTCGCGGGGACCCGCCGCTACGTGCCGAGCGAAGCGCGCGTGCTGGTGCATCAGATCTGGCTCGGCGCCAAGAGCAAGCGGGCGCGCGAAACCAGCTATACCGCGGACGAACTACAGCTCGTTCAACGCGATGTCGGCAGGCTGGTCCGCTACACCGCCGAGATGGGTGGCAGCATGGAGCTGATCGAGACCGCGCTGCGGGTGCCGCCGTGGGAGCCGATGCACCGCCTCGACGTCGACGAGCTGCGGCGCATGAAGATCACCACGGTCGATCACCTGTTCGAGCAGGATGCGCCCGCCCCTGCCGTCGCCGCCACCACGCCGAACGCGCTCACAACCTCCGCGCAGGGCCAGCGGTAGCGCATGATCCCGAAAAGCGGGGAACCGCTTTTCGGAAAAGATCCATGTTCCGACAAAAAGCTGGCCGCCGATCCGATGCAATCGGATGAACGCCAGGATCGCCAGTCGACCTTGACGCGCCGGCGTCGGCCCACCCACAATCCCTGACAATTGCGACGCGGCCGGTAGCGCGCCGTGTCGCGTTCTGTCCGGGAGGCAAATGGTCATGGAGAAATTCATCATCCAGCCGCATGGCCGGCTGCAGGAATGGATCGCGCACGAGAAGGGATACTTCCGCGACGAAGGACTGGACTATGAATTTGCCTTCGGTCCCTCGACCGGCAAGCCGAAGCAGCTCGACGGCGCCGGCAAGGTGCCCGACCTGCTCTCAGGCGCGTTCGAATCCTACAAGAACGCCGGCGGCAACAAAGGAGCGAAGTCCGACATCTCCTGCGCCTGCCACTGGACCGTGAACCAGGCCGCATCACAGCAGATCGGCACGATGTGGGGCAAATCCTATGTCGTCGCGCCGGGCGGGATCATGGTGCCCCCGGACTCGCCCATCACCAAGCCCGAGGACCTTGCCGGACAAGAGATCGCCGTGGGCTATCACTCCGGCAGCCATTTCACCACCATCCAGGCGCTGGAGCCGTTCCTGCCGCGCGAGCACATCAGCCTCAAATTCGTCGGCTCGGTGTGGGCGCGCGTCGATGTCGGCGTCGACCGCGATGTCCCGGCGACCTCGGTCTGGGGCTTGACCTATCTCACGCTGGAGCAGCTCGGATTCCGCAAGGTGGTCGACACGTCGTTCATGATCGCATTCATGTTCCCGCCCGGGGTCGACCCCGCCGACGTCGAGAAATACATGAGCGGCATGAAGCGCGCGCAGATGGACCTCGATTTCGAGCCGGAGAAATACAAGCACTATTACCTCAAGGAAATTCCCGAGCGCTACAAGGCGAAGGTCGACGTGCGCCGTTTCGGTCCCGGCGAGCGCGTCGTGTTCCTGCCTTACAGCGAGGCGGTTTACGCCAAGACGCAAGCCTGGCTGCAGGAGCGCGGTCTGTTCGACGTCAAGCCGCCGGTGAACTACACGGGGTCCGTCGCCGCATAACCCGCGATCTAGTGGTCCAATTCTAACATTCGCATCCCGTTTCCGCGGGCGAGTTTGCGAATGTTAGAATCAAAGGACCACTAGCAAGTATCAAGTGCTAGTGGAGTTTTGGATTTGACATTCGCTTAGCGAACCCGCTGCTCGATGGGTAGCGAATGTCAAATCCACTCCACTAGTTGGAATTCGGCGGCGCATCGTTGGTGCCGCGCCAGCGCCCATAACGCCACGGCATGAACCAATGCGCGCGCGCGGGTTTCGACGCCGGCACGAAATCTAAGCCCGACGTGCCCCATGGATGACAGCGGCAGAGCCGCGCGAGCGTCATCCAGCCCCCTGCCCACAGCCCGAAGCGGTCGATCGCCTCTTCCGAATAGTGCGAACAGGTCGGAAGGTGCCGGCAGTCATACCCGATCAGCGGTGACAGCGTGTAGCGATAGACCCTGACCAGGCCGCGCCCGGCGATACGCGGCACACGCGCGATCGTCCGCCAGCCGGCGGTCAAGGCGGAACGTGACTGGTTGGGTTCGGGCATCGGGAGTGCCTCTTCCTAGCACGACGCACGGCCGCGTGATTCAACGGGCGCCAACCTCTTGAATTTTGAAAGAAAATTCTACGATCCGATCGCGGAAGAAACGCGTTTCCACGCTGTTTATGGGGCGGACATCGGGACGTTATTCATGAACTTGGCCGACCAATACAAGCGACGCGCAGCCGAATGCGTTCGCATGGCCGAGCGAACGGACAATGCAGAAGACAAGGCCATGTTGCTGCAGATGGCGCAGACCTGGATGCGTCTCGCCGAAAAGGCCGAAGACGGTCGCGACCAAAGTAGCTAACGCTTGTTTGGAGTGTCGCGGCGCTCGGCCGGAATGAATTGGCGCGACGTCGAGCTCAGCAAACGATCGATGAGTTCGGCGTCGCGCCCGTCACATCCCCTCGCTCCCCGGATGTTCTGAACCTTCGGAGCCAGCTGCCGCATCGGCCGCCGTAGCGCGTGGACATGAGTTGACGTTAGGCGATGCCCCCCGCACCCACCAGCGCCTCCGCTCCTTAACACTAACGTCCGGACGTGCCGGAACCTCCGCACCGACGGCGGCCGCGGGCACGCGCCCTGCTCTGTCTCAGCGAGACGACGCGCAACGTCGCCGATCTGTCCCGAATGCGGACAGCGACAACGGATTGCGCGCCCGAAGTGACACAGGGCCGCCGATGAGACACCCGTCGATCCGAGAGTTGTTCGAATACTGGAACCAGCGGCGCGGCCAGCGTCCGGCTCCCGACCGCGCGGACATCGAACCCGGCGCGATCCGGAAGGTGTTGGCCGATACGTTCATCTTGTCGTTCGACGCGACCGCTGGCCATCCGTTCCGCATCGCGGGCACCCGGATCTGCGCGGCCTTCGGCCGGGAGCTCAAGAATGAGAGTTTCCTCGACCTGTGGGCTGCGGACTCGCGTACGCAGGTGCGCGATCTCGTCAACATCGTCCGCAACGAGACCGTCGGCGTCGTCGCCAGCGCGCGCGGGACCTCGACCGCCGGGACCACTCACGATGTCGAATTGCTCCTGCTGCCGCTCAGCCACCGCGGGCGCAATGGCGCCCGCGTCCTTGGCGCCATGGCACCGCGCGACGCCGCCTATTGGCTCGGTGCCTGCACGCTTGGGCAACTGACCCTGGGCAATCTGCGCTATCTCGGGCCCGAGCTTGAACCGGCCCCCCCGATCGCCCCGGGGCGGCCGGAGGGACGAATCCGGCATGGCTTCATCGTATATGACGGCGGCCAAACGTGATTTTTCTGTACCGCCGCACCAGCGCAAAAGACGGCTGGCTAACGCGCCATTAACAAACCCCTTCTAGGCTGCGCTACTGCTTAATCCGCCCGCCTCGCCGGGCGCCCGTTGCATTTACGAGCCGCATGGCGCTGCCGCAGACCAAAGCCGCATTTCTGCCGCTGGCCGATGAGCGTCGCCGGTTTCAGCGCGTCCGGGTCAATTTGCTAGGCCGCTATATGCTGCCGGACCGGCGCGAATTCCCGTGCCAGGTAACCGACATGTCGCCCGGCGGCATGGCCCTGATCGCCCCGGTGAGCGCCCAGGTCGGCGAGCGTGTGATCGCCTATGTCGACCATGTCGGCCGGCTGGAAGGCGTGGTTGCGCGCCAATTCCAGAACGGTTTTGCGATGACGGTGTCGGCAACGACGCGCAAGCGCGACAAGCTCGCGGCCCAGCTCACCTGGCTCGCCAACCGCCACATCCTCAACCTGCCCGAAGACCGGCGCCACGGCCGCTTTACGCCGCGTAATCCGTCGGCGCGCCTGATCCTGCCGAACGGCCTCAACCTGGCTTGCCGGGTGATCGACCTGTCGGCGTCGGGCGCCGCGCTCAAGACCGATCAGCGGCCCGACCTCGGCGCCCTCGTCACCGTCGGAAAGACCACGGGACGGGTCGTCCGACACCTCGAAGACGGCTTCGCAGTCGAGTTTACGCGGCTGCAGCATGCCGACTTTGTCGAAGAGAGCGTCACCGGCGGGTAAACGCCGGGGGACCATACCCACGCACCGGCCGGCCGCCTCGACCGCTTCGGGCCGCACCCCTTCATCCCAAATCGGCGCCGCCCGCGACCAGGCGTGGTTAAGCGCCGCGGCCGCGCGCGCATGCGTCATCCGTAAAACCGGGCTGTATTCGGTTAATAGGCGGCATTTTATTCAAATGCAGATAGACTGTATTTGAATCGAATTTTGGTCGACTTTTCGAAGTATTAGCGGCAGTTTTTACTTGCGTTATCTTCAAATTGACTTGCCCAACTTAGCGGCGGTTCAAAGGCTTTGTGCGAAAAGTGGCCCCCTGACTGGGTAAGGGGCTACGGGATGCAACGAAACCATAACAAGCACATCGGCGCCGGATTGGCCGCAGCCATCATGCTGGCCGTGCTCGCAGGTCCGGCAGTCGCGGCAAGCGAACGGCCGATGTTCATCTCGCTCGGTACGGCTTCGCGGGCGCCGATCGGTTGGATCGAGTTCTGCGCCGAGAACAAGCGAGAGTGCGCGACGCGACCGACAGAAGCGCGCGACGTCGTGCTGTCACCGGCTGCTTGGGCCGACATGACGCGGATCAACAACTGGGTCAACACCAAGATCAAGCCCATGACCGATATGGAGCATTGGGGCGTGGTCGAGCGCTGGAGCTATCCCGACGACGGCTACGGCGATTGTGAAGACTACGTGCTGCTCAAGCGCCGTATGCTGATCCAGGCCGGATGGCCGCGGTCGGCGCTGCTGATCACGGTCGTGCGCGACCAGCGCGGCGATGGCCACGCGGTGCTCACGGTGAAGACCGACAAGGGCGAGTTCGTCCTCGACAACCAGAACGAGGCTGTCCTGCTCTGGTCGGAAACCAGTTACCGCTTCGTCAAGCGGCAGTCGCAGACCGATCCCAATATCTGGGTGTCGCTCGGCGACTCACGCCCGGCGTCTGCCACCGCGACGTCGCGCTGAACGAAACAAAGGAGCTACGCGGCCCCGGTCACGTCCCCACCCCTCCCCGTCCCCAGACCGGGTTCGCGCGCGGCCGCCTCTCCCCCCGGAGGCGGCCGCACCTTTTTCAAATCGAGAGAACGGCAAAGCTTCGGCTACGTCGCCGTATCACGGAACGTCACTGGGAGAACTCCGTGAGGGCGGTCTACCGGCCCGCTCAAGTCACGCGGTCGCCCTCAACGACGTGGCGGCGCAGCAGGCGGCGTTCCTTGTCGCTGAAGTCGGTGCGGGCATGCAGCGTGCAGCGGTTGTCCCACAGCACGAGGTCGCCGACGCGCCATTGGTGCGTGTAGATGAACTGATCCTGCTCGATGTGGTCGAACAACGTGTTCAGCAGCGCGCTGCCTTCCTCGGCATCCATGCCCTCGACGCTCCAGGTCATCAGCCGGTTGACGTAGAGCGCCTTGCGCCTGGTGACGGGATGCGTGCAGACCATCGGCTGTGCAAAGTGCGGCTGCTTGGAGAAATCGATGTTGGCCTCGTTGATCGAGCGGGTGAGAGATTCATAGTGATAGGCGTTGACCGCCTTGCGGCCTTCGATGCGTGCCTTCAGCTCCGCCGGCAGCGTATCGTAAGCAGTGTGCATATTTAGAAACAGCGTGTCGCCGCCTTGCGAGGGCACCTCGATGGCATAGAGAAACGTGCCGAGTGCCGGCTTCTCGAGGTAGCAGTAGTCGGAATGGAAATGCATCTCGCCGTCGGCGAGCGAACCGATGAGCTTGCCATTCTGCCGGATGTTGGACACCAGCATGGTCAGGTCGCCATGGCTCACGCCGGATTCGTTGCGCGCCGTGGCCGGCCGGTTGCGCTGCTTCAACACGCCGAAATTCTTGACGAAGCGGATCTGCTCGTCCTCGGACAAGGTCTGGTTCCGGAACACGAGCACAAGATGCCTGTGCCAGGCGGCGATGATGTCGGCGATCGTCTGCGGCGATAGGTCGTCGCGCAGATCGACACCGGAGATTTCGGCGCCCAGCGCCGGCGACAGCGGCGTCACGACCAGAGTGTTCTGCAAATCCTGCTCGGCGGCGATGGTCATGGCGGATCCTCTTGCGAGACGTCACAGCGTACGACGGAGGCATGCTTATTGCTAGAAGTCCTGCCAGGATTGCTAGAAGTCTATGCTAGTGAGTTGCCAGGAGTCGCGTAGACGCATTGATGTGGGAACCGCCATGACGTCTCCACGCCGTCGATTTATGCAATTGGGCGCCGCCGCTGCCATGTTGGCGGTCATGCCGCGCCCGGCGCGAGCGCAAGCCTATCCGAGCCGGCCGGTGCGCATCATCGTCGGACTACCGCCGGGCGGCGTGAACGACATCGTCGGCCGCCTGATCGGGCAGTGGCTCTCCGAGCAGCTCGACCAGCCCTTCGTGATCGAGAACCGGCCGGGCGCCAGCGGCAACATCGCCGGCACCGCGGTCGCCAAGGCGCCGCCGGACGGCTACACCCTGATGCTGGTCGGCTCGCAGAATCCCGTCAATGCGGCGCTCTATCAGCGCACCGATTTCGACCTGGTCCGCGACATCGAACCGGTTGCAAGCCTCACGCGCCAGCCCAACGCCATGGTGGTCAATCCGTCGCTCCCGGCGAAGACCCTGCCGGAGTTCGTCGCCTACGCCAAGGCCCATGCCGGCAGCTCAACATGGCATCGACCGGCAGCGGAACGCCGTCGCATGTGGCGGGCGAGCTGTTCAAGATGATGACCGGCGCGCCGATGACCCATGTCCCGTATCGCGGCGGCGCTCCGGCGCTGACCGATCTGATCGGCGGCCAGGTACAGGTCTATTTCGGCGCGCTTGCGTCCGCGACTTCAGCTCATCCGATCGGGCAAGCTGCGGGCGCTTGCGATCACCTCGGCGGCAGCGCCTCGACGTCCTGCCGGACGTTCCCGCGGTGGCCGAATTCTTTCCGGGCTACGAAGCGAGCGGCCTGTTCGGCATCGGCGCGCCCAAGGGCACGCCGCCCGAGATCATCGACAAGCTCAACAAGGTGATCAACGCCGGGCTCGCCGATCCCAAGATCAGCGCGAAGCTCGTTGAACTTGGCGGCACCGTGCTGTCGGGCTCGCCCGCCGATTTCACCAAGGAGATCGTGGACGAGATTGCCAAGTGGACCAAGGTGGTGCAGTTCGCCGGCATCAAGCCGGAATGACGATCGCGAGAGCGTCAAACCAACTTGCGCAGCCCCTTCGCATATTGTTGCCAGCGCCGCACATAGATGTCGGCGGCGCCGCGGATCGTTGCGGCGGCCTTCTCATCCAGCGTGCGCACGACGCGCGCCGGCGCGCCGACGATCAGTGAGCCGTCGGGAAACGACTTGCCTTCGGTCACCAGCGCGCCGGCGCCGACCAGCGAATTCTTCCCGATCGTCGCGCCGTTGAGCAGGATCGCGCCCATGCCGATCAGGCTGTTGTCGCCAACCTTGGCGCCGTGAAGGATGACGTTGTGGCCGATCACGCAATCGCGCCCGATCACGATCGGAAATCCCGGGTCGGTGTGCAGCGTGGCGTTGTCCTGGATCTGCGAGCGCTCGCCGAGCTCGATCCATTCATTGTCGCCGCGCAGCACCGAGCCGAACCAGACGCTGGCGTCGGTCTTCAGGCGCACGCGCCCGATCACGGTCGCGGTCTCGGCGACCCAGTAACGGCCGTCGGCCGGCAGCTCGGGTTTCTGGCCGTCGAGTTCGTAGATCGCCATGCGCACGCGCTCCCCTGTCGAAGGCGCGACCTTGCCATGATGCCTTGTGGTTGGCGAGCGGGCTAACTGTTGACTTTCAGCATTGCGGCTGGTTTGCGAAAACCGGCCCACTTCGGATCGTGCTGCTAGCTGTGCAGCGCCGAGACCGCCATCACCACCACGGTGCCGGTCATCAGGCTCCATATTCCGGCAGCGATCGTCGCCACCATCACGGTCTCGAACCGCCGGTTGTCGAAACGGCGGGCACGCAGCGTGTTGCGCATGATGATGAACGGCGCCGCGAACGCGAGGAACGGGATCGCCGCAAAAGCCGAGGGGCGCGGCCCGCGTTGCAGGAGCCGGAAGCTCGCCGGACGCTTGGTCGCAGCCTGATAGCCCGTGGCCAGGAACCCGGCCCAGGCAAAGCCCAGCATCAGGCATAGAAGGATTGAATAGCTTCCGGCGACATCCGCAGCCCCGCAAACGCCAATGGCTGCATGCATTGCAAGACCGGGCGGCCGCCGCCACCACATCCTTAATTAATCGTTAACGGCCGCCATGCTTGATGAATCAGGCGATTCGATTGCGGGCACTTCGGAGGACCTTGGCGGGATGAGCACGAGCTATGCGTCACCATCGACATGCGCCGCCAGCGCAAGCAGCACGGCCGCCTGCTGGCGCTGCCGCTGCTCGTCGTCGGCGTCGCGGTCGCCGCCGCCACGGGCTTCATCCTCAGCGTGCTTTGGCCGGGCTGGCCCAGCACGCCAGTCGCGCCGAATGCGCCGGCGCTCCCCGTCACCGTCGGCGGGCGTCGCCTTCAACGTGCCGCCGGCCGCCATCCGCGTGCCGATGCAACGCCAGCCCGGCGCGCATGAGCGCCTCGACCTCGCTTTCCTGTGGCCCTCGCTCGAGCCGCCGGACGGATCGCCATTGCCGAACGTGCCGACAAAGGGATTGCCAAGAGCGCAACCGTTCGAGCGCATCTTCGTCACCATCGCCGCCGCGCGCGACTCTCTGGCGCCGGATGAGCGGGTGAAGACCATCTATCCGCGCTATCCGGAGTCCGAGCCTGTCGCCGGTCCCGAAGGACTGTCGATGATGGCGTTCCGCCAGGGGACGCCATACCAGGGCGAAGACCTGATCTATGACGCCGCAGCGCCGGAAAATTTTCTGGTGCGCTGCAGCCGCAACGGCGCCGGCGCCACGCCGGGCATGTGCCTTCATGTCAGGCGCATCGGCGAGGCCGACGTCACGATACGCTTCCTGCGCGACTGGCTGGACGACTGGCGCGCCGTCGCCGGCAATATCGATCGGCTGATGACGAAGCTGCGCCCGGCAGGCAGCTCCATCTCGCAAAAAAGCGAGGCTGTCCCCGCTCATTCCCGCGCACGCGGGAATCCGGATTTTTGATTGGGTCCGGCCGCGGGGACGTGCGGAAAAATTGCTATTCGAGATCGGTCGCCAGGATCGCCATCTGGAAATTGTACGACCGCTCGTTGTCCTCATCGTCCACGAACATGACGCCGATGAACTCCTCGCCGATATAGACCTCGGCGGAATCGTCCTTCTTCGGGCGCGGCACGACGCGGATGCGCGGATTGTTGAACAGCCGCTTGAGATAGGCGTCGAGTTTTCCTGACTTCTTGCACGTCCACGCAGGCTACCCTCTGTTTATCGAGCGACCGTGCCACGGCGGACGCTGCGCTGGCAATGGCTCGCGATCAGCCGTCGTTGTCGTGGAAATACTGGTCCATGGTGCGCGACGGCTCCGGACAGCCCGCCTCGCCGATGACCCGCGCCGGCACGCCGGCGACGGTGGTGTTGTGCGGGACCGACTTGAGCACCACCGAGCCCGCGGCAACGCGCGCGCAGTGTCCGATCTCGATATTGCCGATGATCTTCGCGCCCGCGCCGAGCATGACGCCGCGCCTGATCTTGGGATGACGGTCCGAGTATTCCTTGCCGGTGCCGCCAAGCGTCACGCCGTGCAGGATCGACACGTCGTCCTCGATCACCGCTGTCTCGCCGACCACCAGGCCGGTCGCGTGGTCGAGGAAGATGCCCCGCCCGATCGGCGCCGCCGGATGGATGTCGGTCTGGAATACCGCCGACGAACGGCTCTGCAGATAATACGCGAAATCCTTGCGGTCCTTGTGCCAGAGCCAGTGCGCCAGCCGATGCGTCTGCACGGCGTGGAAGCCCTTGAAGTAGAGCACCGGCTCGAGGAAGCGATGGGTCGCGGGATCGCGATCGAAGGTGGCCACGATGTCGGCGCGGAACGAGAGCCCGATCGCCGGATCGTTCTCGAGCGCCTCCTCGTAGACCTGGCGGATCAGCTCAGCGGGCACATCCGGATGGTCGAGCCGCTGCGACACGCGGTGCACGACCGCAGCCTCCAGCGTGTCGTGATGCAGGATCGTCGAATAGATGAAGGTCGAGAGCTCGGGCTCCCGACGCACGGCTTCCTCGGCCTCGTTGCGGATACGGGCCCAGACCGGATCAACCTTGTCGAGCGCGTCTACGGCTCGTGCCTGTCGCTGCGCCATGACGGTCTCCACAGACTAGCGTTGCGGGAATTCTACCATAATTGCCCATCCAATTCGTATATGGCGGCAAAAACGCGCTGCTCCAGGGGGTTACCGGCACAATTCTGTCAGGGTCTCTGGGCCAGGAAGGCGAGCACCGCCTCTCTTGAACACCCGGTCGCCCACCGCCAGCATGTGGTCACGCCCCGGAATGTCGAGCGCCCGCCCCTGCGGCAGCAGCGCGGCCAGTTCCGGCGCCGAGCCCGCGACGTCGTCCTTGCTGCCGACTGCGACCAGGACCGGCATCGTCAGCCTGGCACAATCCTGACGCGACAAGGTCTGGCGCGAACCGCGGATACAGGCCGCGAGCGCCTTGCGGTCGGACTTGGTCTGGTCGGCAAAGGCGCGGAACGTTCGGCCCTGCGGATCGCTGCACGTCGGCGAGCGACGGCGCTTCGAGCGCGTCGGCGATCGATTCCGGAAGACCGACGCCGTCCACCAGCCGGATGCCCAGCCCGCCGAGCACGACGCTGCGCACCCGATCCGGATGCGCGAGCGCCAGGAACGCGGCGATGCGGGCACCCATCGAGTAGCCCATGACATCGGCGCGCGGAATTCCGAGATGATCGAGCAGCGCGCGCACGTCCTCGGCCATGACGGCGCTGTGGTAGGCGGCGGGATCGTAGAGCTTGGCCGAGGCGCCATGGCCGCGGTTGTCGAGCGCGATGGCGCGGCGGCCGGCACGGGTCAATGTCGACACCCAGCCTGGATTGAGCCAGTTGACCTCCTTGGTCGAGGCAAAGCCGTGGACGAGAACGACCGGCTCGCCCTCGCCTTCATCCAGATAGGCGATGTCGACGCCGTCGTTCCGGAAGCTATGCATGCGGGAGGTATAGACTGCGACGTCTGGGCCGTTAAGCCCGCGCGGTCATCGCCGCGTAGCGTTCGAGCGCGCGGGCGCGCCTGGCGCGGCGGCGATCGCAATATCGCTCGGTGGCGCGTTCGCATGTCGCGCTTGAGCGCCATGACGAAGCCCAGCACCGTCAACATCGCCCAAAATCCACCAGGCGAGATTGAAGGCGCTGGCGGCCAGGAACAGCGCGCCGCGGCCGAACATCTTCAGGATCGCCCGGGTGCGGCTGCCTTTGACATCGGCGAGGCGGGCAATCCTGGCGACGTCGCGCGGGCCCTGTGCGATCTTCAAACCGTCGAGCGCCGCCTGGGTGCCGGCCTTCGACTGCACGCGGCCGAGGTCGCCGACCATCCGCACCAGGTCGCGGGATTTTTCCACCTTCACGGCCTCGCGCACCCCACGCACAGCCGTCGTCGGCTCGGTGATGCTGGCCTTGCCGACCGCGCGCCGCAGCGCCGTCCAGTCCACGATCTCCCGCAGCGTGCGGCTGACATACTGGGCTCATCTGCGCGCTCATGCGGCCGGTCTTGCGCGCCACCTTGAGCACCGAGAGGCCGACGCGCGCCGGTGCGCCAGCGCCGAGCGAGGCGTAAGTGCCCGCGGTGAGCGCAATGCCGACGCCGGCGAGGCCAAGCACCAGTTCGTCGGCCGGCTCGCCTGAAGCCATGCGCGACCCTTCCCGGATCGCGTCGCGGACGTCACCGAATACGAACAGGTCGCCGAGCGCGGTGCCGGCCAATCCCGCGAAATCCTCGGGCTCGCCGATGATCAGCCCCTGGGCAAAGCTGCCGGCCGCGCGCTTGGCAGCGGCGGAGGACGAATTCGCCTCCTCGACCCGCGCAACCAGCGCCGGATCGACCGTCACGTTGCGGTCGCGCGCCAGATCGAGGAAGCTTTGGGCGAGGTCCGCGTCCTTGGCCTTGAGCGCGGCCTCGATCTCGCGGCGGGCGACATCGGCATTGAACGAGCGGTCGAGCGCATGGTCGACGAGGCGCACCGGGTCGTCCTGCGCCCTCAGCAGCATATCGGCTTCGATGCCCGCGCGGCACGATCGTCAGGGCCGCGATCGCGCAGGCAAAGGCCGCGCCGAGCGGCAAGGCAATCCGTGAGCCGTGCATACTGACTTAAATCTCCGCACCCGCCCCGGCCACAACTGGTAACGCCCGATTGTGCCAGCAAGATGCCGCTCGGAAATTTATCCGATTTGGCTGTGGACTACCGGCGCTGCCTCCGGTCCGGTTCCCAGAAATGCCCGCCAATTGGGCACTATCGGTGTTTAACCCTATGAATCGGCCAAATCGCCCCGTTATGGTGCGGCGCATTCGAAACGTGCAGATCGGACCATGGCGGAAAGCTACGTTCCACATTTCCACAATACCCCCGGCGTACCGGTCATCGAGATCGGCGCCAAGGAGTTCATGTGCGTCGGCGCCGTGCCGCCGTTCGACCATCCGCATGTCTTCCTCGACATGGGCGACGCGACCGAGATCATCTGTCCCTATTGCTCGACGCTGTTCCGCTTCGATCCGGCGCTCGGTGCGCATGCGGCGCGGCCGCCGGAATGCGCGCTGACGGAAACCGCGGCGGCCTGATCGACCTCAAACGGAGCACCATCCGTGACCTTCCCGCGCACCGTCGTCATCGCCGGCGCCGGGATCGGCGGGCTGACGGCGGCGATCGCACTCGCCCGGCGCGGCTTCCCGCGTGTCCGTCGTCGAGCAGGCCGAGCAGCTGGAGGCGATCGGCGCCGGTATCCAGCTTTCGCCGAATGCCTCGCGGGTGCTGATCGACCTCGGTCTCGGCGAGCGGCTTGCGCCCTATGTCGTCGCGCCGTTTGCACTCAACGTCATGAATGCACGGCTCGGGCCGCGTGCTTGCACGCGCGCCGCTCGGTGCACGGCCGCGAAGCGTTACGGCGCGCCGTTTTGGGTGATCCATCGCGGCGACCTGCACACGGTCCTGCGCGAGGCGATTGAAGCGGCTGCGCCCGCTCGCATTGCAGCTCGGCGTGCGGGTCGAGGATGTCGCCATGCACGATAACGGTGTCACGGTCGGCGGCCGCAAGGGAATGCAGCCGATCGACACCCACGGCAGCGCGCTGGTCGGCGCCGATGGTTTATGGTCGGCACTGCGCGGCCGCCTCGGCCACAGCCGCGAGCCGCGGTTTGCGCAGCACACCGCCTGGCGCGCGCTGGTTCCTGCCGACGCGGCGTCGCCGGCGTTCCGCGCGCATACGGTCAATCTCTGGCTCGGCCGGCACGCGCATCTCGTGCACTATCCGGTGCGCGGCGGAAGTCTCATCAATGTGGTCGCGATCGTGCGCGATGAATGGCGCGAGACCGGCTGGAGCGCCGCCGGCGACCGCGACGAGATCCTGGCGCCGCTTCTCCGCCGACATGTGGCACGCGCCGGCGCGCGAGCTGATCGGCGCCGCCGGCCAATGGCAGAAATGGGCGCTCTACGATTGCCGGCCGCTGAAGCGCTGGGGCAAAGGCCCGGTGACGCTGCTCGGCGACGCCGCGCACCCGATGCTGCCGTATCTGGCGCAAGGCGCTGCCATGGCGATCGAGGATGCCGCCGTGCTCGCGGCATGCCTCGCGCAGGCGCCCGACGACACGCCGGCCGCGCTGCGCAATTATGAAGCGAAGCGCCAGAAGCGCACCGCGCGCGCGCAAATCGCCGCCCGCCGCAATGGCACCGTCTATCACATGGGCGGCGCGACGTCCTGCGGTCGCTCGCGCTCATGGCGGAGGGCGGACGCGGCCTGTTGCGGCGCTACGACTGGCTCTATCGCTGGAAGCCGGACTGAGCTGCCCCCATATATTGGGTGCGAGGCGACGCGGATCTCCCCATGGATCACCACGTGCACAGCGATGGCAATCGGCCGCCGGCGACCGGCGTGATCGATCCCGTCTGCGGCATGACGGTCGACCCGCACACCACGCCACACCGCCATACCCATCACGGCCATCCCTATTATTTCTGCTCGGCCGGCTGCCGCACCAAATTCGCGGCCGATCCCGCGAAATACCTTTCGCCGGAAGCCCACGACGCTCCCGACGTTCCCGAGGGCACCGTCTACACCTGCCCCATGCATCCGGAGGTGCGCCAGATCGGTCCCGGCGCCTGCCCGATCTGCGGCATGGCGCTGGAGCCGGAGATCGCCACGGCCGAGAGCGGCCCCAATCCCGAACTCGCCGACATGACGCGGCGTTTCTGGATCGGATTGCTGCTCACCATCCCGGTGTTCGTCCTCGAGATGGGCGCGCACATCTTCGGCGCGCACGCCTGGATCAACCAGACGCTGTCGAACTGGGTGCAATTCGCATTCGCCACGCCGGTCGTGCTCTGGGCCGGACTGCCGTTCTTCCAGCGCGGATGGCAGTCGCTGGTCACGCGCAATCTCAACATGTTCACGCTGATCGCACTCGGCACCGGCGTCGCCTATGGCTACAGCGTGATCGCGACGCTCGCGCCCGGCGCTGTTCCCGGCGGCGTTCCGCGGTCACGACGGCGCGGTTGCCGTCTATTTCGAGGCGGCGGCGGTCATCACCGTGCTGGTCCTGCTCGGGCAGGTGCTGGAGTTGCGCGCGCGTGAGGCGACCTCCGGCGCGATCCGCGCGCTGCTCGACCTTCAGCCGAAAACCGCGCGGCGGATCGAGAGCGACGGCACCGAGGTCGAAGTCTCGCTCGACGCAGGTCGCGGTCGGCGACCGGCTGCGCGTGCGGCCGGGTGAACGCATCCCGGTCGACGGCGAGGTGATCGAAGGCCGCTCGTCGGTCGATGAATCCTTGGTGACCGGCGAGTCGATGCCGGTGAGCAAGGAACCGGGCGACAAGGCGATCGCCGGCTCCATCAACGGCTCCGGCTCGTTCGTGATGCGCGCGGCCAAAGTCGGGCGCGACACACTGCTGGCGCAGATCGTGCAGATGGTGGCGGCGGCGCAACGATCGCGCGCGCCGATCCAACGGCTCGCCGATCAGGTGTCGGGATGGTTCGTCCCGGCCGTCATCGCGGCCGCGATGCTGGCCTTCATCGCCTGGGCCATGTTCGGGCCCGATCCCCGCCTCGCCTACGGGCTGGTGGCCGCGGTCAGCGTCCTCATCATCGCCTGCCCCTGTGCGCTTGGCCTCGCGACGCCGATGTCGATCATGGTCGGCGTCGGCCGCGGTGCGCAGGCCGGCGTGCTGATCAAGAACGCCGAAGCGCTCGAGCGCATGGAAAAAGTCGACACCATCGTCGTCGACAAGACCGGCACGCTGACCGAAGGCAAGCCGAGTGTGGTCGCGATCGTGACGGCGCAAGGTTTCGTCGACAATGAGGTGCTGCGATTTGCGGCGAGCGTCGAGCGCGTGAGCGAGCATCCGCTGGCCGCCGCCATTGTTGCGGCCGCCACCGAGCGCAAGATCACGTTCGGGCGCGTGATGGGGTTCGACTCGCCGGCCGGCAAAGGCGCGGTCGGGGTGGTCGAGCGCTGCCGGGTCGTGCTCGGCAACGCGTCGTTCCTGTCCGAACTAGGCGTATCGACCGCCGCGCTCGATGCGGAGGCCGAGCGGCTGCGCCGCGACGGCGCGACCGCGATCTACGTGGCGCTCGACGGCAAGCTTGCCGGCGTCATCGCCATCGCCGATCCGGTGAAGGAGACGACGCCCGCCGCGCTGGCCGCGCTGCACCAGGACGGCGTGCGCGTCGTGATGCTGACCGGCGACAACCGGACCACCGCCGAGGCCGTCGGCCGCTATCTCCGTATCGACGAGGTCGAGGCGGAGGTCCTGCCGGATCGCAAGGCGGCCGTGGTCGAGCGCCTGCGTCACGAAGGCCGCGTCGTCGCGATGGCCGGCGACGGCGTCAACGACGCGCCGGCGCTTGCCGCCGCCGACGTCGGCATCGCCATGGGCACCGGAACCGACGTCGCGATCGAGAGCGCGCATGTCACGCTGCTCAAGGGCGACCTCATGGGCATCGTGCGCGCGCGGCGGCTGTCGGCCGCGACCATGCGCAACATCCGCCAGAACCTGTTCTTCGCCTTCATCTACAACGCCGCCGGCGTGCCGATCGCCGCCGGCCTGCTCTATCCGGTCTTCGGCGTGTTGCTATCGCCGGCAATCGCCGCTGCCGCGATGGCGCTGTCGTCGGTGAGCGTGGTCGCGAACGCGCTGCGATTGCGCAAGGTCGATATCTGACCGGCGTTACTGGATGGCCGTCGTGCTGCGCCAGCTCGGCGGGGTCGCGCAATGCTTGCGGCGCGATGCACCGTCGATCACCGCCAGTTCCTCGACCACCGTCCGGTGTTCCCCGCGATAGGCGACCGTACCGATCAGAGCACCGGCGGCGCCCTGCTCGGCCTTCTGGATCAACTCCCGCAGCTTCGCTTCACGGGCGGCGACCGCCTGGCCTGCCTTCAGGATCTGGTCGCAGCTGTGGTACTGGTACTTGCCGGGATCGGCGAACAGCATGACGTCGACATTGCTGGCGGTCGAGCAGCCCGCAGCGCAAAGCAGAAGCAGCGCGAGCAACGTCGCGCGCCCGAACATCTGCGTGAAGCTTCGATCCTGCATGGGTCTGTCGGCGGCAGAACGCCCCATCTCACACGCCAGTGTGGCGGTTCAGAAGTCCGCAACAGTGGCGCGGCAAGTCCGACTTGCGGACTTCTGAACCTAAGCCACACTGGAATCAACTAGTTGCTAGTGTCCTTCAATTCCGAAGTTCGTATCAGAATGTGCCACAACACCGTACGAACTTCGGAATCGGGACACTAGCCCGTAAACAATCGGTACCGGGCGGCCATATGCCCACCAAATGTGCCGATACTGCGCCCTAATCGTGGTGCGGACCACCGGTCTTAAGCCGGCACGGGCCTCCGGCCCAACGGATGGAGCGCCCGGATGGGTTGTCCTGCTCCCTACTTGCAAACGGCCCCATGAACCGTCTCCGCTACCTGGCTTCTTCCATTGACCAGGTACGCCTCATCGTCACCGATAATGTAAAGAAACGGCATTCCTCCAATGTCCCCGCCTGATGGGTTTTTCGCTCTCACGTAGCCGCAGATCGTATCCATCCTGGCGTGGAGCAAACTCTTCTGGGCTCGCCGCAGATTGTAGAACTCAGCCGATGCCGGGTTCTCCAACAAAGCCGCGATGGCCGCTTTTGCTTTTTCGGTGATCGGATCAGCCCTATTAGGCTGAGCGGCTGGCGAAGGTGTCGTTGATCCAGTACGCGTTACGTCCGGGATGGCTTTGGCTGTCTTTGATCTGATCGACTTCGCATGTTGCGCATCGACCTTCGACGCTACTGGTTTCCGAGCAGCACTCGCGTCGGGAGGGGGAAGAGTTGTACAACCGACCAGGGTCGCTGCCAAAGCACCGATGAAAAACACCCGCATACAAGCCGCCCCCACGCACGCAATACAGCCTGCCCCTTCTCTCACAATAACATTGAACTAATCTCTAAGTACGCATTCGCGCGCGGCTTGTTTCAAGATCGATAATTGCCTCGCGTCTTGAAGGCTTTGATTGACGGTATCTCGACGCCGCCGAAAGCTGCTCCGCCGCGGCGATCGCTGTCTCCATTTTTTCAGCACCTCGCAGTCGCCTTTGCTGTCCTCGAACAGGCGGCCGTAGCGCCGGCGGCGGCCATCGCCGAGATAACGAAGCCGCTTACCGTGGATGCGATGATGGAGGAGTATGCGCGGGACGAGGAAGCGGAGGCATGAGGATGAAGCGAGTAGCCTCGGCCTCACGCCGCATCGCAATCAGGCGTACATGCGGCGTCTAATCCGCCACAAAGTCATGAGGCTGCCGAAGGCAAGCACGAGACCCGGTATGCCCGTGCCAGCCAGGGGCCCAGGGACTGTGACAGTCGTTCCCGTTTCAAGAATAGCGCCGCTGTTTGGGATAGCACTGTACTGCGTTACGCCCTTTTTCTCACCAGCTGACACGAAGCCGACGACGTAAGAGCCCTTCGCAAACGGTGTAATTGCACTGAACAACGGTCCATCCAGCCGATCAGCATTTGGCTGCAGTGTCGTCGGGCCGAGTTCAACCTGATAGACTAGGAATCCAGTTGCGGAAGGTTGGAAGGTCTGCGCTGTCGGCAGATATGCCCCAATCGGGTTTGTCGGGCTGGCAGCAATTCCGAGGTATGTGTCCAACTGGCCACTCGTCCACGCCGTCGCGCTAAACAGCGTGGCTGTGACCACGACATCCAGGTTTGAATTGGCGACGCCACCATTGGAATATGTGAAGCTATAGCTTGATGGCCCAACTACGTTATTGGGCACGAGCACGTCGATGAAATAATTACCGGTGATGGTGCCGGATGCATGCCAGAAGCCAAACTGGGGCGGGTTCTGACTTTGTCGGCGTATTCGTGCCGTTGTCGGCGCAAGAGCCCGCACCCCAACAGAACCCATGAATGTTGTCTGCTTTGCCCGGCTGGCCCTGGAGCAACATGATCGATGCGAGGGCTATGACGAACTTTGCCGGGAGACCTGCCATGACCTTAATCTCACATTAGAACGATGTTGAATGAGTGCATAAAAGCCTCTTTAGAATGGGTCAAGACAATGGGGATGATCATTTTTTGGACAAATACCGTCGCAAAAGCTTGTGCACTGGTGACCGGCCGCTCCATTTCTGGGCCTATCGCACCGCCGATCAGCAGGTAATCGGGCACGGCTGGACCGTGCGGAAAAGCTAAATGCTGCGGGCCGATGAGGCGATGTAGTCACGTGCGGCCCTGATCAGGTGCCAGAGCATTTGCAGTTCTGCAAACTCTGATTTTTCCGCAAATAGTTCGTCAGATTGCAACACATGATCCAGCGCCAACAATGCGCCAGCCGTCGTCGTCGCGGGCGGCTCCGATCGAATTATTTCGTCTTGAGTGCCAACCCAAGTGTCCCGGGCAATTCTGTCCCAGTCGCGTTCAGCGCTTCCATAGGCATCATCGAATGCCCTGCGCTCGGCCAGGTAGCGCCGCAGCAACACCAGCAAAGGATCAGTGGCGTCCAAGCGTCGACCCTAAAAATTTTGGAGCAGCCCGCTTTCGCGGACGAGCGAACAGCGGCGTTCATCGCTTCTTGGATGCCGGTCGTCCGGCAGGTCTTGCTGCGACACGCCAAAAAATTGTCAATTCTTGCCAGCGCGAGTGACCGCATGGACTGGCCGGGGCACCCAGAACAGCCGGTACGGAGTGGAACGGACGCAACATGTGCGCCATGGCAAAGGCCTCCCGACAAGCGGAAAGGCCGGTTTCTGGTGCGGACGGCCGGACTTGAACCGGCCCGATCAAACAGATCGGACCATCAGCGCGGGCTCGAAACTTGGTCCGGCTCGCCAGCTTTGCCTGCGGCGAGCACCCTTTCGATGGTGGTGGCGATTTCGTTTGGCGTCATGGTATCGCCGAACGGCTCGTACGGAATTCGTATTCCGAGCGTCTTCTCGACGTGGAGCCACAGTTTCAGCTTTTTCAGCGAATCGCCGCCCGTTTCAAGCCAGCGGTCACTCGTACCAACACACGGCCGTCCCAAGACTGCAGCCCAAGCTACCTCCACTGCATCCTTGATGCGCGTCGGCGGTTCCTGCGCATCGATACTGTCCGCAGCTGCATAAAACGACTCGTTCAAACGCTGGAGCGCGGCAATGTCGGGCTTGAAGTTCGGCAACGACGGAATCTTGCTCAACAGGCGGATGTGCGCCGGGCGCATGTGCGAGGGCAAGCGGCTGGCGATGGCGGCATGCAGGTCCTTGAGGAAGGTCGCGCCAGCCGGCTCATACGGCACGACAAAAGCGATAAGCGTCGCGGCATCCCTGTCATCGTGGCGAGCGATCACCGCCGATTTGGCAACGCCATCACACCGTGCCAAGGCGTCTTCGACCTCGCCAGGGTTGACGCGCAGGCCGTTGATTTTGACCTGCCGGTCCTTGCGGCCGACGACCTCGGCCAATCCGTCTTCGCGAATTCTGATAACATCGCCCGTGTACAGAATGCCCAGCGAAGGTTCGTCCGGATCGCGTTCATACGAACTCGGTTGCAGGCGCCCATCCTGCCAGTAACCGAGCATGAGATCGCGGCTTTTGACTACGAGTTCGCCGCTAGGCGGGGTGCCGTTGTCCGCGTCCCTCAGCCAAAGGGACATCCCGGGCTTGGCGTAGCCGCAGGGCATTCGACGTCCGTCGGCGCGCCACTCGCGCGGAACGAACCATCGAAAAATCGCACCCGTCTCCGTTAGTCCGTAAGCAATCTGGATATGGCATGAGGGAGGCAGAATCTTTCTGAGCCGCGCAACGTCGCGCGCCTGAGCTGACTTGCCGAAAAGCCGCACTACTCTGAGAGCGGCGGTTGAGCCGTTGACCGCATCCGCGTTCATGAGCTCGCGCAGCAGTGCCGGTATCGCTGCGCAGATCGTGATCTGCTTTTGCTGCAGCATGGCCAGCACGCCACTGATGCCGACATTGAGCGGGTCGGCAATGACAAAGGACGCCCCGCTCAGGAGCGCTCCAACGATGTTCCTAATACCATCCACGGTTCCGGGAGAGGTCAGAAGGATGATGCGGTCATCGGCATGCAGATGGCACGAATTGATGAATTCGGCTGCCCTGTGGGAGATCGCCCGTTGATCGAGGCAGATGCCCTTGGGGCGACCGGTACTGCCCGAGGTGTACAAAATCGCCGCCGGCTTGTTTACTGCTGCCGGGGAGATCTTCGTTTCACCGGGGCGAGCGGCAAGCGAAGCCGTAACATCGATGCGCGGCATCGATGCCGCAAGCGTAGCCGCGTGCTCGCTCCCGCTGTCAACTAGCACCGCCTGCATGCCGGCTTCAGCCACGATCTGCGCGATGCGGGGCGCCGGATAGTTGCAGTCCAACGGCACGAACGGCCGGCCGATTGCGAGACAAGCTAACGCAGCGACAGGCACCAGCGCACAGGTCGGCAACATGATGCCGACCGGCGCGCCCGAAGGCACCAGCGCATCGATGCGCGTCGCCAGGTCGACGCAGGAGCGCATCAGCTCGCCGTAGGTCAGGCGCATAACGCCATCATCCACAGCGGTCCTGTCCGCATAGCGCCCAGCAATCAAATCGAAACGCTCGAAGACCGGGCGCTCGATCCAACTCTCGGCAAAATGCTCGAACGGGACGTCAACCGGACCGCCGAGATCGGCGGGCGCGAATTCTGCAGCAAGCAATCTGAGATCGTCACCGACTAGCGTTGGCATCGCAGTAGACCGAAAACACCGCATCCACGATGTAGACTGCCCTTTCGCGATATAAGGTTCCAGTAGCTTTCGGTATTAGTTTCTTGGCCTCACCGCCCTGGACAACCCAAAAACAAGGTTTGTGCAGACGGAGCGGCATTTGCAATCGGGCGGGGATCGCAATCCGAGCGCGATTTCTTGGACAAACGTCGCGCCCAAGCGGGTCAGCCCGCACGCGAAAAGACCCAACGGGTACCAACTCGCCGAGTGCCATATAATGGTGCGGACGGCCGGACTTGAACCGGCACGGGCTTTTGGCCCAACGGATTTTAAGTCCGTTGCGTCTACCGTTTCGCCACGTCCGCGTGCGCCGCTTCTAGCACCCACCGGACGCGCGTGTCATTCGGCAGCGAACTTGAAGCTTATTGGGCCTTAAAGACCTCGCCCCATAAGCTTTCCCAGTCCTGGCCGTTGGCGTCGGTGACGCGGCCGTCTTGCTCGTAGAATTTGTTGGGGATCTGGAACATCGCCAGCATCAGGCCGCCATCCGGCGCCCAGGCCGAGTGGCGGCTGCCGGCATCGCGCCAGACGAACTCGCCCGGGCCGACCTCGAGGCCGGCGTCGGGCCCGTCCCGGTCCACCAGCCGGCCCTCGATCACATAGGTCTGCTCGATCCTGACGTGCTCGTGGTCGGGCAGCACGGCGCCGGGCGCAAAGCGCGTCAGCGCGGTGATCAGTCCGCTTTCGGCATCGAACAGCAGCGTCTTGATCTCGCAGCCAGGGAACCGCGTCTTCTGCCATTCCATATTGGCAGGGCGCACGTGATGCGACCGCAGCTCGGTCTTTGTTTTGGGCGTGACGGCGTCCATGACGAGTCTCCGCAAAAGGGGAAGGCGTGCAGCAATCATAGCACCACAACGCTTGTACCTACAGCCCGGCCTCCTTGATCGGCGGCTGGAAGGTCAGGCCGGTGTCCCACGGGAAGAAGATCCAGGTGTCCTGCGACACCTCGGTGATGAAGGTATCGACCATCGGCCGGCCCATGGGCTTGGCATAGACCGTCGCGAAATGCGCCTCCGGCAGCAGCTCACGCACCATCCGCGCGGTCTGCCCGGTATCGACCAGGTCGTCGACGATCAGCACGCCCTTGCCGCGCCCGCCGCCGATCGAGGCAATGGCGGGGGCGATCGTCTTGATGACGCGCACGTCGTTCTGGGTGGTGTGGTCGTAGCTTGCGACACAGATGGTCTCGATCAGCCGGATACCGAGCTCGCGCGCGACGATCGCAGCCGGCACCAGGCCGCCGCGCGTGATGCAGACCATCGCGTCGAACGGCCCGGCTTCCGCCAGCCGCCACGCGAGCGCGCGCGCGTCGCGATGAAACTGATCCCACGAAACCGGAAAGGGTTTGCGCGACTGCTCGGGCTCGGGCGCCATCGACACGCTCACATCCGCAAATCGATGACGAAATCGAACCGCGCCGCCATGGCGCTGTCCTTGGCGCCGCCCTTGTCGGCAACCTGCATCAGCAGCTCCTTGCGGAAGAGGCCGTCGCGGCGGTTGCCGGGCTCGTCGGGAAAATAGAGCTGCGTGGTCAGCAGACAGCTGGCCACCGGCGGCGACATTGACGTGGTAGTGGCGGGTGCGGCCGGGATAGAGCGCCGGCACGATGGTGCGGAAGCGATAGCGCCCCTTCTCGTCGGTATAGGTGCGTCCGCGATAGCGGAAGCCCTTGTTGTCGTAGGCGCCGCGCTCGTCCGCGTGCCAGAGGTCGACGACCGCGCGCGCGACCGGATTGCAACCGCGGGTCAGCACGAAACCCGTCAGCTCGACCTGGCGCGCTTTCGAACCGGCCTCGACCAGTTCGGCGCGGCCCGGCGACCCCGCCCGAAAGAACGGCCCTTCGGTCTGCGCCGGCGTGGACGTGCCTTCCGCACCGCATTGCGGCGTGAGCGGAAGCTCCGCTCCTGCGCGAGCGCCGTCGAACCGCTCATCCCTACGCCGACAGCAAATGCGCCCTTAACGACGGCGCGCCGGGACGGACGATATCGAACCATGACATTCACTCCTCAACTTCAACTTAGAGCGCCGCCCTCACCCGCTTCACCATCTCTTCCACCGCGATCTTCGCCGCCGCGAGCTTCGCCTGATCGCGCGCGCGCAGCACGACATTGGTATTGGGCCCGCGCTGCTCGTCGAAGAAAGGATAGCTGCCGATCGCAACGTCCGGATGGGCCTTCGCGATCTCGCCCAACGGCGTGCCGATGTCGCCTTCGCGGCAATCGGCGCGCACCGTCTCCGACAGCATGCGCACGCCGGTCTTGAGCTTCGGCGCCACCTCGTCGAGCATCGCCTGCATGATGGTCGGCACGCCCGCCATCACGATGACATTGCCAAGCCAGAATCCGGGCGCTGCCGACACTTTGTTGTGAACGAGATCGGCGCCGGCGGGGATGCGCGTCATGCGCATGCGCGCTTCGTTCATTTCGCCGCCGGTCTGTGCCAGCCGGTCGCTCAGAATCTTGACCGCGCGCGGATCGTGATCGATCGAGACCCCGAACGCCTTGGCGACGCATTCCGCGGTGATGTCGTCATGGGTCGGCCCGATGCCGCCGGTCGTGAACACGTAGGTGTAGCGGGCGCGCAGCGCATTGAGCGCGGTGACGATCTCCGTTTCCTCGTCGCCGACGACGCGCACTTCCTTCAGATCGACACCGAGCGCGGTCAGGTATTCGGCGACGTAGCCGATATTCTTGTCCTTGGTGCGGCCGGATAGGATCTCGTCCCCGATCACCAGCAGGGCGGCGGAGACCAAAGCGGCGGAACTGGGAGCGCTGGCAGCCGTCATGTTCGTCCTTGGGTCGTTTCAAAACTTGGATGGGTGCGACATAGCCTGCCACCGGCTTCGTTCAGGCTTCAAGTCACCGGCGATCCGGGGCAAAGTAGCGCCCGGATGGCCGCAACGCCAATCGGAAAGAACAAGGAAACGACGGAGGAACGGTCATGACGCGGATTCGGTTGCCGGACATTGCCGTCACGGCGGCGCTGGCGTTGGTCCTCCCCTGCGCCCCGGCGGCAGCCCAGGACACCATCGACAAGCCGATCAACATCTATGTGGCCGGCACCGCCGGCGGCGGCATCGATCTCTACGCACGGGTGCTCGCCCGTCATATCGGGCGCCACATCCCCGGCAAGCCGGCCGTCAATGTACAGGTGATGCCCGGCGCCGGCGGCATCCGCGCGGCGACCTTCCTGGCGCAGCAAGCGCCCAAGGACGGCACTGCGATCACGACGTTCGCCGGCGGACCCATCCTCGAGCCCCTGATTGGATCGCGCAAAGTCGATTTCGACAGCAGCCAGTTCACCTGGATCGGCGCCGTCAGCAAGGACGTCGGGATGTGCATCGCCTGGGGCGCAAGCCCGTTCAAGACCATCAAGGATGCACAACGCGAGACGATGGTCGTCGCCGGTACCGGCGCAAGTTCCGACACCGATACCTGGCCGCTGATCCTCAACGAGCTGATCGGCACGAAGTTCAAGCTCGTCACCGGCTATCAAGGCACGCAGGAAACCATCATCGCGATCGAGCGCGGCGAGGCGCATGGCCGCTGCACCTTCAGCCTGTCGGCGATCAAGACCGCCAAGCCCGACTGGCTGCGCGACAACAAGATCAACGTGCTCACCCAGCTCGCCTTCCAGAAGCACCAGGACTTCCAGAACGTGCCGCTGATCTACGAACTGGTGTCGAAGCCGGAGGATCGGCAGCTCCTCGATCTCATGATCGGGCCGAGCGAGATGGCGCGGCCGTTTGCCGGACCGCCAGGGCTTCCTCCCAAGATCGCGACCATGCTGCGCCGCGCCTTCGATGCGACCATGAAGGATCCGGCGTTCATCGCCGAGGGTGAAAAAATTTCGGCGGAAGTCCTGCCGACGACCGGCGAGGACGTGCAAAAGCTCGTTACAAGGCTCTATGCCACGCCCAAGCCGGTGGTCGAGCGCGTGAAGAAGTTTCTCGCCCATTGACGGCTGTAGAGGGAGCTCACGATGCCATCAAACCGTTTTGCCGTGCGGACGTTCCTGGCGAGCCTTGCCGTGATTCCGTTGCTGATCTCTGGAGCGCTTGCCGAAGCCGGCCTCGACGCGGTGATCGACGACCTCGTTGCCGCCAACCGGATTCTCTATCGCCAGGGTGTGGTCGACGGCTTCGGGCACGTCACCGTGCGTCATCCCGGCAACAAGGATCGCTACCTGATGTCGGCCTCGCTCGCGCCCGGCCGCGTCACCAAGGACGACATCATGGAGTTCGATCTGGACTCGCGCCCGATCGATCAGCGCGACCGCTCGATCTACTCCGAGCGCTTCATCCATTCCGAAATCTACAAGGCGCGCCCGGACGTGCACGCGATCCTGCACAGCCACTCCCCGACGGTCATCCCGTTCGGCGCCTCGAACGTGCCGCTGCGCCCGATCGTCAACACCGCCGGCTTCTTGTCGCCGGAGGTCCCGGTCTTCGAGATGCGCCGGGTCGCCGGATCGCGCAGCCTGCTGGTCACCGACGCCAAGCTCGGCAAGGCGCTCGCCGAAACGCTCGGCAACCGCACCGTCGCGCTGATGCGCGGCCACGGCAATGTTGTGGTCGGACCCAACATCCGGCGGATGGTGTCGCGCGCCATCTACACCGAGGTAAACGCGCGTCTGCAGTTGCAGGCGCTCGCGCTCGGCAGCCCCATCATCTATCTCGACGAGACCGAAGCGCGGGCCGGCGAAGAGAACCGGGACAAGTCCGAGCGCGGCCACAGCACCGACCGCACCTGGCAGATGTGGGTCGAGGAAGCGATGGGAACCGGCCGGTCCGATCGCTAATGCCCCACGCCGTCCGGATAGTCACGTTGCGCCCAAAATAGAGGCAAAAGCCGCGTCACGCCGTGCCTGCGGCCTGTGCAAAAGTCCAATTGGTTTGGCGCGCGGCTTGCTACTACACTTCCAAGATCGTTCCAGAGCGGCGGACCGCCGCCCGGGGGCAGCAACGGTGGCATTTGCTTTCGATGAGATGACAGGGACCGACGGGTCGGTGCGCCCGCCCTATGGCGAACTGTCACTCTGGCTCAAGGAGGTTCCGCCCGAGGTGCTCGATCACCGCCGGCGCGAGGCCGAGCTGATCTTCCAGCGGATCGGCATCACCTTCGCGGTCTATGGCGAGGCCGACTCCCAGGAACGCCTGATCCCCTTCGACGTGGTGCCGCGCATCCTGGCGGCCGCCGAATGGGACTTCGTCAGTCGCGGCCTCGAACAGCGCGTGAAGGCGATCAACGCCTATATCGGCGACGTTTATGGCCGGCGCGAAATCCTCAAAGCGGGCGTGATCCCGGAGGATCTGGTTTTCCAGAATCCGGTGTTCCGGCCGGAGATGAACGGCCAGAAGGTCCCGCACGACATCTACGTCCATATCGCCGGCATCGATATCGTGCGCGTCGACGCCGAGACGTTCTACGTGCTCGAGGACAATGCCCGCACGCCCTCCGGCGTCTCCTACATGCTGGAGAACCGCGAGATCATGCTGCGGCTGTTTCCGGAACTGTTCTCCCGCCATCGCATCGCGCCGGTCGAGAACTATCCCGATGAGCTGCTCGCGACGCTCAAGTCCGTCGCACCTGTGACCGCCTCGTTCGATCCGACGGTCGTGCTGCTCACACCCGGCATCTACAATTCCGCCTATTACGAGCACTCGTTCCTGGCCGACAAGCTCGGCGTCGAACTGGTCGAAGGCCGCGATTTGTTCGTGAAGGACGAGACGGTCTACATGCGCACGACCCAGGGGCCGCAGCGCGTGGATGTGATCTACCGTCGCATCGACGACGACTTCCTCGACCCTCTCGCCTTCCGCCCCGATTCGGCGCTCGGCGTGCCGGGCGTGATGTCGGCCTACCAGGCCGGCAACGTCACGCTGGCGAACGCCGTCGGCACCGGCATCGCCGACGACAAGGCGGTCTACAGCTACATGCCCGAGATCGTGAAATTCTATCTCGGCGAAGAGCCGCTCTTGAAAAACGTGCCGACCTGGCGCTGCCGCGAACAGGAGCACCTGTCCTATGTGCTCGATCACCTCGAGGAACTGGTCGTGAAGGAAGTCCACGGCTCCGGCGGTTACGGGATGCTGATCGGGCCCAAGGCCGACAAGGCTCAGATCGAGGCGTTCCGGGCCAAGCTGAAATCGTCGCCGAAGAATTTCATCGCGCAGCCAACGCTGGCCTTGTCCACCGTTCCGACTTGCGTCGAGGAAGGCATCGCGCCGCGGCATGTCGATCTGCGGCCGTTCGTGCTGGTCGGGCGTGATCGCGTCCGGATCGTTCCGGGCGGGCTCACCCGCGTCGCTTTGCAAAAAGGGTCGCTTGTCGTCAATTCGAGTCAGGGCGGCGGCACCAAGGATACCTGGGTGTTGGACACGTAAGATGCTCTCGCGCACCGCCGACAATCTCTACTGGCTGTCTCGCTATGTCGAACGCGCGGAATACCTCGCGCGCATCCTTGAAGTGACGCAGCGGCTGACCACGCTTCCCCTCTCCTATGTCGGCAGCGGCAACGAATGGGAATCCGCCGTCGCCACCGCCGGCTGCGCCGGCGCGTTCTCCGCGCACTATTCGGAAGCCAACGAGGAGACGGTCACCGAATTCCTGTGCTTCTCGACCGCCAACCCGTCGTCGATCCGCAACTGCTTCGAGCTCGCACGCACCAATGCGCGCGCGGTGCGCACCGCACTGACCATGGAAATGTGGGATGCGATCAACGGCACCTGGCTCCAGCTCAAGCGCTTCGGCAACGGCCCGACCTCGCGCGAGGAATTCATGCGCTTCCTGCGCTGGGTGCAGGAATCCTCGCTGCGCTTCGACGGCCGCGCCTACCGGACCATGCTGCGCAACGACGCCTATTGGTTTTCGCGGCTGGGCCTCTACCAGGAGCGCGCCGACAACACGGCGCGCATCCTCGACGTCAAGTTTCACCTGCTGCTGCCGACGAACGAACGCGTCGGCGGTCCGCTCGACTATTTTCAATGGTCGGCGATCCTGCGTTCGGTGTCGGCACTGACGGCGTATCACTGGGTCTACAAGGAAAGCGTCAAGCCCTGGCTGATTGCCGACCTGCTCATCCTGAAGGATGAAATGCCTCGCTCGCTGGCAAGCTGCTACGGCAATCTGGTTCAGAACCTCGACTACATCGCGCAGGCTTATGGCCGCCAGGGCCCCGCGCAGCGGCAGGCCCGCGCGACGCGTACCCGGCTCCAGAACAGCCGCATGGAAGAGATTTTCCAGCAGGGACTGCACGAGTTCATCGGCGAGTTCATCTCCGCCAACAATCGTCTGGGCGCGGCGATCACCGAACAGTACTTGATGTGATCCTGCGGGGGCCCTGCAGGCAGTAGACATTTCCAACGCCATCGTGATGATGGCATTTCATGCGTATCCGCGTCGTCCATCGGACCTCGTACCACTACGACACGCCGGCCACCGGCGTGATCCAGATGCTGCGCCTGACGCCGCGCAACCATGACGGCCAGTACGTCATCAACTGGCATATCGACGTGTCCACGGATTGCCGGCTCGACCAGCATGAGGATGCGTTCGGCAACCTCTGCCATGCGTTCACGGCGGAAGGACCTTTCAGCGAGCTCGTCGTTTCGGTCGAAGGCGAGGTCGAGACCCGCAACACCAACGGCGTCGTAACCGGCGCAATCGAGCGCTTTCCGCCTTCGCTGTTCCTGCGCGAGACGCCGTTGACCAAGCCCGACGAAGCGATCGCCGCGTTTGCCTCCGCGGCACGCGCGGAAGCCGGCGACGACAATTTGAAGCTCCTGCACGCCGTGCTGGCGCGCCTGAACGAAGATATGACGTTCGATCCCGATCCGACCCATGCCGCCACCACGGCCTCCGAGGCGTTCGCCCTCAAGCGCGGCGTATGCCAGGACCTCACGCATATCTTCATCGCCGCGGCGCGCAGTATCGGTATTCCGGCGCGCTACATCAGCGGGCACTTTCATCGCGACGACGGCGTCGTCGAGCAGGACGCCGGCCATGCCTGGGCCGAGGCGTTCGTGCCGAAGCTAGGCTGGGTCGCATTCGACGCCGCGAACGGCATTTGCGCCACGGACGCCCATATCCGGGTTGCCGCCGGGCTCGATTACCTCAGCGCGGCGCCGGTCCGCGGCACCCGCTACGGGGGCTCCGGCGAGAGGCTGGCGGTCAACGTCCACGTCAATCAGACGCAACGGCAGTCACAAGGCTGATCTAGTGCCTGAAATCCGATGTTCGGTTGATTTTGCGGCACGTTCGGTCGCACACACCAGCGTTGCTCCCCTGCCTGTCGGGTCGCTATAACAGCTTCGCGATCCGGGGAGCGGGCTAGTGTGGCGGTTCAGAAGTTCGCCATACCAAGCAGCGAGATCGGGAGCGAACTTCTGAACCAAAGTCACACTAGCAAGCCACCAAGTGCTAGTGTCCCTCTTGAAATCCGAAGTTCGCTGACGAACGTGCCGCAAAATCGAGCGAACTTCGGATTCGGGACACTAGCCCATGACCTATTGCTGCGGAATTCTGGTTCGCGACGGACTGGTGATGTTTGCCGACACCCGCACCAATGCCGGCGTCGACAACATCTCGACGTTCCGGAAGCTCCACGTCTTCAGCAAGCCCGGCGAGCGCATCATTGGCGTTGCGACGGCTGGCAACCTCTCGATCAGCCAGTCTGTGGTGAGCATGCTGCGGGAGGGCTGGGAGAATCCCGAGACCGGCGAGACCGAGACGTTGATGACCGCGCCGACCCTGTTCCAGGCGGCGCAACGGGTCGGGCGCACCATCCGCAAAATCCATGAGGAAGAGGCGAACGCGCTGGAGGCCAACGACGTCAGGTTCGATGTTTCGTTCCTGCTCGGCGGACAGGTCAAGGGCGAGCGCCCTCGCCTGTTCCTGCTCTATTCCGCCGGCAACTTCATCGAGTGCACGCAAGACACCCCGTATCTGCAGATCGGCGAGCACAAATACGGCAAGCCGGTGCTCGACCGCGCGATCACCTATGACCTCGATCTCTATGACGCCCTGAAGATCGGACTGGTGTCGGTCAACTCCACCATGCGCTCGAACCTGAGCGTCGGGTTGCCGCTCGACATATTGATCGCGCGACGCGACGCCTACGATGCCGAGGTCAGCTATCGCATCGAGCCGGGCGAACCCTATTTCCACGACCTGCGGGAACGCTGGTCGGCGGCATTGCGCAACGCGCATCTCAGCATTCCGCGTCCGCCCTATAAAAGCGCCCGCTGAGATTACGTCCCATAACTGGCAATAATCTATTCCGACGTTTCAAGGCCGGTTTTTAACCGGCGATTAACGCCACCGTCTGAAATGCCACGCCATTGGGCCGCTAACCCGCGGAAAAGCGGTAAGGCAAGCCTATCGCAATTATTGCGACGGTATCCTCCAGAGCCAAAAAACCTCAGGGGGGCAATCAGTTGGCTTTGGTTGTGCCGCATACGAGTGATGGACGATCGACCGCCGGGCGCTACTACGCGCGCCGCGGCGTCGTGATTCCGATCGGCATCATCGTCGCCGTCGCGATCGTCTGCGTCGTTGTCGCCGTGCTGGGCTCCGCGCAGCGCGCCGACGAGGTTGCGATCGCGACCGAGCGCCAGCTGTTCACCCGTTCGCTGCACAACAGCGGCGAACGCATGCTGCGCGAAGTCGATGCGGTCGCCAACTCGGAAGCCGCCTACCGCAAGATCCGTATCAATTTCGATGCCGAATGGGTCCAGGTCTACGTCGGACAGCGGCTGCAGTCCTATTTCGATCATCATTTCGTCTTCGTGACGGACCCGTCCGACCGATTCATGTACGCCACGCTTGGCAATCGCCGCGTCGACCCGAACTGGTTCAATTCTGTTCGCAACGATCTCAATCCCGCGCTCGATCAGCTGAGAAACCCCGGCAACGGCACCGCCGGCAACGCGCTCGCCGGCGCGGACCAGCCGAACGAAAAGCCGCAGCACCAGCGGGTCATGCGACTGCAGACATTCCTCGGCCGTCCCGCCATTGTCGTTGCGGTTGCGATCGCAAATCCCGACGACCTTACACGCGATGCAGCGGAGAAAGCCCCGATCGTGATGAGCGTAAAGCTCGTCGACAACGACGTGTTGACTGGTATCGCGTCGCACCTCCAGTTGCGCAACCTTCGCCAGGTTGGGGTCGAGCCCATTACGCCGGGCGACTACGTCTTCAAGCTGAACGACCAGCAGGGACAGCAGGTCGCCACCTTCGCATGGACACCCAAGCGGCCGGGCGCCGAGATCGTCAGCAGCGTCATCCCCTTCATCGCCGTCGCGGTCGCCGGCTTTGCCCTCCTGGCCGCGCTGGTGCTGGGCCACATGCGCCGTACCGCCGCGACCATTGCATCGGGCGAATCGAGGCTGCGCCACCTTGCGCTGCATGATCCGCTGTGCGGCCTGCCCAACCGCATCTTCTTCGGCGAGCGCCTCGAAGCCGTAATCGCGAACGTCCATAGGGGCAGTCCGCCGGCAGCGGTGCTCTATATCGACCTCGACCACTTCAAG
Source organism: uncultured Alphaproteobacteria bacterium (assembly GCA_963850705.1). Taxonomy (GTDB): domain Bacteria; phylum Pseudomonadota; class Alphaproteobacteria; order Rhizobiales; family Xanthobacteraceae; genus VAZQ01. The sequence continues at coordinate 8,464 of CAWKMR010000083.1, read as the reverse complement.
GACGTCAACGACACCCTCGGCCATCCGATCGGCGACGAATTGATCCGCGCGGTGACGCAGCGGCTCACCCACACGGTCCGCGACAACGATCTCGTCGCCCGTATCGGCGGCGACGAATTTGCCGTCATCACCGGCGTGGGCGCGGACCACTCGACGCTGCTGACGATTGCGAACCGCCTGATCGCGGCGATCTGCGCCCCCTACACGATCAGCAACCAGACCATCGTGATCGGCGCCAGCATCGGCATCGCCGTGATCAACGAGAAGGTCACAGGCGCAGCCGATATCATGCGCCATGCCGACATGGCGCTCTACCGCGCCAAGAACGAGGGCCGCAACCGCGCCTGCATCTACGACACGGCGATGGATACCGACTTGATCAACCGCAAGCTGGTCGAGAACGATCTGCGGCTCGCTATCGAGCGCAACGAGCTGCGGGTGGCTTATCAGCCGATCGTCAACAACAGCGGCGAGATCGTGGTCGGCGTCGAGGCGCTGTGCCGCTGGACGCATCCGGTTCGCGGCGAAATTTCTCCGGCGGAGTTCATTCCGATCGCGGAGAACTCGGGCCTCATCATCGAACTTGGCGAATGGGTGCTGCGCCGGGCCTGCATCGACGGCAACGCCTGGAAAGACGTCATGGTCGCCGTCAACGTCTCGCCGCTGCAATTCCGCCGCGCCGACTTTGTCGACGTGGTGGAGCGCATCCTCGCCGAAACCGGCTTCGATCCGACCCGGCTTGAGCTCGAGGTCACCGAAAGTACGCTGCTCGGCAATGTCGACACCGCGGAACTGGCGATGTTCCGCCTCAAGGCGCTCGGGGTGCGGCTCGCGCTCGACGATTTCGGCACCGGCTATTCGAGCCTGCTCTATCTGCGCCGCTTCCCGTTCGACAAGCTCAAGATCGACCGCAGCTTCGTCCATTCGATCGAGCGCGCGGCCGACGCCGCCGCGATCGTCCACGCCGTGGTCAGCCTCGGCCGCGGCCTTGGCATGAAGGTCACCGCCGAAGGCGTCGAGACCGCCGAGCAGCACCTGTTCCTGCGCGCAGCAGGCATCCATTCCATGCAGGGCTTTCGTTTCGGCCGCCCCGGCCCGGCCGCCGACATCAGCACGCGACTGGCCGAACCGGGCTCGTTCCGGATCAAGGACGACACGTCCGACCTCGCAATGACGGGCTGACGCGGGCGACCGCTCCTTCAATCCAGCTTCAAGCCGATTGACCGGATGACGGGCGTCCACTTCTCGAGCTCGGCGTCGAGTGCTCGGCGCGTATTCTCGGGACTTGGGTCGAGCTCGGGCTCGAAGCCGGCCGTGACGAACATCCGCTGCAGCTCCTTGTCGGCCATCGCCTGACGCGCCGCTTGTGCGATCTGGTCGATGATCGCCTTGGGCGTCCCGCGCGGTGCAAACAGCCCTATGAACTGTGTCGCAGCGAGCTCGGGCATCCCGGCCTCGGCCACCGTAGGAATGTTCGGCGCGCTTTCGAGGCGCGTGTCATTCGTAACGGCCAGGACCCGCTGCTTGCCGGTGTTGTTCATTTCGATGGCCTGGCCCGTCACGCTCTGCAACAGCATCGGGATGTGACCGCTGATGAGATCGGTTAGCGCCGGCCCCGCACCGCGATACGGCACGTGGGCGATGTTCGTAGCTGTCAGCGACTTGAACAATTCGCCGATCAGATGGTTCGGCGTACCAACCCCGGACGAGCCGTAGGACAGCTTGCCGGGATTGGCGCGCGCGTAGTCGGCGAGTTCCTTCAGACTGTGGATCGGTTGCGACGGATGCACATTGATGAATGTCGCGTTGCGGCCGACGACGGCGATCGGCTCGAAATCCTTCACCGGGTCGTACGGCGAACGCGTCGACGCGGTCGGATTGATCACAAGCCCGGAGTTGCCGCCCAGCAGGATGGTGTAGCCATCAGGCTTGGCGCGTGCGACCGCCGCGGTGCCGAGCGAACTCCCGGCGCCACCGATGTTCTCGATGACGATCGTGCCAAGGAGCGATTTCGCCCGATCAGCCCAAGGTCGTCCGGTCGAGTCATAGACGCCGCCCGGCGGATAAGGGATGACCAGGCGGATCGGACGATCGGGATATTTGGACTGGCCGAACGCAGCCTTGCACGACATTGGCGCGGTCAGCGTAGCCGCGCCCAGCGCAAGAAAATCACGCCTTTTCATCAAGCATTTCTCCCGGATGGTGGCGCTCAATCCAGCTTCAGCCCGATCTCCCGGATCACCGGCGTCCAGTACGCGATTTCCTCGTCTAGCAGCTTTTGCGCCTTCTCGGGTGTGGAATCGAAATCGGGCGTGAACCCCGAAGTATTGAACATCCGCTGCAGATCCTTGTCAGCCACCGCCTTACGCGTGGCTTGCGTGAGCTGCTCGAGGATCGCTTTCGGCGTGCCCCTGGGCGCGTAGAGGCCGATGAAATTCTCCGAAGTCAGTCCGGGAAATCCCGCCTCCGCAACCGTCGGAATATCGAACGCGACCCGCTTCGCGCCGGTCGACGCGAGGATGCGCAGCTTTCCAGCCTTGTGCAGCTCGAACGCACCCGCGCTCGCGCTCTGCACCACCATCGGGATGTGACCGCTGATCAGGTCGGTCATGGCCGGCCCCGCGCCGCGATAGGGTACGTGCGGAATGTCGGTTCCGGTCAGCGACTTGAACCGCTCGCCGACCAGATGATTCATCGAGCCCGTGCCCGACGATCCGTATGACAGTTTCCCGGGATTGGCTTTGGCGTAGTCGGCAAGGTCCTTCAGCGTCCGGACCGGCAGCGCCGGATGCACGCCGATGAGGGTCGCGTTGTAGCCGAGGATCGCGATCGGCTCGAAATCCTTGACTGGATGGTATGGCAGGCGGGTCGACGCAATCGGGTGGACGACCAGCATCGGCGTGCCGCCGAACAGGATCGTATAGCCGTCCGGCTGCGCGCGGGCGACCGCGGCAGCGCCGAGCGAACCGCCGCCGCCGCCCATGTTCTCGGCCACGACCGTACCGAGATGCGGCTTCACGCTCTCGACAAACGGACGGGCGGTGGAGTCGTAGAGCCCGCCGGGTGCAAAGGGAACCACAAGCCGGATCGGCCGATCGGGGTATTTCGACTGGGCGAGCGCAGTTTGTGCCAGTGCCGAAGCGAAGAATGCGACCGGAACCAACGCAAGCAGATCACGTCGTTTCATGACGCGTCCCTCCCTGTGGTGTCGCTTTTCTATTTTTCCGGATATTAGCGCATTGCCTGGGTCGGCGCAGTGCTGATAATGCGCTCCGACCAGCAAGGATTTCCGACATGGCACAACAAAAAATCGCGGTCGTCACCGGCGCGGGCACCGGCATCGGCAGGGCCGTTGCGCTTGCGCTGATGAAGGAGGGCTTTGCCGTCGCGCTGGCCGGACGCCGGAAGGACAAGCTCGATGAGACTGCGACCGAGGGCGTCAAGACCAACGGACAGAGCCTTGTCGTCCCGACCGATGTGAGCGATCCGGAATCGGTCAAGGCGCTGTTTGCCAAGACCAAGGACATGTTCGGTCGCTGCGATGTGCTGTTCAACAATGCCGGCATCGGAGCGCCCGCCACGCCGATCGAGGACCTTCCCTACGAAACCTGGAAGAAGGTCGTCGATATCAACCTCACCGGCATGTTCCTGTGCACGCAGCAAGCGATCCGGCTGATGAAGTCGCAGAACCCGCGCGGCGGCCGCATCATCAACAATGGCTCGATCTCCGCGCATACGCCGCGGCCGGGCGCCGCCGCCTATACCGCGACCAAGCACGCCGTCACCGGCCTGACCAAGCAGACCGCGCTCGACTGCCGCGGCAAGGACATCGTCTGCGGGCAGATCGACATCGGCAACGCTGCGACACCGCTGACCGAGCGTATGGTGCAAGGCCAAGGTGTGCTGCAACCGGACGGGCGATTGGCCGTGGAAGCACGCATGGACGCCGCCGATGTCGGCCGCGCCGTCGTCTACATGGCGGGGCTGCCGCTCGACACCAACGTGCTGTTCATGACCGTGATGGCGAACGCGATGCCGTTCGTCGGGCGCGGGTAGTACCGCCGTCACTCTCAAGGCAGACGACAAGCCGCTCGATTGGGCGGTACAATCCTGCCCGGATTCGGGGCGGGGGCATGCTGCAACTTCAATCGGCCTTTGGCGTCGTCGGCCTGCTCGCCATCGCCTGGCTCGTCAGTGAGCAACGAAAGGCCGTGCGCTGGAAGCAGGTGGGTCTTTCGCTGGCTCTCACCATCGTTGTCGCCATCATCCTGCTCAAGATCCCGCAGGTCGTCGCCGCCTTCGCCTATGTCAACCAGGCGGTCGGGGCGATTGCCGCTGCGACCCGCGCCGGCACCTCGTTCGTGTTCGGCTATCTCGGCGGCGGCCCGCTGCCCTACGACCTGAAGACGCCCGGCGCCGAATTCGTGCTCGCGATGCAGGCGCTGCCGGTGCTCTTGGTGATGAGCGTGCTCACCACGCTCCTATTCTACTGGCGCATCCTGCCGCCGCTGGTGCGCGGCTTCGCCTGGGCGCTGGAGCGGACCATCGGCGTCGGCGGCGCCGTCGGGCTTGCGACCGCCACCAATATCTTCGTCGGGCACGTCGAGGCGCCGCTGTTCATCCGCCCTTATCTCGCGCGGCTGACGCGCACCGAACTGTTCATCGTGATGACCGGCGGCATGGCCGGCATCGCCGGCACCGTGCTGGTGCTCTACGCGACCATGCTCGGCCCGATCATCCCGGATGCGGCCGCGCATCTCGTGATCGCCTCCGTGCTCGGCGCGCCGGCCGCGATCCTCATCAGCCTGATCATGGTGCCGGAAACGGCCGACCGGGAGACCGGCGGCGATCTCATCGAGCCCGAGCCGGTGGCGTCGTCGACCATGGACGCGATCGTGAAGGGCACCGTCGCCGGGCTCGAACTGCTGATGACCATCGTCGCCATGCTGATCGTGCTGGTGGCGCTCGTCTATCTCGCCAACGCCATCTTCGGCCTCCTCCCGGACGTCGCCGGTGCGCCGCTCTCGCTGCAACGCATGCTCGGATGGATCATGGCGCCGGTGTGCTGGCTGATGGGCATCCCGTGGGACCAGGCGCAGACCGCCGGCAGCCTGATGGGCATCAAGACGATCCTGAACGAGCTGATCGCCTATGTGGAGCTGTCGAAGCTCGGCCCCGAGATGCTCGACCCGCGCTCGCGGCTGATCATGCTTTATGCGATGTGCGGCTTCGCCAATTTCGGCTCGCTCGGCATCATGATCGGCGGCATGGCGACGATGGTGCCGGAGCGCCGCGACGATATCGTTTCGCTGGGCTTGAAATCGATCGTGTCGGGCACGCTGGCGACCTGCCTGATCGGCGCGATCGTCGGCGTGCTGAACTAGGCGGAGCGCTTTAGGGCGCAACACAAAGCGTATTGCGCCGACTGACCGAGCCGATCGGCGGACTACGCCTTCGGCTCATCCGCCCTGCCGCCTACGCTCGGTTCGCCACGTCCGCTTTTGAGGGAAAAGCGGCCTCGCTGTGCTCACCTGAGGATTTCCGCGTCTGACCCGAAGCGATCAATCGGGGGTATTTGCACAGGGCGGCGAAGCCGAGACACGGCCTCGCCTGGGAGAGCATGCTTTCATGGATTTGCAGATGCGCCGGGGGCCCCGATGGGGAAGGAGGCGAAGCACCTGGCAAGAGGCGCTGAATTCCCCCGTCCAAAGACGACGTAGGCGACAAACTGTGACGGCGATCACAGCGGCCGGACCAGCGATCGGACAAAGCTGCTCCCCAGATCACGGGATTGGCCCGTGCCAACAAAAGGGAGCACTACCATGAGCAACAACACGGGCGACATCCGCGAGCTTTCGCTGGACGACGTCGACGCAGTCAGCGGTGCCTTCAAGGTCTCGTTCCTTGGCATCACCATTGCCATCAAGGAAGAGGGCGTGACTGGAATCAGCATCGGCGGCGCCAATGGAATCGGTGTCGGTGTGGTCGACGGCCAAGTCTGTGGCTACATCGGCAGCCACGGCGGCTGTATCTGATCGACAGAGCCTCCCGGCTTACGCTGGCTAACTTTCTTTGTTCGAAGTGCAAACGGCCCCTGCGGCTGGCGCGGGGGCCGTCGTGCTCCACACATGGCCCGTCACGTCATTCGCTGCCGCGCACAAAGTTCTGTCGCTATTGGAAGCACAGCGGACATCGAAGCGTGCGCGGCGATGGCCAGCAGCGTCGCGATTGACCCACATGCGACGTGGCGAGGTCGGATTCTCCGATTGGGATTTATGGAACGGCTGTCGGAGATGCCCACGATCACACCGGTTTGATGCCCGCGAACTTGATCACCTTGGCCCATTTCGCGGTTTCGTCGGCGATCAGTTGTCGGAATTCGGCAGGTGAGCCGGTCAGCGCCGTGCCGCCCAGAGCCACGAGTTGTTCCTTGATTTTCGGGTTCATAAGTCCCGCGTTGATCTCCTTGTTGAGCAAGCCGACGATGTCGGCGGGTGTGTTCCGCGGTGCGCCGATGCCAAACCAGATGCTGGCCTGGAAGCCCGGCACGAACTCGCCAATGCTCGGCAGGTCCGGAAACGCCTCCGCGCGCTCCAATGTGGTCACGGCCAGTGCCCGCAACTGGCCGCCCCTGATGTACTCGATCGCCGCAACTGTGGGGACGAAGTAAAGCTGAACCTGACCGGCAATGGCATCGGTAATGGCCGGCGCGCCGCCGCGATAAGGGACATGCACCATGTCGATGCCCGTCATCATCTTAAGAAGCTCGCAGCTCAGATGTGCAGGGCTCCCGTTGCCGACGGACGCGTAGTTGATCTTGCCCGGATTGGCTTTGGCATAGGCGAGGAATTCAGGAACCGTTCTCGCCGGAACCGTTGGGTTGATTGTCACGACAAAGGGCCCGCGAAAGATGGTCGCCACGGGCGTGATATCGCGGGCGAAATCGAAATTGAGCCTCTCGAAAAGTGTGGCATTGATCGCATTTGTTGGGCTTACGGTCTGAAGCGTGTACCCATCGGGCGCCGAGCGCGCCACCAGTTCGGTGGCGATGTTGCCGCTGGCTCCCGGCTTGTTCTCGATGATGAAAGTTTGACCAAGCCGTTCCGACAGCCATTGGCCCAACAGGCGCGCGAGGATGTCGTTTGGGCCGCCGGCAGCAAAACCGACGACGATGCGGACCGGCCGCGCCGGCCAAGCTGCTTGGGCCAATGCAACATGCGGAGCGAGCGGCAGCGCGGCAGCGCCCGCCGCCAGATGCAGAAATTGCCTTCGGTGGGCACGTTTCAAATCGGTCGCCCGGGCGTGCAAATGCACCGGTCGGCTCGAGGGCAGATCCATCACTCTGGCTTGAAGAGGGTCTGCACGAATGCCGTGACGGACTTGCGCGTGGCATTGGCTGCGCCCTCGTGGTAGCCGACATGCGGATCGCGCCGGATGCAGTCGTCCTTGTAGGTGAAACGCTGACCGGTCGCCGTGTTGATGATAATGCCGGGCGACTCCTCGCGCAAAGTGCACTCGCGCGTGCTCTCCGATCCCTTCGACAATCGCGCGGGGGTAGTCCCGAGCGGATTGTCGTAGCTGTGCGGAGCATCGGGATACTCAATGAGTTCGGCGTCATGGCCAGCAGACCGCAGCCGTTGGAAATATGGCCGGCAGGGCGCGACCGTCACATAGTCGTCTGCCTGGCCGTGATGCTGGCGGATCGGCGCGCCGGTGAGCTCGGTGTCACCGATCAGGGTCGCGCTGCACGACGCATAGAACGGAATATGCGCGGCGAACTGGTTGCCTTCGCCCCAAGCCTGCTGGAACCGTTTTAGGCTGGAATAGAGCGCCGACTGCCCACCACGTGAGAAACCCATCACAGCGACGCGCCTTCCATCGATCCGCGGGTGTGCGGCCAGCATGGCAAGCCCGCGATAGGCATCGATAATCATGTTGTACCGGCCGAGCAGCGACTGATTTGTCGATGTACTGACGATGCCGCGCATGGAGAAGCTGTCGACGAGGAGCGCGGCGACCCCTATCTGATTAAGCTGGCTGGCCCAAAGCTGGTGGCCCCCGTTGATGCCGCCGGATCCGTGCAGGAGGACGACCGCCGGCAGCTTACCGGCGGCGCCTTGCGGAAGGCGAAGCTCGCCTGCGATCATCACCGGCTTGCCGTTCCTGTCGCCCGTCAGCGCCTGCTGGTCGGTGAGCGTGGAGCGTCTCGATGGGACGAACCTCGATACGCGCAGGCAGGTCCTTGCTGTCGGCGATCGCGGGCCAACCCGCGGTTATGCATGCGAGCGCCGACGCAATGAGCAATGTACGGATCATTGACGCCTCCCATCCCAGCAGCTTTTGTCGTTGCTTGGGCAAGTTGCATTGTAGGCGGTCCCTGCGTCCGCTCACAAGCGACAATGACACCGGCCACGACGGATAACGTCGGGGCCCAAACGGTAAGACGACGCCATGTCGGCTTCTG
>CAWKMR010000082.1:0-65951 GCA_963850705.1 uncultured Alphaproteobacteria bacterium | reverse complement strand
GCTTCAAAAACTGTCCCGTGTAGCTCCGCTCCACCTCCGCCACGTCTTCCGGCGTGCCGGCCGCGACGATCTCGCCGCCGCCGTCGCCGCCTTCGGGGCCGAGGTCGATGATCCAGTCGGCGGTCTTGATCACTTCGAGATTGTGCTCGATCACCACCATGGTGTTGCCGCCCTCGACCAGCTCGTGCAGCACGTCGAGCAGCTTCGCCACGTCGTGGAAATGCAATCCGGTGGTGGGCTCGTCGAGAATGTAGAGCGTGCGGCCGGTCGAGCGCTTCGACAATTCCTTGGCGAGCTTGATGCGCTGCGCCTCGCCGCCTGACAGCGTCGTCGCCTGCTGGCCGACATGGATGTAGCCGAGGCCGACGCGCTGCAGCGTCTCCAGCATGTTGCGGATGCGCGGCACCGCCTTGAAGAATTCCTGCGCCTCGTCGACCGTCATGTCGAGCACGTCGGCGATCGACTTGTTCTTGAACGTCACCTCCAGCGTTTCGCGGTTGTAGCGCTTGCCCTTGCAGACGTCGCAGGTGACGTAGACGTCGGGCAGGAAGTGCATCTCGATCTTGATGACGCCGTCGCCCTCGCAGGCCTCGCAGCGGCCGCCCTTGACGTTGAACGAGAAGCGGCCGGGCTCGTAGCCGCGCGCCTTGGCCTCGGGCAGGCCGGCGAACCATTCGCGGATCGGCGTGAACGCGCCGGTGTAGGTCGCGGGGTTCGAGCGCGGCGTGCGGCCGATCGGCGACTGGTCGATGTCGATGATCTTGTCGATGTGCTCGAGGCCCTCGATGCGGTCGTGCGGCGCGGGCGCGAGCGAGGCGTTGTTGAGCTTGCGCGCCACCGCGGCATAGAGCGTGTCGACCAGCAGCGTCGACTTGCCGCCGCCGGACACGCCGGTGACGCAGGTGAACAGGCCGAGCGGAATCTCGGCGTTGATGTTCTTGAGGTTGTGGCCGCGGGCGTTGAGCACCTTGATGCTGCGGCGGCCGCGCGGGCGGCGCTCCGGCACCGGGATGCCCATCGCGCCGGTGAGGTATTTGCCGGTCAGCGACTCCTTCGACGCCATGATGTCATCTGGCGTTCCTTGCGCGATGATCTTGCCGCCGTGGATGCCGGCGCCGGGGCCGATGTCGAGCACATGGTCGGCGGAGCGGATCGCGTCCTCGTCGTGCTCGACCACGATCACGGTGTTGCCGAGGTCGCGCAGCCGCCGCAGCGTGACCAGCAGCCGCGCGTTGTCGCGCTGGTGCAGGCCGATCGACGGCTCGTCGAGCACATAGAGCACGCCGGTCAGGCCGGAGCCGATCTGCGAGGCGAGGCGGATGCGCTGGCTCTCGCCGCCCGACAGCGTGCCGGACGAGCGCGACAGCGTGAGATAGTCGAGGCCGACATCGACCAGGAACTTCAGCCGGTCGCGGATCTCCTTGAGCACGCGGACGCGCGATCTCGTTCTGCTTCGGGGTCAGGTGCTTCGGCAGATCGGTGAACCACTCCAGCGAGCCCTTGACCGACATGTCGGCGGCCTCGCCGATGTGCTTGCCGGCGACCTTCACGCACAGCGCTTCGGGCTTGAGCCGCGCGCCGTTGCAGGCGTCGCAGGGGATGTCGGTGAAGTAGCGGCCGATCTCCTCGCGCGCCCAGTCGCTCTCGGTCTCCTTGTAGCGGCGCTCGAGATTGGTGATCACGCCCTCGAACGGCTTCTTGGTGGCGTAGCTGCGCACGCCGTCGTCATAGGTGAACTTGATCTCGTCGTCGTCGCCGGAGCCGTAGAGGATCGCCTTCTGCGTCGCCTTCGGCAGCTCCTTCCATTTGCTGTCGAGCGAGAACTTGTAGTGCTTGCCGAGCGCGGTGAGCGTCTGGATGTAATAAGGCGAGCTCGACTTCGACCACGGCGCGATCGCGCCCTTGCGCAAGGTCGCGTCGGGATCGGGGATGACGAGATCGGCGTCGATATGCGGCTCGACGCCGAGGCCGCCGCATTTCGGGCAGGCGCCGAACGGATTGTTGAACGAGAACAGCCGCGGCTCGATCTCCGGGATGGTGAAGCCCGACACCGGACAGGCGAATTTCTCGGAGAACACCAGCCGCTCGGCGGTCTCGTTGCGCTGCTTGTTGGCCTTGGCGCCTTCGACCGCCGCGCCGTCGACGACCTCCGCGATGGCGAGGCCGTCGGCGAGCTTCAGCGCCTGCTCGAGCGAGTCCGCGAGCCGCGCTGCGATGTCGGCGCGCACCACGATGCGGTCGACCACCACGTCGATGTCGTGGGTGAACTTCTTGTCGAGCGCGGGCACCTCGGCGATCTCGTAGAACTTGCCGTCGACTTTGACGCGCTGGTAGCCCTTCTTCAGGTACTCGGCGAGCTCCTTGCGGTACTCGCCCTTGCGGCCGCGCACGACCGGCGCCAGCAGATAGAGCCGGGTGCCTTCCGGCAGCGCCAGGATGCGGTCGACCATCTGCGAGACGGTCTGGCTTTCGATCGGCAGCCCGGTGGCGGGCGAGTAGGGCACGCCGATGCGCGCCCACAACAGCCGCATGTAGTCGTAGATCTCGGTGACGGTGCCGACCGTGGAGCGCGGGTTCTTCGAGGTGGTCTTCTGCTCGATCGAGATCGCCGGCGACAGGCCGTCGATCTGGTCGACGTCCGGCTTCTGCATCATTTCGAGGAACTGGCGGGCATAGGCCGAGAGGCTCTCGACATAGCGGCGCTGGCCCTCGGCATAGATGGTGTCGAAGGCGAGCGAGGACTTGCCCGAGCCGGACAGCCCGGTGAACACCACCAGCTCATCGCGGGGGATCGCGACGTCGATGTTTTTGAGGTTGTGCTCGCGCGCGCCGCGGATCGAAATCACCCGCGAATCCAAGCGCTTGTGTAGCTCTTTGGCCTTTTGGCTTTGATCGAAAAGGTCGTTCATTCAGGTCCGCCCGAGGGATGAACATAGTGAGAACGAGGCGGCTTTGCCAGCCTGCAATGTAACGCCCGGCTGGGGATATCGCGGCGGTAATTTCAGGCTGTGGGGAACTCGGGGATTTCTCGGTTTCACATCGGGACAGATCTATCTCCGTCATCCTGAGGCGCCCGAGCGCAGCGAGGGCCTCGAAGGGCGACGGCCCGTGCTCCGGGCCGTGCATCCTGTCGAGGCGCGCCGCTATGCGGCCACCTCAGGATGACGGATCGAGAGTAGCGGTCGGAAATCGAGCAAAAGAAAAAGGGCCGGCGCGAGGCCGGCCCCAGGTCGTTTTTGTTCTTGTTGTTGTGTTGTTGTTCTCAGTAGCGGGCGACGATCGGCTCCGGCTGCGCGCCCCAGCGATAGTTCAGGCCGACCTTCCAGGTGTGGACCTGGTTGCGATGCGTGAACGCGTCGCGGTCGAGGTTGGTCGAGCTGGTCTTGCCGAAGTCCATGTACATGTACTCGGACTTCACCGACCAGGCCGGCGCGATCGCGTACTCAAAGCCCGAGCCGACCGTCCAGCCGACGCGGGTCTTGTTGACCTGGCTGTAGTCCGCCGTGTTGAACGCGCCGGCGGCCGTCAGATCGCTCGCGGTGTTGGTGATGCTCGCGACCGCCATACCGCCCTTCACGTAGCCGAGGATGCGGTCGTAGGTGAGGCCGAGGCGGCCGGTGACGGTGCCGAACCAGCCGTAGCGGAGCGACACGTAGTCGTCCGGCGCGGGCCGGATGGTTTCACGCAGGCCGAGATAGCCGATGTCGGCTTCGAGGCCGAACACATAGACGCCAGCCTGCCAGTTGTAGCCGAACTGGCCGCCGCCGAAGATGCTGGCGGGGCTGAGGTCGTAGCTCATCGGAATGCCGGCATCGAACCCGCCGTAAGGCGCGACGTTCGACGTCGTGGTGCGGCCGACCGCGACGCCGGTGTGGGTGCCGACATAGAAGCCGGTCCAGCTAAAGCCCATCGGCTCCGCCGGCAGGCGGCGCGGCATGTCGGCGGCGTTCGATGTCGTCGCACGCAGCAACGCCAATAGACTGATACTCACATACAGAAGTTTCTTCATGACACGTCCCTTTGGAATACCCCGGTCCCCGCCGGGTTTGAGTGGCCCTCAACGCCGCCACTTTGACTTAAATGCTTTTAAAACAAGCCCTTGAAGTGATTGGATATTTTCGCGATTTTCTTAACCGCTCCTTCACCATGCGGTACCGCCGTGTGCCCGCTCGGAACTGGGGAGAAATGGCCGGAATTGGCTTGCTGCAGGGCGCAACCCTTGCTAGAACAAAATGAGAACATAATTGAAGGACGCCGGACTTGTGGACAAGCGGGAGGCTGTCGCCCGCGACCGGCGTTGGCAGGGTAGGGTCGGCATCAGATCGAGTGGAGGTGAGCGATGGCAGGTTCGGTGAACAAGGTGATTTTGGTCGGCAATCTGGGCCGCGATCCGGAGATCAGGCGCACGCAGGACGGCCGTCCGATCGCCAATCTCTCGGTCGCGACCTCGGAGAACTGGCGCGACAAGGCGACCGGCGAGCGCCGGGAGAAGACCGAGTGGCACCGCGTGGTGATCTTCAGTGAGGGGCTCTGCAAGATCGCGGAGCAATATCTGAAGAAGGGCGCGAAGGTTTATCTCGAAGGCCAGCTGCAGACCCGCAAATACACCGACAAGGAGGGGGTCGAGAAATACTCGACCGAGGTGGTGCTGCAGGGCTTCAATTCGGTGCTCACCATGCTCGATACGCGCGGAAGCGGCGGTGGCGGCGAGGATTTCGGCTCGGACGGCGGTTCGGATTTCGGCTCGTCCAGTCCGGCGCCGCGGGCGCGCCAGCCGGCGACCGCCGGCGCGGGCGGCAAGCGCGATCTGGACGACGACATCCCGTTCTAGCGTTTGCCTGACGCCCCGTTCGCCCCGCGCAAGTGGGGATCCAGCGCAAAAAGATTCTGGATTCCCGCTTTCGCAGAAATGAGCGGAGGATAGAGTTGCCCGAATGGGTTGCTCTGGGAGGCTTCCTATGAACTCTCCGCAGGTGTTGGCCGCCGCCGTTGCGCTATGCGTGGCCTTGTGCGTGGCTTTGTTGTTGTCCTTTGCGTTGTCGTCCTTTGCATCAGCCGAATCCAAGCGCCAGGAGCGGGTCACGATCGCGGGGTGCCCCTATCGCGGGCGTCACCGCGACCTGCCTGATGATCAAGGCGGCGAACGGCCCCACCTACAATATCAGCGCGATCTCGCCGCGGCCGCGCTCGAGTGGGCGCGTGATCCGCGTTCGCGGCAGCGTCACGGACAAGATGAGCGTGTGCGGGGAGGGGATCGTGCTGGACCGCATCCGCTGGACGCGCACGCGGCAGCTCTGCCCGAACTAAGTGCCGGATCGTGTCGCCATTGAGTAGAGCGGCATGCGCGTTCTGGTGACCGGAGCCTACGGCCTGATCGGCTCCGCCGTGCTCGCGCGTCTGCATCGCGACGGTCATCAGCTCGTCGGCGCCGGACGGAGCCTCGAAGAGGCGCGGCGGCGGTTTCCTTATGCGCACTGGATCGAGGCCGATTTCACCCGGCTCACGTCCGCCGGCGCGTGGCGTCCTTTACTCAACGGCATCGACGCGGTGGTGAACTGCGTCGGCGTGTTGCAGGACGGCGCGCGCGACGACGTGCACGCCGTGCAGGTCGAAGGCACCTGCGCGTTGTTCGACGCTTGCGTCGAGGCCGGCATGCGGCGCGTCGATCCATGTCTCCGCGATCGGCGCCTCGGCGGACGGGCCGACGGCGTTCTCGCGCACCAAGGCGCAAGCCGACGCGCATCTCGCCGGTCTGGATCTCGACTGGCTGATCCTGCGGCCGGGCCTGGTGCTGGCGCCGGCGGCCTATGGCGGCAGTGCGATGCTGCGCGGCCTTGCCGGCCTGCCGTGGGTGACGCCGGCGGTCGCAAGCAAGGTGCAGGTGGTGAGCGTCGACGACGTCGCCGACACGATTGCGCTCTGCGTGCGCCGCAACGTTCCGACGAAAGTGACGTGGGAGCTGGTCCATCCCGACGTCCACGATCTCGGCGACATCGTCGTGGCGCTGCGCCGGTGGCATGGTTTCCCGCCGCGCCCGCGACTGAACGCGACGATCGGGCAGGGCGTCATCGCGATGTTTGCGGAGTGGGCCGGCCTGCTCGGCTGGCGCAGCCCGGCGCGCGCGACCGCGCTGGCGCAGCTTTCCACCGGCATCGCCGGCGATCCGTCGGCGTGGATCAGTGCGACCGGCATCAAGCCCAAAGACCTCGACGCCATCCTCGCCGAGCCGCCGGCGAGCGTGCAGGACCGCTGGTTCGCGCGGCTCTACTGGCTCAAGCCGCTCGCGATCCTTGCGCTTGCCGGGTTCTGGATCGCGACCGGCGTGATCGCGCTCGGCCCCGGCCGCGCCGCGGCCATGAGCTATTTTACGAAAGCGGGGTTCGGGCCAGGGGCGGCCGAATTCTGGCTCGTCGCCGGCTCGCTGTTCGACATCGCGGTGGGCTTGGCCGTGTGCGTGCGGCGCTTTGCGCGGCGCGCGCTGCAACTCATGCTCGTCGTGGCGTCGGCCTATCTCGCTGGTCGGCACGGTCACGGCGCCGGAGCTCTGGCTCGATCCGCTGGGGCCGTATACCAAGATCATCCCGGCGCTGCTGGCGACGGCGTTCACTCTCGCGATCCTTGACGAGCGATGATCGAGTATCTGCTCACCTGGAAGCTGATCCACATCCTCGGCGCGACGGTGCTGTTCGGCACCGGTCTCGGCATCGCGTTCTTCATGGTCATGGCGCATCGCACCCGCGATCCCGCCATCATCGCGCATACGGCAGGCATCGTCGTGCTGGCGGACGCTGCCTTCACGGCGAGTGCGGTCATCATCCAGCCGGTCTCCGGCGCGTTCCTCGCTTCGGCGATCGGCTATTCGCTCTGGGAGTCCTGGATCGCCGCGTCACTCGCGCTCTATGTCCTGATCGGCGCCTGCTGGCTGCCGGTGGTGTGGATCCAGGCGCAGATGCGCAATCTCGCGCGTCGGGCGGCGGAGCAGGGGACCGCCTTGCCGGAGCGCTACCATCGGCTGTTTCGCGTCTGGTTCGTGCTGGGATGGCCGGCGTTCATCGGCGTCATGGCGATCTTCGCGCTGATGATCTTCAAGCCCAGCTTGTGGTAAGCACGCTTCGCTTTCCTGAGTCTCTGATTCCCTGATTCATTGCCGGGGAGGTTGCGCGAATGTCCTTGCAGCCGCTTCTCGACGCTGCGCCCGCGATCCAGGCCCATGCCTTCACCGCGATGGCGGCCTTCGCGCTCGGGCTGGTCCAGCTTGCCGCTCCGAAGGGAACGCTGCCGCATCGGACGCTCGGCTATATCTGGGTGACGCTGATGGTCGTCGTCTGCGCCACGTCATTCTGGATTCACGACATCCGGATGTGGGGCTCGTGGAGCGCGATCCATCTGCTCTCGATCTTCACGCTGATCGCGCTGCCGTCCGCGGTGCTGCATGCGCGGCGCCATCAGGTGGCACAGCACCGCAACGCCATGATCATGATGTTTGCGGGCGCGCTGCTGATCGCCGGCCTGTTCACCTTCATGCCGGGCCGGATCATGCACGCGGTGGCGTTCGGCAACTGACGCCGTCGCCCCTGAACGCGATCATCTACCGAGAATAAGAGCGCGCAGGCGTATCGCCTTACTCGGCGGTGGCGGCGAGGAACCCGGCCATGACCGTCGTGATGATGACGGCGAACCAGATGATGTCGGGTGAAATGGCGGAGATCATGTGGGCCTCACGCACGGGGCTTGAACACCAGGGCAGCGCCCCTTTCAGCATTAGTGTCGCGAGTGACCGGTTTGGTTCATTCCTTTGATTTGACGGCACAATTCTACCGGTGTGGACGGGAGTGCCACCGGGTTCCTCGCTGCCGGGCTTTGGATTCGACGATTGTGTGATGGCCAACACAGTCTTCAGACGCGTCTTGAGCGACACAGAGACACGGTCTCCGGGAATGGATCCCGGCCGAGCAAACCAAGGAACCACAGACATGTTCAAGCGCATTGCAATCTTCGCCTTTGCCGCAGCGGTCGCTGTCGGCGTGGCGGCTTTCTCGTCCACCGGTGCTGAAGCCCGCGGTCATGGCGGCGGCGGCCATGGTGGCGGTCACGGCGGCGGCCACGGTGGTGGCGGCCGGCATATGATGCACCACGGTCACCACGGCCATCATGGTCATCACCATCACCACCGCCATCACGGCCATCATCACCACCACCACCACCGGCACCACCACGCTTACTGGCGGTATAACCGTTGGTATCGGTACTACCCGACCTACTCCACCCCGTCGTATCCGTCGTATCCGGTTTACCCGGCGGCGGCCCCGGCTCCGGTCTACAACACCTGCCCGGCTCCGGCGCCCGTCAACTACGAGCCGCCGCAGTGCCCGACCAACAACTGTCCGCCCTCCGGCGCCTCCGGGGTATGCTCCTCAGGGGTCCTGAGCGGCGTAAGCCATCTGGTTGATCTCTTAGAACCCCGGCATCGTCCGGGGTTCTTTGCTTTCCACGTTGCGTTCAACGGGCCTGAATTGTGAGTTCACGGCATCGTCATCCCGCCAAGGCCACGCGCACGCCGTCGATCACGTATTGCACCGCGAGCGCAGCGAGGATCACGCCGAGCAGGCGCTGAAGCACCACATTGCCGGTGACGCCGAGCAGCTTTTCGATCCGGCTCGCCAGCAGATAGACCACGAGGCAGGCCGCCATCACGGCGACGATCACGCCGAACAGGATGCCGAGGGCGAGCGGCCGCCCGCTGGCCTGACCGGCGAGCAGGAGCGTCGCCGTGATGGCGCCCGGCCCCGCCATCAGCGGGATGGCGAGCGGGAACGCGGCGATGTTGCGGACGTGCTCTTCCAGTGCGTCCTCGGCCTGTTTGGATTGCCGGTCGATACGGACTCCGAGCACCATTTCCGACGCCACCAGGAAGAGCAGCAGCCCGCCGGCGATGCGAAACGCCGGCACCCCGATCCCGAGCTGCCGCAGCAGCCAGTCGCCGATGAGTGCGGTGCCGATGAGGATCAATCCAGCGATCGCGCAGGCGCGGAGCGCGATCTGCTTGCGCGCTTTCGCCGGCAGGCCGTGGGTGACTGCGAGGAAGGTCGGCGCCAGCCCGACCGGGTCGACGACCACCAGCAGGGTCACCAGTGCGGAGACGAGATAGTCGATCGGCATCGCACGGGCCTCGTTCAGGAAATCAGGCGGTTGGAACCGGCTGCCAATTCAGCGCCAAAACCATTAGCGCACAATCGGTAACGGCACGCTGTCACAGCTGTTTTTCAAGGTCCGATCCGGACCCAAATCGGCCCCTTGAAAATCCTTTCTAGGGCATTGAAAAAACACGATAAAATCATACATAACCAAAGCGATTTCGGGTGGCGTCCACCCGTTGAA
Source organism: uncultured Alphaproteobacteria bacterium (assembly GCA_963850705.1). Classification (GTDB taxonomy): domain Bacteria; phylum Pseudomonadota; class Alphaproteobacteria; order Rhizobiales; family Xanthobacteraceae; genus VAZQ01. The sequence goes on along the minus strand of CAWKMR010000082.1, from coordinate 56,573 downwards.
TCGGCTAAGGAAATCAATGCTGGATTCGCAGGATTTTTAGCCCTTGTCTGACACCGATAATACCCCGCCCGAGGGCAACGATCCGCCCTCGGACATTCGCCCCGTTTCCATCGCGGAGGAGATGAAGCGCAGCTATCTCGATTACGCCATGAGCGTGATCGTGTCGCGTGCGCTGCCCGACGCGCGTGACGGTCTCAAGCCGGTGCATCGGCGCATCCTCTATTCGATGCACGAGAACGGCCATACGCCGGACAAGAAATACGTGAAGTCGGCCCGCGTCGTCGGCGACGTGATGGGTAAATATCACCCGCACGGCGACCAGGCGATCTACGACGCGCTGGTGCGCATGGCGCAGGATTTCTCCATGCGCCTGCCGCTGATCGACGGGCAGGGCAATTACGGTTCGGTCGACGGCGATCCGCCGGCGGCGATGCGGTACACCGAGTGCCGTCTCGCCAACTCCGCGATGTCGCTGCTCGCGGACATCGACAAGGACACGGTCGATTTCCAGGCCAACTACGACGGCAACGAGAAAGAGCCGGTGGTCCTGCCGGCGCGCTTCCCGAACCTCCTGGCCAACGGCGCCGGCGGCATTGCGGTCGGCATGGCGACCAACATCCCGCCGCACAATCTCGGCGAGCTGATCGATGCCTGCGTTGCCCTCATCGACAATCCCGCGCTCGAGCATCGAAGACCTGATCGGGATCATTCCGGGTCCGGACTTTCCGACCGGCGGCGTCATCCTCGGCCGCCAGGGCATCCGCTCGGCCTATCACACCGGCCGCGGCTCGATCGTGATGCGCGGCAAGGTGGAGATCGAAACGCTGCGCGGCGACCGCGAGGCGATCATCGTCAGCGAGATTCCCTATCAGGTGAACAAGGCCGTGATGGTCGAGCGCATCGGGGAGCTTTGGCGCGAGAAGAAGATCGACGGCATTTCCGCACTGCGCGACGAATCCGACCGCCAGGGCTTTCGCGTCGTGATCGAGCTCAAGCGCGACGCCGTCGCCGACGTCGTCCTCAACCAGCTCTACCGCTTCACCGCGTTGCAAAGCACCTTCGGCGCCAACATGGTGGCGCTCGACGGCGGCCGCCCGCTGGTGATGACGCTCAAGGACCTGCTGACGTTGTTCCTCGCGTTCCGCGAGGAGGTCGATCTCCCGGCGCACCAAGTTCCTGCTCGGCAAGGCGCGCGACCGCGCCCACATCCTGGTCGGGCTTGCGATCGCGGTCGCGAATATCGACGAGGTGATCAGGCTGATCCGCGCCTCGAAGGACGCCAATGAGGCGCGCGAAGCCTTGATGGGCCGGGAATGGCCGGCGGCCACAGCGGCGTCGCTGATCGCGCTGATCGACGATCCGCGCCATCGCGTCTCGTCGGAAGGGACCGCCCGGCTGACCGCCGAGCAGGCCAAGGCGATCCTCGATCTGCGCCTGCAGCGGCTCACGGCGCTCGGCCGCGACGAGATCAAGGCAGAGCTCGACAAGCTCGCCGTCGAGATCGCGGACTATCTCGACATCCTGCGTTCGCGCGCGCGCATCCAGTCGATCGTCAAGGACGAGCTGGCGGCGGTGAGGAAGGAATTCGCCACGCCGCGCCGCACCGTGATCCTCGACCAGGAAGGCGAGATGGAGGACGAGGACCTCATCCATCGCGAGGACATGGTCGTCACCGTCTCCCATCACGGCTATGTCAAGCGCGTGCCGCTCTCGACCTACCGGGCGCAGCGGCGCGGCGGCAAGGGCCGCTCCGGCATGCAGACCCGCGAGGAGGATTTCGTCGCGCGGCTGTTCGTAGCGAACACCCATACGCCGGTGCTGTTCTTCTCGTCGCACGGCCGCGTCTACAAGGAGAAGGTCTGGCGGCTGCCGCAGGCGGCGCCGCAGGCGCGCGGCAAGGCGCTGATCAATATCCTGCCGCTCGAAAACGGCGAGCGCATCAACACCGTGATGCCGCTGCCGGAGGACGAGACGACCTGGGCCAATCTCGACGTCATGTTCGCCACCACCCGCGGCACGGTGCGGCGCAACAAGCTGTCCGATTTCGTGGACGTGCGCCGCTCCGGCATCATCGCGATGAAGCTCGACGAGGGCGAGGCGATCGTCGACGTGCAGATCTGCACCGAGAAGGACGACGTCCTGCTCACGTCGGCCGGCGGCCAATGCATCCGCTTCCCGGTCACCGACGTGCGCGTGTTCCAGGGCCGCACCTCGATGGGCGTGCGCGGCATCTCGCTGGCCGAAGGCGACAAGGTGATCTCGATGTCGATCCTGCGGCACCTCGATGCGAGCGCCGAGGAACGGGTCGCCTATCTCAAGCGCGCGAGCGCGGTGCGCCGCGGCACCAATGGCGAGGCCGGCACCAATGGCGAGGCCGAGGAGGCGGTGGCCGATGCAGAAGAGGGCGCGACCGGCGCCATCGAGCTCGGCGAGACGCGTTATGTCGAAATGTCGGAGGCCGAGCAGTTCATCCTGACCATCTCTGAGAAGGGCTACGGCAAGCGCTCGTCGTCCTACGAATACCGGATCACCAACCGCGGCGGCAAAGGCATCGTCGCGATGGATATCTGGGAAGGCAAGAAGGGCGCCGAGACCATCCGGGACAAGACCGGCTATCTGGTCGCATCGTTCCCGGTCGGGCACGACGACCAGCTCATGCTGGTGACCAATGGCGGCCAGTTGATCCGCACCAAGGTCGACGGCATCCGCATCGCCGGCCGCTCGACCCAGGGCGTCATCGTGTTCGACACCGCCGAGGACGAGCGTGTGGTGTCGGTCGAGCGGCTGTCCGAGGAAGGCGAGGAGAACGGCGGCTGATGTCGACAGACAAGCCATCCGTTCCGCCGCCCGCGCCGCCGCCGCCGATTCCGCACGGCATGCCGATCACGCTCGAGCTGGCGAAGCGCGTGGCGGCCGCGGCGGAAGCCGAAGCGCGCAAGAACGGCTGGCCGATGGCGATCGCGATTGCCGAGCCGACCGGCGCGCTGGTCTATTTCCTCAAGATGGACGACGCGCAGTACGCGTCGATCGATCTCGCCATGGCCAAGGCGAAGACCGCGGCGATCTATCGCCGGCCGACCAAGATGTTCACCGAGGCGCTCGGCAACGGCCATCTCATGTTCCTGACCTTCCCGGACCTGTGCGCGGCGCCGGGCGGGCTGCCGCTGGTTGTCGACGGCAAGCTGATCGGCGCGATCGGCGTCAGCGGCGGCGCCGGCCACCAGGACGACATCGTGGCGCAAGGCCGGCGTCGCCGCGCTCTAGCGCGGTTTAGCGTTGAGGCCATCGTCACCTCCCGCTGCATGTACGCGGAAGCGGGGCATCCAAGGACACGCCTGTCATTCGCCGCGTTCTGGATCGCCGACCTTCCGCGGGCGACGAGCTCGCGGAATATGACGGCAGCGTGCGCCGTCAATCGATGCTGATATTCGGCGGCCTTGGCGACGGCGGACCACCGGCGCCGCTCGTCCGCGATGAACGCCGCAAAATCCGCCGCCGTGCCCGAGCCGGCCTCGGCGCCCAGCCGCTTGAGCGTGGTCTGCATCTCGGTCGATGTCATCTCGGCGTTGATGGTGGCGTTGAGCTTGTCGACGATCGCGGCCGGCGTTGCGGCCGGCGCGACGATGCCGAAGAAGGCGCGCACCACGAAATCGGGATAGCCGCTTTCGACCATGGTCGGCACGTCCGGCAGCGCGGCTAGCCGCTTCGGGCTGGTGACCGCGAGCGCGCGCAGCTTTCCGTCGGCGATCAGCGGCGGCAGGCCGGTGATGTTGACGAAGGTCATCTGCACCTGGCCGCCCAGCACCGCCGTCGTCGCTTCGGCGCCGCTGTTGTAGGGCACGTGGACGATCTTGATGCCGGCCGAATGATTGAACAGCTCGCCCGCGAGATGGATCGTGTTGCCGATCCCGGCGGAGGAGTAGTTCAGCTTGTCGGGATTGGCTTTCGCATAGGCCACGAGCTCGGCCACCGTCTTGACCGGCAGCGAGGGGTGCACGACCAGCACCTGATAGGATTCGGCGAGCCGCGCGACCGGCGCGAACAGCTTGGCCGGATCGTAGTTCGCCGTCTTCGACAGGATCGGGATCAGCACCAGCACGCTGGTGTTGCCCATGAACAGCGTGTAGCCGTCGCGCCTCCGCACTGCCGGCGGCTTTCGCGGCGATGACGCCGCCGGCGCCGCCGCGGTTCTCGATGATCACGTTCTGGCCGTAGGCGGCTTGCAGCCGTTGCGCGGTGACGCGCGCGAGCAGGTCGGTCGGCCCGCCCGGTCCCTGCGGCACGATGATCCTCACCAGCCGGTCGGGATAGGATTGCGCGTTGGCCGCGCCGGTCATCAGGCCGAGCGCGGTCAAGATGGCGAGAATGGTGCGCAGAAGCGTCATGGTCGCTCATTGTTAGTCGATCTTCACTCCGGTCAGGCCAACGGCCCGCGCCCACTCGCGGGCTTCGGCCTCCAGGAACGCGTCGAATTGCTGCGGCGTTCCGGGCTTCGGCAGCAGACCAAGCTTGGCCATGCTGGCCTTCAGCTCGGGATTTGCAAGGACCTCGTTCAAGGTGGCGTTGAGCTTTTGCACCACGTCGGGCGGCGTGGCGGCGGGCGCCAGCAGGCCGGTCCAGAATGTAAACGACAGCGGCACGCCGCTCTCGGCCATGGTCGGCACGTCGGGCAGGTCCGCATAGCGCTCTTCGCCGATGACGGCGATCGCGCGCAGCCTGCCGGCCTTCACCAGCGGGACGACCGTCGCCGTCGTTCCGACGTTCATATGGATCTGCCCCGCCAGGATGTCGGTGACCGCATTGGCGCCGCCCTTGTAGGGGATGGAGGCGATGTCGGCCTTGGTGAGGTGCTTGAACAATTCGCCGATCAGGTGCGGGGAGGTTCCGAGGCCGTAGCCCCAGTTCAACGTGCCGGGATTGGCTTTCGAATAGGCGATGAGCTCGGGCACCGTCTTCACCGGAAGCTTGGGCGTCACCACCACCACGAACGGGACTCGTCGCGGTGGCGCCGACCGGCGCAAAATCCTTGAACGGATCGTAGGTGAGGTTCTTGAACGCCGCCGGCGCGATGACGTGATTGGCGGCGGTATGCAGCAGCGTGTAGCCGTCGGGATCGGCGGACGCGACCGCCTTGGCGCCGATGGTGGCGCCGGCGCCGGGCCGGTTCTCGATGATCACCGGCTGACGCAAGGCCGCAGACAGATGGTTGCCCACCAGGCGTCCGACCACGTCGACGGGCGAGCCGGCCGTGAGCGGCACGATGATCTTGATCGGCCGGTTCGGGTAGGGCTGCGCCTGCGCGCCCGTTGCGACGAGCGAGACCAGACCGGCGATCGCGAGCGTCGCCACCGTTATGCGTGCTATGCGCATTCGCATCCTCTCAATCGATCTTCATGCCGCTCGATTTCACCACCGCGAGCCATTTGGGCGCCTCCTCGGTGAGGAGATTGCGGAAATCCTGCGGCGAGCCGCCGAGCGGGATCGAGCCGAGCTTGCGCAGCGCTGCGATCATGTCTTCGGATTTGAGCGCGTCGTTCACGTCCTTGTTCAGCCGCGCGATGATCGCGGGCGGCGTGCGCGGCGGCGCCACCAGCCCGGTCCACGACACCGCCACCATGTCGGGCACGCCGCTTTCGAGCATGGTCGGCACATCCGGCAGCTCGGAGCTGCGGGTCGCGCCGGTGACGGCGAGCGGCCGGACCTTGCCGTCGCGGACGTGGCTCAGCGTGATCGACGTCGGCTCGAACGACATATCGATCTGGCCGCCCAGCATGTCGGTCATCACATTGGCGGCGCCGCGATAGGGAACGGTGACGATGTTGATGCCGGTGCGCATCTTGAACAGTTCGCCGACCATGATCGGCGTCGCGCCCGCCGGCGCGCCGAAATTGATCTTGCCGGGATTGGCCCTGGCGTAGGCGATCAGCTCCTGCGCCGTGCGCGCCGAGACCCGCGGCGGAACGATCAGCACGAATGGCGTGCCGGACACCGCGGCGATCGGGGCAAATCCGTTCACCGGATCGATATCGAGCGCCTTTCGACATCGTCGGCAGAACGCTCAGCGTCATCAGGCCGCCGACCATCAAGGTGTGGCCGTCCGGTTCGGAGGTCATCGCCGCCTTCAGCCCGACGGTGCTGCCACCGCCGGGCCGGTTCTCGATGATGACCTGTCCGAGCGACGGCGAGAGTTTCTGGCCGATCAGGCGCGCCATCACGTCGATCGGTCCGCCGGCGGGGAAGGGCACGATGATGCGGACCTGCCGGGTCGGATAGCGCTCCTGCGCGGCCGCAGGTGCGGCGATCGCCGACGGTCAGCCCGACGATCGAAGCGAGCGCCGAGACAATGCGGATCAAGGCACGCTCCTTCTTGCCGTCAGGTTCGCCGGCCGGTCGCCGGCGCCAGGATCTTGATCATCGCATTGTAGCGGCGCTGGCGGGCATAGGTGAGGGCGGTCGCGCCCTGCCGATCCTTGATGTCGGTGTCGGCGCCGGCTTTGACCAGCGCCTCGACGGTGGCGACGTGGTTCGGTCCGCCGTTGCCGAGCACGACCGCCTCGTGCAGGGCGGTCCAGCCGCGCCCGTTGACGTGATCGAGCGGCGCCTTGTGGGCGATCAGCAGCCGGACCGCGTCCACATGGCCGAGATGCGCGGCGGTGATCAACGCCGTGCTGTCGGCGGGGGTCGTGACATTGCGGGCGCTGGCGCCGTTCTCAAGAGCGATATTGAGCATCTCGATATCGTTCTGGGTGACGGCGATGGTCACGATGTCGTAGCGCTGGGCGTCGAAGGCGTTGGGATTGGCGCCCAGGCGAAGGAGCGCGCGCGCCGCCTCGTGATGCTTGCGGTACACCGCGACGTGCAGCGGCGTGCGGCTGTTCGCATCCTGGATGTTCACGCGCTCGCCGGCGGCGATCAGGCGCTCGATTTCGGCAACGTCGCCCTTGGCGGCGGCGGCATGCAGGCCGGCATAGATCTTGAGGTCGCGCTCGCTCGGCGGCGTCTGGGCGGAGACGCTGTCAGCAAGCGCCAGCGCGATGGCAAGCGCCGCCATCCATGCGATCAAAGGCGCGACATATGAAAGCGCGATTTGGCACGCGGCTTGGCGTCGGATCATCCCGGCCCCGGACGTTGAGGTCTCCCCTTCGGCAAGGATAGCACGGCCGTCCGCCATCGCGCGGGATGGAGCGACGCACCCAAAAAGCAAATGGCCGGGCTGAGGGCCCGGCCATTTAAGAAACTGGGGGATTTTGCGACCGTTAGCGGGCGACCCGATCGGTGGTGACCAGGCGCACGGTGCGGGTCTGACCGTTCGCCCGCTGCAGGCAGTTGGCGTCGTAGTAGGGCCACGCCTGCTGGCTGCAGGTCGGGGCGGCGGCAGCGAGCTGGATGTCGAGACGGTCGCTCTTGACCACCGGGGCAGGCGTACCGGCCTCGACCTCGGGGCTGAAGCCCGGGATAGCAAGCACCAGCGCGGCGCCGAATGCGGCCGCAGCGACTGCGGAAAGTGCCTTGTAGATGAACATGTTAGAAGCCCCTGTCTGCGCCCATGCGGGGCCATTCACGGCCCTCTTGGCTATTGGTCGCTCAATCTGAAGAAAGGTTCAGGGAGCGAACGCGAATTTTTGGCGGATGGCTAGCGCGGGGCGTAGCCGTAGGCGTGGTAGGCGCTATCGGAGGGAACCACGTAGACCCGTTGGGGTGCGGCATCGCGCCGGTCCCGGCGGCCCGAGCGGACCGTCACCGTGCGGTCCTGTTCGTGGTCTTTCTGCCTGCCGGTTTTCTGCTTCGGTCGGCTGCTGGTTGGGCCAGGGCGTCGCCCGTCGGGTCCATTCGGTTGCGCCAATCGCTGCTTTCGCCATGGCCTCGTCGGGCTGGATCACCCGCACCGGCTTGGCCGGGGGCGCCGGTAGCTGCCTGGTCGCGCTGCAGGCATTGGTCGCCGAGGTACGGCCAGGTTTGCTCTTGGCAACTGGCAGACGGTGCGGCGGCGACTGTGACGTTTTGATCGGCTGGATTCGGTCGTGACCTGCGAAGAACCGGTGCCGACCAGCGTCAGCAGTGCCGCGCCGGCTGCGGCAGCGAGCGGCCAGGACCACGGGACCCGCACCCACTGAGCCTGCGGCATTCGCAAGAGGGTGTCGTTCCATAGCCGTGCGAGTTCGTCGAGCAGACGCATCCGTGCTCATCCATTGCGATGAAAGTCCGCCGCGACATCCCAATCGGTCGCGGGGAGCCGATGCCTATAAACGCCGGAAGCGCCCTTGCGGTTCCTGATTCTGCGGGTTAGACCGCCGCCATGCCGCGCACCGCCCTTTTTCCCGGCTCTTTCGACCCGGTCACCAACGGACATCTCGACATCGTCCGGCAGGCGGCCCGGCTTGCGGAACGTCTGGTTTTGGCGATCGGCACGCATCCCGGAAAAACGCCGCTGTTCAGCGCCGATGACCGGCTGGCGATGCTCAACGAGACCTGTGCGCCGCTTGCTCGCGCGGCCGGCTGCGAACTTCGCTGCATTACGTTTTCCGATCTCGTCGTAGCGACCGCGAAGCGCGAGAGCGCGGGCATCCTGGTCCGGGGCCTGCGCAGCGCGACCGATTTCGACTACGAGATGGAAATGGCGGGTATGAACGCCGCGATGGCGCCGGACCTCCAGACCGTATTCCTGCCGGCGGCACCGTCCGTTCGCCCGATCACCGCCACACTGGTCCGGCAGATTGCCGGCATGGGCGGCGACGTGTCGCCCTTCGTTCCGCCGGCGATCGCCGCGCGACTGAAATCAAAATTTGCCGGCAAGTCCGGCTGAGCCCAAGTGAGCTCACGGCTCGTCATCCCATTCAAGCCCTGTAAGGAGCACCATGACATCGAAGCCCACAAGCATGACGCTCGTTCCGGCAATGCTCGTCGCGATGCTGACGGCCGCACTCTCTTGGCCGGCGTTCGGCCAGTCGGCCAACCTTTCCAATCCGTCGGCGTTGAAGGAGACGGCGCCGAAGACCTACAAGGCGCGCTTCGAGACCAGCAAGGGCGCCTTCGTGATCGACGTGAACCGTGAATGGGCGCCGAACGGCGCCGACCGTTTCTACAATCTGGTGAAGAACGGCTTCTATGACGGCGTCCGCTTTTTCCGCGTGCTCGACGGTTTCATGGCGCAGTTCGGCATCAACGGCGATCCCAAGATCTCGGCGCCGTGGCGTGAAGCACGCATCCCGGACGATCCGGTCCGCCAGAGCAACAAGCGCGGCTTCATCACCTACGCGATGGCCGGCCCGAACACGCGCACCAGCCAAGTCTTCATCAACTACGGCGACAACAGCGCGCTCGACAAGCAGGGCTTTGCGCCGTTCGGTCAGGTGTCGTCCGGCATGAACGTGGTCGACGCCCTGCACAACGGCTATGGCGAAGGTGCGCCGCGCGGGCAAGGTCCGGATCAGGGGCGTGTGCAGACGGAAGGCAACGCCTATCTGGCGAAGAACTTCCCACGGCTGGATTTCGTTAAGAAGGCGACGATCAGCAAGTGATTGTCGTTTGATCGCGCTAACCGATCGGCGCTCGGCAAGGCCGAGCCCGCACGACTTTGAAGAGGAACAGACAATGGCTAATCCCGAAGACACCATGGTGCTCGAAACCACCCAGGGCAAGGTGGTGATCGCCATGCGCCCCGACCTTGCTCCCGGCCACGTGGCCCGCATCAAGGAACTGGTGCGCGAAGGCTTCTACGACGGCATCGTCTTTCATCGCGTCATCGACGGGTTCATGGCGCAGACCGGGTGTCCGCACGGCACCGGCACCGGCGGCTCCGGCAAGAAACTCAAGGCGGAGTTCAACCGCCAGCCGCACAAGCGCGGCACGGTGTCGATGGCGCGCGCACAGAATCCGGATTCCGGCGACAGCCAGTTTTTCATCTGCTTCGATGACGCCTCGTTCCTCGATGGCCAATACACGGTCTGGGGTGAGGTGACCGAAGGCATGGAGAACGTCGACAAGATCAAGCGCGGCGAGCCGGTGCAAAATCCCGACAAGATCGTGTCGGCGAAGATGGCGGGCTAATAGGCGCGACGACGCGTCGGACGCGCGCGGCTCGGCGTTCGCAGACCCACGCCTCCCGGGCAAAGAACTCGTGCTGGGTCTTGCAAAACGGGCACAGAACGCGCGCGAAGAACACCGGCGTCGCACTGAAGCTCCGGCGATCCGCAACTATTCCGGTCGGGATGTCGCGTCCGGTACCCGGACATTTGATCATCACCTCGCCCATGGAACTCTCCCGATTCGTGGTGTCCATGGCGCCGTGACTATCGGCTGCGTGCGACGATGGTTTGACGCGAGCGCGGCGATACCGCGACATAAGCCGCAACTATTGCACCTCGTTTTATGATGATTTTACCCGGCAAATTAAGGGGGTGTTTTTCGGAACCGATTCAAGTGATGCGCGTTTCCTGCCGACGTATCAACATAACACGGGGACAATCATGGCACGGCCCCAAGATGCACGGACCGCACGTCGGTCCAACCCATCTTCCATAGCCGCCCGCGCACGCTGCTACTGGCTCGAGCGGCAGGAGGATGTGTGGTTCATCCGGTTCGATGGAACCGAATACGGCCCGTACAAGAGCGAGCGGGAAGCCATGCTGTTTGCGGTCGATGCCGCGAACAAGCTTGGCGAGCAGGGCGAAGAAACCCAGGTGGTGGTGATGGACGAGACCGGCGACGCTCGGCCGGCCTGGACCTTTGGGCACGACCCTTACCCGCCACGGCTGTAAGCGCCGGTCGTCCGGACGCAACCGCGCTTAAGCGCCATCGCAAACACTGACTTGTCATCGCCCCCGGTTGTGGGCGATGACGAGTGTTGATGCGCACGGACCTGTTCGATTTCGACCTGCCGCAAGACCGAATCGCTTTGCGCCCGGTCGTTCCGCGCGATGCGGCGCGCCTGCTGGTCGTGCGGCCAGTGGTCGTGCGGCCAAGTGCGGAACCTGAGTTCGATGATCGCGGCGTCCGCGATCTGCCGGATTTGTTGCAGCCCGGTGACGCGGTCGTCGTCAACGACACCAAGGTGATTCCCGCGCGGCTGAAGGGCCGGCGCATCGGCCGCGGCGACACCGAGCCCGCCATCGAGGCGACCTTGCACCGGCGGCTCGATGGCTCACGCTGGCGCGCCTTCGTGCGGCCGGCGAAGCGGCTCGCACCCGGCGACATCGTGCGCTTCGGCGAGGAGGGCAGGGTTTGCTTCCTTGGCCAGCTCGATGCCACGGTCGAAGACAAGGGCGACGGCGGCGAGGTCACGCTCGCCTTCGCGTTCCATGGTCCGGTGCTCGACCAGGCGATCGAGGAGCGGGGCGACATGCCGCTGCCGCCCTACATCGCCGCCCGGCGCCCGCCCGATGCGCAGGACCACGCCGACTATCAGACCATGTTCGCGCACGACGAAGGCTCGGTCGCCGCGCCGACCGCGGGACTGCATTTCACGGCGGAGCTCGCCGGCCGGCTCAGGCAGCGCGGCATCGCCATCCACACCGTGACGCTGCATGTCGGCGCCGGGACGTTCCTGCCGGTGAAGGCCGAGGACACGTCCGAGCATCGGATGCATCCGGAGGCAGGCATCTGTCAGCGCGCCGATGGCAGAGGCGCTTAACGCGACGCGCCGCGCCGGCGGCCGCATCGTCGCGGTCGGCTCGACCTCGCTGCGGCTCCTCGAAAGCGCCGCCGACGAGACCGGCATCATCCGGCCGTTCTCGGGCGAGACGTCGCTGTTCATCACCCCGGGATATCGCTTCCGCGCCGTCGACGTGATGATGACCAATTTTCACCTGCCGCGATCGACCCTGTTCATGCTGGTGTCGGCATTTTGCGGGCTTGATCGGATGAAGCGGGCCTATGCGCACGCCATCGCGGCCGGCTATCGCTTCTATTCCTATGGCGACGCGTGCCTTATGTTCAGGAATTCAGAGTAGGGGAGCGAAATCAATGGATCAGCAGTTGCGGCTCGGACGGATCATCCTTGAGGACGCGCAGGCCAGTCACCAGCAGGTCACGATCGACCTGGTGTTTCAGGGCAACGGCGTCAAAGGCGGCATCGAGTACTACGGGATTTGGCAGGACCGCAACGAGGGCAGCATCTGCCCGTTCGTGCTGAACGAGAACGGCGAGGTGGATTTCGGCACCGGCTATAGCGGCGAGGACCGCGTCTATCAATTCGACATCCTCACCGCGCCGATCGGGCTCGGCCAGCCGATCGGCTGGCGCAGCGACCAATACGAGACGCAGATGAAGGTGGTGTCGATCACGCAACTGGTCTGATGGAGTTTTCCTTCCGACTGCATGCCACCGACGGCGCGGCCCGCTGCGGCGAACTGACCACGCCGCACGGGACGGTGCGCACGCCGGCCTTCATGCCGGTCGGCACCCAGGCGACCGTCAAAGGCCTCGAGCCGGAGACGGTGCGCGCGACCGGCGCGGACATCCTGCTCGGCAACACCTATCACCTGATGCTGCGCCCGGGCGCCGAGCGCATCGCGGCGCTCGGCGGCCTGCATCAATTCATGCGCTGGCCGCACGCGATCCTGACCGATTCCGGCGGCTTCCAGGTCATGTCGCTGGCCGGCTCTGCGCAAGATCGAGGAGCGCTGCGTCATCTTCCGCTCGCATCTCGACGGCGCGACTGTCGAATTGTCGCCGGAGCGCGCCGTCGAGATCCAGGGCCTGCTCGGCGCCGACATCGCCATGCAGCTCGACGAATGCGTCAAGCTGCCGGCGCCGCGCGCCGGAGCTCGAGCGCGCCATGCAATTGTCGCTGCGATGGGCGGAGCGCTCGCGCCGCGCCTTCGAGGCGCAGCGCGAAGGAGGGGCGGGCGCTGTTCGGCATCGTGCAGGGCGGCGACGATCCGGCGCTGCGGGTCGCAAGCGCGCGCGAGCTGATCGATATCGGGTTCGAGGGCTACGCCATCGGCGGGCTGGCGGTCGGGGAATCGCCGGAGGTGATGCGGCGCGACGATCGACGAGACCGCGCCGGCGCTGCCCGCCGACCGGCCGCGCTACCTGATGGGCGTCGGGACGCCGGAGGATATCCTCGAGGCGGTCGCGCGCGGCATCGACATGTTCGACTGCGTGATGCCGACCCGCAACGGCCGCCACGGCGTCGCCTTCACGCGCTTCGGGCCGATCATTCTCAAGAACGCGCGCCATGCCGACGATCCGCGGCCGCTGGACGAGGAGAATCCGTTCCCGGCCGCGCGCGACTATTCGCGGGCCTATCTGCATCATCTGGTCAAGAGCGGCGAGATGCTGGGCGCCGTGCTCCTGTCCGCGATCAATCTCGCCTATTACCAGCAACTGACCGCCGGGATGCGCGCCGCGATCGCCGCCGCGCCAGTTCAGCGAGTTCCGCGCCGAAACCGCCGAGGCCTGGGCGCGGGGCGATCTGCCGCCGCGTTGATGAGCGATCGAAAAAGCCCTCGACGCGGCGGCATGCCGGCAAAGCACAATAGAATCCATCCAAACAGAAACGTCACACAAACGCCGCCTCGAGGAGACGCGACCATGGCCATCAATGTGAAGGTCAACGGTGCGACGCCGCTCGGTCAATGCCGAGCCGGATACGCCGCTGCTCTATGTCCTGCGCAACGATCTCGAGCTCAACGGCGCCAAGTTCGGCTGCGGCCTGTCGCAATGCGGCGCCTGCACCGTGCTGGTCGACGGCGTCGCCGACGCGCTCCTGCGTGACGCCGATCGGCAGCGTCGGGCAGTCCGAGGTGACCACGCTCGAAGGCCTCGGCACCGCTCGACAAGCTGCATCCGCTGCAGCAGGCGTTCATCGACGAGCAGGCCGCGCAATGCGGCTACTGCACTCAACGGCATGATCATGGCGGCAAAGGCGCTGCTCGACCGCAATCCGCGGCCGACCGAGGCGCAGGTGCGCGACGGGCTGGCCGGCAATCTCTGCCGCTGCGGCAGCCACAACCGCATCGTGCGCGCCGTCCTGCGCGCCGCCCAGACCAACGGGAGGATCTGATCATGAATGCTCCCCATCTGACGCGCCGCGACTTCACGGCCGGGCTCGGCGGCATCGTGCTCGCCTTCAGCCTTGTCTCCGTATGGCGTGGCCCAGGAAGCCGCCGAGGCTCCCGGGCAGTCTGCAAACCAACCGGATGCTGAGTGCGTGGCTCGCGATCAACGCCGACGGCACCGCCACCGTCTTCACCGGCAAGGTGGAACTCGGGCAGGGCATCCTCACGGCGCTGGCGCAGATCGCGGCGGAGGAGCTCGATCTGCCGCTCGCGCGGGTCAAGATCATTTCCGGCGACACCGGCCGCACGCCGAACGAAGGCCAGACCGCCGGCAGCCAGTCGGTCGAGAACAGCGGAACCGCGTTGCGGCTGGCGGGCGCGGAAGTGCGCGCGATCCTGCTCGACCTCGCCGCCAAGAAGCTCGAGCGTTGCCGCCGACAGCCTGAAGGTCGCCGACGGCACGATCACCGCAGCCGGACGGCCGCAAGGTGACCTACGGCGAGCTTGCCGGCGAGGCCAATCTCAAGCGCGAAGCAACCGGCAAGGTTGCGACCGAAGCCGCCGGCGCAACATCGCCTGGTCGGGCAATCGTTGCCGCGCGTCGACCTGCCGGCCAAGGTCACCGGCGGCGCCGCCTTCGTGCAGGACCTGCGGCTGCCGGGCATGGTGCACGGCCGCGTTGCGCGCCCGCCGCAATATGGCGCGCAGCTCGAAGCGTTCGACGAAGCCAAGGTGCGGGCGATGCCCGGCGTCGTCGCGGTGGTTCGCGACGGCAGCTTCCTCGGCGTCGCCGCCGAGCGCGAGGAGCAGGCGATCAAGGCCGTCGAAGCGCTGTCGGCGTCGGCGAAATGGAAAGCGGGACCGCAGCTCCCCGATCCGGCGCGGCTCTACGAGCACCTGAAGACGATGCCGACGCAGGACACCGTCATCAGCAACAAGGAAGCGCCGCTGCCGGCGTCCGGCGCCAAGGTGGTCGAGGCGACCTATCACCGGCCGTACCAGGCGCACGCTCGCATCGGGCCGTCCTGCGCGGTCGCGCAGCTGCGGGACGGCAACTGACCGTCTGGACGCACAGCCAGGGCGTCTTCCCGCTGCGCGGCACGCTGGCGCGGGCGCTCGGCATGAAGCCGCCGTCGATCCGCTGCATCCACATGGAAGGCGCGGGCTGCTACGGCCACAACGGCGCCGACGACGTCGCGCTCGACGCGGCGCTGCTGGCGCGCGCCACCAATGGACGTCCGGTCCGCGTGCAATGGATGCGGGCCGAGGAGTTCATGTGGGAGCCCTATGGCCCCGCCATGGCCATGGAGGCCAGGGGCGCGGTCGCGGACGGCCGCATCGTCGACTGGAGCTACGACGTCTGGAGCCAGAGCCACAACATGCGGCCGGGCGATCCCGACGGCATCAATCTGCTGTCGAGCTGGTATCTCGGCCGATCCGAAGCCGCCGGGCCCGGCGCGCCAGGCGGGTCCGCCGAACTTCGCCGGCGATCGCAATGCGATCCCGACCTACGACCTGCCGCGCCAGCGCATCACCCACCACCTGATCAAGGACAATCCGCTGCGCACGTCGGCGCTGCGCACGCTCGGCGCCTACGCCAATGTGTTCGCGGTGGAGTCGTTCATGGACGAGCTGGCGGCGGCGGCCGGCGTCGATCCGGTCGCGTTCCGGCTGGCGCATTCGAAGGACCCGCGCGAGCGCGCCGTGATCGAGGCGGTGGCGAAGGCGGCGGACTGGAAGCCCGGCGAGAAGGGCGACGGCACCCGCGGCCGCGGCATCGGCTACGCCCGCTACAAGACCGTCGCGACCTACAACGCCGTGATTGTGGAAATCGAGGTCGACCGCGCCAGCGGCCAGATCAGGGTACCGCGCGCCTGGAACGCGGTCGATGCCGGCCTGATCATCAGCCCGGACGGCCTGATCAACCAGATCGAAGGCGGCATCATCCAGTCGACGAGCTGGACGCTGCATGAGCAGGTCCGCTTCGACCGCAACGGCATCAAGTCGCGCGATTGGGCGAGCTATCCGATCATGACGATGCCGGACGTGCCCAAGGTCGAGACGGTTCTGCTCGAACCGGCCGAACGACCGGCCGCTCGGCGCCGGCGAGGCCTCGCAGGGTCCGACCGTCGCGGCGATCGCCAACGCGTTTGCGAACGCCACCGGCCGGCGCTTGCGCGAGCTGCCGTTCGATCCGGCGCGGGTGAAGGCCGCGCTCGCCTGATTAGGAATTGTACACCCGCCTCCGGACGAATCCGGAGGCGGGTGCTTTACGGCTTTTCCGTAACGTGAAATTCTTGGCGCACGGCAAGCGCGCCGCCGCGAGGCGACGGTTTCTGCCAAGAAACAGAATATCAGGGAGGCGACGGTCATGAAGCGACACCCATCGTCCACTATTTCGACCCGCAGCGTGCTGCTGAGCGCCAGCGCGATCGTCGGATTGACCGCGCTCGCGGCCATGCCGGCGATGTCGCAGGCGCCGCAAGTCGGCGCGCCGCCCGAAGCCAAGAACATGCGGCTCGTCGGCCACAACGATCTGCAGGCGCGCAGCGCCTATCAGCCGGTGATCCATCGCCAGGGCGATCGCTACATCGCCTATGTCGGCCATCACGGCGGCACCAATTCAGTCGCGAAGCCGGTCAATCCGATGACCGGCCAGGCGGAATTCAACGGCACGTCGATCATCGACGTGACCGATCCGAAGAATCCGAAATATCTCGCGCATATTCCGGGTGACGAAGGCCTGGGCGAGTCGGGCGGCGCCCAGATGGTGCGGCTGTGCGACGGCAAGACGCTGCCGAAGGGCGATCCCAACGCGGTCTACATGCTGCGCGTGTTCGGCAACCAGGGGCACGAAATCTGGAACGTCGCCGATCCCGCCGCGCCGAAGAAGATCAGCACCATCTCGACCGGTCTGGTGAACACGCACAAGAATTTCTGGGAATGCGACACCGGCATCGCCTACCTGGTCTCCGGCCTGAAGGAATGGCGCACGCGCCGCATGACCGAGATCTTCGACCTCAGCGATCCGGCGAAGCCGGTGCAAGATCCGCGATTTCGGCCTGGTCGGGCAGCAGCCGGGCGCGACCGGCACGGTGCCGACCGACCTGCACGGCATGATCTCGACCGGCGTGAAGGAGAACCGCGTCATCTTCGCCTACGGCACCAACAGCGGCGGCGTCGTGCAGATCGTCGACCGCGAGAAGCTGCTGACCGGCCCGAAGGAGCCGACGCCGGAGAACCTGCGCGCCCCGGTGATCGGCCAGCTCGAAATGCCGCTCAACGGCGCCCACACGGCGATCCCGCTCGGCAAGATGAAGGTCGCCGAGTTCGCCAAGGACATGGCGGGCGGCACGCGCGACATCATCATGATCGTCAACGAGGCGCTGGCGAACGAATGCAGGCGCGGAGACGCGGCAGATGGTGTTCTTCGTCGACGCCACGGTCGAGAATCGCGGCCGACGGTCGTGTCGAACTTCAACGTGCCGGAAGCGAGCGGCAATTTCTGCTCGCGCGGCGGCCGCTTCGGCGCGCACTCCGCGAACGAGAGCACCGCGCCGGTCTACCACCAGAAGGTCGCGTTCTTCACCTGGTTCAATGCCGGCGTGCGCGCGGTCGACATCCGCGATCCGTATTCGCCGAAGGAGATCGGCTACTTCATCCCGCCGATCACCGAGGCGACCACGCAGCGCTGCATCAAGGTCGACGGCAAGGACCGCTGCAAGGTCGCGATCCAGAGCAACAACGTCGAGACCGACGACCGCGGCTACATCTACGTCGTCGATCGCGCCAACACCGGCATGCACATCCTCGAGCTGACCGGCGACGCGCGCGGCGTCGCGGGCCTGAAATAACGCCGGCGAACAGCCGGCAATCGGACAGGGAGAAGTCACCATGAACCGCGTCACGCGGCATCTCGTGCCGTGCCCTGCTTGGGCACGGCAGCCACCGGCGCCATCGTCGCGCTGCTGACGATTGCCGGGCCTGACGCAGACGCGTCCGCAGGCGCCCAAGATCGGCGATCCGCCGGAGGCGCTGAACATGCGCCTCGTCGGCCACAACGACCTGCAGGCGCGCACCGCCTATCAGCCGACGATCTTCAAGCAGGGCGGCCGCTACATCGCCTATGTCGGGCACCACGGCGGCAGCAAGGAAAACCCGGCGCCGCTCAACCGCGCTCAACGGCCAGAACGAGCTCAACGGCACCTCGATCCTCGACGTGACCGATCCCAAGGCGCCGAAATATCTCGCGCACATTCCGGGCGCGGTCGGCGACGGCGAAGCCGGCGCGTCGCAGATGACGCGCGTCTGCGACGGCAAGACGCTCGGCAAGGGCGACCCCAACCGGGTCTATCTGCTGCGCGCGTTCGGCCGCGAAGGCCATGAGATCTGGGACGTCACCGATCCGACCAAGCCGAAGGTGCTCTGGCGCCATCTCGGCATGACCGACACCCACAAGAACTACTGGGAATGCGAGGCGGGCGGCATCGCCTATCTCGTGTCGCGCCGAAGGGCTGGCGCGCGCGCATCATGGAAGTCTTCGACCTCAGCGATCCGGCCAATCCGGTGAAGATCCGCGACTTCGGCCTGCCCGGCCAGGAGCCGGGCGCCACCGGCGCCGTGCCGGTGACCATCCACGGCATGGTCTCGACCGGCGCCGAAGGGCAACCGCATCTACATCGCCTACGGCACCAACCGCGGCGGCACTCTTGCAAATCCTCGACCGCGAGAAGCTCCTGAAGGGCCCGAAGGAGCCGACGCCGGAGAACCTGCGCTATCCGGAGATCGCGCTGATGCCCATGACGCCGCTGGTCGGCGCGCACACCGCGATGCCGCTCGGCCGGATCAAGATCGCAGGAATTCGCCAAGGACGCCGACAAGGGCGACCGCGACTTCGTGATGATCGTCAACGAGACGTTCCGCGAGGAATGCGGCGAGGCGCGGCAGATGGTGTGGTTCGTCGACTCCACCATCGAGAAGTACCCGATGGTGGTGTCGAACTGGACGGTGCCGGAGGCGAGCGGGAATTTCTGCACCCGGGGAGGGCGCTTCGGCGCGCATTCCTCCAACGAGGACATGGGGCCGCCCTACTATCAGAAGCTGACCTTCATCACCTTCTTCAATGCCGGCGTCCGCGTGCTCGACATCCGCAATCCGTATCAGCCGAAGGAAGTCGCCTACTTCATCCCGCCGATCAGCAAGGCGACCGTCGCAACGCTGCGGCGAGATCGGCGGCAAGCAGCGCTGCAGCAACGCCACGATCCAGAGCAACAACGCCGAGACCGACGACCGCGGCTACATCTATCTCGCGGACCGCTCCAACACCGGCCTGCACATTCTGGAACTGACCGGCGAGGCGCGCGCGATCGCGGGCCTGCCGCCGAACTGAACGCGATGCGCTCGTTAGCGCGTCTCGTCATCCCGCGTAAGCGCGAGCGACCCAGGATGCACGGTCAGGACTGATGCCCGGATGTCGCGGCGCATGCAGCGCGGGCTGACGAGGCTGAGCGCTCACGCGCTCACCGCCACGGATCGACGGCGCAGTGGATGGCGTCGGGCTTGCCTTCGCCGCCGACGGTGCGCAGCGCCTCGTCCACCGCGTCGAGCGCGAAGGTGTGCGTGCACATCTCCTCGAGCGGATATTTGCCGCTGGCGATGATCTGCAGTCCGAGCTCGACCGCCTGATAGCTGTGGCCGCGCATGCCCTTCACCGACAGGAAGCGGGTGAACAGGATATCCACGTCGAACTGCGGCACCGGCGCGCCCTTGCGGCCGCCGATCAGGATGCGGCCGCCCTTGCGCGCGAGCTGGATCGCCGACACCACCGTCCACGGCCCGCCGGACGCGCAGTCGATCACGACGTCGGCCATCGCGCCGCCGGTGATGTCGGAGACGGTTTCGAGCAGATCCTGCGCCTCGACATTGATGGTGTGGTGGGCGCCGAGCCGCTTCGCCAGCGCCAGACGCCGCTGGTCGGTCGGCGTGCCCAGCCCGGTGACGATGATGCAGCTCGCGCCGGCCTCCTTGGCGGCGACGACGCAGGCGAGCCCCTGCTGGCCCGGCCCCTGGATGACGATGCATTCGCCGACGCCGACCTTGCCCTGCAGATAGGCCCACTCGACGCCGTTGCCGAGCGGCAGCGCCAGCGTCGCCAGCTCCGCCGGCAGGTTGTCCGGCACGCGGTGAAACACCGAATTCGGATGCAGGTATTGGTACTGGCTGTAGCCGCCCCACAGCGACGGTGACTGGCTGATCGGCGTCGAGCCGTAGCGCACGGTGCCGGGCTTGTTGAGCGTGTCGGTCTCGTCGCACAGGCGGAATTCGCCGCCGCGGCAATAGTCGCAATGGCCGCAGGGCAGATACTCTTCGAGCGCGACGCGGTCGCCCTCCTTCACGCCGAAGCGCTGCGCGGCGACGCTGCCGAGCTGCGCGACCGTGCCGACGGTCTCGTGCCCGAGGATCAGCGGCCCCTTCGATTTCGGATATTTCAGGTAATAGGGCCAGTCGCTGCCGCAGACGCCGCACAGCTCGACACGCAGCAGCCCGGCGTCCGCAGGAATGTCGCGGGGACGCGAATTCACGCACCTCGGTGCGCCGGATGTCGGTGGAGACGGCGGCGCGGATCGATGTCACGGACAAGCCTTTCACAACGAGATGCCGATCACGAAGCTCACATGCCGCCGATAGAGCCAGGCAATCCCGTCGTAGGATTGCTTCCGGCGTGCGCCCGCCGAGCATCTGGTTGCGCAGTTCCGCCGCCGGCCCGCGTGCGTGATAGAAGTCGCCATAGACGCGCGCCATGATCTGCACGCGGGCGGTGCGCAGATAGCGCTGCTGCACATAGGCGGCGAGCGCCGCCGGCAGGTCGTCGGGCTGTTCGGCGACCTTCTCGGCCAGGCAGACCGCGTCCTCGGTCGCCATCGCCGCGCCCTGCGCGAGATATTGCAGCATCGGATGCGCGGCATCGCCGAGCAGCGCGACGCGCCCCTTCGACCAGTCCTTGACCGGCTCGCGGTCGCACAGCACCCACATCCGCCAGGTCTCGATGCGCTCGAGCATGCGCAGCACTTCGGGCCGCTGCCCCTTGAAGTGCTGCCCACAGCACGTCCGCGTCGGCTTTCGCGTCCCAGCCTTCTTCGTAGCGGTCGGAGTGGAAGACCGCGACCAGATTGTAGAGCTCGCCGCGGCGCAGCGGATAGTGCACGAAATGCGTGCGCGGCCCCGCCCACAGGATCACGTCCGGCCGCCAGAGGTCCGGCGGCACCTCGTCCTTCTTGAGCACGGCGCGATAGGCGATGTGGCCGGAGACGCGCGGCTTGCCGTCGCCGACGATCTTGTCGCGGATCTTCGACCACATGCCGTCGCAGCCGATCAGCGCGCGGCCCCGGACCCGCTCGCCGGATTGCAGGACCGGCGGTGACGCCGTCGGCGTCCTGCTCGAAGGTCTCGACGGTCTGCTGCGTTTCCAGCGTCACGCGGTTGTCGTTCAGGCAGGCGTTGAGGATGGCGGCGTGGATGTCGGCGCGATGGGTCACCGCGTAGGGCTGCTCGAAGCGATCCAGGAAGCGCTTGTCGTCGAGCGGGATGCGGGTGACCAGATCGCCCGACAGCGCGCAGCGCATTTCCATCGCGGGCGGGCGATGGGCGTCGGCGAGCACCGCGTCGCGCAGGCCGATCTTGTCGAGCGCGCGGAAGATATTCGGGCCGAGCTGGATGCCGGCGCCGATTTCCTTGAACTCGGGCGCCTGCTCGAGCACGCGCACCGGAAAGCCCTTGCGCGCCAGCGCATAGGCCGCCGCCAGGCCGCCGATGCCGCCGCCCGCGATCAGGAACGGATCCTGGTCCTGTGATGCCATCTGCACTCCGACCGAATTTGCGGGTTGTTCTACTACCATGGCGGTAGACTGGCCAATATCCGAGAGCGTCCCGTCGCAGACGGTCCGCGAGAGACAGCCAAAGTTGTTTCGCTCGATCCGCTGAACGACGTCCGTCCCGCTATCCCGCGAGCGCTTCGGCCCAGCGCGGCTCGCCACGGGTGAGGAAGTTGCGCAGCGCGATGGCCGCCTGGGATGGGGTCGCCGCATAGACCGGATCGGTCGGGCGCCCGCCGTAGCCGAACAGGTCGCGGAGCGGCCGTGGCATTTCGCGCCAGCGTGGCCCGTAGGTGGCAGTCGAAAATATCGTCGCGCCGGCTTCTCGCTGCAGCGGAAACGCCCGCCCGGCCGAGACATGGTTTGCCCAGCCGCAAAGGCACGCCGGCGTCCGGCAGGGATGCTGCACGCGGCGCATGGTGAATTGCTCATCGGGAATCTCGCCGCGCTCCAGCATCCCGAGCACCTTCACCAGGGCCTCGAACTCGACGTCGGAGATTCCAAGCGCGGATGGCGTCATGAAATTGTTTGCAAGCATGGGCAGTGTCCCTGTCACATGATCCGGATGTCTTCCTTGTGCAGGATCGTGGGTTCCCGACCCCTATCCTTGTATAGCACTTCCGATTGTCGGCGCGGTGCGACTATTGCCACGGCGTGCAAGCCATTGGCTCGCGGATCATGGAACCAAAATTTCGGCCGGTGCGCCATAGCACTGCCATACCTCCCGCGCTTGTGGATAGCTTGCGCAAGTTCGCGGCATGAACTGGCGGATCAGCGAGCGCGCGATCAAGCTGTCTGCGACGACGGTTCGGGCCCAGCGGAAAAACGAAAGGGCATGCGAGCAGGAGAGTGGCGTGAGCGCTGAGGAATCCCATCAACAGGCCGCGCGATGTTTGGAGATTGCCGAAAAAGCGCCCTCGGCCAAGCTCAAAGGATTCTTGCTCGCAGAGGCAGAGGCGTGGACCAGCCTCGCCGAGGAGCAGGAATGGCTCGAGCGCAGAAGCGCCGAGCGGCGGGCGCTCGCTCAATTCCCAACAATACGCGCGGTGGTCTCGGCCAATTCGAACGGGCGTCCCAGCCGCCCTGAGAACCGGCAGCAACGGGCGGGCAGAGCCATGATGATGGGTTGGCGCGGATTTTTTGCGCAGGACGCAGCGCGCGTCGCGGGATGCGAAATCTAATTCGTATTGCTTGGGGAGGTTTGCTCAATCGTCGAGCGCCCGGATGCGACCGGGCGCTCGTCTCCTGCCTGAGCAAGAGAATGATCGGCAGGAATTGGAAGCGCAGACACCTATTTCGCTAGGGCCCCTCCAGCCGCAAAGTTGTCCGCCGCATTGAAATCATCATAGCACATTTTTCGTTCTTCGCGACGCAAGCCTTATCATTTGGTAAACGCCGCGCGGTGATCGACGCCGCTGTTGTTCCACGTTTGACTGCGGGTATCGAGCCACCGCGAGGATCGCCGTATCACGGCCATCGCGCCCCAGAAGCGGCGCGCCTGTTTGCGGGAAGCACGATTGGTCATGGTCGTCTCCTTCCGTCGCCAGTCGCGACCTGCTGCCTAGTCACATTGCAGGCGATGCGTGATGGCTCGTTGCATTTGTCGAGTGCATTGTGCTCGCCGAAAACCGCAGCGAAAATCAGCTTGTCGTCTTGGGACCAGATGCAGGGAAACGGCGGCGCGGCGGAGAAGCCGCATGTGTGCGAGGTTTCTCCGACGCCGGGCAGTCGCCAATGGTCTTGGGACCTGGATGTCCGGATTCGTGGCGGGCGATCCGCATCACGATCAATGCATGTTCGCTTTTATTGGTGAGCCCGGATGGGATCGAACCATCGACCTACTGATTAAAAGTCAGTTGCTCTACCGCTGAGCTACGGGCCCTTCAACGCACCTGGTGCGGTCCGGCGGAACAGGGAAAGCCACCTTGCCGCCGTGGGCGCGTGTGTAGGGGGCGCGCCCGGCACGGTCAATAGGCGGGCAGTTTGGCGCAGGAATGTCCTGTCAAAAACCCGGCATCGTGCCTATCTTTCCAGAAATCGCCGCATTGTGCGACCCGGCGCCAGAGGAGCAACCGATGCCGATTGTGAACCGCATTGCAGCCCTGCATGGCGACATCACGGAGTGGCGGCACGACCTGCACGCGCATCCGGAGCTGCAGTACGACGTGCATCGGACCGCCGCGATCGGTGGCGGAGAAGCTCAAGAGCTTCGGCTGCGACGAGGTGGTGACCGGGATCGGCCGGACCGGCGTCGTCGGCGTGATCCGCGGCAACAAGCCGGCGACCGGGGCGATCAAGACGATCGGGCTGCGCGCCGACATGGACGCGCTGCCGATCGTGGAAGCCACCAACCTGCCGTACAAGTCGACGATGCCCGGCAAGATGCACGCCTGCGGCCATGACGGCCACACCGCGATGCTGCTCGGCGCGGCGCGCTATCTCGCCGAGACGCGCAATTTCGCCGGCACCGCGGTCGTGATCTTCCAGCCGGCGGAGGAGGGCGGCGCCGGCGGCAAGGCGATGGTCCAGGACGGCATGATGGACCGGTTCGGGATCGGCGAAGTCTACGGCATGCACAACTATCCGGGCCTGCCGGTCGGCGAGTTCGCGATCCGGTCCGGCCCGATCATGGCGGCGGCCGACCACCTCACCATCGACATCGAAGGCGTCGGCGGCCACGCGGCGCGGCCGCATCTGTCGATCGACACCGTGCTGGTCGGCGCCCAGATCATCAACCAGCTGCAGTCGATCGTGTCGCGCAACGTCGACCCGCTGCATTCGGCGGTCATCTCGATCTGCATGTTCCACGCCGGCAATGCCGACAACGTCATTCCGCAGACCGCGCAGCTCAACGGCACGGCGCGCAGCCTCACGCCGGCCGTCCAGGACCTGCTGGAGCGCCGCATCCGCGAGGTGGTCGAAGGCGTCGCCCGCCTGCACGGCGCCAAGGCGACCGTGAACTACCGGCGCAGCTATCCGGTGCTGCGCAACCACGAGCGGCAAACCGGCTTCGCCGCCGCGTCGCCGGACAGGTCGTCGGCGACAACAAGGTCGATACCGCGGTCGCCGCCGGTCATGGGCGCGGAGGATTTCTCGTTCATGCTGGAAGCGCGGCCGGGCGCCTTCATCTTCGTCGGCAATGGCGACAGCGCGGGGCTTCACCATCCCGCCTACAACTTCAATGACGACGTGATCCCGATCGGGACGTCGTACTGGGTCAAGCTGGTCGAAAACGCGCTGCCGGCCTAAATGCTCAGCAACTGCTGAAATACGTCGTTCTTGGGCTCAGTCGAGAAGCGGTGGCCTATCATCAAGCCGGGGGCCGATGGCCGGACGGCGACCGCTCCTCATTGCCCGCGCGCGCCGGCGTTGACGACGGGTTGCGTGTCGCGCTCGCTGCACAGCACCACCATCAGGTTCGAGACCAGCGCGCTGCGGCGATCGACGTCGAGATCGACAATGTTCTTTTTCGCCAACATATCGAGCGCCATCTCCACCATTCCGACTGCGCCCTCGACCAGCGTCACGCGCGCCGCCACCACCGCTTGGGCCTGCTGGCGCCGGAGCATCGCGCCTGCGATCTCCGAAGCGTAGGCGAGATGAGTGAATCCGCATTCATCGACCGTGATGCCGGCAACCTGCAGCCGGTTGATCAATTCCGTCCGTAGCTCCGTTTTGATCTGCTCATTGTTGCCCCGCAGCGTAACTTCCTTGTGCTCGAAGTCGTCATACGGGTAATGCGATCCGATCGTACGCACCGCGGCCTCGATCTGGACCCTGACGAAGGCCCTGTAGTCGTCGACATCGAACAGCGCTTGCGCGGTATCGGTCACGCGCCAGACCACCTGTGCCGCGATCTCGATGGGGTTGCCGCGCAGATCGTTGACCTTGATCATCTCGGAGATGATGTTGTTGGCGCGAGCCGAGACCTTGGTCTTGCCGATCCATGGCCACACCCAGCGCAAGCCGGCCGTGCGGTCGGTGCCCTTGTAGCTCCCAAACAGCGTCAGCGCCGCTGCCTGGTTCGGCTGCAGCATGTAGAATCCCTTCGCGACCAGAATGAAGAGAAGGCCGCAGAGGATTGTGATGGCAGCTCCGGCGGGCCTTGCGGAAGCGGCCGCGACAATGCCGACAATCACGACGACCAGCAGCAGCAAGAGCATGAGATAGCCGCTGAAGGTCTGCGCCACATATTCCCGATTGGCATTGAGCGACGACGACGATTGGCTGGTCATGGATCCCGCACCTCGTGGTTGACGTGGCCATTTGCGCCGGCGCATGGACATCGCGCCAGCGGACCATCATAGCGCCTATCGCGACGATGTGGGGCCGTCGCGGATGGTATGCCTTGGCTATGTGACTAAAGCTCTTCCGGCTCGATCTCGATGACGAGATCGTAGCGCTCGCGCAGCCGCTCGACCGCGTCCTCACAGATTCGGCGCAGACCGCGGGAACGGAGCCGCCGGCGGCGTTGATGTGCGACACCTCCCAGTTGGAGTCCGGCCGGCCGCCTCGCTCACCGTGACGGCGCTGATGGAGTTGCAGGCGGAGCAATTGCGGAGCTCGTTGAGGACGTAGCGCTCGAGCTCGGGCGCGGTCTTGAGGGTCTTGTGGCCATCTTGGTCATGCGGCCTTCGATACACGAAGCGGTGCCGCATGGCGACACGCCAGCTCGCCCGATCCGCGCTGGATCAAGAAACATCGCCCGCCGAGAGCGGCGGGCGACCGATTGCATTTCACGGCTTGTCGTTACTGCGCGGCTTCGACGCGGTTCTCGGCGGGCACCTGCGCCGGCGCTTCGGCGGCAGCGGCCGGGACGGGGCAGGGTCTCGGCGACCTTGGCCTCGACGCCGCGCCAATAGGCGAATTCGTTGAAGCGCGAGCCTTCGAGCGCCGCGATCACCACCGCCGCGATGAACGGCAGGCTCTGCACCACCAGCACGGCGGCGAAGATATTGAGCTCGGTGATCTGCTTGTAGTTGGTCATGACCACCAGCATCGCGCTGACCAGCAGCAGCGCCGCCAGCACGGCTTCCCAGAACGCCGCGAAGTCGGGCCCGCGGCCGGTCGCGCCGCCCTTGGCGGTGCGCGTGAAGGGCATGCTTTCCTTCCAGATGCCGTAGCCGACGGCGCGCGCCACCGTCCATTGCACCGACATGGCGGCGACGACCGGCGCCGACCATCTGCGCGAGCGGGATCGACACGCGCAGCCGGTAGAGCGCGACGAAGTGCAGGAGCGAGACGGCGAACGCCGCGAGGATCGGGATGGTCAGGATCTTGTCCGGGATCGCGATGTCGAGGAACACGATCACCGGCACCCAGAGCAGGTTGAGGATCGCGACCACGACGCCGAGCGTTTCCGCGCCGAGCCAGTTGAGCCAGCCGAGCGCGTATTCGCGCTTCTGGTCGCGCGTCAGCCCGCGCGCGCGCGGCAGCAGATAGCGCCAGTGGTTGCGCAGGATCTGGAAGCCGCCGTAGGCCCAGCGGTGGCGCTGCTTCTTGTAGGCCTCGAAGGTGTCGGGCAGCAGGCCATGGCCGTAGCGGCGGTTGGTGTAGTGCACCTGCCAGCCCTGCTCGAGCAGGGTCAGGCCGAGATCGGTGTCCTCGACGATGGTGCGGCTCGACCAGCTGCCGGCGCCGTCGATCGCGGTGCGGCGGATCAGGCACATGGTGCCGTGCACGATGATGGCGTTGGCCTCGTTGCGCTGGACCATGCCGATGTCGAAGAAGCCGGCATATTCGCCGTTCATGGCGTGGTGCATGATCGCTGCGGTCGCCGTCGCGATGATCCTGCGGCGACTGGACCATGCCGACCTTCGGATCGGCGAAATACGGCACGAGGTCCTTCAGCCAGTCGGGACGCACGACATAGTCGGCGTCGATGACGCCGATGATCTCGGCATCGTCGGCGGTGTGGGCGAGCGCGAGCCGCAGCGCGCCGGCCTTGTAGCCGTCGAGATTGTCGTCGTTGATGAACTTGAAGCGCTCGCCGAGCGTGCGGCAGTGCTCCTCGATCGGCTGCCAATAGCGCGGGATCGGGCGTGTTGTTGATCACCACCACGCATTCGAAATTCGGATATTCGAGGCGCGCGACCGCATCGAGCGTCGCGCTTGAGCATCTCCGGCGGCTCGCGATAGGCCGGGATGTGCATCGACACCTTGGGCGCATAGCCGTCGACGGCCGGCGCGCGGCGCCGAGATCAGCCGGCGCGGACCGCGGCCGAACGCGATCGCCGCGATCTCCTCGATGCGCGCCAGCGCGATCAGCACCAGCGGGATCAGCAGCAGAATGCCGAAGCCGAGCGCGAAGGCGGCGCCGGGCACGAAGT
The DNA here is from genome assembly GCA_963850705.1 of uncultured Alphaproteobacteria bacterium. Classification (GTDB taxonomy): domain Bacteria; phylum Pseudomonadota; class Alphaproteobacteria; order Rhizobiales; family Xanthobacteraceae; genus VAZQ01. Next base: position 28,373 of record CAWKMR010000082.1, on the reverse strand, counting down.
AGTGTCCGTTCCAGAACGCGAACACGACGGCGAACCACGCGCCGACCGCGTTGGTGGCGACGGCGAGCGTGAGCGCTTCGCCGGCGGTCGCGCGCGGCTTGGCGAAGATCGGTCAGCGACAGCAGCAAGCCGAGCAGCAACGCGAGACCGGCGACCTTCCAGTGATCGGGATCGCTGACCGGGCCGGTCCACACGAACTTCGCGTTACGCGCGACGTCGAACAGTGCCCCAGTAGGAACCGACGCCGCCTTCGATGGTCTTCCAGGGCTGGTCGAACGCTTCGATGATGTTGTAGTCGATGCCGTAGGCTTCGGCGCGCGCCACGAAATCGCGGATCACCAGCGCCTGCTCGATGCGGCCGGGGATGGCCTGGTTGAGATTGTAGCCGGCGCTCGGCCAGCCGAACTCGGCGATCACGATGCGCTTGCCCGGATGGCAGCGGCGGATCTCGTCGTAGATCTGGATGGTGTGATCGATCGACCTGCTTGAGCGACGCCTTGCCCAGTAGGGCAGGATGTGCGCGGCGATGAAGTCGACGTTGGACGCCAGCTTGCGCGCGTCCGCGAGCTTCTTTGCGGCCTTGCCGGATCGTTGTCCTTGCCGACCAGATGTCCCAGGTTTCGCCGGTGCGTCACCGGCACCGGGCTCACGCGCTTGACGCGCTGGATGATCGCGATCAGCTCGTCGACGGTCTTGTCGCCGCGCAGCGATGCCTTCGTTGCCGACGACGATCGCGTTGACGTTGCTGTAGCGCCGCGCCAGCGCGATCGCCGACTGGATTTCGCGCTCGTTGCGTCCCGCTTGATCTGGCTCTCGCTCTCGCAGCGCGCCTTCGCCGAGTCCGACGCGTTTCGCGCTCGCACTTGTCGTTCTTGTCGAGCCAGATGCCGATCGTGACCTTGAGGCCGAACTCGTCGGCAATGCCGGGAACGAGCTCGACGCCGCCGGTCGACGTATAGGTGCGGATGGTGCGCGTGTAGGAGCTCAGCAGCCGCAGATCGGTGCGGATCTGCTCCGCCGTCGGCCGGTCGCCGTTGTCCGGATGCTGCGATCGCGTGTAGGGCGAATAGGAAACGCTGGCGAGCTGGCCGTGGATGTCAGGGCTGGCATATTGCCGCTGGAGCAGGCTCCACAAGCCAGCGTGCACGCACGTTACGAGCGCGACGACGGCAACGACAATGCGCATGGAAGTCACAACCACGCGGGCAGAAACCGGGGCCCGAGCCCATCCCCCAAGGTCACCCAAGACCGTCTCTCACGGTACCTTAGCCAGAGGTATCCGATCAAGTAGTGGGTAGTAACGGCAAATCCAAGGCGACAACTAAGCTGCCGCGAAATTGTTCCTCGTCAGTCTTAATCGACGTTGTCTGAACGTCTGTACAGACTAGCGGTTGGTCGTCCCCGCCGGCGCGGCGGCTGATGCCGGCGGCGCTTCGCTTCGGGTTCGGATTGACCCAGCAGGTGTGGACCCGGCCGGCGAGCGTGTCCGGCTGCTTGGATCGATGGTGCCTTGCCGGACCAGGCAACGGAACGTCGCCTGGATGTGGCCGGCCGGGCAGCCGAAGCGGTCGTACAGGTCGAGGTGGCGGAAGGCGGTGTCGAGATCGTCGCGCCACATCAGGCCGACCACCCGCCGGCCGAGCCAGACGCATTCGGGATGGGCCGCGGGGCCGCCCAGGAGCTTGGCGGCCTCGGCAAACTCGTCGAGCTTCCGCTGGCCGTCCTTCTTCGCGTCGGCGTCGCTGCCTGCGGTCCGCGGGGGGCCGGCCTTGGGGTCGCCGCTTTGAGCCACTACCGAGGTCGCTGCCGACAACAGAAAAGCCGCGCCCAAGGCGGCGGCGACGATACGCATACTGGCAAAGACCATGGTCGCTCTGGATTGTTGGGCCGGTCAGGCCGCTGTTCCCCCGTCTGCGGACCGGTTTCGGCCGGCATCGCGGCGCCTGCCGCATGCCCAACCGCCCCATGTGCCCGGGACTTTGTCGAGGGCGCCGTGATCGTGTGATTAAAGCAGCCGGCAGCGCCGGCCGCCAATACGCTCCTGCGAATAATTGCGCTGTCACGGGCTCAAAGTTTAGGGCCGCTGCAAGCGGTCAAGCCGTACCGCAGCGCGCTTGGCACCGTCCGGGACGCACGTTAAGCGAAGCCGGGGCGGGAGCGGCCCGCGGGGAATCAGCCACGATGCGTATTGCGGCCGCTCTGTTCGCGCCGGTTGCGGCGGCGATCGTCGCCGCCTGGAGCTGGCTGGGCGCTGCGGTCGAAATGCCGCAGGCGCCCGCTCGGCGCGGGCGGGCGGCTCGACTGCGTGTCCTATGCGCCGTTCCGGGGCGACCAGAACCCGCTCGGGCCGGGCACCCATGGTCGAGCCCTGGCAGATCGACGAAGACCTCGCCCAGCTCAAGCCGCTGACCGGTTGCATCCGCACCTATTCGATCGATCACGGGCTCGACCGAGATTCCGGAGATCGCGCAGCGCCACGGCATGAAGGTGCTGCACGGGCTGTGGCTGTCGAGCCTGCCCGGATCTCAACCGCCGGCAGATCGAAACCACGATCGAGCTCGCCAACCAGTTTCCCGACGTGATCGAGGCCGTCATCGTCGGCAACGAGGTGCTGCTGCGCGGCGAGATGTCGGCGCCGGAGCTCGCCCGCACCATCCGCGAGGTGAAGGCGAAGGTGCCGATGCGGGTCACCTATGCCGATGTCTGGGAATTCTGGCTGCGCCATCGCGACGTCGCGGCGGCGGTCGACTTCATCACCGTGCATATCCTGCCTTATTGGGAGGACCACCCGATCCCGGTCGGGCAGGCGGCGCGCCATGTCGACCTGATCCGCAAGCAGGTCGTCGCCGCCTTTCCCGGACAAGGAGGTCTTCCTCGGCGAGTTCGGCTGGCCGAGCGCCGGGCGGATGCGCGAGGGCGCCTTGCCGTCGCCGGTCAACGCGGCGCGCGTGCTGCATGAGGTGGTGGCGCTGGGCAAGCGCGAGAACTATCGCGTCAACCTGATCGAAGCCTACGACCAGCCCTGGAAGCGCAAGCTCGAAGGCACGGTCGGCGGGCATTGGGGGCTGTTCGACGCCTACGAGCGCAAGGCCAAATTCGCCTGGGGCGGCGCGGTCTCCAACCATCCGAACTGGCGCTGGCAGGCGGCCGGCGGGGTCGGCTTTGCCGCGCTCGTCTTCGCCGCGGCGCTGGCCGCCGTGCTGGCGGCATCCGCCGCCGCCGGCGCGGCGTCTGGCTTGCGCGTCGGCGGTCAATCGCGGCTGGTGTCCGGAACGCTGATCGGCTGGACGATCAAGAACGTCCCGATCGAAAGCCTGTACGGCGATCGACTGGATGCGCTCGCTGGCCTGGGCGGCGGTCGCGTTCGCCGCGCCGATCGCCGGCGCGGCAGCGCTCGCGGCGGGGATCAAGGTTGCCGAGCTTTGCGCAGCATGCTCGGACGCCGCGCCGGCGTTCCGCGCGATCCGCTCGCCTTCGCGCTCGGCGCGCTGCTGATCGTGCTGGTGGTGCTGGCGGTGCAGGCGGCGCTCGGCCTCGTGTTCAATCCGCGCTACCGCGACTTTCCGTTCACGGCGCTGACCGGCGGCGGCCATCCCGTTTGTCGTGCTGATGACGGCGATTGCCGCGGCGCAAGGACATTCGCGCCGAACGCCGAGACGGTGGCGGCGGCAGCGCTGGTGCTCTGCGCGGTCTACATCGCGCTCAGCGAAACCTTCGCCAACTGGCAGGCGCTGTGGTTCTGCGCCGGGCTTGCTCGCGCTGGCGGTCAGTCTGTTGCCGGCGCGGGCCGCGCCAGGCTGAGAATGAGCAGCGCCGCCGCAAGCCCGGCGAGATCGGTGTTGTGCAGCACCAGCCCGAAGCCGGCGGCCGCGATCGCGATCGACATCAGCACGATCGACGGCCGCACCAGATTGAGCACGGCCGCGGCCAGCGCGACCCATCCGAACACGCCGTGATTGTAGAGCACGATGACGAGCCGGAAGCGTCGTGCACAGCCAGCTTTGCAAGCCGCCCTGGCAGGCGAGCGACACCGGCGCGTATTCGATCGCGAGATAGCGCAGGTAGAGCGCCTCGCCGACCGCCAGGAAGCCGACGATCAGCAGCCAGTTGGTCTGCCGGGCGGTCGGAAAGAAGGTCGCTTGCATGGCGCGCCGACTATGCCGGGCCGGCGCATCCGCGGCAGGCAATCGCGCTCACGGATTGGGAACGCGTCGGCCGTGGCGGCGTGGCGCGGCTTGCGCTCCGGCGCGGCCGGGCGGCCGGCGCGGCGGCGTCGGGCGCGGCCAGCGCCAGCGGCTGGCCCTCGAACGCGACCAGCCGGCAATAGCGCTTGGCGGCGGCAAGCGTCGCAGCAGATCCGCGACGCCGTTTCCACGTCGGTGAGCGGGCCGGCCACAAGCCGCAGATCGGCGGCGCGGGTCCTGCTGTTCTCGCGCACCATCACGATCGGGTGCAGGCCGTCGAACAGAGTCGGCATGGGCTGGCCGTCGTCGATGTTCCAGAGCGTGCGCAGCCCGTCGAAATCTCGGCGCGCCGCCGAGGTCGACGCCGGCCGCGGGCCGCGCTTCGACGGGTTGCAGCTCGGGGACGGTCGCCGGGCGGGCCGACACTGCGCCGCGCGGTTCGGCGGCTCGGCCGTCGGCGGCACGCGGCGGGCTCGGCTGGCGGAGCGCTGTGGCGGCGACGGTTCGGTCGCGGTGCGGCGGTTGCGGGCCGCGGCGGGCGCGGTCGGCGGCGGCGTCGCCGCCGGAGGCGTCAGCGCGGCCTGCCGTTTGATCGAGCCGGTGACGTCTTCCAGATTGCGCTCGAGCGACGGCGATGCGCGTCATCAGCCGCTCGCGATCGGCGGCTGAGCGAGCGCACCATTTCGATCAGCCGGCGGGTCTCGGCTTCGGTCGCCGCAAGCCGCGCGAGCTGCGCCGCTTGGGCGGCCTCAGTCTTGGCGGCTTCCGCGGCCCGGGCTGCCGCTGACGTCCGCAAAGGCCACCGACAGCCGTTGCTGGCCGCTGCTGGAATTGGCAGCGATCACGGCAAGCAGCAGCGCGGCCGTCGCCGCCACGCCCCAGCCTGCCAGCCGCAGCAGTTCCTGCATGTTCCCGATGCTCGCCCGATGTCGACGCATTGACCCGCGCAAATCAGCCCATTGAAAACATTAGCAGAATCCGATCAATCTGGCTGCTGAGTTGGCAATTTGCCGCGTGCAATCCGCCTTTTCCGCCGCACCATGCTCGGCTAAGACGGCGCCGGGCCACTGATCCTCCGGGAGACTCGATGGCCGAGCGGACCTGCCTTGCGATCGTGCTCGCCGCCGGCGAAGGCACCCGCATGCGCTCGGCGCGCCCGAAGGTGCTGCATGAGATCGCGGGACAGTCGCTGCTCGCGCATGTGCTCGAGGCGGTGCGGCAGGCCGGCGGCATCGGCGACCGCGGTCGTGGTCGGTCCCGACGCCGACGCCGTCGAGGCCGAAGCCCGGCGCGTGCGTGCCGGGCGCGGAGATCTTCGTGCAGACGGAGCGGCGCGGCACCGCGCATGCCGTGCTGGCCGCCGCCGATGCGCATCGCGCGGGGCGCGGACGACGTCCTGGTCATCTTCGGCGACACGCCGCTGATCCGGCCGCAGACGCTGTCGCCGGATGCGCGAGGCGCTGGCGAAGGGCGCGGCCATCGCGGTGCTCGGCTTCCGGCCGAAGGATCCGACCGGCTACGGCCGGCTGGTGATGAAGGGCGACGAGCTCGTCGCCATCCGCGAGGAGCTCGATGCGACGCCGGCCGAGCGCGCCATCGATCTGTGCAATGGCGGGCTGATGGCGTTCGCCGGCAAGACCGCGCTGTCGATCCTCAAGCGGATCGGCAACGACAACCGCAAGGGCGAATTCTATCTGACCGATGCCATCGCGATCGCGCGAGCGATGAAGCTCAAGGCGGTCGTGATCGAGACCGAGGAGGACGACGTGCGCGGCATCAACACCAAGGCCCAGCTCGCGGAAACCGAAGCGGCGCTGCAGCAGCGCCTGCGCAAGGCGGCGATGGAAGCGGGCGTCACGCTGGTCGCGCCGGAGACGGTGTTCCTCGCGGCCGACACCAAGTTCGGCCGCGACGTCACGGTCGAGCCCTATGTGGTGTTCGGTCCGGGCGTCACGGTCGAGGACAACGCGGTGATCCGCTCGTTCTCGCATCTCGACCACGCGCATGTCGGCAAGGGCGCGCTGGTCGGTCCCTATGCGCGGCTGCGGCCCGGCGCGAAGCTCGGCGCCGACGTGCACATCGGCAACTTCGTCGAGATCAAGGAGGCGGTGATCGAGGACGGCGCCAAGGCCAACCATCTCGCCTATATCGGCGACGCGCGGCTCGGCGCGGGCTCGAACTTCGGCGCCGGCGCGATCGTCTGCAACTACGACGGCGCCGCCAAGCACCGCACCGACATCGGCAAGGGCGCCTTCATCGGCTCGAATTCGGCGCTGGTCGCGCCGGTCACGATCGGCGACGGCGCCTATGTCGCGACCGGCTCGGTGATCACCCAGGACGTGCCGGCGGATGCGCTGGCGATCGCGCGCGAGCGCCAGGTGGTCAAGGAAGGCGGCGCCATCGCGGATCCGCGCGATCAAGGCGGCGGCCAAGCCGAAGCGGGGCGCGGCCGAGTAACGGCCTCGGCCGGCGCTCGTTAGCCTTAATTCCACGCATGATTGCACGCACTTGACTGGCGACTTGCGCCGTTCATGCCGAATATACAGTTTCTGGCGTATCATCGCGGCCGGGTAGAGATAGGAATCTCACTGCGATGTGCGGAATTGTCGGCATCCTCGGCCGCGAGCCGGTCGCGGTGCAGCTGGTCGATGCGCTCAAGCGCCTCGAATATCGCGGCTATGACTCCGCCGGCGTGGCCACGCTGGAAGGCGGCCGCCTGACGCGCCGCCGCGCCGAGGGCAAGCTTCGCAATCTCGAAACCAAGCTCCAAAGCGAGCCGCTCAAGGGCACGATCGGCATCGGCCACACCCGCTGGGCGACCCACGGCCGGCCGACCGAGAGCAACGCCCATCCGCATGCCACCGACCGGCTTGCGGTCGTGCACAACGGCATCATCGAGAACTTCCGCGAGCTGCGCGAGGAGCTCGAGAAGGACGGCGCGAAATTCGGCTCCGAGACCGACACCGAGGTCGTCGCCCATCTCGTCACCCGCGAAATGAAGAACGGCCGCTCGCCGGCCGACGCGGTGGCGGCGGCGCTGCCGCGGCTGCGCGGCGCGTTCGCGCTCGCGTTCCTGTTCGAGGGCGAGGAGAACCTGCTGATCGGCGCGCGCAAGGGCTCGCCGCTCGCGATCGGCTACGGCGACGGCGAGATGTATCTCGGCTCCGACGCCATCGCGCTGGCGCCGTTCACCGACACGATCGCCTATCTCGAGGACGGCGACTCCGTCGTGATCTCCCGCACCAGCGTGGAGATCCGCGACGCCGCCGGCTCGCGCGTCGAGCGCGACGATGCACAAGGCGCCGCCGTCGTCGTTCCTGGTCGACAAGGGCAACCATCGCCATTTCATGGCGAAGGAAATCCACGAGCAGCCGGAAGTCGTCGGCCACACGCTCGCGCACTATCTCGACATGGCGACGGAGCGCGTCGCGCTTGCCGATGTCGCTGCCGTTCGATTTCAACAAGCTCGACCGCATTTCGATCTCGGCCTGCGGCACCGCCTATTATGCGGGGCTGGTCGCCAAATACTGGTTCGAGCGCTTCGCGCGGCTGCCGGTCGAGATCGATGTCGCGTCCGAATTCCGCTACCGCGAGGCGCCGCTGAGCGCCAACGGCCTCGCGATCTTCGTGTCGCAGTCGGGCGAGACCGCCGACACGCTGGCGACGCTGCGCTACGCCAAGGCGCACAAGCAGCACGTCATCTCGGTGGTCAACGTGCCGACCTCGACCATCGCGCGCGAAAGCGACGTCGTGCTGCCGACGCTGGCCGGTCCGGAGATCGGCGTCGCCTCGACCAAGGCGTTCACCTGCCAGCTTGCGGTGCTCGCCTGCCTCGCGATCGCCGCCGGGCGTGCGCGCGGCGTGCTGTCGGCGGACGACGAACGCAAGCTGGTGCGGGCGCTGATCGAGGTGCCGCGGCTGATGGCGGAAGCGCTCAAGCTCGAGCCGCAGATCGAGCAGCTCGCGCGCGATCTCGCCAAGAGCCGCGACGTGCTCTATCTCGGCCGCGGCACGAGCTATCCGCTGGCGCTCGAAGGCGCGCTCAAGCTCAAGGAAATCTCCTACATCCACGCCGAAGGCTATGCCGCCGGCGAGCTCAAGCACGGCCCGATCGCGCTGATCGACGAGACCATGCCGGTGATCGTGATCGCGCCGCACGACCGCGTGTTCGAGAAGACCGTCTCCAACATGCAGGAGGTCGCGGCGCGCGGCGGCAAGATCATCCTGGTGACCGATCCGCAGGGCGCGCACGAAGCGCACGTCGAGTCGCTGATCAAGCTCGTCGCTGCCGGAATGCCGGCGACGGTGACGCCGCTGGTCTATGCGATCCCGGTGCAGCTCATCGCCTATCACACGGCGGTGGTGATGGGCACCGACGTCGACCAGCCGCGCAACCTCGCCAAATCGGTCACGGTTGAATAGGGCAGGCGAAACGCTTAAAGACGCCCGCAATGAACGAGCGTCATGTCTCAGGGATGAGCAATTCCGACCAAGATCCGCATAGCCGGCCGGCGCCCGGCGACGCCAGCCGACGCACGCCGAGCGTCGCAGCACCAGCGTCGTCAGCCGCATCCGGAACTACTTTCTGACCGGCCTGATCCTGGTCGGGCCGCTCTACATCACCTTCAGCCTGACCTGGTGGTTCATCAACTGGGTCGACGACGTGGTGCGGCCGTTCATCCCGGCCGCCTTCCGTCCCGAAACCTATCTGCCGTTTCAAATTCCGGGCTCTGGGCCTGATCATCGCGTTCGCGACGCTGACGCTTGCTCGGCTTCCTCACCGCCAACTTGGTCGGGCGCAAGCTGGTCGAGTTCGGCGAGCACATCCTCAACCGCATGCCGATCGTCCGGCCGATCTATCGCAGCCTCAAGCAGATCTTCGAGACGCTGTTCTCGAAATCCGGATCGAGCTTCCGCCGCGTCGGGCTGGTGGAGTTTCCGGCGCCCGGCATGTGGTCGGTCGTGTTCCTGTCGCAGCCGCCGAGCCCCGACGTCGCGGAGCGTCTTCCCGACGGCGGAGCACATCTCGGTGTTCCTGCCGTGCACGCCGAACCCGACCACCGGCTTCTTCTTCTATCGTGCCGCGCCGCGACGTCATCGAGCTCGACATCACGGTCGAGGCCGCGATGACCCTGGTGATGTCGGCGGGCATGGCGCAGCCCGGCGGCAACGGCGGCGATCAGCAGCGCAAGCTTGCGGCGCTGGCGAATGCCGCGCGGCTGGCGCGCGGCACGCAAGTCGCCGCCGACGTCGCCGACGGTGCGCCCGACCGCGCCGGCGAAGTGAGTCATCCCGCCCGGATCAGCCGGATCGCCTCGTCGCGCCCGAACAGATAGAGCAGGTGGCGCAGCGCCTCGCCGCGCTCGCGTCGACAGCGTCGGATCGCGCGACAGCACAAGCTGCGCATCGTCGCGCGCCGCGCCGATGAGATTGCCGTGGGTCTCGATGCGGGCGATGCGGAAGCCCGGCACGCCGGACTGCCGCGTGCCGAGCACGTCGCCTTCGCCGCGCAGCCGCAAATCCTCCTCCGCGATCCGGAAGCCGTCCTCGGTCTCGCGCATGATCTCGAGCCGCGCCTTCGCGGTCTCGCCGAGCGGCGGGCGGTAGAGCAGGAGGCAGGTCGAGCGGTCGGAGCCGCGGCCGATGCGGCCGCGCAACTGGTGGAGCTGCGCGAGCCCGAAGCGCTCGGCGTGCTCGATCACCATCACCGTCGCCTCCGGCACGTCGACGCCGACCTCGATCACGGTGGTCGCGACCAGCAGCCGCGTCTCGCCGGCCGCGAAGCGCGCCATGGCGGCGTCCTTCTCGGCGCCCTTCATGCGGCCGTGGACGAGGTCGGTCAGCGCGCCGAATTTCTGCTTGAGCTCGGCGAAGCGATCCTCGGCGGCGGCGAGGTCGGACTTCTCCGATTCCTCGACCAGCGGGCAGACCCAGTAGACGCGCCGGCCTTCCGACAGCGCGCGGCCGATCGCGTCGATCACCTCGTCGAGCCGGTCGATCGGGAGCGTGCGGGTGTCGATCGGCTGCCGCCCGGCCGGCTTCTCGCGCAGCTCGGAGATGTCCATGTCGCCGAAATAGGTCAGCACCAGCGTGCGCGGGATCGGCGTCGCCGTCATCACCAGCATGTCGACGGCTTCGCCCTTCTCGCGCCAGCGCAAGCCGCTGGTGCACGCCGAAGCGATGCTGCTCGTCGACGATCGCGAGGCCGAGGTCGCGGAATTCCACGTCGTCCTGGAACAGCGCATGGGTGCCGACCAGGATGTGGATGCTCGCCGAGCCGCAGCCGTTCGAGGATGTCGGCGCGTTCGCGGCCGCGCTCGCGGCCGGTCAGGATCGCGACCTCGATGCCGGCCGCGGCGGCGAGCGGCGCGATGGTGGCGTAGATGCTGCCGCGCCAGGATTTCGGTCGGCGCCATCAGCGCCGCCTGCCGTCCGCCTTCGATCACGGTCGCGGCGGCGAGCAGCGCCACCACGGTCTTGCCCGAGCCGACGTCGCCCTGCAGCAGCCGCAGCATCCGCTCGGGCTTGGCGAGATCGGCGGCGATGTCGGCGATCGCGCGCGACTGCGACGGCGTGAGCGAGTAGGGCAGGGCGTCGATCGAGCTTCTTGCGCAGCGCGCCGGTGCCGGGCGTCGCGCGGCCGGCGGGCCGCCGCAGGTGCGCGCGCACCAGCGCCAAGGCGAGCTGCCCGGCGAGCAGTTCGTCATAGGCGAGCCGCATCCAGGCGCGGCTGTCCGGCGAGACATCGGCCGGGCGCGGCCGGCCGGTGCAATGTCCTGCAGCGCATCGGCAAAGCGCGGATAGCGCTCGCGCGCCACCCAGGGCAGGTCCTGCCATTCCGGCAGGTCCGGCAGCTTCGGCAGCGCGGCGTCGACCGCCTTGCGCACCTGGTTGAGGCTCGAGCCCCTCGGTCAGCGGATAGACCGGCTCGACCAGCGGCAGCTGGGCGAGGCCGGCCTCGTCGACCACGCGGTCGGGATGCACCATCTGCAGCATGCCGTCGTAGAGTGCCGGTGGTGCCGGACACGTAGCGGAGCTCGCCGACCGGCAGCAGCTTTTCGAGATAGTCGCGGCGCGCGTTGAAGAAGGTGAGGATGAGGTCGCCGGTCTCGTCGCTGGCGTAGATCTGATAGGGCGCGCGCGGCCGGTTGCGGCGGCGAGGGCCGGTGCCGGTCGACGGTCACCGCCACGGTGACGACGGTGCCCGGGACGACGTCCTTCAGTTTCGGGCGCGCGCGCCGGTCGATGACGCCGGTCGGAAGATGAAAGAGCAGGTCGATGACGCGCGCTTCTTCCTCGTCGCGGCCGAGCAGGCGGCGATAGAGCTTCTCGAGCTTCGGGCCGACGCCCGACAGGGTCGGTGAGCGCTCCAAACAGCGGATTGAGCAGGTTCGGGCGCATCGGAGCAGCGACCTCGCTCGCCGCGGCCGAGCGCGTCGTCGCTTAGATGTTGGTCAGCCGCACGCCGCTGCGGCGGCCCATGTCCTTGAAGTCGTCGTCGGTCTTGAGACCGGCGGCGCGGATGCCGAAGGTCGCAAGCTCCTCGTCCTTGTCCTCGGTGTCGCCGGTGACGCCGATCGCGCCGATCACGTCGCCGCGTCGTTGCGGATCTGCAGCCCGCCGCCTTCCGGGAAGATCTGGTCGTCGGTGGCGCTGAGCAGATAGCGCATGAAGATCGGCCGCTCGTCGGCGCGGATGCGCACCAGCTTGGACGAGCGCCCGAGCGCCAGCGCGGCATAGGCCTTTCCGAACGCCATCTCGAACCGGATCATCGAGGAGCCGTCCTCCTTCTGGAACGCCTTCACCTTGCAGCCGGGCTCGACCACCAGCACGCTCATTGGCCGGCACTGGATCTCCGCTGCCGCGCTGGAGGACGGCCGCGATGATGCGGTTGGCCTGTTCGAGGGTGATGGCACTCATGGGAAACCTCCGGTTGATCGGCTTGGCGTCTTGAGTCCGGCGTAGCCGGCTGTTGCCAAACTACCGCATGCGCATCGCGTTCGATGCCCGTCAATGCATACATCGCGCCTGACAATGCGCTCCGCGCCCGCTATAGAACGCCGCCCGGCCCGTCCGGGCTTTTGGCATTGAGGAACGGATGAGCGGAATGGCGCGTTCGAGCGAGGGATTGGACGTCCGCCGCCGCAAGCTCCTGTTCCGGGCCTGGCATCGCGGGCTGCGCGAAATCGACCTGATCCTGGGCCGCTTTGCCGACGGCAACATCGAGCAACTTGACCGAGGCGGACCTGAGCGAATTCGAAAGCCTGATGGATGTCCCCGACGGCGAACTTCTGGCGTGGCTGACCGGCGAGGCCGACGTGCCGGCGTCGCATGACGGCCCGCTGTTCCGGCGCCTGCGCGACTTCCAGGCCAGCCAGGGGAGCGCCTGACGATGGCCAAGTCGTCCTCGCCAAGTCTCCCGCCGAATTGCTGGAGCCGGGCCGGCCGCTGACGCTCGTCCGGCGTCGCCGACGGCGCCGAGGGGCTGGTCGTCGCCGATCTCGCGCGGGCGGTGGCCGCGCGTCCGCGCGCGCCGGCGACAAGCCTGGTCGTGGTCTGCCGCGACGGCCCGCGCATGGCGGCGCTGGCGCGCGCGCTCGACGTTCTTCGCGCCCGACATGGCGGTGCTCGAATTCCCGGCCTGGGATTGCCTGCCCTACGACCGGGTGTCGCCGCATGCCGGCGTGGTCGCGCAGCGCATGACCGCGCTGGCGCGGCTCGCGCGCGTCAAAGGCCGCGACCGGCCGTCGATCCTGCTCACGACCGTCAATGCCGCGCTCCAGCGCGTGCCGGCGCGCGAGATGGTGGCGACGCAATCGCTGTCGGTCGCGCCCGGCAACGTGCTCGACATGGAGGGCATCACCCGCTGGCTCGAGCTCAACGGCTTCACGCGCGCCTCGACCGTGCGCGAGCCCGGCGACTATGCGGTGCGCGGCGGCATCATCGATCTCTATGCGCCCGGGATGGCGGAGCCGGTGCGGCTCGATTTCTTCGGCGACCAGCTGGAATCGATCCGCAGCTTCGATCCGGAGACCCAGCGCAGCACCGACCAGTTGCGCGCGCTCGACCTCGTGCCGGTCGCGGAATTCCAGCTCACCACCGAGACCATCCGGCGCTTCCGCCTCGGCTATGTGGAAGCGTTCGGCGCGCCGACGCCGGACGATCTGCTCTATGAGGCGGTCAGCGAAGGCCGCCGCCATCCCGGCATGGAGCACTGGCTGCCGCTGTTCCACGCCGGCATGGAGACGATCTTCGACTACGTGCCGGGCTCGCCGGTGGTGCTCGAACCGCTGGACGAGGACGCCGCGCGCGAGCGGCTCGAGCAGATCAAGGACTACCACGAGGCGCGCGTGCAGGCGCTCGACGCAGCGCGACGGCGGCCCGCCGTATCGGCCGCTGCCGCCGGACCGGCTCTATCTTCCTGACGCCGAATGGCAGGAGCGGCTGAACGCCGCGGCGCTGGCGCGCCTGACGCCGTTTGCCGTGCCGGACGGGCAGGGCCGCGTCGTCGATGCCGGCACCAGGCAGGGGCACAATTTCGCGGCCGAGCGCGCCGAGCCCGGCCGCAACGTGTTCGAGGCCGTGACCAAGCACGTCTTTGCGCTGCAGTCGGCGCGCAAGCGCGTCGTCGTCGCGCTCTGGAGCGAAGGCGCGCGCGAGCGCATGAGCCATGTGCTCGCCGAGCACGGGCTCAACAACCTCACCGTCGGTCGCGTCCTGGCAGGAGGCGCAGGGCCTGCCGCTGCCGCAGGTGGGCCTGGCCGTGCTCGGGCTCGAAAGCGGCTTCGAGACCGCCGACGCCGCGGTCGTCGGCGAGCAGGACATCCTCGGCGACCGGCTGGTGCGGCCGCGGCGCGCGGCGCGGCGGGCCGGAGAATTTCATCGCGGAGGCGACGAGCCTCGCCGCCGGCGATCTGGTCGTGCATGTCGACCACGGCATCGGCCGGTTCGTCGGGCTGCGCGCCATCGAGGCCGCCGGCGCGCCGCACGACTGCCTCGAAATCCACTACGCCGGCGGCGACAAGCTGTTCCTGCCGGTCGAGAACACCGAGCTGCTGTCGCGCTACGGCTCGGAAGAAAACCACGTCGATCTCGACCGCCTCGGCGGCGGCGCCTGGCAGGCGCGCAAGGCGCGGATGAAGAGCCGCATCCGCGAGATCGCCAACGAGCTGATCAAGATCGCGGCCGAGCGGCAGACCCGCGAGGCGCCGAAGCTCACGGTCGAGCACGGGCCTTACGACGAGTTCTGCGCCGGCTTCCCCTACGAGGAGACCGAGGACCAGCAGGCGGCGATCGACACCACCGTCAACGAGCTGGCATCCGGCCGGCCGATGGATCGGCTGATCTGCGGCGACGTCGGCTTCGGCAAGACCGAGGTGGCGCTGCGCGCGGCCTTCGTCGCCGCCATGAACGGCAAGCAGGTCGCGGTGGTGGTGCCGACGACGCTGCTGGCGCGCCAGCACACCAAGACCTTCACCGAGCGCTTCCGCGGCTTCCCGGTGAAGATCGGGCAGGCCTCGCGGCTGGTGACCGGCAAGGAGCTGGCCGCGCGTCAAGAAGGGCATCGCCGACGGCACGATCGACATCGTGGTCGGCACCCATGCGCTGCTCGGCAAGGCCATCGCGTTCAAGGACCTCGGCCTGCTCATCGTCGACGAGGAGCAGCACTTCGGCGTCGCGCACAAGGAGAAGCTCAAGCAGTTGCGCGCCGAGGTGCATGTGCTGACGCTGACCGCGACGCCGATCCCGCGCACGCTGCAGCTGGCGCTGTCCGGCGTGCGCGACCTCTCGATCATCGCGTCGCCGCCGGTCGACCGGCTGGCGGTGCGCACCTTCGTCTCGCCGTTCGATCCGCTGGTGGTGCGCGAGGCGCTGCTGCGCGAGCGCTATCGCGGCGGCCAGTGCTTCTATGTCTGCCCGCGCATCGAGGACCTGGCCGGCCAGAAGGAATTCCTCGAGCGGCACGTGCCGGAGATGAAGGTCACGGTCGCGCACGGCCAGATGCCGTCGACCGTGCTCGACGACATCATGTCGGCGTTCTACGACGGCAAGTACGACCTGCTGCTCTCCACCACGATCGTCGAATCCGGCCTCGACATCCCGAACGCCAATACGCTGATCGTGCACCGCGCCGACCGCTTCGGCCTGTCGCAGCTCTATCAGCTGCGCGGGCGGGTCGGCCGCTCCAAGGTGCGCGCCTATTCGCTGTTCACGCTGCCGGCCGAGCGCAAGATCACCGTGCAGGCCGAGCAGCGGCTGAAGGTGCTGCAATCGCTCGATACGCTGGGCGCCGGCTTCCAGCTCGCCTCGCACGACCTCGACCTGCGCGGCGCCGGCAACCTCCTGGGCGAGGAGCAGTCCGGCCACATCAAGGAGGTCGGCTTCGAGCTCTACCAGCAGATGCTGGAGGAGGCGGTGGCGAGCCTGAAGGCCGGCATCACCGCGCCGGTCGCCGACAAGTGGTCGCCGCAGATCACCATCGGCACGCCGGTCATGATCCCGGAGGACTACGTCGCCGACCTGCCGGTGCGGCTCGCGCTCTACCGCCGGCTTGCCGAGATCGAGGACGAGCGCGAGATCGAATCCTTCGGCGCCGAGATGGCCGACCGCTTCGGCCCGCTGCCGGTCGAGGTCGAGCACCTGTTGCAGATCGTCGCCATCAAGGCGCTCTGCCGGCAGGCCAATGTCGAGAAGATCGAGGCCGGCCCGAAGGGCGCGGTGGTGACGTTCCGCGACAACACCTTCGCCAATCCGGAGCGGCTGATCAGCTTCATCCGCGAGGAGGGCGCGCGGGTGCGGCCCGACCAGAAGGTCGTGTTCTTCGACGACTGGGAGCAGGCGGAGGATCGCCTCGCCGGAACCAAGCAGATCCTCCGCAAGCTCGTCGAGCTGGCGCAGCCGGCGAAAGCGGCGTGACGCGCCGCTAGTCGACCACCGCGAACGCCTGGATCTCGATCAGCTGCTCGGGCTCGCCCAATTCGAGCACCGCGATGTTGGTCGACGTCGGCACGTGCTTGAACGGCGCGAAATAGGAATTGATCACCTTGCTCGCCATGCCGATGTCGCCCATCTGCGGCCGCGCTCGGAAGACGAAGATGTGCACGACGTCCTTGAACGAGGCGCCGGCGGCGTCGAGCGTCTCCTTGATGCCGTCCATCGTGCGGCGGGTCTGCGCCTCCAGGCTCGGCGGCATGTATTTCAGGATGTCTTCGCGCCGGTGCGGATGGTCGTGATAGACCGGCAGCGAGGTCGTGCCGGCGAGCCAGAGGATCTTTCCGCTCTTGATCTTGATGCCGGGCACGAACGGCATGAAGAACGCTCTTGTTGTAGTTCGGGTGGTGGATGATTTCCATGTGCTGGTTCGGCTGGGCCTGAGCGGCGAACGGCGTCAGGACAGCGGCAAGACCTGCGATGGCGAAAGCGACGAGCGTAGAGCCGATCCTTGCATTGATCATCGTTTGCTCCTGTTCTGGGATAGGAACCACCCGAGGATCATAGCGTCCTGGCGGGTGCCAGTCCGCGCACAGGCGAGCGTGCGCAGCGCACGCATGCGCTGCGCGTATGGCGCGATGATGAGAGAGCTGGTCGCGCTATTCGGCGGCGACCTGCTTGGCGAATTCGGCCGACGCCTGCTCGATCGCCTGCGCGAGATGCTCCGGCGGGTGGGCGCCGCTGACCGCCAGCAGGTTGCCGAAGATGAAGAACGGCACGCCCTGGATGCCGGCTTCGTTGGCGGAATTGGCTTCCGCCTCGATGCGCGCGACATCCTCGTCGGTGGCAAGCCGCGCCGCACCTGCGTCGGCATCCATGCCGCAGTCGGCCGCCGCCTTCACCAGCACCTCGCGGTCGGTGAGATCGCCGCCTTCGCTGAAATAGAGCTGCATCAGGCGCTGCTTCATGCGCGCGGAATCGTCGGCCCAGGCGATCAGCCGGTGGCAATCGATCGTGTTGGGCTGGCGCTTGATCTTGTCGCGGGCATAGTCGAGGCCGGCCGCGGCGGCGATATCGATGATGCGCTGGCTGTTGGCGTTGTAGCGCTCGACCGATCCGAACTTGGTGACGAGATATTCCTCGCGGCTCATGCCTTCGCGCGGAACCCAGGGATTGAGCAGATAGGGCCGGAACCGCACCGCGACCGGGATCTCCGGCTTGAGCGCGATCGCCTTTTCCAGGTAGCGCTTGCCCACGTAGCACCAGGGGCAAACCACGTCGGAAACGACATCGATCGGCAGTGGGGACATGAGGCGTTCCTCCAAGACGAGGAACTTAGGCACTCGATCAGCCCGCGGCAACCTTGGGATAGGTGCCGACGCGCGCCACCAGCGTGCTCAGATTGTCGGTCGGCTTGAGCGTCGCCAGCGTCACCGTCGGCTTGATGCGTGCGGCGGTCGAGGTCGGGCGACATCATGGTGTTGCGCAGGATGCTGGCGATGCGCCGCGCCACCACATGGGCGTTGCGCAGGTCGGTCTCGGTGAACGCCGCGATGATCGAGCCGTCCTGCTCGCGGCAGGCGAAGTCGATGTTGCGCATCAGCCGGCTGAACAGCCGCGCGGCGTCGATGGAGCAGCGCATGTCGGTCATGTCGTCGAACGAGAAGCGCGCGACCGTCAGCGCGCCGCCGTCCTCCTCGGCCTGCTGCACGGCGCGATCGAGATCGCGCCAGAACGCGTCGCGGCCGAGCAGCCCGGTTTCCGGATCGACCACGCCTTCGGAATCGAGCGACTTCAGCATGCGCTTGAGCCGGCTCTCGAACGCCTGCAGGCGGACGAAGGGAATGAGCCGCTCGGCCAGCAGCTCCGGATCGCTTTCCACCCGCACCAGGTTGGCCAGCCGGTCGTCGTCGACGGCGGCGCGGCCGAGCAATCCGACCGGCAGGTCGCGGAAGCGCACGTCCTCGCCGAGCACCGTCAGCAACGCCTCGACCACGCGCGGGCTGAAGCCGTCGCCGATGGCGATGCCGTCGATCTCGCGGGCGTTGAGATAGCGGCCGGCGGTTTCCACGCTCATGGCGCCGATCAGGCCGACGCGCTCGCCGATCGCGGTGGTCAGCGCCGGATAGTTGCGGCCGCGGCCGATGCACAGCACGGTCGCGTGCTCGATCAGGTCGGTGAACGGAACGGCGCGGTTCTTGCGCCGGCTCGACGCGAATGCGCGCGCCGGATCACCGCGGCATGCTGGCTGCGCACGCGCAGCGCGGACTTGAGGCAGGCGACCAGCCGGTCCTCCGGCTCGCTCGACCGCGATCGGCAGCGCGAACGGGATCGCGACCATGTCCGGGCCATCGACGCGCGCCAGCACCGGCATGAACGGGCCGCCGCGGGTTTCGATGGTCTTGAGCAGCGCCTTCAGATGCTTGTCCGAAGGCGAGGGCGCCGTATCCGCGATCATCAGCGCGGCCGGCTGGATCTCGGTCACGGCCGCCGCCGCGTCGGCGAACTTGGTCTCGACGATGGGGAAGGCGCCGGCCCTGCCGAGGATGTCGACCAAATCGGTCGCCGGAGCCTCGGCGACAACGACCATCGGACCTAGCATCGCCATGAACGTTACGCGGCCGGAACTGACAGAGGATCGCGCCACACTAGGCGATTGCTGTTAACGGGTTGTGAAGCAGACCGCATAGCGCGTTGAAGACGCGCTAAACGCGCTTATGGCCGGCCTAGGCCGCCGCGGTGCCGTTGTCTGCGGCCGTCGCCGGCCGGCGCTCGCGGAAGGCGCCGACCAGCAGCGGATTGGCGCCACGCTCGGCCAGCGTCTCCCGGACGCGGCCAGGTCGGCGGCGGAGCCGGCCAGCCGATGGCCGGTCATCGCATCGGGCAGCGCCGCCAGCGTGGCGGCCGCGTCGACCTCGGCAATGGCGTCCTGCAGGTCGCGCATCAGGAAGCGATAGCCGCCGATGCTCACCATGCCGGGCGGCGGCCCGGTTACCACCAGGGGCGCGTTGCCCTGGTCGCTCCAGCAGGCAAAGCCGGTATCGACAAAGCCGGTGGGCGCCACCTTGAGCTGGGGCAACGTGCGTGCGCTCGACGCCGGGCGGGAAGGCGAAGCGCGGGACCATCGGGCCGCGCATGGCCACGGTGCCGTTGGCGGTGGCGCGGACTTCGCCGACGATGACGCCGCCCTTGCTGCCGCGCGGCACCGCCACCGGCCCGAACGGGACGACGCCCGCCCGGCCGCCGGGTCCGCGCCGGGCGGCGATCAGCGCCGATCTCGCCGAAGACCTGAATGTCGACCAGATCGGTGGTCGGTCTCCCGCCAGGCCGGGGCGCGCGCCAGGCGGTCGGGCGCAGGCCAGACTGCGAGCACGCTGCTCAGGCCGGAGCCGATCGCCAGTGCGCCGGCCTCCGCCAATTGCGCGACCAGCGGGCCGGGCAGGACGACCGCATCGAGTGCTTCCGTGCGCTGCTGATCGGCGAAGGCGTCCGGATCGAACGGGTGGTGCAGCACCAGCGTGCCGCCGACGAGCAGCCACGGCAGCAGCGCGGTCGCGAGGCCCGCGAACGAGGCCATCGCCAAGGTGGTGAGGATGATCGCATCCTGCTGGAGCCGGCTCTCGAGCAGGACCGCCAGCCCGCCGGCGACCAGCTCGGCATGGCTGCGTGCCACCGGGATCGCACCGTCGGCGCCGACGTCCCAGGTGACGACGGCGAGATGCGCGGCCGGACCTGGCGGGTAGGGACGCTCCTCGGCCGGCGGCAGCGGATCGAGCGCCTCGGCCGCGAACAGGTCGCTGAGCGCGACGACGCCGTCGGGCACGTTCTGCCCGAAACCGCAGACAGCGCGGATAGGGAAGGTTTCGACCGCCGCCTGCAGGGCATCGTCGAGCTGATCGTGGCCGCCGACGCGGCCGCTCACGATCAAGGCGCTGGCGCCGGCGCGGCTGAGTGCGCTGCTGATGTCGGCCCGCCGCCACAGCAGCGGCAGCGGCATCGCGATCATTCCGGCGCGCAGCACCGCCAGGAACGTCAGCACGCATTCGACGGTGTTGGCGAGCTGCAGGCCGACGATCGCATCCGAACGCAGCCCGATCCGGCGCAGCCGCCCGGCGATGGCCGATATCATGCGGTCGGCTTGCGCATAGGTCAGGGCGCGCGGCGGGAAGTCGGTGAAGCGCGTGCGGTTGGGCGGGTCGATCAGCGCGAGCGCATCCGGGCGCCGCATCGGCGGCGCGGCGAAACAGGTCGTCGAGCGTCGCGCGTCCGCCGACACCCGCTGGTGGCCGCTTTGCCGCTGGATTCGCCGAGGATCACGGCTTTGCCTCATTGCGGCTCGTGCCACCAGGTTTCGGGAATCGGTCCCGACAGGGAGGTTACTTCGGGACGCCGCACCTTTGTCCAGCGCGCAATCCACTGATCCGGCGGATGGAACAACGGGACCGTGTAAAAGCCCGACATCAGCACGCGATCGAGCGCGCGAACGGCCGCGACCACGTCGGCGCGGTCCTGCGCCTTGAGCAGGGCGTCGATCATGGCGTCGATCGCCGGGCTCTTCACGCCCATGTAGTTGCGGCTGCCGTTCGAGTCGGCGGCCTCCGAGCTCCAGTAGAATGCCTGCTCGTTGCCGGGCGACAGCGACTGATCCCAGCGGTTGGAGATCATGTCGAAATCGAACGCGATCCGGCGCGCCTCGAATTGCACCGCGTCGACCGGGCGCATGCGGACGGTGATGCCGGCACGCTTGAGCTGCCCGGCGAACAGCAGCGCCATGCGCTCTTCGTCCATCGCGTCGCTGCGGGCGGTGACCATGATCTCGAAGGTGAGCGGCCGGCCGCTCTTGCGCTCGACCAGTTCGGTGCCGCGCAGCTCGTAGCCGGCCTGCGCGAACAGGCCGAGCGCGCGCCGCAGCAGCGCGCGGTCGCGGCCGGAGCCGTCGCTGACCGGCGGCGACCAGGTGCCGTCGAGGATGTCGGCGACGCACGGCGCCGGGGAAGGGCGCCAGCAACGCGCGCTCGCGCGCGTCGGCCGGCCGCCCGATGCGCGGACAGTTCGGAGCCCTCGAAATAGCTCGGCGGTCCGCCGATAGAGACCGAAGAAGATGTTTTTGTTGGTCCATTCGAAGTCGAACAGCGTCGCGATCGCCTCGCGCACGCGCACATCGGCGAAGACCGCGCGGCGCGTGTTGAAGACGAAATAGAAGCTCGGCTTCGGCAGTCCGCTCGGCAGCGTCTCCTTGACGACCCGTCCGTCGCGCAACGCGGGGAAATCGTAGCCCTGCTCCCAGCGCGCCGGGATCGGTCTCCTTGCGCACATCGAACAGGCCGCGCTTGAAGGCTTCGTGGATGGGCGTTCGGATCGCGATAGAAATCGTACCGGATCTCGTCGAAATTCCAGAAGCCGCGATTGACCGGCGAGATCGCGTCCCCAATAGTTCGGATTGCGCAGCGAGCGTCAGGCTGCGGCCGGGATCGACCTTGCCGATGACGTAGGGTCCGCTGCCGATCATCGGCTTGACGGTGGTTTCCTCGAACGTCGCCGGGATCGATCGCGTGCTTCGGCAGCACCGGCATCAGCCCGAGGATCAGCGGCAGCTCGCGGTCGTCGCTGCCGGCGAGATCGAAGCGGACGCGCGCTCGTCCGATCGCCTCGCGCCTTGACCACCTTGCTGTAATAGATGCGGTGGTTCGGGCGGCCCTTGTCGCGCAGGAGCTGCCAGGAGAAGAGCACGTCCTCCGGCGTGATCGGCTTGCCGTCGGAAAATCGCGCCGCCGGATCGAGCTCGAACGTCACGAAGCTGCGCGCGCTGTCGGTCGCGACCGCGCGCGCAACCAGGCCGTAGAGCGTGAACGGCTCGTCGTAGCCGCGCGCCATCAGGCTTTCGACCACGTAGCCGCCGGTGATGATAATGCCGACCAAGGCGCCCGCATGCCCATGGGCGGCAGGCCCTTCACGATGAACGGATTGAGGCTGTCGAAGGTGCCGAGCACGCCCTGCACCAGCGCCCGCCCTTGGGCGCGGACGGGTTGGCGTAGGGGAAATGCGCAAACCCTTCCGGCAGCGCCGGTTCGCCGTGCATGGCGATCGCATGGCGGGCGGCGTCTTCGCGCAGCGCGCGCGACGCCAGCAAGACCCGTTGCCGCGAGCCGCGAGCGCCGCGACCACATGGCGTCGCGAAAAGAGCGTTCTCGGGGGCGCGGTCACCTGACAAATTCGCTCCTGCGCGATCGACGAAGCAACCGCGCAAACAGGGAGTCGGGCAATCGGCAACCTGGGCCGGTCAAGGCGCTTTCAAAAGCCGGCGCGGCTGCGTTATCACCAACTTCGCTCGCCTAGCGGTTTTACACGTTATCAGGCGGAATTCCGGCGATTCGCGAGATTCCTGGCGTCACGCTGTTGCCGTATTTGGTGCCGACACAGCCTCCCAATGGGGGCGACCGTTCGATCCGGCCCGCGCGCGCTGTCGGGAACGGTAAGCAAGAGGATCGACCATGTTCAAGTGGACCGTGTTTGCGCCGGCCCGTCCGGCCGCCTACGCATTGGCAGTTGGCATTGATTGGCGCGCTCGCCGTCGCTGGGACAGGTACGTATTCGGTCGCGGAGGAAAAGAAGGCCGCACCAAAAGCGCCAAAGGGCCAAGGACGCCGCCCAAGGCTGCCGCCGAAGCAGGAGCCGCAGGCGCCGAGGCGCCGCAACTGATCTTCTCGCCCTGGACCAAGTTCTGCCTGAAGGGCCAGGAGGCGCAAGCCAAGCAGGTCTGCTTCACCGGCAAGGACGGCCGGGTCGAATCGGGCATGCCCGTCGTCGCCGCCGTGCTGATCGAGCCGGAAGGCGAGCCGCGCAAGATTCTGCGCGTCACGCTGCCGCTCGGCATGTCGCTGCAGCCCGGCACGCGCGTGATCATCGACCAGGGCCAGCCGATGACCGGGCCCTACGTGATCTGCTTCAACAACGGCTGCATGGCCGACTACGAGGCCAGCGACGAACTGATCGGCAATCATGAAGAAAGGCCAGGGCCTGGTGGTGCAGGGCATCAACGGCGCCGGCCAGCCGATCAGCCTGGTGCTGCCGCTCAACGATTTCGCCAAGGCCTATGACGGGCCGCCGACCGATCCGAAGGTCTTCGAGGAGCAGCAGAAGAAGCTGCAGGAAGAGCTCCAGCGCCGCGCCGAGGAAGCGCGCAAGAAGCTCGAAGGTCAGCAGAAGTAAGCGTGCCGTATTAAGTGCGACACAGCCTTCCCATTGGAGGTGACCGTTCGATCCGGCTCGCGCACGCCGTCAGAACGGTAGGGGAGGGAACCGGCCATGTCCAAGTGGATCGCGTTTGCGTCGGTCCGTCTGACTACCTGCGTTTTTGCGATTGCGTTGATTGGCGCGGTTGCCGTCATCGCGACTGGTTCCAATTCCTTCGCCGAGGAAAAGAAGGCAACGCAGAAGAAAAAGGATACGCAAAAGACCAAGGAAGAGCAAGAGCCCCCGCCGCAACAGCCGGAGGCGCCGCAACTGATTTTCTCGCCGTGGACGAAATTC
The DNA here is from genome assembly GCA_963850705.1 of uncultured Alphaproteobacteria bacterium. Classification (GTDB taxonomy): domain Bacteria; phylum Pseudomonadota; class Alphaproteobacteria; order Rhizobiales; family Xanthobacteraceae; genus VAZQ01. The sequence goes on along the minus strand of CAWKMR010000082.1, from coordinate 4,728 downwards.
TGCCCGAAGGGGCAGGAGGCAAACGCCAAGCAGGTTTGCTTCACCGGCAAGGACGGCCGGGTCGAAACCGGTCAACCGGTCGTGGCTGCCGTGCTGATCGAGCCGGAGGGCGAGCCGCGCAAGATCTTCGCATCACGCTTCCGCTCGGCATGTCGCTGCAGCAGGGCACGCGCGCGATCATCGACCAGGGCCAGCCGATGACGGCGCCTTACGTGATCTGCTTCATCAACGGCTGCATGGCCGACTATGAGGTCAGCCAGGCGCTCATCGACACGATGAAGAAGGGCAAGGGCCTTGTCATCCAGGGCATCAACGGCGCCAACCAGCCGATCAGCCTGGTGCTGCCGCTCACGACTTCGCTAAGGCCTACGACGGACCGCCGACCGATCCAAAGGACCTCGAGCGCCGCAACGAAGAGCTGCGCGAAGAAGTTTGAGGGACAGCAGAAATAGACTTGCGCGCGAGTCGCTGCCCGAGCGATAGCTGAATCAGTTGAGGATCGCGTTCGCGCCGACGATAACTGCCGCTCTCGTCCTTCTCGAAAATCTCCGCCACCTGCGGATGCCGCAAGCGGCTCTTCCGAGCTGTCGGGCAGCAGGTTCTGCTCCGAGACGTAGGCGACGTATTCGGTGTCCGCGTTCTCGGCATAGAGATGATAGAACGGCTGGTCCTTGCTCGGCCGCCGCTCGGCCGGGATCGACTGGTACCATTCCTCGGTGTTGGCGAAGATCGGATCGATATCGAACACGATGCCACGGAACGGATAGAGCCGGTGGCGGACCACCTGGCCGATCGTGTACTTGGCAATGCGGCTCTTGTTCATGGCCGTATCTGATTACCCCGAATTGCGCCGTCGTGCACCCCTGTCTTTTTGTCGCCACGATGGCCAACAGTCCAGTCAATGCACCGCCACCTTGGCCTCTTTGATGACGCCACCCCAGAGCGCGGTCTCTTCGGCGAAGAACTTGGCCGCGTCCGTGGGGGAGCCGATCATCGGGTCGAGCCGCACTCGCGCAGCCGCTTGTCAACCTCCGGGCGCTTTAGAATTTCGACCATGTCGCGGTTGATCCGGGCGGCGATCGCGGCCGGCGTTTTTGGCGGCGCCGCCATGGCGAACCAGGTGATCGAGCGGAAGCCGGGCAAGCCGGACTCCGCGATCGTCGGCAGTTCTTTCACCGCCTCGACGCGCTCGGGGCTCGCCACTGCCAGGATGCTGATCTTGTCGCCCCGCCACAGCGGCACCGAGGTCGTCAGCGTATCGAAGAACAGGTCGATATGGCCGGCGATGAGATCGTTGATCGCCGGCGCCGCGCCGCGATAGGGCACGTGCATCATCTTGATGCCGCCGCGGACCTCCAGCTGCGCACCGCTCAGATGCGCCGTCGATCCGGCGGCCGACGAGGCATAGGTGATCTTGCCCGGATTGGCCTTGGCGAACGCCACCAGCTCCTTGACGTCCTTCGCCGGAAAGCCCTTCGGACCGCGAGCACGTTTGGGATTTTCGCCAGCAGCGAGACCGGAACGAATTGCGCAGGCTGATAGCCGATGTCGCTTGTAGAGCAGATTGGCGAACGGTCAGCGGCATCGGCGCGGTGACCAGCAAGGTGTATCCGTCCGGCGCCGCGCGCGACGACCTGCTCGGCGCCGGGATTGAGTCCGCGCGCCGTTGTTCTCGACGATGACGGTCGAGCTCCACTTCCGCTGCAGCTGCTCGGCGACGAGCCGCGCCAATGCGTCGGTGGTCGAGCCCGCCGGCGACGGCACCACGATCGTCACCCGCCGGGAAGGATAAGCGTCCTGCGCCGTGGCGCCGCCCGCGCCAAAGTGGCTGCAAGCAATCCTCCGGCCAAGGTGACGAGTATGGGATAGCTCTCTCATGATTCGGTCTCCAGCTTCTATTGCGGCGTGATATTCGCCGCTTTGATGACTTGCCCCACAGCTGCGTTTCCTCGCCGAAGAATTTGGCGGCGGCATCGGCGCGGCCAGCTGACCGGGCTCATCTGGATGCCGCGCACGCGCTCGGCGACGTCCTTGCGGGCGAGAATTTCATTTACGTCGCGGTTGATGCGGTCGGCAAGCGCCGCCGGCATGCCGGGCGGCGCCGTCATGGCGTACCAGGTCACCGCGCGATAGCCGGGCAACGCTTCCGCAACGGTCGGAACCTCGGGGAATTCGCTCACCCGCTCGGTGGTGCCGGTGGCGATCATCTTTACCCTGCCGTCCCGGTGCAGCGGCAGCGCGGTGGTCGGCGTGTCGAACATCAGGTCGACATGGCCGGCGATGAGTCGTTCACCGCGGGGCTAAGACCGCGATAGGGCACCAGCGTGGTCTTGATGCCGCCAGCATCTCAAGCTGCACCGTCGCCAGATGCCCGACCGAGCCGACGCCCGGTGTCGCCGCAGTGATCTTCCCGGGCTCGGCCTTGGCGCGCGCGACCAGCTCCTTGACCGTCGCGCCTTCGAAATTCTTGCGCAGCACCAGCACGTAAGGGCCGGTGGCGAGCAGCGCGATCGACGTCCAGCGCGCCGGATCGAACGGCATGTCCTTGTAGAGGAAGCTGTTGGTCGCGATCGGTCCCGGCGAAGCGATCATCATGGTGTGGCCGTCGGGCGCCGCCTTGAACACCTGCGCCGCGCCGATATTGCCGGCGGCGCCGCCGACGTTCTCGACCACCACCGGCTGGCCCCATTTGCGGCTCAGCTGGTCCGCGACCAGCCGCCCGATCGTGTCGGTGCCGCCGCCGGCCGGGTAGGGGATCACGATCCGGACGGTGCGGCTCGGAAACGTGTCTTGCGCCTGCGCTATGGCACCGATTGCGATCGGGCCGAATAGCAGGGCCAGCGCTATACTCAATATCCTGCGCATGCTCAATCTCCGTGCCGGCTCGCCCTACTGCAAGGCGATGTTGGCATCCTTGATGATCTGGCCCCAATAGCGCGCTTCGTCGGCGAAGAAGGCGGCGGCCGCTTCGCGCGAGCTGCCGACCGGCTCCATCTGCATGGTGTTGAGCCGCTCGATCACCTGCGGGCTCTTTACCGCCTCGCCGACGTCCTTGCTGATCCGGTCAGCCAGCGCGAGCGGCGTGCCCGGCGGCGCCACCAGACCGAACCAGGTGATCCATCGGTAGGTCGGGAAGCCCGACTCCGCGACGGTCGGGATATCAGGAAGGATCGCAACGCGCTTCGGGCTGGCAACGGCGATGATCCGGATGCGGCCTTGCTGGTGCAACGGCAGCGACGTCGTCAGCGTGTCGAACATCATGTCGACATGACCGGCGACGATGTCGTTCATCGCCGGCCCAAGTCCCTTGTAGGGGACGTAGACCATCTTGACGCCGGCGAGCGACTGCAGGTGCGCGGCCGAGAGATGCGCGGTGCCGCCGGGTCCGGGCAATGCGGATGTGATCTTGCCCGCCTTCGCCTCCGCAATCAGATCCTTGAGCGTACCTTTGAAGGAGCTGCGCACGGTGAGAACGTAGGGCACGGTCGTCAGCCACGATATTGGAACCCACTTGGTTGAATTGTAGGTCATCTCTTTGAACAGGAAGCGGTTGGTCGCGATCGGTCCGGGCGGCGCGAGCAGCATCGTGTGGCCGTCCGGCGCCGACCCGCCACACATCGAGCGCGCCGATATTGCCCGACGCCCCGGGTACGTTCTCGGAAATGACAGTGCGCCCCCATTTGCGGGTGAGCGCATCCGCCAGCAACCGCGACAGCACATCGCTGCCCGGAGCCGGCCGGGAACGGCACCACGAACCGGACCGTCCGCGTGGGGTAGGCGTCCTGCGCGCTGCTAGGCGCGCTCGAGATCAGGGCGCCAAGCGCGGCCACCAACAGCACTCGAATGTTCCTGGCCAATCCTGTCTCCCAACGAAGCATCCATGGCGCGGATGGTAGAGGAGGCCGATTTGCCACGCCAGCGCAGTACCGCGCAGTCATGTTGACGCAGCCTGCGTAAACTTGGCTGCGTGCGGAAACGTCGCTTGTGCCGATGCCACACGATGCGGGATGCTGGCGCGGTTAACCGGCCGGGGCAGCGCGTTGCAAAGCAAGGACGGCACAATCGACTGGGTGGCGCGGGCGCATGGCCTCGCATCCGTCATCACGGCCGGCGCCGACCGTACCGAGCGCGAGCGGCGGATCGCCGACGACGTGATCGCCGCGATCGACGACGCCGGCATCCCGCGGATGCTTCATGCCCGCAACGCTTGGCGGCAGCGCCGCCGACATCCTGACCTTCAACCGGGTGATCGAAGCGCTGGCGGCGGCCGATGGGCAGCACCGCCTGGTGCCTGGCGCAGTCGCTGGCGAGCTCGCACGCAGCGGGCTTCCTTGATCCGCCTATCGCGCGCGAGGTGTTCGGCGCGCCGCGCGCGATGGTCGCCTGGGGACCGCCGGGCGGCCCGACCAAAGCGCAGGTGGTCGACGGCGGCTATCGCGTCACCGGCAAATGGCGCTTCGCCAGCGGCAGCGCCAACGCCACCTGGATGGGCGGGCATTCGCAGGTCTATGAGCGCGACGGCAAACCGCGGCTCGATGCCGCCGGGACGCCCGGTGATGCGCACCGTGCTGTTTCAAGCCGGCGCAGGCAACGATCCACGACACCTGGCACGTCATCGGCCTGCGCGGCACCGCCAGCAACGACTACGAGGTCGCCGACCTGTTCGTCCCGGAGCCGTATTCGACCTGGCGCGACCAGGCTTCCGACCGGCGCGAGGGCGGGCCGCTC
>CAWKMR010000081.1:0-27056 GCA_963850705.1 uncultured Alphaproteobacteria bacterium | reverse complement strand
AGATGCTCGACAAGCGCCAGGTGATCGAGCACTGGAAGGCCAAGGGCCTCGATTTCTCCAAGCTGTTCCACAAGCCGGTCGCCGGCAAGGACGTCGCGATCTACAAGTGCGAAGCGCAGGACCACAAAATCGATAAGATCCTCGACCGCCGCCTGATCGCGGAATCGCAGGCCGCGCTCGACCGCGGCGCGCCGGTGCGCATCGTCACCAAGATCGGGAACACCGACCGCACCGCCGGCGCGATGCTCTCCGGCGAAATCGCCAAGCGCTACGGCCATGAGGGCCTGCCCGACAACACCATCCACGTGAAGTTCACCGGCACCGCCGGCCAGAGCTTCGGCGCCTTTCTCGCGCGCGGCGTGACCTTCGAGCTCGAAGGCGACGCCAACGACTATGTCGGCAAGGGCCTGTCGGGCGGACGCATCATCATCCGGCCGACCGCCGACGCCGGCATCGTGCCGGAAGAATCCATCATCGTCGGCAACACCGTGCTCTACGGCGCGATCGAGGGCGAGTGCTATTTCCGCGGCGTTGCCGGCGAGCGCTTCGCGGTGCGCAATTCCGGCGCCATCGCCGTCATCGAGGGCGCCGGCGACCACTGCTGCGAATACATGACCGGCGGCATCGTCGTCGTGCTCGGCAAGACCGGGCGCAACTTCGCGGCCGGCATGTCGGGCGGCATCGCCTATGTGCTGGACGAGGACGGCACCTTCGAGCGCCGCTGCAACATGTCGATGGTCGAGCTCGAGCCGCTGCCGGCGGAGGAAGAGGTCTCGGCGAAGATCTATCATCACGCCCAGGACCTCGAGACGCCGGGCCGCGTCGAGGTGCTCGACGACATGACGCGCTACGACGTCGAGCGGCTGCACCTCCTCATCACGCCGGCATGCCCGCCTGACCGGCTCGAAGCGCGCCGAACGAGATCCTCGCCGACTGGCCGCGAATACTGCCAGAAGTTCCGCAAGGTGATGCCGGTCGAATACCGCCGCGCGCTCGCCGAAATGGAGAAGGCGCGCACCATGCAGGCTGCCGAGTAGCGCGATGGGTAAGATCACCGGTTTCCTTGAATACGAACGCAGCCGACCGCGACTACGAGCCGGTCGATGAACGCGTCAAGCATTGGCGCGAATTCGTCCTGCCGCTGTCCGAGAGCGAGAACAAGACGCAAGCCGCGCGCTGCATGGACTGCGGCGTGCCCTATTGCCACGGCACCAATATCGTCACCGGCGCTCCGACCGGCTGCCCGGTGAACAACCAGATTCCGGACTGGAACGATCTCGTCTATCGCGGCGACTGGGAAGAGGCCGCGCGCAACCTGCACTCCACCAACAATTTCCCGGAAGTGACGGGCCGCGTCTGTCCGGCGCCGTGCGAGGCGTCGTGCACGCTCAACATCGACGACAACCCTGTCGCCATCAAGACCATCGAATGCGCGATCGCCGACCGCGCGGTCTCGCAGGGGCTCAAGCCCGAGCCGCCGTCTGAAAAGACCGGCAAGAAGGTCGCCATTATCGGCTCAGGCCCCGCCGGCATGGCCTGCGCGCAGCAGCTCGCGCGCGCCGGACACGACGTGCACCTGTTCGAGAAGTACGCCAAGGCCGGCGGCCTGATGCGCTACGGCATTCCCGATTTCAAGATGGAGAAGCACCACGTCGAGCGCCGCGTCGCGCAGATGGAAGCGGAAGGCGTGACCTTCCACTACGGCGCGCATGTCGGCGTGAATGTCGACGCCGCAAAGCTCGTCGCCGAATACGACGCGGTCGTGCTCTCGGGCGGCGCCGAAAAGGGCCGCGACCTGCCGATCCCCGGCCGCGACCTCAAGGGCATCCATTTCGCGATGGACTTCCTGCCGCAGCAGAACCGCCGCGTCTGCGGCGAGCCGCAGGTTCCCGGCGCCGAGCCGATCCTCGCGACCGGCAAGCACGTCGTCGTCATCGGCGGCGGCGACACCGGCTCCGACTGCATCGGCACATCGTTCCGGCAGGGCGCGCTGTCGGTGACCAATTTCGAGATCATGCCGCAGCCGCCGGAGAAGGAGAACAAGCTCCTCACCTGGCCGGACTGGCCGTGGAAGCTGCGCACCTCGTCGAGCCACGAGGAAGGCGCCGAGCGCGACTTCGCGGTCGGGACGATCGCGTTCGAGGGCGAAGGCGGCAATGTCGCGAATCTCAAATGCGCGAAGGTCGACAACAAGTTCCAGCCGGTGCCCGGCACCGAGTTCGACGTGAAGGCCGAGCTCGTGCTGCTGGCGATGGGCTTCGTGTCGCCCGTGCACGAGGGCATGATCAAGGCGCTCGGCCTCGAGCTCGATCCACGCGGCAACGTCAAGGCCGACACGGTCGCCTATCGCAGCTCGAACCCCAAGGTGTTCGCCTGCGGCGACATGCGGCGCGGCCAGTCGCTGGTGGTGTGGGCGATCCGCGAAGGCCGCCAAGCCGCGCATTCCGTCGACAAATTCCTGATGGGCTCGACGTCGCTGCCGCGCTGAGCGCCGCTCCAATCCGAATTGAAATCTAGCGGAAGAGCCCGAGCCCCAGCGGCGGGCGCGGAATGCCATCGTTGCTGGCGCGCGGCTGCTTGGGACGCGGCTGCGTCGGCTGCTGCTTCGGCGCTGCGTTTGCGGTCGGCGCCTGTTGCCCCGGTTGCTGCTGCCCCGGTTGCTGCTGCGCCGGCGGGCGCGCGACGACGGGTCGCTGCGGCGCGGGTTGCGCCGCCGGCTGTTGCGGAGCTGCCGGCTGCTGCGATGGCTCGGCCTGCGGCGGTGACGCCTGCACCTCTTCGGGCTCGCCCTCGCGGATGATTGCGACGCCGCTGCGCGGCCAGACGAAATTGTCGGCACGACCCACCGGCGCGGTGACGGGCTCGCCGCGGATCAGCACGCGGGTCGCCAGCGGATCGCTCCCGGCCGGCCGCGTCGGACCACCGCCCAGGAGCTCGTTGCCGCCGCCGATCGATGCCGTCAGCGGAACGACCGGACCCGCGAGCGGACGCGCGCCGCGTCCCGGCTGCACCACGGCCGGCTCCGGCGCCGGCAACGCGACCGGCGTCTGGCGCGCAAGCAGGTTGCGCAGGATTTCGCGCTCGACATAGTGCGCGAGCTTGCGGGCGCCGGCGCGGGTGAAATAGATGCCGTCGCCGGAGCGCAGGCGACGGGTCTGACCTTCGAAATCCGGCCCCTGCAGCACATAGCGGCCGGCCTCGTCGACGAAGCCGTCCCAGATGTCGACATAGATGATGCCGGCGCGCTCGGCGCGCGTACGATAAAGTTCGTTGAGGTAGACCGCGGCCGCGGACTGGCGCGCATCGCGCTGCGGCGGCAAGCCGACCCAGAACACCGGAACGTTGGCGCTCTTGAGCGCGGCAATGGTCGCGTCGATCCGCTGCACATACGCCGCCTGCCAGGCTTCGCTCTGGAACTCGAGCGGCGCGGCCGGCGCTTGCGCCTTTTTCTGCTCGGCCGTGGTGGCCGGTGCCGCCTTGGTCTGCGCCGACTTTTGCAGTTCCGCATTCTGCTGGGCAGCGCTGGCTTTCGCGCGGCTCTCCGGCGAATTCAGGATCCTGGTATTCGGGATCGTCCTGCGGCGAAGGCTGCGACGGGTTGCGGCCCGGCGTGGTCGCTGCCGGCGCGCGGTCGCGGATCTGCTGCCGGTCGTGGAAGCCGACCATCATCACGATGAACTTGGGCTTATCCGCCGCGATCGCCTCGCGGACGATCTGCGGCCATTCGACATCACGCCGCGGATCGTAACGAACGAGACCTGCATAGGTGCGATGCTTGCGCACGATGCCGAACTCCGGCTTCTCGGAGAACGCATCCTCCAATCCATAGCCGAGCCAGTCGGCCATCGAGTCGCCGAGCACCAGGACGGGCGATGTGATCGCGGCCGCGGACTCCGGTGTGCGGCGCGGCGGCGGCGGCGCCGACGAGAAGTCCGCCTTCGGGGCCGCCTTCTTCTGGTCCTGTGGGCCGCCGAAGAAGCCGCCGAATGGATTGTATTGTTGCTGCTGTTGCGGCGACGGCCCGCGCGGCTGCTGGCGCGGTCCGCCGAAGCCGAACGGCCAGAATTGCGCGGCGGCCGGCGCGAGCATCGCGGCGCTGATCAACGCCACCGCGCAGGCCTTGGCGAGCGCGCGGATGGTCTTGCGGGATCGGAAATTCGTCAGGTGCACCAGGCTCACCTCGAAGCGCCGTTACCGGGCCAATACTACGACAATAATGTCAATTGGAAGATAAGCCTCTTGTTGCGGATAAGGGTCGGAATTGACAGGTATTTTCGGCGTCGCATGGTTCCATATTAACGGCTGCGCAGCCGATCGAGGATCGAGGCCGTCGCGAAGCCGTCCGGTGTGACGCCCGCCGCCACCTGGAACGCGCGCAAGGCATTGCGGGTCCGCGGGCCGAAGCGCCCGTCAGGCTCGCCGACATCGTAACCACCACGAGCAAGAAGCTGCTGCAATTCAAGCCGCTCCGCCCGCGTCAGCACACGTTCATGCCGCGGCCACGCCTGAATGAACGGCTCGCCGCCGCGCAGCCGATCGGCGAGATGACCGATCGCCAGCGCGTAGGCTTCCGACGGATTGTATTTCATGATCGCGCGGAAGTTTTGCAGCATCAGGAAGCCCGGACCCTGCGCGCCCGCCGGCACGATCAGGAAGGCGCGGTCGCTCGCGCGCGGGAATTGCTTGCCGCCGGCGCGGCGCAGCCCGGCCTTTTCCCATTCCTGCATCGTCTTGGTCTGCGTCCGGTCGGCGAGCATGAAATTGAAGCCTGGCGGAACGACGACTTCGTAGCCCCAGCTCTGTCCGCTCACCCAGCCTTCGCGCTTGAGATGGTTCGCGGTCGACGCGACAAGATCGGGCACCGATTCGACGACATCGCGCCGCCCGTCGCCGTCGGCATCGACCGCGAAGCGCCGGTAGGTCGTCGGCATGAATTGCGTCGGCCCGAACGCCCCCGCCCACGATCCTTGCAAATGCTCCGGCCGCACGTCGCCGCGCGCCACGATCTCGAGCGCCGCCAGCAGCTCCTCGCGGAAGAATTCCTGCCGGCGGCCGATGCAGGCGAGCGTCGCGGTCGAGCGGATCACCGAGCGGTCGCCGATCATCGTGCCGTAGTTCGAACTCGATGCCCCAGATCGCCGCGATGACATGACGGTCGACACCATAGGCTTTTTCCATGGCGTCGAACTGAGTACGGTATTTGGCGAGAATCGCGCGGCCGTCGGCGATACGCGCATCGCTTACCAGGCCATCAAGATATTCCCACGGCGCCCGGGTGAACTCGGGCTGCGAGTCCAAGAGGTCCATGATCCGCAGGTCGGGCGTGACGTTCGACAGCAATTGATCGAACACCGGTCGCGGCACATTGCGGCGCTGCGCCAGCGGCCAGACCTCTTCGAGGCATTGGCGGAAATTCGCGGCGGCAGCGCGGATGGCGGCCGCCTGCATCAGCGGATGACCGGACGCACCGTCTTCGCCGGTCCATTCCCGTGGCGCATCCGGAGCCGGCGTCTGGGCGGGCGGCACCGCGGCCGGCGCGCTTGGCGAGGAGAACCAGGAGCGGATATCGAACTGCGCGGCGGCGGGGTCGACGCCTGCGACCAGCGCCAAATTCAGCGCTATCGTGGCGGCTCCGAACACTGTCCGCGGCTGGATCATGCGCGTCATTCGGCCCCTCTCCGGCCATGGATCACGTCCAACGCTCGCCCACTCATGCTATATGGGTGCGGAGCGATTAAGGCACAATCCACAGGCCTTCTTCACGCGCCGCTCACGTCTTCTGGAGTAGAACCCCTCGCATCATGAAACCGATTCGCAAAGCTGTCTTCCCCGTTGCCGGTCTCGGAACGCGCTTCCTGCCGGCCACCAAAGCCATGCCGAAGGAAATGTTGCCGGTCGTCGACCGGCCGCTGATCCAGCACGTGGTCGACGAGGCGCGCCAGGCCGGCATCGAGCACTTCATCTTCGTCACCGGGCGCAACAAGGGCGTGATCGAAGACCATTTCGACCGCCAGTTCGAGCTCGATGCGACCTTGCGCGACCGCAACAAGACAGCGGACCTCGAGCTGTTGTCGCAGGATTTGCCGGCGGCCGGCGCCGCGAGCTTCACGCGCCAGCAGGATCCGCTCGGACTCGGCCACGCCGTTTGGTGCGCTCGCGAGCTGGTCGGCAACGAGCCGTTCGCCCTTCTGCTCCCGGACGTGCTGGTGAAGCACGAGCGCAGTTGCCTCGCGCAGATGATCGACGCCGCGCAGGAGCTTGACCGCGCCAACGTGATCGCGGTCGAGGAAGTGCCGATGGAACGCATCTCCAGCTACGGCGTGGTCGGCGTCGGCAAGACCAAGGGCAAGATGTTCGAGATCACCGAGATGGTGGAGAAGCCGCCGCGCGAGAAGGCGCCGTCGAACCTCATCATCACCGGACGCTATATCCTCCAGCCGGAGATCTTCGACATCCTCGCCACCCAGAGCCGTGGCGCCGGCGGCGAAATCCAGATCACTGACGCCATGATCGCGCTGGCGAAGACGCAAGCCTTCTACGGACTGAAATTCGCGGGCGAGAGTTACGACTGCGGATCGAAGATCGGCTTCCTCGCCGCCAACATCGCCTATGCGCTCGATCGCGACGACCTCGCGCCGGCGCTGCGCGCGGAAATCAAGCGACTGATGGGCTCTTGATCCATCACATCGCATGTTAAAATCTTGCTGAGCGTGTAGGGTGGGCAAAGGCGCGTCTTCGCGCCGTGCCCACGCGAGCCATCGACGCGACGACCGCCAAGCGTGGGCTTCGCTTCGCTCAGCCCACCCTACGACAACATCCGCGCAAGCCTGATCCTTCTCGCGAGGCAATCGCTCCTCCGAGGTTTGACTTTAGTCCCCATCGCAAAGCGAGGGGGCGGAGCGCCGGGAGGCGTCCAACCAAGTCCGCACACGGGTGCGGCGCATCCCTTAGCGATCGGGATGCCCGCCTTCCGGCGCTCCGCCGCGGGGTTTGTGACTCCGGTCCGGCGCGGGATGAAGCAAGAAGGGCTTCACCGTCTGCGAGCTCCATAGCGCGTCGAAGACGCGCGTGAACGCGCTTATGGCGTCCGCTCGTAGTGGCGGAGGGCCGGTTTCCGAAGCCTCCCGGGAGCGTGGTTACGAGCCACGCCCGCAGGACGCCGCATCCCGCTCCGACTCTGGCTCGTCTCCGGAGACGCCCTCGGTGAGCGGGACGAGGGAGAAGATAGGCATTGCGACAAAAACGAAAAGCGAAATCGTTCCGCCGTGCCCGCTAATGTTCGGTTGCGGTGGATAGTGGACTGCCGGTCGCCGCGCGGCCGGAGCCCTTATCGACGGCTGCAATGAAGTATCCATTGTGCCAATCGCTGATATTGCTGGTCGTGCGGGAGTAGGTTGGCGTCGTCAGGATTTCAATAGACGATACGATGGAATAGCCGGCGTCTCTGACGCCGCGGAAGATCCCGAGTCGAACCTGACGCCAGTTCCAGTCATCAACGATCAAAACGAAAGATTGGTCCAGAGCTGGCCGAGCGAGCATGACAGCGTTGTAGAGATCCAACTCGTCATGAGGGCCGTCGAAAAAGAAAATATTAAAACGCCCAATCGACGTGTAGTCCACGCGCCGGAAGTCGTCCTCGACCAGACGAAGGTCCACAGCGGGTGACCGAACGCGTTCCATGTTGGCCAAGAAAGCCGACCTGGGACCCGCAAATTGTGACCAGTTGTCAATGCACAGGGCTTTGACCGAGTTGCCATACAACGCTGCCGCTGCGGTTGACCCTTTCCATGAGCCAATCTCAAGATATCGCGCATCTGGATGCGAACCGACCAGGGTGTTGATGAATGTGCGGTATTTTTGTCCGGCCATGCCCTCGATCGCACGGATGAAATCCGGCGGGCCCCCGATGTCGGCGACCGCCCGGTCCAGGGAATTCTTCAGAAGGATGCTCTCAGGAAGCGCCGAAAAGCTGCCCTGATGCGAAATACAGGGCAGCGTGTGGCGTCGAGGAGGATGGGGCAGTTTCAGCGCCCGTCTGTAGAAATGCTCGCGGAGTACGCTCTCGCGGAATCGTCTGCGTACCCCGGCAACAAGCCTCCCCTCTTGAACTGCGGACGACAGCCTCTCCCAAACCCCCATAGCGAATACCTCGCTTGTTGAACACGCCGCTGCTGCAAAATAAATAACGTGGCGGCCGCCTGCGGACAACTCCCGGCAACTGCTCGAAAATCCTTCGCCTCGCACAAATAACGTGCACCGCCACAAAATCGCATAAAGGCGAGCGATACCATTTTGCCTGCTTGCTGCAGCCGCATTCCCAATTGCACGCCGAATAGCGTCTCGGTCAACGGAAGTTCGGACGGCGCGATACGCCCTGCGAGCTAACGACGAGCTAACGAGCGGCCTCAGCCATCAATGTGCATTCGATTTCGATCGGGGTTTGGGCGCCCACGCTTTGTGCGGTGCGCCGGAGCACGCGCACTTGCTTGAACCCGGTCTTCTCGCAGGAGATCACGACGTCGTTCGCATCCACATCCTTGCCGAGGCTGACCCGATAAACGCCCACTGCGTTGGTGCGCGCGGTTACCGCGTCGCGACCTTTCGCGGCCAACGTCACCGTCGCATTGGGCACTGATGCTCCATTCGTGTCCTTGACGAACCCGAAGAAGGCCGGCCCCTGGTACTCGTGGATCGGGTCGCCCTCCGGATCGAAGCCTTCAGCCCACAGCGCTGTCGAGAAGGAGCAGGTAGCGACAAGGGCCACGCCGACGGTTTGCCGAACAAAGATCTTCATCCCAAACCCGGTCCTTGCTGCCCGAAAAACAGAATACAGGCATTGCGAGACCAACAGTGAAAATCGTCCGGCTGTGCCCGCTACAACGCAGTCCGTCAGGCGATCAGGCCGTCCATCGGCGGTGCCGCATCGCTGCCTGGGAATACGCTGGCCACCAGCGCGCGCTCGTCCGCGCGCAGATGATCCTTCAGGAGGCCCTTGATCACGGCGCGCAGGTCGGTCGTCGCCCGCAGATCGCGCTTCTCGTGCAGATCGGTTTCCTTGACGCCCGGCCAATCGGCGATGACCCGGCCGCCCTTGAGCGCGCCACCGACCAGCAGCGCTACCGTGGCGGTGCCGTGATCGGTGCCGAAATTGCCGTTGATGCGGGCGGTGCGGCCGAATTCAGTGATGATGCTGACGACGGTCTCGCGCCAGGCGTCGCCCATGTTGGTCTCGATCGCCGCGATTGCGCCGTCGAGCGCGCCCAGGAGCGCCGCGAGACGGCCGCCGATCGCGCCTTCGTTGACGTGGGTGTCCCAGCCGTCGAAGGCGAGCGCGCCCACGCGCGGACCGTCGGCGCTGGCCAGGAATTTCGCCGCGGCGCCTGCCGCCTCGGCGAAATAGGCGCGCACCTGCGCAATGGCGCCGGTCTGGATCACCGGGCCCTCGCCTCTCTGATCCATGCCGCCGGCACGCGCGATCATGTCGAGGCCCATGCGGTCTTCCAGCACGCGCGCGAAGATCGGATCGGTGTGGCGATAAAGATCGAGGACCCGCATGGTGGTCTCGTCGCTCACCGGCGGCAGCCGCGGCGGCACCCAGGCGAGGACCGGCGCGCGGACCGCGCGCCACCAACGGCGTCACCGGCCCGACCGCGAAGGTGCGCCCGCCGCGCGCATTGACGCGCTCGCCGGCTTCGATCGCGCCCAGCGCGCGGTTGAGCCAGCCGGAGTCGATGTGGCCCGGCCGCGCCAGACCGCTTTCCAGCACGTCCTGGCCGTCGAAATGCGAACGCTCGCGATACGGCGTCGCCGTCGCATGCACGATGATCGCCTGTCCCTTGCCGTAGAGCCGATGCAGGTTCGGCATCGCCGGGTTGAGCGAGAAGAAATCGTCGAGCACGAGCGCCGGCGTCTTGCTCTGCGGCGTCAGCGCCGCTTCGCCGCGCAGCGCAAACCAGGCCGGATCGCCCGACGGCGCGACCGCCGCCAGACCATCGAGCGCGCCGCGCAGGATGATCGTCAGGAACCGCGGATCGCGGCCCTCGGAGCGAGCGATGCGCGGCACGAAGGCCCATGCGAACAGCGAGCCGCTGCCAAGCAGCGCCGCGCGCCGGGTCACGGGATGGTCGATCGGTGACATGCATCACCTCCGCTGGAATTCGACTGACAAGAGCAGCAGGGCCAGCGCCTGCGGCTTGCTCTCGGCGCGCGCGATCGCCTGACGCGTTTCGGCCGACGCCAGCGGGCCAAGCGCCGCGTCGGCGATCTCCGCGGGATCGACCACGCGCTCGATGACGCGCTGCGCGAATGCATTGGCGACGACCAGGCGCTGCGCCAGACCATCGAGCCAGGCGGCGCTGTCGTCGGAGAAGCCGTTGGGCGCCGGCGGCCGCCACAGCGGCTCGCCAAGGCCGAGCATCGTCTGCGTCATGCGCGCGGGCGTTCCGCGCAATCCCGTTGCCCGGATCGCGCCGATCAGCCATTCGCCCGGACGCTTGATCTTGCGGCGTTCCTCGGTCCAGGCCTCCGGCGCATTGACCAGCGCGATGGCGACCTCCTTCAGATCGCCCTCGGTCTCGAGGAAGCGGTACGCGAGACGATCCACCAGCGGCCCGGGCGGATCGTCGGCAACAAAATGGCGCGCGAGCTTGAACGCGACGTGCTTCGCCGTCGCCGGATGGCGCGCGAGATCGGCGAGCACCGCCCGCCCCTGCTCGACACCGTTGTCGGGATACGTGGTGCCGATGATGGTCTGCGGACCCGGCTCGTGCATGCGCGGATGGAACTGGAACTCGCCGCCGTGCGCGGGATTGGTGGCGGTCGGGATGATGGTCCAGCCGGTCAACACCTTGGCGAAATTGGTGACATCCTCCTGCGTGTAGACGGTGCGCACGCCAAGCGTATGCAGCTCGAGAATCTCGCGCGCGCAGATTCTCGTTCAAGCCGCGGGTGTTGTTGATGCCGGCAATCGAGTTCGGGCCGATCGACGTCTGGTTGTCGAGATAGATCAGCATCCCCGGGTGGCCTTCGGCGGCGAGCAGCATCTCGCGGAAGCGTCCGAGCACATGGGGCCGGATCGCCTCACGCTCATAGGCGCCGGCCATCACGGTCGAGCCGACGCTGATGCAGAAATGGTTCGACCAGAACCAGACCAGCCGTTCCACAAAACCGATCTCGGCGCCGACGGCGGCGTCGATGCGCGCGCCGGCTTCCTGCAGGAAGATCTGCTGTGGCAGCGGCGGCGGTCCCTTTTTCTGGCCCATCTTCTGTTTGGGCTCGGGCTCCATCGCGGGCTCTTGCATGCCCGGGTTCTCGTCACGCTTCTTCTTGGCGAGCTTTTGCTCCGCGAGCCGCTTGGCGTTGTTCTCGAACACCGTTCGATTGGCGGCGCCGCTGGTCTGCAAACTCGGATTGTCGATCTGTCCTGCGCGCGGCCGATCAAGCTCCGCCAGCAGCGCGCCGCGAGGATCGGATGCGACCACCGCGATCGAGCTGGCGCGCGGCCCGAGGCCGAATCGATGCAGCGCCAAGGCCGCACCCTTTGGATCGGAAACCATGACTTTTGTGCCTATAGAGGATGTCGGGCAATCATAGTTGCCCCCGACAACCATCCACGTTCGAAATTATAGACGAGCCAATATCAGCGGGCAATTCCATCCGGCGGGTTTCCCCTGGCGAAGCATGTACATTGATCCTTGGCGCGGCGATCAATGCGAGGCCGCGTGAGCGGTTAGTTTCGGCTTAGGAATGACGATCGTCGAGTTGCTGATCAAGCGGCTTCGCAGCGTTGTCGCGGCTATCCCAGTCGCACTAGGGCGGGAGCTTGCTCGCAGTGACGGTTCCTCATTGTGGCGCGCGCTGTCCGATCGTAAACGTTTGCGATACTCGTCAGCGCTCTTTTTGTTCGACCAGCGACGAGTTCATCAACTGAGCGTGCCGCCAAAGGCTGAATAAAGACATGCGGGCCCCCGCTCGCTTGATTACCTGCTCCGCCATATCCGTTAACGGCTCCGATCGCATGGAGGGGATGCCTTCATAATGCTTATGAACACTCTGAAGTTGTTCACACAGTCGTCTTTTGACATCACCAACACGCAGTTGACCGGGAATGTCTGCGTCTGGTCAGAAGCAGACATAGCTCGGGGACTCTGGGGTTGTTAATTGCTTCGCACCGCGTTTATCACCTCGCGCCACTTGATTGCTTCGCTTTCACAACCCTTGCGGCGAAATTCGTAGCGGCCGTTTGAGCCGTACAGTTTATAAATGATGCGCCTCATCGTCTTGAGAGCGCGTCGATCCAACGCCCTCTGGCGCTTGTTGTCGGTATTCCGTTCATTGGCCGTTGCCATGCAATCCCCCAATTCGATTCCAAGGGGAGCGTGTCGATGGATCATGACCGAAAATTGCCGATAGACGTTCAAAATGGGCACCTCGTTACCAGCCCGGGTAACAAGGTAGCGGAGCCGGAAAAAATAACCCGTGAGCGAGAGCTAGTGGCAGCACCGCGTTGGATGACGAAAGTGCATCGACCATCATGCAGGTGCGATGTCGGCCGCTGGCCCGAAGCCGACATTGGCGATGTTTAAGCGACTTTCGCCTTCCGCTTAGGCTTCGCCAGTTTCACTTCAATGACCTTGGGCGGCTGCGCGAGACGCAATGCCCTTAATTTCGACGTACGGTCAATCGTGGCTTGCTGACCCCGCTGATAATCCACCATTGCAGCGCGGCCTTCATCCGCTTGCGAAGTCTTTCGTGCCAGCAGCGCTGCCCTACGCGCCTTTGCCTCGTCGCTATCTCTAAATGCGGTCATAGTCGTACATGGGGATTAAAGTTGGCTTTTGCCACACCGGCTCGGATAAGGCGGCATTGCCAGTTGCTACGACCATGGAACTCCGAACATCAGGACGCCGCGTCAAGCCGGAGATTGAAGCCGTGAAACGGGTCATACAAAAGACGGCCGAAGATTGCGGCGCAGCATGTGTCGCGATGCTTGCCGGGGTATCCCTCAAAAAAGCGTACGATGCCGTCTACGGAGAAGTGTCCGGGGGGCTAACCTATACGCGTCATCTGCGGGATGCTCTCCGTCGGTTAGGTCGCAGACCCGCGTCTCGCCTTCGTCCATTAGGAACTCGGCGCTATCAGGACATCAAGGGTTGCGCGCTCCTGAAAGTAAATCCGCGAGGCAACGAGTGGCATTGGGTGGTCTGGGACGGAAAGCGGATCATTGATCCAGGCGAACCCCCTTATAAGCGTTACCGCGTCGTCTCGTTTCTTGCGGTGAATTAAACAATGCCTCGCGCGTGCGGGACCAAATGGCGATTGCACTCTGTTGCCTCGGAGTCCTCGAACCGCAATCGGCACACGTATCGCGTGATAGGGTTTGCGCCGGCGTGGTCTAATGTTTTTGAACCAGGTCGTAGACCCGCTGGAAACGAGGGACAATGTGTTGCAATGCGCGGTCGCAAGCCCATCCGTCCGACTTGCCGACATTGAAGCACGAGACCGTCCAAGTTGCGGCTACGGCATGATCGACGATCGGAACGATGACGACACCCAAGACATTGCTGCAATCGAATGAGCGCAGTTCGGCGATTATCAACTGCGCGATCTCTTCTTTCGCTTTTGGCAGCTTTTCCATACCTGTCGTCCGGTGACCGACGACTACAGCTGCCGGTATGCAAGAGGAGATAGGCACGACGCCTTCGAAGAACCAGTGCGGTGCTGATGGGTATCTGCTTCGCGCCGCCGATGTTGCTCGGCATCGGAGAGTTGAAGGCACCCCCTTTCATCAAAGACGATGACGATCCGCACAACCGTCGATCCGAAGGACCTTGACGCCGCGCAGGAAAGGGACCGGAAGGCGTTTATTGCGCGGACTCAATATTTACAGAATTTTTCTGTACATACTATCCTCGCTATTTCCCTGCATAAGGCGCATCGTTTTCTCATCACCGGCAGCGGCCCTATGCCAGGCGCCGGTGGCTGAGAGCACGGTGCGCTCCCGCCTGTACGGCAAGGGAGACTGACATGGCGCACCCCAATCAAATTCGTATCATGCAGAACGGCTCCGGTTGGTACTGGGAAGTCGTGGCCCAAGATCGGGATGTGATTGCCCGCGGCTTTGCTTACACCCACGCCCAAGCCCGCGCGGACGCAGAGAATGCCTC
Source organism: uncultured Alphaproteobacteria bacterium (assembly GCA_963850705.1). GTDB lineage: Bacteria > Pseudomonadota > Alphaproteobacteria > Rhizobiales > Xanthobacteraceae > VAZQ01. The sequence continues at coordinate 12,891 of CAWKMR010000081.1, read as the reverse complement.
GCATCGCGAAACGCCGATCTACGAACTCGAATCCCCTGACGACTGCAGCGTCATGAATCAGGCCACCGCCGGCAGGTACATCCGTTTGGTTGAGGCGCGTGACCTGCGTGTTGGCTCACAACTGACTTGATAAAGGTCGCTCAGCGATCAAAGCGTCGCTCGACAATGCACGGCGAGAGTGGCGCAGCCCCTGGAACAGCTCACAATGAGTTTTCATTTTGATTTTCCCGCTTCTGTTCGTCTTGCCGGCACGGGAGTGCATTGCACTGGCTCGAATGGCGCTGCGGCCAAGCCGCCATTGAAATTATTTTCATGACACAGGATACCGAAACCGGCATCTGGATTGGCGTTGCGTCGTTCCTGCTCCTGACAGCTGTCGCGACCCTGACCTCCTTGAGCCCGATCGCTTTTTGGTTGCTGAATTGATCGACCAGGCAACCTTGAAAGTCCTGGGTTTGCCGCCTCCCCGGCCATTCGCGCGGGGCGCATCTGCAATGTTCGAAAAATTCGTACACTGGTATGTCAATACGACTGACCTAATGCGGAACCGGGTACGGTCAGCACCGTCACGTCAATTCTCGTGAGAGTCGCATGTGACGGAGCCCGCTGTTCACGGCGTTCAGCGGGCTCCTTCTTTATGCGCATCGCCGTATGTGCGCATCGCCAACCGCGCGACGACTGCTTCATCGCCAAAAAAGCCAGGTGTCGGTGCACCCATCGCAAGATGGCCCGGCAAGTATTGTGGTCCCCCTGTGAAATGCGTCACAGGCCCCGATCATTCCCGTGCGCTATTGATATGCCCACGGACGCCAAACAAGGGGACTTGCCATGACCTATTTTCGCTACTGCCTCACGCTCGTGTTTGCGATCACGATGACGGCGGCGATTGCGGTTGCCGGTACGGCTTGGGCACAGGGCAACGGCCAGCCGAGCGTCGCGAAAGAGATTCGGATCGATGTCACGTCGATCCATGCCGGCGTCGATATGGCCAGCTTGCCGGACCTCACCGTCAGAGAGCCCTTTTGAAATAGTCGCCGAGGAACCGCGCGTCGCCACGCGCAAGTCCTTGGTCCTGAGGTCCAGAGATTCCGCCGCGGCAGTGAACAACGCCGAGACTACCATCCCCTGAGGTCGTCCTCTTCCGCCCCCCGACCTCGCCGATGGTCGCGCGCGCCTCCGGGCGCGCGCCTTTTTGGCCCGAAACGGATCCACTCCGCCGGTGGCAATCACATGATCGCGTTACCAGCGGCGGTCGGTGCCGGCGTCGTGCTTATCCCAGAGCGACTTTTTCGATTTGCCGCCGCGATAGTTCGGGTTCTCGGTGCAGAAGCCGCCGGCACCCGACGCGCTCGCTTCGCACTGGGCGCGGTTGTAGTAGGAGCAATCCCAGCTTCCGCGGCCGGCCACGCCGTCGCGGATGCACCATGGGTTCCGCGAGCTGCTGACCTGCGCCTGGGCGCACGGCGCCTCGAATACGGTGGCCGCGGCCACCAGGGCCAAGCCTGCAACAATGATTCGACGCATGTCTGCTCTCCCTAAGTGAGAAACTCCACATTGAAGCCGCGCATCTTTGCGCGCCAGTTTATAGCGGCGCTCGATGGCGATCATCCCCGCACGAATAAATACTTCGTGTTGATCAAAAACCATCTGAGGGCGCATTCACGATTGGATGTAGCGTCACCGCACAACACAAAAACAAAGACCGCCTCGCGGCGGTCCTTGGCATTCATGGTGAGGCACGCTGAACGATCCACTGGGGATCGATTGCGCAACAACTCAGGCGGTTCGCTGACGGCGTCGTGTCCAGGCAAGAAGAACACCGCCTACCAGCAACAACCCCGGCAGTCCGGCGCCCACAATGGGACCCGGAACGGCGGCGATAACCTGATCCTGGACGCCAACCAGATGAAGCCGATAGTAGGGAGCGATTGCCGCGTTCGAAATAAGGGCATTTACGAACGCTGCTGCATCACCATGACTGCCAATCGTGGTCGGGATCGGAGTGCCCAATTGTAACGACCAGATTGCGTTCTGGAGAGCTGCGCCAACAGCCGCCGCGTCAGTCGACCACGACACAGATGGAGGCGCAAAGCCAAAGCCACTGAACCCGGCGGCAAAACTTATCCCGGTGTTCGTAATATTCAGCCACTGCAAACCGTTCCTTATCAGACCACCGATTTGCGAGGGTGCCTGACGCAGGATGTCCATCGTGTAGGTCGCGCCGGGCGAAATGTACTCGTTTATCTCCACACACCAAGACTGGACAGAAGCCGGAATACCCAGGTTAGCCGGCGGAGAAGCCGTGACGCTGTTCACCGTGAGCTGAAAAGGCCCACCGCCATGAGGCACAGTTGGACTTCCGGGATACAAAGAAAACTTAAAATTGATGTCGCCAACATCCGGCCCCAAGGGATCCGCAGAGGCGATGTCCGTCCCCAATACGCCGAACAGGAGCGCCGCCGCGACTGGAAGCACCCGCCATCGAGTTGGCTCGGCAAAGCTTGCTGCCATCATGATCAATCCCGAATCCCCTCAGCGACGATACGCTGGTATCGGGGCACTAGATGTAGCGTGCCAAAACAAGTCAATGCCGACTTTTTGGACAATAATTAATTTGCGGGCAGGGGCCGGGCCTTGTCCAATTTTGTTTCGGCGGCAGAGCAACTTGGGGCTGTAGAGCTGATGCGTGCTCGCAATAGGATGCGCCGCAAAGGCTGTTGGGCTTTGATAGCGCGCGGCATGGCGGGTCGGTCAGGGCGTGGCCGAATCAGAACACTCGGCAAGAGCCTGCTTGGCCTTTTCGGCAAGCCCGGATGAAACACTCAAGCTCAGGGCACGCTCCATCGCGGATTGGCATTCCCTCCACTTGTTCAGCTGCTGGAGTGCCGCTCCAAGGTAATAGAAGAGTTCCGGGTCATCCTTCCGCGTTCTGGCTGCTTCCTCCAGCAACGCGGCAGATCGCGCATAAAGCTGACGTCGATAACTGAATATGCCCAGCGCCTTGGCGATACCTGCGTCGTCCGGGTACGACTGGCGGGCCCTCTGTACCAACTCGTAGGCCTTCGGATCGTCAGCCGAACGTTCGCCATAGAGAAGGGCGAGTTGACGCACGGCGAGCCCATGAAGTGGATTGTCGCCGACGATTTTCTCGAATGTCTTGACTGCTTGATCTGCGGCTCCGTCCCGGATTTGAAACTGCGCCAGTCGCACCAACGCCGCGGGGTCGTTCGGCCACCGCCGCAAGAAATTTTGCAATTCTGTGCGGGCAGCGCCGCTGGCCGCGTCGACATCGATCGCCAGCAAGGCAAGCCGCTGACGCGCTTCATCCTTCCCCGGAAAATCCGCACTGGCGTCAGCAACTTTCTGCAGCGCGATGCGGGCCAGGGTTTCCTCGCCCAACATGTAATGAGCCATGCCCAAATGAAATTGACGTTCAGGCACCTCCGGCCGGTTGGCCGCACTTTCCCGCAGCAGCGGCAGCGCGTTGCTGTAGTCGTTCTTCTTGAACAGAATCCAACCAAGCGTATCGGCGATGTTTGAATTGTTCGGCGCAAGCTCGCGCGCCCGCTTCGCCCGGTCGTGCGCGATATCGAGCTGGCCAAGATGCTCTGAGTAGAGCACCGCGAGGTTGTTGAGAGCGCGAACGGAATCGGCAGATACGGTGAGCACCTTTTCATAGGCGTCGCGCGCAGCGGGGAAATTCCTGGCCTGCTCGTACATCGTCGCCAGTTGCAAGAGTGCAGGAGCAGCCTTGTTCTTCTCGACGAAGCCGCTGAGCAGTTTGATGGCCTGATCTTGCCTGTTCGAAGATCCGTAGATTTCTGCCAGCAACAAGTAGGCGGGCTCGAGTTCGGGATTCAACTCGATGGCCTTCAACAAATCCGCCTCTGCGCGGGTGACATCCTGTTGCGCCAAATAGATTTTGGCTCTGAGGCCCCATAGTTGCGCCAGCGTCGCATTCTTCTCGATCTGTTTCTGCACCCGTTCCATCGCAGCCGCGTACTGCTTTTCGGAAAGGTCCAGGTTCACAAGTGCTTCCGTAGCCGGCAGATAGTCCGCAGAAATCTCGACTGATCTCTCCAGCTCCTTTCGGGCCTCCGCCCGCTGGCCTTGCGCAAGCAAGATGCTAGCCGCGCCGAAGGGGGGCTGCGGATCTTTCGAAAATAGCGTGGACATCTGCCGCAAGACCGCCAGGGCGTCATTTTCCTTCTTCACGGCCCTATAGGCACCGGCGAGCAGGAAATGCGCTTCGGCAATCTGCTGCTGTTCTTTGATCAATTGCACCAGCGAATCGATGACCACGGCGGCGTTGCCGCTTCGTATCTGGAGCTCCGCATACATCAGGATTGCCTCCGCGAAATGCGGATCGAGCTTGATGGCTTCGCTCAAGCGGTTTCCCGCTTTGTCTACGGCATCCCGGGCCTGCACGGGGCTCGCGCGTCCCGCAAGCGCCAAATAGGCCACGGCAAGCTGGTATAGAAGTCTCGGTCTCTCGCGATAGAGGTTGTTCAGATATTCCAACTGTGCAATTGCCTTGGCGCCCTCACCCTTGGCCAGGTTGAGGACGCTGTCCTGAAACACCGCGTCGAAATTGATGGGGTCCTGTGCCAGGATGTTTTGCACACGCGCGGCACAATCCTCACCCGCACGCTCGGCACAGGCTATTTTCATCAGGTAAACGCGCGCAGGCAGGTAATCGGGAAATTTGTTGTTGATGCCCTCAAGGATGGCTTTCGCCTCAGAGACGGCTCCGGTTCGAAGCTTGAAATCCACGTATCGCAGTTGCATCGGTGATCGCAGCGAGCTCAGATCGGCCGCAGTCTTCATCGCCTTGTCTGCGGCTTGCAGATCGTTGCGATTCCAATAGAGACGGCCCAATGCCGAATACGCCCCGCTCGATTTCGGATCCAATTCAAGCGCGGATTTGAACTCGCTCTCCGCGCGCGCGGCATTCGCTTGCCGCAAGTCGAGTATGCCCAACACCAAATGATAACTGGCACGATCCTGATCTTTGGCGCGGAGGCCTTCGATGAGCTTTTGCGTCTCCTTGATTTCGTCGGGCGCGACCGCCGTATCGACCAACAGGAGTAGCGCAGTTTCGTCGCCCGGCTTGTTGTCGAGGACCTGCTGGGCGAGGTCTCGCGCTTGCCGCAACTGACCAAGCGAGAAAGCAGCGCGGCCGAGCTTGAGTTGCAGCTCCGGATCCTCCGGCTGCAGGTCCGTGGCTTGCTTAAGCAGCGGGTACGCCTGAATCAATTGCCCCTGGTCAAGATAGATCGTCCCCAACTGGCGCAGAGCTACCGGTTGGTTCGGCACCAGCCGGAGCACCTCACGATAATCCTTCTCGGCCCGGTCATATTGCTCGGCGGCTAGCGCATCATTGGCGCGGGAGAGGAGCTGGTCTTGAGTGGGGACGGCCTTGGAACAACCGAAGCCGGCAAGAGAAACCAGGAATATTGCAAAAACAAATGGTCGGTACCGGCCAGCCGCGTTGGTCATCATGAACGCCGCTGGTGGAGTGCAAGTCGTAGTTCCGCGCTGAACATGGGAATGCTGCCCAATGTGCCAGAGTTCCGTTGACGATCAGCGACGAAGCCGCTCCGAAGTGCGCGCCGCATGGTTAGGCGTTTTAACTTCTGGCACTCGATTGTCCAATGTTTGTTACGTTTGATGGTTGTTGCGGCGGCTCGGAGCCGGCGCGCACGGGACGCAGCAATTCGCCTTGGCGCCATAGGCGGCCATTGGTGAAAGCTGGCGAAAAACGGCTTATACTAAGGGATCACACGTCTAACCCTTTCGCTCAATAGCAAGCATGCGCGCGCCGCGCTTGAATTCCTCTGGGAATGCCAACGCAATAAGCTAGGAGAAAATCATGCGCGTCCTCATCAGTGCCGCCACCGTCGTTGCGGCGAGCCTAATGGCCATGGCGCCGAGCTTTGCGCAAACTGGCAGTTACAATCGATGCGTTGAACTTGCGGCGCGGCAAGGCCTTAGTGCAAACAGCGCCAGCGGCCGCAGGTACATAAATCGCTGCATGCAACGCGATACCTATCGTCCGTCGCGAAACTGCCCTGACGACCCGCGCGCACGGTCCGCCTATCCGTCCTGGATGTGCCCATAGCAACGGCCGCCTGCAGCGGGTAGTGGCGCATGCGCACAGCGTTACAAGTGCATGCGCCGTGAGCGCCGCCGCCTTGCAATTTCAATGATGCATTGCTCATGTCGCAGAAGAACGACACCTGATCGAAGGTCTTTCGCCAGGGCAGCATAGCGCCTTAAAGGTGCCTCTAATCCGAAATGGCCCCCTGAACGGGTTCGACTGAGGTTGAATTTTTGCCATGATTTAGCCAAGGCTTTCCCATATTGTCATCGCGGTCCGGAAGGGGGAGGGTTCCATTGCTCCAAACACGCCCGCCTGTTGCCTTGACGGCATTGCTGCTGATCGCAGGTGCATTTTGCGCCTTCCGATTCGCAGTTGTGGACGCACAGGCCCAAGGTCGACCCGGCACCTGTGAAGACGCGGCCGAGCTTGCGGTCCTGCCGTCGCCGATCGCGCCCTGGAAGGGCGTGCCTTTGCGCGTCCTCTTCGCCGCGGAGAAGCCGCTCGAGGGCGAGCTTTCGCTGATCGCGCCCGATGGGAGGGTCGCAACCAAATCGCGCGAGCGGCTCGGCGGGCCGCCCTATTCCTGGATTGCTGAAGTCGCCAAGCCGACTGCGGGAAAGTGGCAGGTGAAGCTCGCGCGCGACAACGCGCCTGCCGAGTGCAGCACGATCACGCGCGAGATTGTCGTGCTCGACAAAGAGCCGCCGCGCCCGCGCACAACGGAAGGCAGCGTCTGGCCGTTGCGCAATGCATGGAGCCGCGAGACGGAAAATCTGTATTCCGCGTGGATCGAAAAGCTGTTCGACGCGCCGCTCGACGCAACGCTGTCGTGGCCGGCGCTGCATGAAGTGCTGCGCGATCGATCGCGCAATTTCCTGTTCAACCATATGGGTCTCAACGAAGACTCGATGAAGATGTTCATTCGCCCGGACTGCGCCGACCTTCCGTATTTCTTGCGCGCGTATTTCGCGTTCAAGATGGGCCTGCCGTTCGGCTACGCGAAGTGCACGCGCGGCAGCGCCGGCGGGCCGCCGAAGTGCTTCGCATGGTGGAACATCCAGAATCTCGAGCCCCCGCCGACTGTGCCCGAAGACGATGCGGCGCCGCCCCTGGCATCGACCACGTCATCGACGGCGACCTCTTCACCGATGGACTTTTTCCGCCAGCCGGCCACGCGGCCGCCGGCCGGAGTTGCGGCGATCCCGCCGGGCGGCGCACCGAAGGCGCCGGGCGCTGCGGCGAAACCGAAGGGACCTCCGCCTAAGCCGGCGGGACTCGCGCCGGCGTTCGCCTGGTATTTGCGGATCGTCGCCGACGCCGTCCATTCCGGAGCTGGACGCACGGCGTTGGCCGACGACCTCAACGACTTTTACCCCGTGTCGCTGAACGAGGACACGCTGCGCCCCGGGACCGTGTACGCCGATCCCTACGGGCATCTGCTGGTGCTGGTACGGCGCGTGCCGCAGACCGGCGACGCGGCGGGCGTCATCCTCGCCGTCGACGCGCAGCCCGACGGGACGGTCGCGCGAAAACGCTTTTGGCGCGGCAATTTCCTGTTCGCCCAGGATCCCGCGCTTGGCGGCCCCGGATTCAAGCGCTTCCGGCCGATCCTGCGCGACAAGAACGGCGACCTTGCGGCGACTGAGCAACGCCGACATCGCGAAAAATCCGCACTACGGCGATTTTTCACTCGACCAGGGCAAACTCGGGATCGACGCTTTTTACGATCGAATGGATGACGTGATGTCGCCGTCGCCGCTCGATCCGGTGCGCGCGATGACGGAGGCGATTACGTCGCTCGAAGAGCAGGTGAAGGCGCGCGTGACGTCGGTCGAAAACGGGCGCAAGTTCCAGAGCAGCGGGAAAGGCGACGCGAGCATGCCCGACGGCCCGGCGATCTTCGAGACCACCGGCGCGTGGGAGGACTTCTCGACGCCGTCGCGGGATCTGCGTCTGTTGATCGCGATCGATGTGGTGCGCGGCTTCCCGGATCGCGTCGCGCGGCGGCCCGAGCGATACGCAATGCCGCAGGGAAAGAGCGTCGCGGACGTGAAGGCCGAATTGCAGAGCGTGCTCACGGCGGAGCTTTCGTCGCGCAAGTTCTCGTATCCGCGCAGCGATGGCTCCCAGTGGACGCTGACGGTCAAGGACGTGATCGACCGCGTGACGGCTCTCGAAATGGCGTACAACCCGAACGACTGCGTCGAGTTGCGATGGGGCGCGGCGGAAAACAGCGCCGAGGCCGCGACATGCAAGCGGTCTGCGCCACGGGCGCAACGCGCGAAGATGACCGAGTACCGCCCGTGGTTCAACGAGCGGCGCCGACCGCCGCGCAGCTAGCGGTCGGTGCATGTATAAAGCCACGGAACTAAGGCGGAACGACCGCAGCCGGTCGATCGGGCGGCCTCAGCCGCGTCGTGTTCCCGTCGCCACCGCGGTGCTGGCTCACGGAGACAGAATGCAATCCGATTGGATGAAACGACGAGACTTCGTCACGCTTTTGGGCGGCGCCGCCGCCTGGCCGCTGACGGCGCGCGCCGAGGCTGTGCCTCCAGCGGGAACCAGCAAGCTCGACCCGCGGATAACCCCGGCGCGGCGCGACCTCGCGGCCAAGCATCTTGCCGGCGTTGTGGACGCTCAGCGCTTCGTCGAGGGCAAAGCCTATGTTGAGCAGCAGGTGGCGCGTCTGGAACTCCCAGAAGCCGATCCCGGCGAACAGCAGCGCGAGCACGACCAGCACGCCGCCACCCCACACCAGGCGCCGTCGCGTCCACTCCATGCCGCGCAGGAGCACGAACAGCAGCGCGAACGGGACGTAGAAGAAGATCACCTGCTCGAACGCCTTCGCCTGCCCCTCGCCGTAGATCGACTGCAGCGCGTAGAGCACGATCCCGCCCAGCAGGACCCATTCGAGCCAGCCCGCGCGCTCGGCCGGCGTGCCGGCGTGGCGCGCGGCCAGGCGCGGGATGAGCCAGGCGAGCGCGCCCGCGCCGATCACGACGTACAACGGCACCAGCAGGTTCGCCGTGCTCCCGCCCGCCTGCACCGGCACGCGGAACGGCAGCGCCGCCAGCGCCAGCACCGCGAAGAACCCGGGCCGGCGCGCGAACAGCCAGGCCAGGCCGGCCATGGCCGCGAGCCCGATGGCGGCCGCGGCGAGGCCGAGCACCCCACGGTCGCGGACCGTCTCCACCTGCGGCGAGTTCCAGATCTCCCCCACCAGCAGCACCGGCGTGAGCACGAGCGCGCCGAGCATCGCCCACGCGCGGCCGCGCACGGTCCGGCCCAGCACGGCGGCCGCGGCAAGCACCGCCGCGAGCACCATGCCGGCGAGCAGGACCCACTCGGGGAAGGCGGCGGTGTCGCTCATTCCTCGGACCGGATCCGCGGTTTCACGCCGCGGAGGATGTCGTAGATGTTGCGGGTCACCTGCGCCACGTTCGGATCATCCAGCCGCTGCGGCCATTCCGGCAGCCCGACGCGGATGACGGTGCCCTTGCCGAGCTGGACGGCCGAGAGCGCCGAGCGGATCTCGCGCGCGGGCTTGCCCGTCTGGGAGGCCTCGAGCTCCTCCTGCGGCGTGAGCGGCTGGCCGATCGCCGCCAGCACCTTGCCCTTGCCGAGCGAGCTCGCCTCCTCGAAGCGCGTGAACCCGGGGAGGTCGAGCGCGCCCTCCATCAGGCCGAACGACGTGTCCTCCGGCTCGTACTGGACGAGCGGGACGGCCGTGCCGACGCGCCGCTCCTTCGCGACCCGCGTGCCGAACGGGTCAGCCGCGGCGGGCTGCGTCGGGCGCTCGAGCGTGCCGGCGTCCTCGTCGTTGAGCACGCGCAGGCGGACGCCGCGGCGGAGCGTGTCCGAGCCGAAGACGGCGAGCTTGCCGCCGTCGGTCACGTACTTGCGCAGCCGCTGGCCGAGCGAGCGCGTGACCCAGGTCAGCGAGCCGGCGAGCAGCACGCCTTCGCGGTCGGTCGCGCGCGGGTTGCGCGTGAGGTCCAGGTCGATGTCACTCGTGAGGTCGTACCGGATCTTCCGGCGGTCCAGGAACACCAGCAGCGGCGCGATGGTGTCCGCGAAGCCCGCAGGCAGCCCCTTCTCGCCCGAGTACATGCGCGGCCAGCGCACCTTGTCGCCGGTCGGCGAGCGTGTTCGGCAGGCCGTCGAACGGGTTGTCGTCGATCTTGTCCGAGCCGATCCAGCTGAGCGTCGGCATGACCACGAGCACCTTGGCGCGCTCCTTGGCCTGGACGAGGAACGGCACGGTCGTCGACCAGCGACCGGCCCGCAGCTCGAGCAGGTAGGCGCCGGAGAAGCCTTCCGGCGCGCGGAACACGAGGCTCGCGTCCTTCGCCGTGCCGCCCTTGATGATCCGCCCCTGTCCGACGCGCCGGACCTTCCAGCGGTACTCCGCGCCGCGGGCGTCGACGAAGAACTCCGTCCGCCCGCCGGCGGTCACGGGCCGCACGGGCGGCTGGGCGGTGATGCCGCGCACGGTCAGGCCGGGACGGCCTTCCACGGCGCCGGGCTCGAACTCCACGGCCGACAGGCCACGGTTGCCCGCCCGGTCGTTCACCTGCGCCTGGATGAGGTAGACGCCCGGGTGCCAGCGGCTTGCCGTCGACGAGCCCGTCCCAGCGCACGCGCCGGCCGCTGCGCTGGAACCGCGTGACCTGCTTCGGCTTGCCCTGGTCGGTGCGGAAGACGCGGAAGATCGTCGCGAAGCGCGGGGACCGGCTCTGGACGTAGAGGTCGATCTGCGCGGTTGCCCTGGGAGACGACGTTCTCCCAGCCGCTCTCGCTTCGAGCACGGCCACCGATGCACACCCTCGGCGTGGGGGCCTTGGTGTCCACGCGCATCGTCTTCTGCACGACCGCGGAGCGCCCTTCGTCGCGCAGCGAGACGCGCAGCCGGTACTGGCCGTCGGGCACGACGGTCCCGTCGTCGCCCTTTCCGTCCCAGCTCGTCCGCCGCCACTTGTTCGGCTGCATCGGCACCGAGTCGATCAGGCGCCGTACACGGTCGCCGTCGAGGTTGACGACGTCCACGGTCGCCTCGTCGGCGACCTTGATGAAGAACGCGATGTCGCTGACGTCCTTCTTCCCATCGCCGTTGGGCGAGAAGTACTGCGTGATCTGGGGGACGTTGATGACCGGCGGCTCGCTCTTGAGCCGCTGGGCGACGAAGAAGGCGGCGAACGTCGAGAGCACCAGGACCACGAACGTGACCCTGGCGACCAACGGCATCGCCGCCGCCTTAGCCGGTGGACTTGTCTTGGCCAATGATCGCGACCACGTTCCACTCGCGGTCGCCCACCTTGACGGCCTCCGCCTGCGTGGCCTCGTCGAGCTGGGCGACCCGTTCGATGCCCAGGACGTCGGCGACCTGCTCGGCGGCGCTCTTGTTACCGCGGGCGTACATGACGGTGGACGTCGTGGCCTGCCCGGCCTCGCCGAGGTTGCCGACCTCGATGTTGCCGTCGGGGTAGCCGTCCTCCACGAGGTTGGTCTCGTACGTCGCGGCGAGACCGGTCTGCGACGTGGCGTTGAAGACCACGATCTGCGCGTCGTCCTTCGTGACGCCCGGCTCGGCCGTGGCCGCCGGGGTCCCGCCGCCCTCGGGCGTCGGATCCTCGCCGATCTCGTTCTCGCCCGGAGTGGCCGTGGGCGTGGCGCCCGCCTGCGGCTCGTCGTCGCCCCCGAGCTGCGTGAAGGCGAACCCGACCGCGACCAGCACGAGCACGGCGACGATGGCCGTGATGATCATCGCGCGGGCGTTGCCCTCGCGGCGCGGCGGCGGCGAGGCGGCCCCGCGGCGCGGTGGTGCCGGCGGCGGGGTGCGGCGCGGGGGAAGCGGATCGACCCGGCGCGCGGCCGGCGTGGCCGGCGGCGGTGCGTGCCCCGTGCCGCCGCCGTTGGTGGACGGCGCGGGCGCGGGCGGCACCGCGACGGTCTGCGAGGGCGCCGGCGCGGCCGCGGTGGCCTGGCCGCCGGCGACCGGCACCGGGGCCGTGTGCGGCTTGGGCAGATGCGGCTCGTGCACGCCCGCCGCGCGCGCGAACGCGAGCGCGGCCACTTCCTCCGGCTTGAGCTCCACCGTGCCGTTGGCCGGCGCGACCGCCACGGGCTGCGCCTGGACCGCGGGCCGGGCCGCGGGCTGCGGCTGCGCGACCGGCTGCGGCTGCGGCGCGGGTCCGCGGCGCGCCTCTTCGGCGTACTCGTACGCGTACTCGAGGTCCTCGGCGCGCTCGGGCATACGGCCCGCCCAGGCGCGCAGGCGCTTGACTTCGCGCGCCTGGGCGAAGTAGAGCAGCGTGAGAACGGCCAGTCCGAAGAAGGCGGCGATACCGACGTACGCGCCGTATTTCTCGACCTGGTCCTGAAGCGAGAACGCGAGGAAAACCATGGAGCCGGAGGCCAGAAGTCTAGGAGGCTGTGCCCCCGGACGGTTCCGCGGACGTCTCGACCATGGCCGTTCGGCCGGTGGAGAGCTCCGCGACGGCAGCGGCCAGAGCGGCCGCGTCCCCCTCGGCGACGAGCAGCCCGACCTTGTCGAAGACGTACTCGACCCAGGCGGGATCCACGCCCGGGCGACCCGCCCGGCGGATCTTCTCCGCGGGGGTCGGCTCGGGCGTCTCGTAGGAGTTGAAGAGCTGCTCGTGCAATTTCTCGCCCGGGCGCCGGCCGATGATCTCGATCCCGATGTCGCGGCCGACCTTCAGCCCCGAGAACTCGATCATCTGCTTCGCCAGCGCCATGATCGAGACCGGCTCGCCCATGTCCAGCGCGTA
>CAWKMR010000080.1:0-149464 GCA_963850705.1 uncultured Alphaproteobacteria bacterium | reverse complement strand
ACGGAGGTCGCGCCGCCTCATTCCGCCTTGGCGCCGGAACGCTTCACCACCTCCGACCATTTGCGCTCCTCGCGGTCGATGTCGGCGGCGTATTCCTCGGGCGTCGACGGCACCGGGTCGGTGCCGTCGCGTGCCATGCGCTCGATGGTGTCGGGCTCGGCCAGCGCCTGCCGCAGCGCGGCATTGAGCTTGTCGACGATCGGCGCGCGGCGTGCCCGCGGGCGCGACGATGCCGTAGCGCAGCACCGCTTCGTAACCCGGCAGCGCCGCTTCCGCCACCGTCGGGATGTCCGGGAATGCGTCCGAGCGCTTGCTGCCGGTCACCGCCAGCGCGCGCACCTTGCCGTCCTTGACGATGCCGATCGCCGAGCGGAGCGAACTGAAATACATCGACACGTGCCCGCCGATGAGATCGGTCAGCGCGGGGCCGGTGCCCTTTTAGGGGACGTGCATCATCTTCACGCCAGCCATGTATGCGAACAGTTCGGCGCCGAGATGGATGCCGCTGCCGACGCCGGCGGAAGCGTAGTTGAACTTGCCGGGCTCCTTCTTGGCGAGCGCGATCAGCTCCGGGATGGTCTTCGCGGGCACCCGACGGGTGCACCAGCACGATCATGGCGCTGGTGCCGATCAGGCCGACCGGCGCGAAATCCTTGCGCACGTCGTAGCCGACGTTCGGCAGCAGCGTCGGATTGACCGCGAGCGAGCCGGTGCCGCCGATCACCAGCGTGTAGCCGTCGGGCGCGGCCTTCGCGACCTGCCGCGTCGCGAGTCGCGCCGCCGGCGCCGGGCCGGTTGTCGATGACGATCTGCTGGCCGAGCGTCTTGCTCATCTTCTCGCCGACGATGCGCGCCATCACGTCGTTGCCGCCGCCGGCGGCATAGGGAACGACCAGCGTGATCGGCCGGGTGGGATAGTCCTGCGCTGTGCGCCGGCATGACGGCGAGCGAAGCGGCAACGAGCGCGAATAGCCACGAGCGCATGCGAGTCGATCCTGTCATCTGTCGTATCATTTGCGGCTCAGGCCGATGTCCTTGATCAGCGCCGACCATTTCGGCTCCTCGCGGTCGATCATCGTCGTGAATTCCTCCGGCGTGGTCGCGAGCGGCTCGACGCCCTCCTGGACGCAGGAGCTTGAGCACGGCCTCGTTCGCGAGCGCCGCCCGCAGCTCGCGATTGAGCCGGTCGATGATCGGCCGCGGCGTGCCCGCCGGCGCCAGCAGGCCGTAGCCGAGCATGGCGTCGAAGCCGGGGAAGCCGATTCGGCGACGGTCGGCACGTCCGGCAGCGAGCGACGAACGCTTGGCGCTGGTCACCGCCAGCGCCCGCACGGTGCCGGCGCCGATATGGCTGTGGACGTTCGGGATCGCGCTGAACAGCAGCGGATGTGGCCGCCGAGCAGGTCGCTCAAGCGCCGGGACCGCGCCGCGATAGGGCACGTGCGACATCTTGATCTTGGCCATGTGCGCCATCAGCTCGCCCGACAGATGATTGACGGTGCCGATGCCCGGCGAGCCGTATTGGATCGGCTGGCCTTGCTCCTTGGCCTGTTCGACCAGCTCGGCGATCGATGCGCACCGGCGACTTCGGGTTGACCACGACGACGTTCGGCACCGCGCCGACGAAGCCGATCGAGGCGAGGTCCTTGCGCGTCATAGCCCGCGTTCGGCGTGAGGTTGAGCGCGATCGTCAGCGTCGCATTGGTGCCGAGCAGGATCGTGTAGCCGTCCGGCGCGCTCTTGGCGACCGCGCGCGCGCCGATCGTGCTGCCGGCGCCGCCGCGATTGTCGATCACGATCGGCTGCTTGAGCGCTTCGCTCAGCTTGTCGGAGATCGCGCGGGCGATGACGCTGGTGCTGCCGCCGGGCGTGAACGGAACGATCAGCGTGATCGGCTTTGTCGGATAGTGCTGCGCCTGCGCGCATCCCGAGCGAGGCGGCGAGGGCGGCAACGAGCGCCGCGACCAGCGAATGACACGCGCTGATCGTGTCATCGATGCTCAATTCCCGACCATGCCGAGTTCCTTCACCACCGCCGACCAGCGGGTTTCCTCCTCGTCGATGTCGGCGGCGTATTGCTGCGGGCGTGATCGGCTCGGGCTCCGCGCCTTCGTGCCGGATGCGCTTGATCACCGCTTCGTCGGCGAGCGCCGCGTTGAGCGCCTTGTTGAGCCGCTCGACGATCGCGGGCGGCGTGCCGGCCGGCGCGGAGAGGCCGTAGCGCAGCGAGATGTCGAAGCCGGGCAGCCCCTGTTCCGCCAGCGTGGCCACGTCCGGCAGCACGCTCGACCGCTTGGCGGTCGTCACCGCCAGCGCGCGGATCAGCCCGCCCTCGATCGCGCCGCGCGACACCGGGATCGGATTGAAGCCGATCTTGATGTGGCCGGCGATCAGGTCGGTGGCCAGCGGGTTCGAGCCCTTGTAGGGGATCGCCATCAGCTTGACCTTGGCGGCGCGCGCGAACATCTCGGCGGCGAGATGATTGACGCTGCCGATGCCCGGCGAGCCGTACTGGAACGGCTCGCCGATCTTCCGGATGTAGGCGATCAGCTCGGGAATGTTCTTGACCGGCACATCCTTGTTGGCGAGCACCAGGCTCGGCGACACCGCGATCAGGCCGATCGGCGCGAAATCCTTGCGCACGTCGTAGCCGGCGTTCTTGTACATGCTCGGCCCGGTCGCGAAGGTCGAGGTGTAGGAGAGCAGGATGGTGTAGCCGTCCGGCGTCGCGCGCGCGACCTGCCGCGTCGCGACGGTGCCGCTGCCGCCGGCGGCGCGGTTCTCGACCACGATCTGCTGGCCGAGCGACTTGGTCATCCGCTCGCCGACGATGCGCGCCATGATGTCGTTGGTGCCGCCCGGCGGCAGCGGCACGACCAGCGTGATCGGGCGGTTGGGAAATTGCTGGGCGGACGCCGGCGCAAGCGCGCCGATGAGCGCAAACGCCGCCAGCGACGCCGTGAGAATGCGTGCCATCGTCGGCCCCTTAGTTCTCGGTCGCGCCGGATGCCTTCACCACCACCGACCAGCGCTTCTCGTCGCGGTCGATGTGGGCGCCGTAGTCCTCCGGCGATCCCGGCGTCGCCTCGGCGCCGTCATTGGTCAGGCGCTTCTGGACTTCGGCGGTGGCGAGCGCTTCGCGCAGCGCCTTGTTCAGACGGTCGATGATCGCGCGCGGCGTGCCGGCGGGCGCGACCAGCCCGTAGAACAGCGACGCCTCGAAATCCTTGATGCCGGATTCCGCGATGGTCGGCAGGTCGGGCATCAGGCTCGAACGCTTGCTGCTGGTCACCGCCAGCCCGCGCAGCAGTCCCTGCGACACCGGACCGTGCGTCGCGGGAATCGGCGCAAACGCCATCGGGATGTGGCCGCCGATCAGGTCGGCGAGCGCAGGGCCGGTGCCCTTGTAGGGAATGTGCACGAGCTTCACGCCGGCGGCGTTGGCAAAATACTCGCCCGACACGTGGCTGACGGTGCCGACGCCGGCCGAGCCGTAATTGACCTTGCCGGGATTCGCCTTGGCGTAGGCGACCAGCTCCTGCACCGACTTCGCCGGAGTCGACGGATGCACCACCAGCGAATTCGGCGCGTGGCCGATCATGCCGATCGGCGCAAAATCCTTGCGCGGGTCGTAGCCGGCATTCTTGTAGAGCGTGGGGCCGATCGCCAGCGTGCCGGTATAGCCGAGCAGGATCGTGTAGCCGTCGGCGGGCTCTTGGCGACCGCGCGGGTGCCGACCGTGCCGCCGGCGCCGCCGCGATTGTCGACCACGATCTGCTGGCCGAGGATCTCGCTCATCTTGTCGGCGACGGTGCGGCCGACGATCGACGTCGAGCCGCCGGGCGCAAACGGGATGACGAGGGTGATCGGCCGGTTGGGATAGGTCTGGGCGGCGGCCGGACCCGGCGCGCTCGCGCCCGCAAGGGCGGCCAGAATCGCGGCCAGCGAAAATCGTAAAAACATCGCGTCCTCCGGCGCTTCCTTATTGCCGTCGCGGTCTTTTTTCTTGAGCATGGTCTTCTTTCGAAAACCGGTACCGACTTTTCGGGACCATACTCGTGCCGCTGCGGTTACGGCTGTTACTGTTGCCGATCCGCCGTGATTAGGAAAGGCGACAAAAGCGCCGCCATCCCGCGCTGTGCAGACGCGCTGGATGCTTAGTTGGCTTCGAGGTCAGCGCGGACCGCAGCCTTGTTCGAATGCGTCTCGGGCTTGGGCGAATGCTGTCCCATTAAGGCGACCCGATTCGATCTCATCGAGCATTCTGCCGGCGAGCTTTCTGCACTGCGCCGTTCCAACTGGCTTCGGAGTGGCTTTCGATCGAGCGACTGGCCCGCAGGTCTCAATCACCGCAGAAGACGCTTGCTGATATTCAGCGCTCTTGGTGTCGCCGTCATCGAGCATGCCGATCAGCGCCAAGACGCCTTGCCGGCAGGGGCCTGCTCCGCTGCGCTGCTCGGCTGAAACCGGATCTGCCCAGCACAACCAACCTATGATAAGCGCCGCACTGAGGGTCAAAAAAGCGCGTGAGTTTTGCATTCGGTACTCCTGCCAGAACCATGGTTCTCGCTTGAACCTGCCATTCATCGTGCCGATCCGCAATCGCGGCGGGGGGTTACAACGTCGGAGCGATCCGCGATATTACAGCGTGTGGTCGATCTGACGACGGCCACATCCGGTTTTGATCAAAACAGAAACGCATTAGGTGAGGCTGCGCCATGCTGCGGACCATCTCACGGGTGACTGCGATCCTGTGCGCCGGCGCGTGCGCGGCGCTGGCGCAGACCTATCCGGATCGCCCGGTACGCGTCGCCGTCGGTTTTGCCGCCGGCAGCGGTCCGGACATTCAGTCGCGCACGGTCTCAATGGCGCTCGGCAACAGCCTCGGGCAGCAGTTCTACGTCGAGAACCGGCTGGGCGCGAACGGCACGATCGCGGCGCGCTCGGTCGCGCAGTCGAAGCCCGACGGCTATTCGCTGTTGTTCTCCAGCTCGTCGATCATCTCGACGCCGTACATCTACAAGAACCTTGGCTACGACACGCTCGCCGATCTCCGACCGATCGCAACGATCGGTCAGCTCGACGGCATCTTCATGCTGGTCGACTCGAAATCGCCGATCAAGACGTTGGCGGAGTTCCTTGCCAAGGCGAAGTCCGATGTTATTGCGTACGGTTCACCCGGCGTCGGCAACGGCCTGCATCTGGCGACCGAGATTTTCGCCAAGAAGGCGGGAATCAAGTTGCAGCACATCCCCTATCGGGGCGCTTCCGAAGTCATGACGGCATTGCTCGGCGGCAGCGTTCAAATGATGTTCGTGACGCCGCCGTCCGTTATGGGACTGATCAAAGAAGGGCGGGTTCGCCCGCTGGCGTTTACCGGCACCAAGCCGTTTCCGCTGACCCCTGACGTTCCGCTGATGAAGGATCTGCTGCCCGGATACCAGCCGCAAGGATCGTGGGGCATGTTCTTCGCACCCGGCAAGACGCCGGACGCTATCGTCGAAAAGCTGAATGCGGAGATCCGCAAGGCGTTGCAGCTACAAGCCGTGATCGACGTCATGCAGCGCGACGGCTATATCCCGGACGGCCGCGATGCCGCCGCAGCCGCTGCCTTCTTCCGCAAGGAAGTGCTGCAAGCCGCGGAGGCCGTGAAAGCCGCAGGTATCGAGCCGAACTGATCGCGCGGCGCAACTCGCTGGCAAGCGTGGGCGGCGGCGCTCTGAATGCTTAGGCCCGTCCCGATCGTTGGCTCAGGCCAGCTTCTCGATCGTCATCGACTGGTCGCGTAGCGACCACGTGCGGAATGGCTGGCTGACCAGGAAGCTGTTATAGTACTGCGGCTGCGCGGTCACCTCGCGGCCGATCCAGGACGGCAGTTCGATCTTCTGGTCGACGTCAGTGAGTTCGATTTCCGCGATGATCAGGCCATCGTTCTCACCTGAGAACACATCGATCTCCCACGCCAGTTCGCCGTGCGGAACCACGTGGCGCGTCTTCTCGATGACGGAGCCTTCCCGCAGTTGCATGAGCGCCTCGGCTTGCAGCACGGGAATCGGGTACTCCAATTCCAGCCGCCGCAGATCCGAAGGGCGAGACTTGATGGTGAGCGTTGCGGATCCATCGCCGCGAATGCGAACCCGGGTCGACGATTTCCCACTCGACGCGAGATAGGCCTGTCGAATCGTGGTTTGACTTGAAACGAGTCCCCGCCAGTCATTGTTCCGGACGAGGAATTTTCGTTCGATCTCGAAACTCATTGGACCCCGAAACGTGTTGACGCACGCGGTGAAAGCTACGAACCGGGCAGTGCCCGCGATTCATCGAATGATTGTGACGGTCCGGTGACGCCTAATTTGCAGGCTATCACCAAAGAATTCAAGCCGGGTCTGCCGTCATACTTTGCACCCAGCCTCACGTTTCTTTTAGCGTCGAAATGCAATGAGCGCGCGTAGCCGCGCATTCGGGCTGCGCTTCAGCGGCGCATGCTGGGCCGCTAAACAGACCGCGTGCATCTGATCGTCGGAATCAGCTGTCTTCTGCGATATTCTCGAGTGCTGTGCGATTGGTAATAGCGATCCAGCTCTCCGATACTTGGACAATTCCCCCGGTCTGCCATTTGCGCAGGCATTTGTTCACGCTCTCGCGGGTCCCGCCCACCATGCTCGCCAGCTCCCGCTGACTGAACCGGATCTTTTCCATCGGTTTGGCGGGGCTGTTCACCGCAATGCGCAGCATCATCTTGGCCAGTCGGGTGGGAAGCTGCATCAGCGCGACCTCGGCCAGCACTTGATCGGTGCGCCGTAGCCGGAGACACAAGACCTCGACGATTTTGAGCCAGGCGGGAGGATTGCGCTCGAAAAACGACAGGATGTCGCGACGGTCCAGGATCGCGAGCGCGCATGCGCTCTCCGCGACCGCATCGGCCGATCGCTCTTTGCCGTCCAGAACGGCAAGCTCGCCGAACACATCTCCGGGATGGATGATGGCAAGCAACAGCTCCTTGCCGTCGTTGGACGGCACGCTGATGCGTACCGTTCCGCTGAGGACAGCCATCATCTGGTCGCCGGGAGCGCCGATGGCGAAGATGGTCTCGCCGGCATCGAAAACCCGGATGTGAGCTCGCTGCGAGATCGCGGAACGTTCGCTGCTGCTCAAGCCTTCGAACAGAACGCAATTCCCGATCAGGCGTTGCGCCTCGATGATTGCGTCCTTTTTTGCCGCTACGGACATGAGTTTCTGACGTTGTTGGCGGTTGCAATCTGAATACGGAAAACGTGACAGTCGTGCGATGTTAGGGGGAATCCTCCCCCGGTTCCATCGATCATACGGCTGAGTGGAGGTATCTAAACACCGTAAAAATGTGCGCCGACCTGTGAACTAGGTCACAGGTACCCGTCGCCCTTCCACGCTAACAATAATTCACGGTCTTCTGCAAACACGGTGGAGCTGACCATGATCGAACTCCTGGCTTTCTCGGTAGTCGCAGTCGCCTTGGCAGCGCCCGGCCTGATCAAGCTCGTTTGGGGTGACATCGAGCTCGGAATGCCGAGCAAGTAAGCGGATTGAGCGCAGCGAATACGACGTCGGTTGCGCCGTCCCGGTAGACACCTCACGCACAATATCCCCCGCCCGCCAGACCACTTGAGCAGCGCAGCCCCCCTGCGCTGCTCAAGTGCATTGAAAACACGCAGGCTTGACGAGACGATGCGGCGCTCGCGCGGATCGCGGGTTTTATCGTCCGTCGCTCGCCGGCAACAATACGGACGGCTCGCGCGCCTTGGCAGCCGCGTCGCCAGGCGCCAGCGTGTCGTCCCACAGCCTGCCGACAAAGCGCGCGCCGGTGACACCGTCTGACTGACGCGACGCGAGCCAGAGGATCGGCGCCACCATCACCGACGGCGGCAATAGCGGGCGGCCCATCGCGGCCAATTCCTTGCGCGAGGCCTCGTGCACGAAGTCGGTGTCGGCGGCGCCGCCGGGGATCAGCGAGTTCACCGTCACGCCGGTGTCCTTGAGTTCCTGCGCCCAGATCAGCGTCTCCGCTTCGATCGCGGCCTTGGTCACGCCGTAGGGCGAGTTGTTGCGGCGCTGCATGGTCGCGAGGCTGGTGGTGATGTTGACGATGCGGCCGAAGCCGCCCTTGAGCATATGGGGCACGGCGCTGCGCGCCATCAGGAAGGTGCCGTTGACGTTGGTGACGATCACGTCCTGCCAGATCTCCGGATCGGACTCCCAAAATCTCAGCGATTTGGTCTGCCGCGAACGTTCCAGATGCACCTGACCCTTGGCGGCATTGTTGACCAGCACATGCAGCGCGCCGAATTTCTCCACCGTTTGCGCCATCACCCGTTCGCAATCGGCGCGGCTGGTGATGTCGCAGCGGATGCCGAGCGCCGTGCCGCACCTCGGCTGGCCCGCGAGCGCGCCGGTGGCCACCGTGAGCGCGGCGCCGTCGACATCCGCGAACACCACATTGGCGCCGGCGCGGGTAAGACCCGTCGCCATCGCCTGCCCGAGCCCGCGCGCGGCGCCGGTGACGATGGCGACCGTTCCGTCGAGGCGGATGTCAGCGGCTCCCATCGCGCGCTATTGCTCCATCGCGCTCGGCGCGAACAGCTCTTCGAGCTTCATCAGCCGCGGCGTCAGGCCCTGCTCGTGCGAATAGACCGCGGCGGTCTCGAGCGTCTTGCGATTGGCCTTGATGCCGTGGCGGATCGCCGGCTCACGCAGCGCCTTGCCGGCTTCGGCCGGGATGAGCCCGGCCCAGACGTGATACTCGACATGCGCGATGCGTAGCTGGTTCGCGATCTCGTTGGCCTTGTCGTAGGCCTTGAGCAGATTGAGCACCGTCCAGGGATGCTTCTCGGCGATCTCGCGCCGGATCACCATGCCGTGGTTGATCGGGAAGATGCCGGTCTTCCTGTAGTAGCGCACGCCCTCGGCGATCGGATCGGGAAACAGCGTCTTGATGTCGGGATGATGATCGAGGTCGACGCGCGAACGATCGACCAGATTGTTGTCGCGCAGATAATGGATGGTCGCGTGCAGTTCGCCCGACACCATCATCTGCCCGAGGCTCTTCTCGATCGGGATCTGGTTGACGGTCGTTCCCGGCGGCGGCTTGAAGCCGGTGGACCCGCCATGGCTGTGGGTCGGCACCCGCTCCATCCAGTGCTCCATCTCGCTCTGGTGCACGCCGAACTCGTGCTGGAGCGCGCCGCGCGTCCACAGCGCAGCGGTCTGCTGATATTCGGGCACGCCCGCGCGCTTGCCCTTGAGGTCCTTGGGCTCGTTGATGCCGGCGTCTTTGCGGACGAGGATCTCGGTGTGGAAGAACTTGCGCGTGGTGAAGATCGGGATGCCGATCCAGTCGTTGTTGCCTTGCGCGGTCGCCATCATCAGCGACGACATCGACATTTCGGAAATGTCGAAGTCCTGGAACTTCAACTGCCGCCAGAACATCTCGGACGGGTGGATGACGGTCGGGACGAGATCGATGCCGTCCGGCTTCACGGTGCCGTCGAGGATCGGCCATGACCGCGGATTGGCCGCGGTGGCGAGGCTGAGCTGAAGTCGCATGAGAAGATGCCCGTACGCTGGTGACGAAGTGGCGTCGCGCGACGCCCGGCGGGCCGTCAACCTACAGCGGCGGTGTGGGTGAGGTCCAGATCAGCGCGGCGGGCCGGCGGGCTGCAGGCGCTTCGACAGCACGATGGCCGGCGTCCCGGTCAGCTGATGAATGTAGTTCTGATCGGTGCGGGCGTAGCCGATGGACTGGTAGAAGGCGAGGGCGGTCTGCGAGCTTTCCACGCAGCACTCGGCAACCCCATCGGCCCGCGCGCGGTCTTCCAAGGCCTGCATGAGCGACTTGCTGACGCCGCGGAAGCGCGCATCCGGCGAGACGTAGTTCAGGATGATCTTGCCGGAATCCAGCATCGCGGCGGCGCCGAGGATTTTTCCGTCTTCCTCGGCGACGAGAAAATGACGGCGCTGCGATATCCAGCGCCCGACGTTTTCGTTCGTCTTGTTGGAAAGCCACTTGGCGAGAAACGCTTCGTCGCCGTTGTGGTCCAGCTGGCAGAGTTCGATGATCGAACGGCGAATGACGGTGCAGGCCGCGGCGGCGTCATCGATCGTCGCGGGGCGAACGGTGATGGGCATCGTAAAAATTGCCCGGCGTCGATTCGATCGGCCTTAGATCACGTCCAGGTCGCAAAACTCAAGCCCGTGCCGGTGCCGGCGGGCGTGCGATAGCCCGGCACATATTCGAACCAGCCGAGGTCGAGATGCTCGACCGCGCCGGCGACCGCGACCCAGTTGAGGATTTCCGATGAGCCGGCGTGCAGCTTGTTGCGCGGGATGGTCTGGAGGAATTTCGCGTCTTTGTCGGCGCAGGCCTTGAGGATCGCGCGGTCGAGGTCCTCGTCGACCAGGAAGTGGCTCAAGCCGCCGGACGCCAGAACGCCGATGCGCTCGTCGCCGGGAAATGCCTCCACCGCCTTGCGCACCGCCTGGCCGAACTCGTAGCAGCGCTTGGGCCGCGGCTGGTTCGGCGGGAAATAGGTGTTGAGGAAGATCGGCACCGCGGCGACCGGCTTCTTCGCATCCATCACGCGGCGATGCACATAGGCGATGGCGTGCCCTTCGCCTTCGCCCTCCGGCAGTCGTTGCGACGCCGCCATGTCGAAGCCCACGTCCATCAGCGACTCGATCAGATGGACGGCGAGGCCGGAATGCACGGGATAGTCGCGCGGCCCTTCGTCCTCGAAGAAGGCCTGGCGATTCTGCACGTACCATTCCGGAAAGCGCTTGCGGTATTCCTCGTGCTGTTCGTTCGAGTTGCGGATGGTGTCGCCGTAATAGATCGCGAAGGCGGGGCGGCAATCCTCCTTGTAGCTTTCGTTCTGGTCGTCGCCCATGACGATCAGCGCATCGAGCTTGTTGTTGGCGAGCGTCTGCGCCACGCGCTTGATGGCGTCGCGCGCGACGTTCTGCCGAGCGACGAGGTTCGCGGGCGCCACCAGATGCGCCATCTTCGGATCGGCCTTCTCCAGCAATTCGCCGTAGGTGACCGGACGGCCGTCCTTGTCGCGGTGCTTGATCTTCTGATCGGTCTCGACGAAGCGCTCCAGCGTTTCGTCGTCGGCGAGCAGCATCGGCGTATGCGACGTGCCGAGCCCGAGCACGATCTTGGCCATGGACGTTCACTCCTGATGTCGGACGTTTCGACGAATTGTAGCGCCGAAGGCGCTGGTGCCGCAAATCGGACTAGGCGCCACGAACCCGCTCGATCATCGCGCCTGCATCGCGCGGCAAGGCATTGCCGCGCCAGGCGACGTGCCCGTCGGGACGGACCAGCGCCAGCTTGCGTTCGTAGAGGGCAGCGGCATCGGGGTCATCGATCGTCTCAATTTCAAGCGGAACGCCACACGCCGCAGCGGCCTCGGTCGCCGCACGGCCGTCCGGCGCATCGGCCCCAAAACGCAACAGCGTGAAGCCGCGCCCGAACAGATCGAGGGTCGACCGATCGTCCCGCAGCCATGCGTGCGGGGCGCGCGATCCAGGTCGGGCGGACGGGACATAGTCGCCGGCCTTGTCCGGTGGCGCAGCCGTGTCGTCCGGAATGCAGATCGGCGAATCCTCATAGCGGTAGCCGATCTGCAGTCCGATGGTACGAAACATCGCGCCGACGTCGCGCACCAAACGATCGCCGAGTTGCGCGCGCAAACTGCTGGCCCTCGTCGCTGTCCTGGTCGATCGCGGCCAAGCCACCGGCATACTGATCCTGTGTGAGAAAGAACTCGGTGGTCATCGCGACATTGCGCAGCCCGACCGGCCGGCGCTCGGCGTCGTAACTCGCCATCAGCTCCGGTCCGCCCCAGCCGCTTGATGGTCGCGGCGAGCTTCCAGCCGAGATCGATGGCGTCGCCGATACCGGTGTTCATGCCGAGCGCGCCGGTCGGCGAAAGCTGATGCACCGCATCGCCGGCGAGCAGCACGCGGCCCTTGCCGTAACTCTCCGCAACGGCGCTGCGCCGGCTCCAGATGCTCAGGCCGGCCCATTCCACATCGATCGGCCGGCCGACGGCGCGGCGCACCAGCGCATCGCGGTCGACGGTCTCCGGCGTCCGGCCGCCGCTGTTGAACGCCATGATCCGCCACAGCGCGTTGGCGGGATCGACCAGCCGGATATTCGCCCACAACCCGTCGCGATCGATGCCGAGGAAGAACGTGCCCGGTTCCTTGCCGCATTGGTTCAGCAGCTTGGGCGCGCGGAAGAACAGGCTCAGTGGCTGGCCGAGCACGCCCTGTCCGGTCAGTCCGATGCCGAGCGCGTCGCGCACCTTGCTGTTGGCGCCGTCACAGGCGACGAGATAGTCCGCGGTCACGCGTTCGCGCGCACCGCTGTCGAGATCGACGAGTTCGGCGGAGACGCGGTCGCCGAGGTCTTCGAACGACTCCATCCGCGTCCGATAACGCAAGCGCACGGTCGGGAAGGATTGCGCGAAGCGTTGCAGGATCGGGTCGAACCACATCTGTGAGCATGCCTGCAGCCGCTCGCGGCTGTGGCTCTGCGGAATCTGTGCCGCGCGCGACGGGCGCCGTATCCGGCCGAGTTCATAGCCGGCAAGGCTCGTCACGAAGACGACGTCCAACGGCCAGTCGGGCGGGAACGGACAGTCGAGCACTTGATCGGCGATGCCCCAGCGGCGACAGAACTCCATCGTCCGCGTGTTGACCTCGTTCATCTTCGGCGTGGTGATCGCACCGTCGGTCTGCTCGACCAGCTCACAGCCGATTCCGCGCCAGCCGAGATCGCCGGCGAGTGCGAGCCCGACCGGCCCGCCGCCGACGATCAGTACGGGGAGGTGACGACTGCTCGTGGATTGCATTCAATCGATCTTTACGCCGCCCGCCTTGCCGACCTCAACCCATCGCCGGTGCTGGGTGGCGATAAAGGCGGCGAAGTCCGCGGGCGAGCCTGCTTTGGCTTCGGTGCCGGCCTTGGCGAGATTGGCCTGGATGTCGGGTGACTGCAGTCCTTCGTTCAGCAAGCCATTGAGGCGATCGATGATCGGCGCCGGCGTGCCGGCCGGTGCGGCGAGCCCGAAGAAGGTGTAGGCCTCGGCGTCCGCGAAGCCCGCTTCCGCCATCGTAGGCACATCCGGCAGCAACGGGGTGCGGTTCGTGCTTTGCACCGCAAGTGCGCGCAGCTTGCCATCCTTGATGAGCGCGCCAAGGATCGCGATGTTCTCGAACGTTGCGTGCACCGACTGGCTCAGAACGGCTGCGATCGACTCGCCGCCGCTGCGATAGGAAACGGCGGTGAGTTTGGTGCCGGAGCGCAGCATGAACACCTCGCCGGCAAGATGCGGCAGGCCGCCGGGGCCGCTGGTCGCGTAGTTGATCTTGCCGGGATTGGCTTTGGCGTAGTCGACGAAGTCCTTCGCCGTCTTCCAGGGCGAGGAAGGATGCACCACCAGAATCTGGAAGCCTTCGGTGATCTTGGCGATCGGCGCGAAATCCTTGACCGGATCGTAGCCGGCGCTGGCCGATACCGCCGGGATCACCGCCAGCGTGCTGGTGTTGCCGAGCAGCAGCGTGTAGCCGTCGGGCTTGGCTTTCGCCACCTCGCGCGCGCCGATGGCGCCGCCGGCGCCCGCGCGATTTTCGACGACCACGGGCTGGCCGAGCTTCGGCGACAGGATTTGCGCCGCCAGCCTTGCGGGGAAGTCGGACGGCCCGCCGGCCGCCGCGGCGACAATGATCCGGATCGGCTTGTCGGGGAAATTCTGCGCCGTGGTCGGCCCGACCGCTACCGCGAGCACGGCACCGCAAATCGCGGATGCAGCGATCAATCGTGCGGCAAAAGTTGTCGTTTGACGTCGCGCGTGTTCACGCCTCGCGTCGCATGCCATCGTCTCCTCCCGGTCTCGCGACCATGCGCTTTGTTTTGCGCATGGTATCACGGATCAGGGGAAGGAGGCATTCCGGGCGTGCGTCACACCCGCGCGTGCTGCCTGCCCGGCTGAACCTTCAGCGCGTCCTTCGCCGCGTCCTTGTAGACCGCGTCGGCCGGCAACACGATCGCGGCGGCGCGCACGCGCTGATGTTCGGGTGCGACGCCGGGCGGCGTCTCGCCTTTCTCCACCAGCGCCTTGGCGGCGCGCATCAGGCGGTGGCGCGCCATGATGATCCCGTTGTCGCAGGACACGAGATTCTCCTTGCTGCGGTCGACGATCGGACCCATCAGCTCCTGCACGCCGGAATCCTGCATGGCGAAGCCGGCGATGCCGCTATAGGTGCGGCCGGACTTTTGCGCGACGCGGTCGATGAGGTAGTCGTTGTCCTTGTTGGCCTCGGCCCGCCAGGTGCGTTGGCCGTTGACCACCTCGTAGATCACGTGGCGGCTTGAGCCATGGTCCATCGCCGTCCGCTCCGCCTGCGTGAGCGGGCGGGTCTCGTGATAATCCCAGTTCCAGACCCAGCAGTTCTCGTCGTCGATCGGCACCCAGTAGTGCCCGCCGGTCGGATGGTCGCCGCGCGGCGGGATCATGGTCATGCACGGCATGATCCATTGCGTGATCCGCCAGTAGTAACTGCCGGCTTCGGCGTTGCGGCGCGCGCCGATCAGGAGACCGCCGGGGCTCTCGACCACCTCGAAATGCGGCTGCACGTCGCCGAGCGTGTAGTCGTTGCCCTTGGCGCCGACATAGAGCGGATCGTGTTTGAACTCGCTGCCGTGCAGCCAGGCGCTGTGGCTGGAATCGATGCCGCCTTCCAGCGATTGCAGCCAGTTGCACTCCTGCAGCCGCTTGGAGACGTAGCTCTGCTCGAGCGGCACCGTGCACCACTCGAATTCGGGCGGCGCCGGCTGCTTCTCCGGCGGACCCATATAGGCCCACAGCACATTGCCGCGCTCGACCAGCGGATAGGACTTCAGCTTGATCTTGGCGCAGAAGCCGGATTCCACCGGCTCAGACGGCACCTCGATGCACTGGCCATCGATGCCGTACTTCCAGCCGTGGTACGGGCAGCGCAGTCCGTCATCCTCGTTGCGTCCGACCCACAGCGACGTGCCGCGATGGGCGCAGAATTCGTCCATCAGCGCGTAGTTTCCCTGGCCGTCACGCCAGGCGATCAGCCGCTCGGACAGGAGCTTCACCCGCACCGGCGGGCATCCGGGTCTCGGGCAACTCGCTCGCCAGCATCGCCGGCAGCCAGTAGCTGCGGAAGAGGTCGCCCATCGGCGTGCCGGGTCCAGTCTGGGTGAGGAGATCGTTCTGTTCTTTTCGGAGCATCGTTGCGATCCTTGAGAGGCGGGCGTCTTTGCAGCCGCTTCGCCCATGATATTGTGCCGGCCGGGTTCCAGCAATCATGGCAGGGAGTGCTAGCGCATGTCGTACGAGGGTCTGCAAGCCGAAGTCGTCCCATTCAAGGGCCATAACGGCGACACCGGCGAGGCCTATTACGCGCGCCCGACGCGCGCGGGGAAGGTGCCCGGGATCGTGGTGGTCATGCACCTGCCGGGCTGGGACGAGTGGATCATCGAAGTCGCCCGCAAGTTCGCGCATCACGGGTATGCGGCGATCGCGCCCCACCTTTATTTCCGCGAAGGGCCGGGCAGCCCGGATGACATCGGTGCGCGGGTGCGCGCGGCCGGCGGCGTGGCGGACGCGCAGGTCGTGGGCGACAATGTCGGCGCGGCGGCCTATCTGCGCGCGCAGCCGAACGCCAGCGGCAAGGTCGGGATCATCGGATTCTGCTCGGGCGGCCGGCACGCCTATCTGACGGCCTGCAGCGCGCCCGGCTTCGACGCGCTGGTGGACTGCTGGGGCGGCAACGTCGTGGTCGACGATCCGGCGAAACAGCTCGACGCCAGGAAGCCGGTCGCGCCGATCGATCTCACCGAGAAGCTCGCGTGCCCGATGATCGGCATCTTCGGCAATGACGACGCCAATCCGAACCGCGAGCATGTCAACAAGACCGAAGCGGTGCTCAAGAAGCTCGGCAAGAACTACGAATTCCATCGCTACGACGGCTGCGGCCACGCCTTCTTCAACTGGGCGCGGCCGGCCTACCGGCCGGAGCAGGCGGCCGACGGCTGGAGCAAGGTGTTCGCGTTCCTGAAAAAGAACATCGGCTGATGGATTTCCTATTCGGGCTGGCTCTATCCTCCGCTCATTCCCGCGAAAGCGGGAATCCAGCTTCTTCCTTTGTGAACTCCTGGGTCCCCGCTTTCGCGGGGACGAGCGGAAGGTCAGACAAGCCGGGAGCAAGAACGATGAGCCGCGACAACCTCACGCCCGAGCAGCGCTTCGTCTTCGACTACGTCGATCGCAATGCTGAGGCGATCGCGCTCACCGGCGACAACATCTTCTATTTCGGCGAGCTCGGGATGCAGGAGTTCGAGACCGCCGGCCTGATGACGGACCTGTTGGAGAAGGGCGGCTTCAAGGTCGAGCGCGGGATCTCCGGATTCCCGACCGGCTTCTGCGCGACCTATGGGTCCGGCCATCCGGTGGTCGCGATCCACACCGAATACGATTCCTGTCCGGACAATTCGCAGGCGTCCGGCGTCGCCGAGCAGAAATTCATCGTCGAAGGTGCGCCCGGCCATTGCGAGGGCCACAACGTCAACGCCGCCGTGCTGGTCGCGACCGCGCTGGCGGCGAAGCAGGCGATGGAGAAATTCGGACTGAAAGGGACGCTCAAGGTGTTCGGCGCTCCGGCCGAGGAGCAGCTCGTCAGCCGGCCGTATTTCGTGCGCGACGGCTGGTTCGACGACGTCGATCTCGCCTTCCACAACCACATCGGCGGCGAGTTCAGCGCGACGCACGGGCTCCTGCAATCGGCGGTGGTCTCCGCGACCTTCACCTTCCACGGCGAGACCGCGCATTCCGGCGTCGCGCCCTGGAAGGGCCGCGACGCGCTCGACGGCGTCGTGCTGATGGACGTCGGCATGGCGCAATACCGCGAGCACATGCGGCCGGAGATGCGCGCGCACCGCGTCATTACCAATGGCGGCGACCAGCCGAACGTCATCCCGCGCACCGCGGCGGTGTGGTGGTTCTTCCGCGATCAGACCGCGGAAGGGGCGACGAAGCTGTTCGAGCAGGCGAAGAAGATCGCGCAGGGCGCGGCGCTCATGAGCAACACCGAGGTGACGGTGGACGTGCAGAGCGCGGTGTGGCCGTTGCGCTGCAATCAAACCGTCTCGGAGCTGCTCCAGCGCAATATCGAGACCGTCGGTGTGCCGGAATGGAGTGCGGATGAGGAGGCGCTGGCGCGATGCGCTGCAGACCAACGCCAAGGTCAAGGTCGAAGGCCTCAAGCGCGAGATCCCGCCGCTGAGCGTCCTGAAGACGCCGCGCACCTCGGCGAACGACGCCGGCGACATCTCGTGGAAGGTGCCGATGGCGAAGTTCTACTATCCGTCAAACGTGCCCAACATCAGTTTCCATCACTGGGCGGGGGGCGTGACGCTGGCGCATTCGATCGCGCACAAGGGCGCGGTGGCGGGAGCAAGGCTTTCGCGGCGGCGGTGGTGGAATGCTTCAGCAATCCGTCCGTGCTCGCCGACGCCAAGCGCACCTTCAAGGAAGAGCTCGGCGGCGTCGAATACAAGTCGATGCTGCCGGCCGAGCAGAAGCCGCCGGTCACGCTCAATCGCGCGATCATGGAAAAATTCCGCCCGGAGATGAAGAAGCACTATCTGAAGGAGCGGCCGGAGTTTTCTTGAGGCAATCGCAAACATCGGATCCGTCATCCTGAGGTGCGAGCGAAGCGAGCCTCGAAGGATGCACGGCCCGGGCCGTCGCCCTTCGAGGCCCTCGCTAACGCTCGGGCACCTCAGGGTGACGGAGACGAGATCGGAGTGAAAGTATGACGCCCATCTATGTCAAAGAAGCCGACGTCATCGAATTCCTCGATATGCCGACGTGCATCCAGGCGCTGCGCGATGCGTTCGCCGCCGAGGCGAAAGGGCAGGCCAACATCGTGCCGCGCACGCGCTGGCCGTTCGGCAGCGTGCGGCTCAACGTCATGGGCGGCGGCGAGCGCGCATCGAAGCGCTTTGCGGTGAAGTCCTACGGCGGCGGCGCGTTCCACGTTCTCTACTATACGGAGGACAAGGGACTGCTGGCGATCATCGAGGCCAATGCGCTCGGCCAGATCCGCACCGGCGCGGCGAGCGCGGTCGCGACCGAGAAGATGGCCAAGGCGGGCGCCGGCAAGGTCGCCTTGATCGGCGCCGGCAAGCAGGCGCGCACGCAGGTGCTGGCGCTGAAGGCGGTCGGCATGCTCAACGAGCTCAAGGTTGCGGGCCGCGATCGCGGCAGGCTCGAAGCGTTCTGCGAGCGGCTTGCCAAGGAAACCGGCGTGCCGGTACGCGCCGCGGCATCGGCGGAGGAGGCGGTGGCGGGCGCCGACATCGTCGTGACCGCCACCGGCTCCGCCGAACCGGTGCTGAAGCAGGCCTGGCTCGCGCCCGGCGCGCATGTGAACGCCATGGGCGCGAATGCGGCCAATCGCCGCGAGGTCGATGCCGACTGCGTGCTCAAGGCATCGCTGGTCGTCACCGATCACATCGAGCAGGCGAAGATGGAAGCCGGCGAGTTCATCGATCTCGCCAAGGCCGGCCGCTTCGACTGGAGCAGCGTGAAACCGCTGCATCAGATCCTGGCCGGCCCGCGCGTCGAGCGCGACGCCAAGGCGCATACGCTGTTCAAGTCGCTCGGCGTCGGCCTGGAAGACGTGGCGGCGGCGGCGATCATCTACGACCGGGCGATGGCGAGCGGGCGCTTCAAGCCTCTTTGATTCCGCCGCGTTCGCTGCGACAATCCCGGCAAAGAACACATGGAGGAGCCGCCATGGCTTTTTGCGCGTCGCTCGTGCTGAGATCAGCTTCACTCGCAGCAGCGTTCGTCCTCCTCGCATCGCCGGCGTCGGCTCAGTTCTACAAGGACAAGACGCTCACGCTGCTCGTGAACTACGCGGCTGGCGGCAATGCCGACACCGAAGCGCGCGTTTTCCAGCGGCATCTCTCGAAGCACATTCCCGGCAATCCCAACGTCATCATCCGCAACTTGCCGGGCGCCGGCGGCGCCAATGCGATGAACCAGCTCGGTCTCGGCATCGCCGGCAAGCCCGATGGCCTCACGCTCGGCTTCTTCACGATGAGCGCGACCTCGTCGATCACCGACGATCCGGTGCTCAAGGTGAAGATCCAGGACGTCTATGTGCCGATCGCCGGCGGCCGCGGCTGGAACGTAGTCTATGGCCGCAAGGACATCGTGCCCGGCGGCTACAGCAAGCCTGCGGACTTTCCGAAGGCGCAGAAGATTTTCGCCGGCGGCTACAGCAAGGCGACGTCGCATGACACGCGGCTGCGGCTCGTGCTCGAGATCATGAACCTGCCTTACACCATGGTGACCGGATTCCAGGGCACCGGGCATCTCAATCAGGCGATGCTCAAGAACGAGGTCAATTTCACCGGCAGCTCGCTGCCTGGTTTCCAGACCCAGGTGATCCCGCAGATCATCAAGGAAGGGATCGGCGTCACATTCTTCCATCACCCGGTGATGGCGGCGGACGGTAGCGCACAAGGCAATCCACTGCTGGAGAAGCAGGGCATCGT
Source organism: uncultured Alphaproteobacteria bacterium (assembly GCA_963850705.1). Taxonomy (GTDB): domain Bacteria; phylum Pseudomonadota; class Alphaproteobacteria; order Rhizobiales; family Xanthobacteraceae; genus VAZQ01. Next base: position 129,825 of record CAWKMR010000080.1, on the reverse strand, counting down.
CACCTTCCACCAGTTCTACCGCCAAGCGTTCGGCAAGCCGCCCTCGGGCGTGAAGCACGACGCGCTGTTCCTGATGAACGACATCTCGACCAAGATGCAGCGCGGCATGCTGATTCCGACCGGCTCTCCGCCGGAAGCGATCGCTGCGCTGCGCAAGGGGTTCGCGGCGCTCCAGGACGATCCCGCCTTTGCCAAGGAGTTCAAGGCGATCACCGGCGAGGATCCGGACATCGTCAGCCCGGTCGAGATCGAGCAGATCTTCGAGCGCATCCGCAAGGTCAGTCCGGAGGTGAAGCGGGTGCTGCGCGAGTCGGTCGGCCAGGAAGGGTAAGAACCCGCGAGCTGCGGCGCCTGTTATTGTGCCCTCTCCCCTTGCGGGAGAGGGCAAGGAAACGTCTCAACGACTCGCGATTGGGTGAGGGGTATCGTCGCGGCGTCGAGACACCCCTCACCCAATTGCTTTTGCTGCACATTCTGCGCAGCCCTCTCCCGCAAGGGGAGAGGGCACAACAATGCCGATCGCAGCGCGCGGCAGCGTTTCATTGCGAAAGGCGCTACGCCGGCAAATTGAGCCGCTTGCGGCCGTAGAGCTCCTGCCAGGCGGCGATGTCTTCCGACAGGATGCGCGCCGTTTCGATCAGGATCTCGGCGGTCCGGTCGAGCTGAGGCTGGTGCTTGAGCTGCGACTCGTAGATGGCCTCGAGCGTGTTGAGCTCGGCGATCATGTGCTCGGAGCGTTCCTTGTAGTCCTCGAACTCGCCTTGCACGCGGATGCCGGCGAGCGCGGCGCCGAGCGCGGGCAGGCCGGCGGCGAACAGCAGCAGCCAGGGCTTCGCCAGCTTGAGGACATCATGTTCCTCGTGCTCCGGCAGCAGCAGGATGATGAAGACCAGCACCACAAGGCCGATGCACAGCGCGCCGAACGTGTAGTGGAAGCAGCGATCGGCCCAGTGATGCAGCGAGTGATCGACCTTCTCCATCGCGTCGGAATTGGTCTCGTGCCAGTGGCGCTGGTCGCGAACTTCGCGACGGAGCACCGATTGCAGCAGCGGCCGTTGATACGAGCGGTCGAGCGTCGCACTCGGGCAGTCCGACCTCGCGCAACGTCGCGCGGATGTACCAGATGGTCCACGGCTGGTTGGCGAGGTCCTTGCTGTGGATCAGGCCGAACTCGCCGACATAGGCGAGGAAGCGCGCGTGACGCAGGCTTTCCGCGACCAGCCGATAGTCGATCCAGCGCTCGTGCCAGGCGTTCTTGCCGCCATAGCGCACGAGCTGAATGATCGCGACGATGACGAACAGCTCCAGTCCGACCAGGACAAGCTTTACGATCGGATTCTCGACATAGGCTCCAGTCACGGCGATCAAGACCGCGGCTGCGGCGAGCAGGTAGGAGAGCACATAGGCGTTGCGGTAGAGATGCGAGAAGTGCACCGCCATGGCGTCGGCCCAGGCGTGGCGCGGCGCCACCACGTTCTTGAGCCGCTGGCTCAGCGTGCCCGCCTTCGGCGCCTCGTCGATGAATTCCGAGAATCGCGCGATGAAAGACTCGCGCGATTCCGTCGGAATTGTCAGCCGCAGCGGGCGTTGGCCCGTGGTCCAGCGCTTGAGCAGATCGAAGCTCGATGCGCGGGTCGCCGCCGGCCAGGTCTCCGCATAGAACTGCTCCAGCCGCGCACGCGGCGACCGGCCAAGCGCATCTGTTGCCGGCGCCGCAAGGATCGGATCGAGTGTCGCCTGCAACGATCGCTCGCTCCACGCCTCGGAGGCTCGGATCGGCTTGTCGTCGCTGAACGACTCGATGAGCGCGAGCGGCTGGTCGCTGCCGGTCGCAATCCAGATGACCGGGATTCCGCCGTCGCAGGCCTCCTGCGCGATCGCGCCGGTGCCGCCGGGCTTCGGCTGCTCGCCGTCCCACACCGCGATCAGCACGTCGATTTGCCGGAGCAGGAAGTTGCCGCACAGGACGTAGCCATGATTGCGTTCCGGCGGTGTCGGCAGCTCGGTCACGACGCTGGCGCGCGCGAGACTTGAGAGAAAGTCGTCGCGCACGTCACGGCCGTCGCCGACCGCGGATTTCTCAAAGTCCTTGAGATACTCGTCCTTCGGGAACGGCAGGATTGCCTCGACCGTCCAATCCGCGGGGCAGGCCGCAACCGCCATCTGGTCGGCGCCTTCCGCAAAGCCGGAGATCAGGCGGAGACGATAGGGCTTCGCATTGGCGCCCGGCTCGCCCGAATAGACGGCTTTGTTGGCGTCGTAGGCCGTGGCAACGGCCGCTTCGATGGCGGCAAATGCCTCACGGAGCTGTCGCTCAATACGCGGCAAATCGGCGTTCGGGAGCTTGTTGGGGCGATGGCCGGTGATGCCGACGCGTAACGTCAGTCGCGGCTTTGCGGGATGATCGGTCATGGTGGCCGCGGGCACCTGATGGGTCAGCACATGTATCTATCTCACCGCCTGCGCTTGCCGGAAGTCCCCATCGCCTCCGATTTCAGAAGCTCCCAGATGCGGTCGCTGCCGTGGCCGGGCCGCTTCAGGATGCGCGATGTGTTCATGAGCGCGGCCTCTTCCGGCGCCAGATACTTGATCGGCCCGCCGAGCATCTTCGCCTGCAGCAGGAGCTTGGCATTGGCCTCGGTGTAGATCGCGCGATAGACCGCGACGCGGACGTCTGGCGCCACCACCGCATTGCCGTGACCACGGAGCAGTACCACCGAATTGTTGCCGAGCTTCTCCGCCAGCGCCTTTCCAAGCATCGGGTTGGAGATCAGCAAGTCCGTCCAGCCGGCGGCGTCGCGGGTATCGAACACCGGCACCTCCGGATAGAAGAAGCCGGCGCGGATCGGCCGCAGCGGCTCGTTGGTGACACTGAACGGCACCACCGTCGGCGAATGCGTATGCACGACCGAGTTCACATCCGGCCGCGCCTTGTAGATCTCCGAATGGATGAAGCGCTCGGAATAGATCGGCTTGCCGCTGTCCTTGACCGGCTCGCCGTCCATGCCGAATTCCATGATGTCGGCGGCGACGACGAGGCCCGGCGCCCGCGCCCGTGACAGCAGGAAGCGGTTCGGATCTCGCGGATCGCGGGCGCTGATGTGGCCGTAGCCGTCGACGATGTCTTCGTTGTAGAGGATGCGGTTGCCGGCGACGAGATCGTCGATCACGGCCTTCAGTGCGGCGCTGGAGGAGCCCGCGCTACTCCGCTTCGACGTGGTCTTCTTTGTGCTCTTGGTACGTCTTCGCCACGGAGTCCTCCCGGTCGTATCGTCATTGTCGCTCTGGTTAGTCCATTGTAGCTTGCCACATCGCGTCGGCGAGACACTTGCAGCTGTCTTCGCTTCGGAAACCGTTCAGACCGGCCTGAACGAACTCCGTCGATGCCGTGCCGAGGATGCGCCGGGCCTTGTCGGCAAGCGCCGCGTCGTCGAGGCCGCGGCCGGGATCGCCGGCGGCAGCGGTGACGCGCTTGCGCAGCGTCTTGGCTCCTGCGGTGACCTCGACTTCGGCCGGGAACGTCGCGGGGAAGAATTCCAGCAGGGATTCATCGCCAACGATCTCGACCTTGCCGGCCAACGCGAGGGCGGCCATCTCCTTCATCGCATCGGCACGCTCGATGTCGTAGAGCCGCTCGCGGTGATAGGCCGCGAGCCCCATCTGGAAGGTGGCGCTGACGATGGTCGAGGCGCGCGCGCCGGCTTCCGCCTTCATCGCAATCATGCGTGAGTAAGGCGGCGGCACGCGCACCACGACCTTCGTGATCGCGTCCGGTGAGACGCCGTCGTCGACGATCGCCGTGAACGCCTCAATCGCGGCGATGGCCTGCTTGGCCGAGCAGAACGGCTTGATCGTCATCTGCGGATAGATGCTGCCGTTGCCCAGGTCCGCGGTCAGCGCTTCGATCTTGGCGTCGATGCCGTGCGCGTCGCTTGCAGCCATGGCCCGTCGAGCAGGGCAGGATCGCCGCCAACGCCGTCCTGCGCGGCGAGCGCCGCGCGGACGCCGTTTGCCACTGCCATCGCCAGGATCACCGAACGACCCGGCAGCGCGCCGTGGAAGCGGCCGGAGCGTCCGGCCGAGAGCATCAAGGCCAGCGAGAGCGCGTGCGCGGCCTGCTCTTCGGTGAGATGCAGCATGCGCGACGCGATGGCCGCCGTCCCCAGCGGCGCGGTGAAATAGGTCGGCCACAGCCCGCGATAGAGGATGCGCGCGCCATCGATTGCGACGCCGAGCCGCGTCATCAGCTCGGTCCCGACCCAGATCGCGCTGGCGACGGTGTCGGCATCGTACCTGTCATATTCACCCGCAAGGACGAGGGCCGTGGGAACGGTCACGGAGGACGGTGTCGTGCACGAGCGGGTATGGATGTCGTCGATCTCGGTGTGCCGGACGACCGCGGACAGTATGCCGGCGGCGTCGGCGACCGATGTGCGCGGCAGCACCTTGCGCAGCGCCCGGCCTTCCGTGGTCTGGGCGCCGGCCACCGCGGCTACCAGCGTGTCGGCCACATGCCGTTGCAGGGTCGCGCGCTCGTCGGCCGGCAGTTTGGCGGCCGAGGCGGTGGTGACAAAGGCGGCGAGGTCCCTAATTACGCTCATCGGCTAGTGTCCCGATTCCGAAGTTCGTACAATTTCGCGGCGATCTCTTATACGAACTTCGGAATCGAAGGACACTAGCAACTCACTGATTCTAGTGTGGCTTAGGTTCAGAAGTCCGCAATTCGAACTCGCCGCGACAATGTTGCGGACTTCTGAACCGCCACACTAGCTTTCAGAGGCGGGGATGGGCTGCTTGACAGGCCGATGGTCGAGAGCCGACCATTCAACGCAACTGGGAGTGGATCATGCAAATCGGCGTGTTCTCGAACGGCAACCGCAACAATGCGCTGGCGAAGACCAGCTATGACGAGGACCTGCATGAGATCATCCTAGCCGATCGGCTCGGAATTTCGGAAGCCTGGATCAGCGAGCACGGCACGTTCCTGGCATATCAGCGGCCGGACCAGATGCCGTCGGCCGACCTTTTCATTTGCAAGGCCGCCGCGCTGACCAAGCAGATCAGGATGGGGCCCGGCATCCGCCCGTTGCCGTTCTTCCACCCGCTGCAGATCGCGACCGACTGCGCGGTCTGTGACCACCTCACCGACGGCCGCTACATTGCCGGGTTCGGCGTCGGCATCAATGCGCAGAGCAACAAGCAGCGCGGCACGCTCGTGCACGACCCGCGCACCATGTTCCGCGAGGCGGTCGATCTCATCCTCAAGGCCTGGGAAGCGCCGGAGCCGTTCGACTGGAACGGTACGGTGTGGCAGGGCGAGAAGTGGCACATCATCCCGAAGCCAATGACCAAGCTGGACGTCGGCATCGCCTGCAGCCGCAGCGACACCACGCTGGAGCTGACCGCGGAGAAAGGCTTCCTGCCGCTGATGAGCTGGACGCCGACGGTGGCGCAGGTCCGCGAGATGCTCAGCATCTATATGAGCTCCGAGCATAAGCGCGGGGCGGCGCCGGCGCGCAGCCGGGCGCGGGTCGGCCGCGTGGTCTATGTCTGCGAACTCGGTCGCGCAGGCCAAGCGCGACCTGCGCGACGCCGAGCTCAAGCACGCCTACAACCGCATGCAGCACGTGATCCCGCCGGGCGGCAGCAACGACGATCTCACCTTCGAGAAGCTGATCGACCGCGGCTTCTTCATCTGCGGCGACCCCGACACGGTCTATGACGGCATCAAGAATCTCTACGACGAGGTCGGCGGTTTCGGGACGCTGCTGCTGATCTACGGCAAGGACTGGGGCACGCTGGAGCAGCGCTGCCGCTCCATGGAGCGCTTCATGGCCGAGGTCGCGCCGCGGCTCGCCGCGCTCAATCCGGACAAGCCGCGCGTCGCGAGCGCGGCGGAATAGCGCAACGCGGATATTGGCGGCGTCCCTACAGCGGTAGGGACCGATGAGAGGATGTGCGTGAAGACGATGGCGAAGAAGAAAACAAGGCGCAAGCCCGCAAGAGCGCGCCGGCCCGATCCCGTGGTGACCGAGATCGTGCGCAACGGCGTCATTGCGGTGACCGAGGAAATGAAAACCAACCTCATGCGCACCGCCTACAACATCATCATCTACGAGGCGCTCGACTTCACCACCGGCCTGTTCACGCCGGAGGGCGAGACCGTGTCGATCGGCATCGGTCTGCCGATGTTCATCCGCGGCATGTCGGAGACCGTGAAGGCCAAGATCAGGCATTTCGGCCTGAAGAACATGAAGCCCGGTGACATCTACGTCACCAACGACGCCTATCTTACCGGCAGCCACCTCAACCACGTGACGCTGTCGCTGCCGATCTTCCATGAAGGGCAAGCTCGTCGCCTTCTCCTGCTGCATGGCGCACTGGCTCGACATCGGCGGCAATCTCGGCGGCATGTCGACGGAGATCTATCAGGAAGGCCTGCAGATCCCGATCATGAAGCTGCACGATCAGGGCAAGGTGAACGAGACGCTCACCGCCATGATCCGGCAGAACGTGCGGATCCCGACCCGCGCCATGGGCGACCTGCGCGCGCAGGTCACGGCGGTGAAGACCGGCGAGCGGCGCTTCCTCCAGCTTCTCGACCGCTACGGCGGCGCCGCGGTGGCCGACGCCATCACCGCGATCATGGACAATGCCGAGGCGATGGCGCGCGAGCGCACGCGCTCGATTCCCGACGGCGTCTACGAGGCGGAGTCCTACATGGACGACGACGGCGTCGAGATCGGCAAGCGGATCCCGATCAAGGTCAAGGTCATCGTCAAGGGCGACGAGATGACCGTCGACCTGTCCGAGGTGTCGAAGCAGGTGCGGGGCTTCTACAATTCCGGCATCACCACCGGCTACGCCTGCGCGCAGGTCGCCTACAAGTGCCTGACCTCGCCGACCGACTATCCGATCAACGACGGCGCGTTCCGCAGCCTCAAGGTGATCGTGCCGCCGGGTAAGATCGTGAGCGCGATGCGCCCGGCGCCGATGCGCTACTGGATGACCTATCCGATGACCATCATCGACAGCGTGTTCAAGGCGCTGTCGAAGGCGATCCCGGACCGCGTCATCGCCGGCCATCATGCCGATCTCGTGCTGTCGCATCTGCACGGGATCAATCCGAAGACGTCGGAATTCTTCATCGCCAATTTCGGTCCGCTCGGCGGCGGCTGGGGCGCCAAGCGCAGCGAGGACGGCGTCGGCGGCACGGTCTCGATCAACGACGGCGACACCCACAATGCGCCGAACGAGCAGTCGGAGGCGAAATTTCCGCTGGTGGTCGAGCGCTATGCGCTGGTGCCGGATTCCGGCGGCGCCGGCCGCACCGCGGCGGGCTCGGCGTCGAGCGCGTGGTGCGCGCCCGCACCAATATGGTGTTCAACACCCAGTTCGAGCGCGCTCATTGCCGGCCGTGGGGCCTCGAAGGCGGGCTCGAAGGCACCGGCAATTCGGTCGGGCTGCGCCGCGACGGCAACTGGAAGACCGACTTCCCGAACGGCAAGGTGCTGTCGACGCCGCTGCGGCCCGGCGACGCCTATCGCATCCGCTCCGGCGGCGGTGGCGGCTACGGCGATCCGCACGAGCGGCCGGCCGAGCTGGTGGCGGAGGACGTGCGGCAGGGCTACGTGTCGGCCGAGGTCGCGGCTGAGCACTACGGCGTCGTGGTCGACCCGGAGACGTTGGCGCTCGACAACGAAGCGACGGCGCAACGGCGCTCAAAGTGATGCAGGGTAGTGCCGTAAACTCGGTGTGCTCCCTCTCCCGCTTGCGGGAGAGGGGTGGGGAGAGGGTGAGCTTGCTCCGGCCGTGATCGCATGCCCCCTCCCTGTCCCTCCCCCAGCGAAAGGGCGTTTACGCCCGTCTTCGACGGGCTATGCGGGAGAGGGGACGATGGGGCGCCACCGCGCGCAACAACTCACATCAGCGTCAAAACCTTATCCATCGTCACGTTGGCCGGCTTCAGCGCCGCCTGCAGCGCCGGCAGGAACTTGCTGTCGCAGAACGCGGGAATGACGGTCGCCGCGCCGGTCGTGCGCACCATGGCGAGGTGGTCGGACAGGCGAGGATGCACGCTCCAGCGCAGGAATTTCGCGCGTCCGCTTTTCACCAGGCGATCGGCGGGCGAACCGGGCGGGATGTAGCCGGTGAACACGATCGCGGGCTGCGATGCATTCTCCCACTGCTCGATCAGCTTCGCGGTCGTGCCGCCTGAGCCGTCGGCGGGCGTCGAGAAGGTCGCGCCGGTGGCGTCGCCCGGCGGTAGTGCGCTCTCCGCGAGCTTGGCAAGATCGGCGTCGGCGCCGTCGCGCAGGTATTCGCGCGAAATATTGGTGAGGTCGCGCACCGCGGCGCGCGTGGTGTCGTCCAAATGGATCGTGCGTCCTTCACGGGCGAGATACAGCGCGATGTCCGGCCCGCGGCCGTCGGCCGGCGCCGGCAGCAGCACGTCGCTCGACAAGTAGGGCGCCAGCGTCTTCTGCCGTTCGGCGATCGGCGTGTCGTCGTCGCCATAGGAGCAGTCGAACAGCGCTGTTCGTGATTTGGGCAGCGGGTCGAAGGCGTAGAGCGCCGACTCCGTCGAATAATCGCCGGTGTAGAGAAATCCTGTGCCGGCGTGGAAGCGCATCCAGATGCCGCCGGGCGCATGGCCGTTGCGGCCGGTATCGACCGGAATCCCGAGCACGTCGCCGCGGCCCTTCAGCGGCAATGGATTGACCTTGGTCCCGGCCGGCAATCGCTTCGCCGTGATCTCGGTCGCGAAGATCGGCGGGTTGCCGATCTTCGGCAGCAGCGACAGCCCGCCGATGTGATCCTTGTGGCTGTGGCTGAGCAGCAGCGCATCGACGCGGCCGACGTCGTCGACGTTCGGCCACAGCCCCGGCTGCGGCCCGTAGCCGAGGTCGAGCATCAGCCGCTTGCCCTGCGCTTCCAGGACAAAGCAGGCCGGGCCCTTGGCGCCGACGCCGGAGATGATCCTGAGGGTTCCTGCTTCACTCATTTTGTCTGCCTGCCATGTGACTGTCCGCGATGCGAGGCATGTCTTATCATAGGCGTCAACTCATGTGGCGGCTCGCTCGGCCTCATGGCCGGGGCGGAGATAGGCAGATGCGCAGCAACACCGGTCTTGATTTCGACCTCGGCGAGACGGCCGACCTGCTGCGCGACAGCGTGCGCGGCTTTGCCGCCGACAAGATCGCACCGCGCGCCGACGCGATCGACCGCGACCAATACGTTCCCGCGCGACCTCTGGCCCGAGCTCGGCCAGCTCGGCGTGCATGGCATCACGGTCGAGGAGGAATGGGGCGGGGCGGGGCTCGGCTATCTCGAGCATTGCGTGGCGATGGAGGAGATTTCTCGCGCATCCGGTTCGGTCGGGCTTTCCTACGGCGCGCATTCCAATCTCTGCGTCAACCAGATCCGCCGCCACGGCACCGAGGCGCAGAAGGGCAAATACCTGCCGAAGCTTATCTCCGGCGCCCATGTCGGCGCGCTGGCGATGTCGGAGGTCGGCGCCGGCTCCGACGTGGTCGCCATGACCACGCGCGCGGACAAGAAGGGCGACCGCTACGTTCTCAACGGCAGCAAGATGTGGATCACCAACGGCCCGCATGCCGAGACGCTGGTGGTCTATGCCAAGACCGATCCGGCCGCCGGCGCGCGCGGGATCACGGCGTTCCTGGTCGAGAAGGGCATGAAGGGATTTTCGACCGCGCAGAAGCTCGACAAGCTCGGCATGCGCGGCTCCGATACCTGCGAGCTGGTGTTTTCCGACTGCGAGGTGCCGGCGGAGAACGTGCTCGGCAAGGAAGGCGGCGGGGTCAACATCCTGATGTCCGGCCTCGACTACGAGCGCGTCGTGCTCGCCGCCGGGCCGCTCGGCATCATGCAGGCCTGCCTCGACGTCTGCGTGCCCTATGTGCGCGAGCGCAAGCAGTTCGGCAAGCCGATCGGCGAGTTCGAGCTGGTGCAGGGCAAGCTCGCCGACATGTATGTCGCGATGAACGCAAGCCGCGCCTATGTCTATTCCGTCGCGAAAGCCTGCGACCGCGGCCAGACCACGCGCGAGGACGCCGCCGGCGCGATCCTCTACGCGGCCGAGAACGCCACCCGCGTCGCGCTCGACGCGATCCAGCTTCTCGGCGGCTCCGGCTACGTCAACGAGAATCCCACCGGGCGTTTCCTGCGCGACGCGAAGCTCTACGAGATCGGCGCCGGCACCTCGGAAATCCGCCGCATGCTGATCGGGCGCGAACTCTTCAACAAGGGCTGAGGATGCTGTTGCCAATCATGAGCTCTCACGCCGTCATCCTGAGGTGCGAGGCCCATATGCGCGGTTACGCGCGTCTTCGACGCGCTATGGGCCGAGCCTCGAAGGACGACGGCCCGGATGCTGCGCCACGTCGGGGGCCGTTCATCCTTCGAGGCTCGCTTCGCTCGCGCCTCAGGATGACGGTTAGAGAGAGGCGATAGGATGGCCGTTCTCCTTTCGAACATCGACGGCAAGTCGCCCGACTTCGCGCGCAATGCCGAGACCATGCGGCGCGCGGTCGAGGATCTGCGCGACAAGCTCGCCAAGGCGACGCGCGGCGGCACCGACGAGGCGCGGGCGCGCCACACCAAGCGCGGCAAGCTTCTGGTGCGCGACCGCATCGCCGCGCTGCTCGATCCCGGCAGCCCGTTCCTGGAGCTGTCGGCGCTGGCGGCGCACGGCATGTATGACGGCGACGTCGCGTCGCGCCGGCATCGTCACCGGCATCGGCCAGGTGAGCGGGCGCGACTGCGTGATCGTCGCCAATGACGCCACCATCAAGGGCGGCACCTACTATCCCGTCACCGTGAAGAAGCACCTGCGCGCGCAGGAGATCGCGCGCGACAACCATCTGCCGTGCATCTATCTGGTCGATTCCGGCGGCGCGTTCCTGCCGTTGCAGGACGAGATCTTCCCGGACCGCGAGCACTTCGGCCGCATCTTCTACAACCAGGCGCAGATGTCGGCGGCCGGCATTCCGCAGATCGCGGCGGTGCTGGGCTCGTGCACGGCCGGCGGCGCCTATGTGCCGGCGATGTCGGACGAAGCCGTGATCGTGAAGAACCAGGGCACGATCTTCCTCGGCGGCCCGCCGCTGGTGAAGGCCGCGATCGGCGAGGTGGTGACCGCCGAAGAGCTCGGCGGCGCCGACGTGCACAGCCGGCAGTCCGGCGTCACCGATTACATGGCCGAGAACGACGGCCATGCGATCGAGATCGTGCGGCGGCTGGTCGGCAACCTCAACCAGATGCGGCATCCGTGGCTCGCGTTGCGCGCGCCGCGCGAGCCGCTCTATCCGGCCGCCGACATCTACGGCATCGTGCAGTCGAACCCGCGCATGCTCTACGACGTGCGCGAGATCATCGCGCGCATCGTCGACGCCTCCGAGTTCGAGGAGTTCAAGCAGCACTACGGCACGACGCTGGTCTGCGGCTTCGCGCACATCCACGGCTTCCCGGTCGGCATCCTCGCCAACAACGGCATCCTGTTCTCGGAGAGCGCGCTCAAGGGCACGCATTTCATCGAGCTCGCCAGCCAGCGCAACATCCCGCTGGTGTTCCTGCAGAACATCGCGGGCTTCATGGTCGGCAAGAAGGCCGAGGCGCAGGGCATCGCCAAGGACGGCGCCAAGCTCGTCACCGCGGTGGCGACCACCAACGTGCCGAAATACACCGTCATCATCGGCGGCAGCTACGGCGCCGGCAACTACGGCATGGCCGGGCGCGCCTACAATCCGCGCTTCCTGTGGATGTGGCCGAACGCGCGCATCTCGGTGATGGGCGGCGAGCAGGCGGCGATCGGTGCTCGCGATCATCCGCCAGGAGGCGGTGGAAGCGAAGGGCGGCAAGTGGAGCGCCGATGACGACGCCGCGTTCAAGGCGCCGATCCGCGCGCAATACGAGAAGCAGGGCAGCGCCTATTACGCCACCGCGCGGCTGTGGGACGACGGCGTGATCGATCCCGCCGACACCCGCGCCGTGCTCGGCCAGGCGCTGATGGTCGGCATGAACGCGCCGGCGCCGGCGCCGACGAAGTTCGGGATTTTCCGGATGTAGCGATGTCGACGTCCTCGCGCGCTTCACCGCACGATGAGGACTGGCACCTTGCTGTGCGTGACCACCTCATTCGCCTGACTTCCCAAGAGCAGACGGCTAACGCCCCGACGTCCATGCGAAGCCATGACGATCAGGTCAGCACCGACCTCCGCGGCGGTCGCCACGATACCTTCCGCAGGGCGCTTGTCCGCCACATGGATGAGCGTGCAATCGACACCCTGTGATTTCGCAGCCTCGCCCGCCTTATCGAGGATCTTTTTTGCGGCCTCGGTTGCCAGTGCTTCGTAGTTGCCGATCGGATTGGTTGTGCCGCGGCTGTAATCATGGGCCATTTCGAAGGACGTCCAGTTGTCCGTGACAGTCACAATTGACACCGGGGTCTTGTCTAATTTTGCTAGCGCAATCCCGTGTTGCATCGCTTTGATTGCCAATTCAGACCCGTCTGTCGCGATCAGAATGCGCTTGTACATTGGCGTCCTCCAAGTTGATCAATGAAACCATGTTAGTATCACGGCGAGATTTGCGTTGCTGCAGGTCAATCAGCACTGATGCGACGTTAGTTCATCTGCATCCATTGTGTCCGCTAGCTCACCGCCAGCGGCGCCAGCGCGTCGATGTCGGTGACGACGTCGATGATCACCGGACGATCGGCCTTCAGCGCGCGCTCGATCGCCGGGCCGAGCTCGGCCGGCTTCTCCACGCGGATGCCGACCGCGCCCATGTCCTCGGCGATCTTCGCGAAGTTGACCTTGGTGTAGTGCCACAGCTCCAGCGCCTGCTCGGTCTGCTTGCCGCCATAGACGCGGTCGAAGCCGCGCTTCGACTGGTTGCCGCTGGAATTGTTGTTCACCACCGTCACCGAATTCATCTTCCAGCGCACCGCGGTTTCGATCTCGGCGATGTGGTACCAGAAGCCGGCGTCGCCGGTGAACGTCACCACCGGCCGGTTCGGGCAGGCGCATTTGGCGCCGAGCCCGGCCGAGAACGCCCAGCCGAGATGGCCGGCGCTGCGGATGTAGCTCTGCTTGGGCGAGGTGAGATCGAAGAAGCCGCCCATCCACATGCCGCCGTGGCCGGTGTCGACCACGACGATGCCGTTGTCCGGCACGTGCCGCGTCAGCTCGTGGCAGATGCGCTCGGGCCGGATCGGCACCGCGTCCGACTCCAGCGCCGGCTTGTACTGTCACCAGCCAGTCGCGGCAGATCGCGCGCACCTCGGCGGCCCAGGCGTCGCGCTTCTTGGCGCTGTCCTTGCGTCGGCGTGCTCGAGCATGCGCGCCAGCGTCACCTTGGCGTCGCCGTTGACGCAGGCCTGCAGCGGATAGTTGCGGCCGAGCGCCTCGGCATTGATGTCGATCTGGATCGCCGGCGTGCCGATCGGCGGCACCGCCCAGAAATGCGTGGTCATGCCGCCGGTCTCGGAGCCGACGAAGCAGACGAGATCGGCCTTGTTGACGACGCGGTTCGCGCTCTCGCGCGAATAGCGAGCCGACCACGCCGACCGACAGCGGATGATTGCCCGGGATCGAATCCTTGCCGTTGAGCGAGGTCGCGACCGGGATTTGCAACGCCTCCGCGAGCGCGACCAGCTCGGCCTGCGCGCCCGAGGCGCGCACGCCGCCGCCGGCGACGATCACCGGCCGCTCGGCCTTCTCGAGACAGACCAGCGCCGCGCGCACGCTGGCGTCGTCGGGGCACGGACGGAACGGCGGCACGCGCGCGAAGCGCGGCTCCGCCAGCGGCTCCATCTCGGCTTCCTCGGCGTCGACCTGGCCCTCGTTGCCGCGGAATTGCAGATGCACCGGGCCGGGCGTGCCGGATGGTCGCGACGCGGAACGCCTGCCGCACCATGTCGGGGAAGCGCGCGACGTCGTCGATGGTGGCGTTGAACTTGGTCACCGGCTCGAACGCCGGCATGTCGTCGATCTCCTGATAGACCTTGCGGAACTTGGTCTTGGCGTCGCGCCCGCCGGTCATGGCGATGACCGGCGAATGCGCGAGCCAGGCGTCGCGCAGCCCGGCCGCGAGATTGAGCGCGCCGATCACCTGCGCCATGCAGATGCCGGGCTTGCCCGACGCGCGCGCATAGCCGTCGGCCATGTAGGCGGCGGATTTCTCGCCGTGGGTGTGGATGCGCGCGATCGAGGTGCGCCGCTCCATCTCGGCGAAGGTGCGCCGCAGCACCGCCGGCACCATGAACACATGGGTGACGCCGTAGTCCTTGAGCATGTCGGCGAGGCATTCGGCGCCGGTCATTTTGCGATTGTGGCCCAGCATGATCGACTCCACCCTCCGTGCCGGTCGTTCGGCGCTTTGAATTTGATCAGTGCGGCGTGGTCGTCCGCGGCGCTGCCATGGCCGAGCGACAGCCATTCCCAGGCCGCGACGACAATCAGGATCGCGGTCGTGCCGGCTGAGAGCACCAGCGGCGTGGTGATCGCTGCGGCCGGCGCGAGCAGTGCCAAGCAGGCCGAGCCCGACCAGATGCGACAGCGGCAAATTGGGTGCCGACAGCCGTTTGAACAGCGCGTTGCCGACCAGATAGAGCGCCGGGCCGCCGATGATCGCCAGCGGCCGTCGCCATGTCGGTGTGGCCGTCGTGGCCGCCGGGATGGTGCAGCACGAGCTCGTCGGCGACGGCCACGACGATGATGCCGGCGACGATCAGGATGTGCATGTAGGTGTAGCCGCTGCGCGCCAGCGCGCCCGGATCGTCGGACGACGCGATCGCGCGGCTCGAACGCTCGGCGCCGATGTTGAAGTAGACCGTCCACATCGCGACGCTGCCGACGAACGAGACCACGAAGGCGGCAACGGTCGTCGCGTGTCCAGGCAAGATCGGCGAAGGTCGCGCCGGTGATCAGGATCGACTCGCCGAGCGCGATGATGACGAACAGGCCGCAGCGTTCGGCGATATGGCGCCTTCGACGACCCAGTCGGCGGTCGTCGACCGGCCGAGGCCCGGCACCCAGAAACCGGCGATCGGGGCGATCGATTCGATGCCGACCGCGAGCGCCCAGAGTCCAAGACGGCTGCGTCGGCTCGTCGACGAAGGCAGCCCAGGATCCAGAACGGCGCGGCGGCCGCGTGCCAGATCGATGATGCGCGAGGAAGTTGCGGTAGTTTGCCGGGATCGTGGCGCTTGAGCGCACCACAGCATGAACAGGTTGCGCGTCGACGCTGCATGACGACATAGGCCAGCGCGAACGGCAGCGCCGCGGTCCTCGAACGCCCGCGGGATCGACGACGACATCACGAGCCCGGCCAGCATCAGTCGCGAACAGCATCAGCCGCACCGCCGGCCGCTCGCGGATCGAGCCAGTTGGTGATCCAGGCGGTGTCGATCCAGGCCCACCACACCGCGACCATCAGCAGGCCGGTCTGCACCGCGCCGAGCGGCGTGAGATGCTTGAGCAGGCCGTGCGAGAGCTGCGTGACCGCGAACACGAACACCAGGTCGAAGAACAGCTCGACGAAGTGACGCGGTGATGCTCGTGCCCGTGCCGCACCCGCAGTTGATTGGCGCTCGCCGCGAACATGCGGCGTCACCAATCGCCGCGACACGTCATCCGTCGTCTACTTGATCGCCAGCGGATTGACCGGCGAGCCGACCGCGCCGGTGATCGGGATCGCGGGCGCGACGAACAGGAATTCGTAGACCTTGTCGGCGGCGCAGTCGTCCGCGAGCTCCTTGAGCTCGAAGATCTCGCCCATGGTCATGCCCATGATCGGGATCGTGATCCAGTGCCAGGGCTGGTTGATGCCGTCCTCGCTCTCGTTCGGACGCACCTCGCAGCCCCAGGTGTCGCTGGCGAGCGCGGCGAGCTCGGTGTCCTTCACGAAGTCGAGCGTCTCGAAGGCGAAGCCCGGCGCGTCGCCGCCGGGATAGCCGTCCCAGCTTCCGGCCTTCTGGCAGCGCTCCATCATGCCGGTGCGCACGATGACGTAGTCGCCGCGCTTGAGCGCGACGTTCTGCTTCTTCGCGGTGCTGTAGAGATCGTCGTTGGTGATGCCGTAGCCGTCGTCGAGCAAGTCGACGCCCTTGTAGCGCGCCACGTCGAGCAGCACGCCGCGGCCGACCATCTTGTTCTTGGTCTTCTCGATGCCGCACTTCTGCGCGCCGGCCGAGGTCACCTCGCGGCAGTCGTAGCCGTTCCACATCCATTGCTCATAGAACACGTGGCCGAGCCCGTCCCATTGCGTGCCGCATTGCAGCGGCATGGTCACCATGTCGTCGGCGGCGCGGATGCCGCGCTTGTCGAGCACGCCGGAATAGGCGTCGGTGCCGGTGCGGATCATGGTGTGGATCGGATTGGTGCGGCCCATCGCGGGATATTTGCTCTTGGCGCCCTGCGGCCCGGTGTGGTCGAAGTTGAGCGCGAGCGAGATCACCTTGCCCTTCTTCACGAGCTGCGCGGCGGCGATGATGTCGTCCGGGCTCGTGTAGTTGAGCGTGCCGATCTCGTCGTTCGGGCCCCATTTGCCCCAGTTCTTGTATTTCTCCGAAGCGTCGCGGAGATCCTGACGCGTGTACTTCTTCTTGTCGCCATCGACTGTTGTCCTGTCTGGCCGGCACCGTCGCCGGCGTGCGCGGGAGATGCATAGCCCATTTACTCGCCCTCGGGCAGGGGCGATGATGGCCCAATAATAAAATCAGGGAGGACGCCGTGAGAGCGCATCATCCGCAGTCTCATTGCTTTCGTCGCGCTGGCGCTTGCGGGTCCGGCGCTGGCGCAGACCTATCCCGGCAAGACCGATCCGGATGATCGTGACCTTCGCGCCGGGCGGCCCGACCGACGTGATCGGCCGCATCATTGCGCAGAAGGCGAGCGAAGGTCTGGGGCAACAGGTCGTGGTCGAGAACATCGCCGGCGCCGGCGGCAACATCGGCGTCGCCGCCGCGGCTGCGCGCGCCGGCCGACGGCTACACGATCGTGGCGGTGAGCACGGGCTTCATCGTCAATCCGTCGCTCTATGCCAAGGTGCCGTACGCGATCAGCGATTTCGCGCCGATCAGCCTGGTCGCGGCCTCGCCGAATGTCTTGACGCGTCAATCCCATCGTTCCGGCGAAGACCGTGAAGGAGCTGATCGCAGCTGATGAAGGTCAATCGCCGGCAAATACAGCTATGCGCAGCCCGGCATCGGCTCGACGCCGCATCTCGCCGGCGAATTGTTCAAGCTGCACTTCGGGCTCGATCTCGCGATGGTGCCGTTCCCCAGCGCGGCGCCTGCGATCACCGCTCGATCATCGCGCGGCCACACGCCGGTCGCCTTCACGGCGCTGCCGCCGGCGATCGCCAACATCCAGGACGGCAAGCTGCGCGGGCTCGCGGTGCATGGCGGCCAAGCGCAATGCGAGCCTGCCCGACGTGCCGACCATGGCGGAGGCCGGCGTTGCCGATCAGGAATCCGACACGATCACCGGCATCGTGATGCGCGCCGGCACGCCGCCGGAGATCATCGACCGCTGGCACCGCGAGATCGTGCGCATCGTCGCGCTGCCGGAGGTCAATGCAGCGGTTGCGCAAGCTCGGCTTCGATCCGGTCGCCAATTCGCCGGCGGAATTCGCGGCGCGGATCAAGAGCGAAGGCGCCAAGTGGGACAAGGTCGCGAAGGACGCGAACATCAGGATCAACTGATGCCGGCGAAGATCCATGCACGCGATCGTTCGCTGCCTTGCCGCGCTTGCGCTGCTGGCGTTCGCCGCTCCGGCGTCCGCCCAGCAATATCCCGAACAAGCCGGTCAGGATCATCGTGCCGTTCGCGGCCGGCGGCCCGGTCGACGTGGTGGCGCGGCTGGTCGGCCAGAAGCTGTCGGAAAAATTCGGCCAGCAGTTCGTGATCGAGAACCAGGTCGGCGCCGGCGGCAACGCCGGCATGGGCAACGCGGCGCGCGCGACGCCGGACGGCTACACCATCCTGTTCGTGTCATCGAGCTACGTGGTCAATCCGTCGCTCTACGCCAAGGTGCCGTACGATCCCTACAAGGACTTCATCCCGCTGACGATGGTGGGCGACATCGCCAACACCTTGATCATCCACCCGTCGGTGCCGGCGGCAAGCGTCAAGGAACTCGTCACGGTGATGAAGGCGAACCCGGGCAAGTACAACAACTTCGCGCATGCCGGCGTCGGCACCACGCCGCACCTCTCGGGCGAGCTGTTCCGGCTCACGACCGGCGTCGACATGGTGCATGTGCCGTTTCCCGGCGCCGGCCCGGCGATCCAGTCGACGGTCGCCGGCCACACGCCGATCATGTTCACGACGCTCGCGCCGGCGGTCCCGCAGGTCAAAGTCGGCAAGTCTGCGCGCGCTCGCGGTGATGGCGGCGACGCGCTCGCCGCGCTGCCCGACGTGCCGACCATGGCGGAGGCGGGCTTCAAGGACCAGGAGGCCAACACCTTCGTCGCCGCGCTGCTGCCGGCCGGCACGCCGAAGCCGATCGTCGATCTCATCTACAGCGAGATCATCGCGGCGCTGAAACAGCCGGACGTGCGTGCGCGGTTCGCTTCGATCGGTGTCGACGTCGTCGGCAATACGTCCGAGGAATTTTCGGCGCAGATCAAGGCCGAGATCGCCAAATGGGGGAAGGTCATCAAGGACGCGAAGATCGGGGTCAACTAACCCGGCACTGTCAGTTCTCACAGTCGGTTCGGGAGGATGCCATGAAAGTTGTCATCCGTGGTTTCGTTGCCGTGCTTGCGCTCGCTTTGGCCGGGCCGGTGTCGGCCCAGCAGTATCCCAGCAAGCCGGTGAAGATCATCATCCCGTTCGCGGCCGGCGGCGTGACCGACATCGCCGGACGGCTGATTGCGCAGCGGCTTTCGGAGCGGCTCGGGCAGCAATTCTTCATCGAGAATGTCGCCGGCGCCGGCGGCAATCTCGGCATGGGCATGGCGGCCAAGTCGCCGGGCGACGGCTACACCATCCTGCTCTCGTCCTCGAGCATCGTGGTCAACCCGAGCCTTTTCGCGAAGGTGCCCTACGACATCGACAAGGACTTCATCCCGGTCACCAAGGCCGGCGGCACGCCGAATTCATGGGTCGTCAATGCGAGCTTCCCCGCAAAGACGATGAAGGACCTGATCGACCTCATCCGGCGCGAGCCCGGCAAGCACAGCATCGGTTCGCCCGGCACCGGCACGACGCCGTCGCTGTCGATCGACATGATGAAGCTCGCGCTCAAGCTCGATTTCATCACCGTGCCGTTCCAGGGCGGCGGCCCGATGACGACGTCGCTGCTCGGCGGCCACACGCCGATCGTCTGCTCCGCGCTCGGCAACTACGTCAACCTGATCCGGGAGGGGAAGCTGCGTGGGCTTGCCGTCACCGCCAGCAAACGCTCCGCGGCCTTGCCCGATATCCCGACGCTCGACGAGTTCGGCATCAAGGGACAGGATGCGGAGACCATGACCGGCGTGTTCGTCCCGGCGGGAACGCCGAAGCCGATCGTCGAGCTGCTGCAGCGTGAGATCGCGGCGATCGTGAACGCGCCCGACATGAAGGCGAGGCTGCTCGAGGCCGGCGTCGAGGCCGAGGGCAATTCGCTGGCCGATTTCGCGGCCTATGTGCGCGCCGAGGTCGCCAAGTGGCGCAAGGTGATCGAGGACGCCAGGATCGCGAAGATCTGATCGCTCAAGCGTGATCCCGAAAAGCCTGCCGCGGACTTGATCCGCGGGTGGGAGCCGGTTTCCCGCCTTCGCGAAGCCCGTTTCGGCGGGCGAAGGAAGGTCGGAAAAGTTCATGCTCAACTATGCCAATGCTCTGACTTTGCATGCTTTCGGGGCATTCCGGACATAGGGCGATTTTTGGCGCGCACCGAATCTGTAGCGAATGACCCACACCGGAAGTAGGATGCTATTACGTCGCAAAATACGCTGCGTCGCAAAATATATATTGCACTAAACCGCTCCGCGGTAACGGCCGTGGCTCGGTCTCACTCACGTCCCAAGCTGAGCGTTGCGCGAACCTGCCAGCATCCTGAGCAATTATCCATTAGCGCAACTTCCGCTGCTGTTGCGCCGATCGGCAATATTCTGTGAGACGCCTGCGCAAATTCGTCGGCGATACGATCAAGCTGCTGCTCGTCCGCGAGGTTCGCCACAGATAGGTGGGACTATGTCCGGCCATTTGCCGCCATAGGGAGGCGCTTCCGGGTACCACTGCCAAATTGCCAACGTCAGTTGACGGAATGGTTCATCGGGCTCCGGGGCCAAGTACAACACTTCGGCAGGGAAGCGTCGGATTGAGCCGAGAGAGATCGGAACGGCGCAAAGCGCGCGAAGCCATGGCGAAGGTTCTCTAGCACCGCACCGCCAACTTCATCGGGTGGTTTGAACGGATACAACAATGTGATGTGCGCCGGGACTCCGACGGCTGCTGAAGGATCGTACCGATCTCGAAACGGCTTCACCAAGGCTTCAGCCTCGGGCACCAACACGACGAGTGCTGATTCAATCGACGCCATCTATCCGCCGCGCCTTTCGTCAGTCCGGACCAATGAATAGGGAATATGCTCAACAAGCCATTCCCGATACGTCGCACAAGATAAAGGTTTTGCGACTTCGACACCGTTCGCTAGTTCATATGACGTCCGTTGCTGGCCCATCGCGATAAATCCCAATAGCCTGACTTTGCGTTCGCTTTTGGGGGCAGAGCGAACTCGTAAGCGACCTGCGCGGGCGCGCTTGTATGTTCACGCGCCATATCGCTACTGCGATCCCGCGATCCCGGCCTGGTGCACGAGCTTGCCCCAGAGCGCGATCTCGTTGTCGAGGAAGCGCCGTAGTTCGTCGACCGAGGGCGTGTCGACGGCGATGAGACCCATGTCGCCGATCATGCGCTGCATCTCGGGCGCGGCGGTGATGCTCTTGAGTTCGCGATGCAGGAGGTTCACCACCGCCGCCGGCGTGCCCGCGGGTGCGACGATCAGGTGCCACGACACCGCTTCGAATCCGGGCAGGCCGCTTTCGGCGATCGGCGCAACGTCTGGCAACACCGGCACGCGGGTCAGCGACGATACGCCAAGCGTGCGCACGCGCCCGTCCTTGATCGCCGGCATCGCGGAATCGGGCGAGGCGAACGTCATGCTCACATGGCCGCCGATGACGTCGGTCAATGTCTGCGTCACGCCGCGATAGGGGACATGCGTCATCTCGACGCCGGTCATGCTCTTGAGCAGTTCGCCGGCCATGTGCGGCACTGCGCCGGTCCCGGTCGAGGCGTAGGAGAGCTGCTTGCTCTTGGCGAGCTTGATGAGATCGCCGACCGATTGCACCGGCAACGACGGATTGACCACCAGCACGAAAGGAATCTTCGCATAGAGCGCGATCGGCACGAAGTCTTTCACCGGATCGTAGGGCAGCGACTTGTAGAGCGTGACGTTGGTGGTCATCGTGCCGCTCGGCGCGAACAGCAACGTGTGGCCGTCGGGCGCCGCGCGGGCGACGGCCTGGGCGCCGATCACGGTGCCGCCGCCGGTGCGGTTCTCGATCACGACCGGCCGGCCGAGCCGGTCCGTCAGCTTCGGCCCGATGACGCGGGCCATCACGTCCATCGAGCCGCCGGCGCCGAGCGGTACGATGAATGTGATCGGCCGCGACGGGAAATCCTGCGCCGATGCCGGCTGGCCGGGTGCCATGACCACAAGCGCGACGGCGATAGCGTGCGTCAGCGTGCCCATGAGCGGATTTCTCTCCCTGTATGCCGCGATCCGTTCTGCGACGGATCGTCAGCCCTTATTCCTCTTTGCTGCCCGGCAGCTTACGTGCGTCCTTCGGCTGGATCGCCCGCTTCACGCGCTCGCGCAGTTCGACCGGTGCGCCGATCAGTCCGCCGATCACCTGCGCGACCTCGGCACCGGTCGTGGGCGAAATCTCCGCGCGCTGCACCTGCGCCTCGCGGATAAATTCCGGATCCTTCAGCACGGCGTCGAAGGCGCGGCGTAACGCGGCAACGCGTTCCGCCGGCACGCCGGGCGTGGTGGAGACCGCGCGACCGACCGACACCGCTTTCGACATGAAGTCGAGCACGGCTCGGCCGTCAGGATTGCTGGAGAGATCGCGCATCAGCGGCACATCGGGCAGATCGGATTCCTTGCGCAGCCCGATCTGGACAATCGGATTGATCAGCTTCTTTTCGATGTAATGAGGGTGGCTGGCGACATAGCTCGCCCAGGGGCTGGCCGCGCGGCCTTCGACCTCGCCGCGCTCCATCGCGATGTTGATATCGCCGCCGTCCGGATAGCCATAGACGATCTTGATCTTCGTTCCGACGATGTTGTTGAGCACGGCCGGAAGCTGCGTCGAGATCGAACCCGCCTGGCTTGAGCCGATCACCGTCTCCCGCTTCATGAGATCGGCGAACGTCTTGGTTGGCGAGGTATGCCACGTGGCCAGGATCTGGTTGGAGGACGAGATATTGCCGATCCAATGGAAGTCGCGAAGGTCGGACTGGAACGTCGTGTTCAGACCGAGCGCCTGGTCGACCGGCAGGCCCTGGCTGACGATCGACAGGATCGTGCCGTCCTGCGGCGCGATCTTTGCGACGTAGGTGGCGGCGCGAATTCCGCCGCCGCCGGGCATGTTCACGGCGATGACGCTCGGGTTGCCCGGGATGTGCCGGCCGATATGCCGCGCCAGCAATCGCGAGTAGGAATTGTAGGTCGTGGCGGAGCCGGTGCGGATGATGAACCGGATCTGCTTGCCTTGATAAAAATCGGCGACCGCGTCGGCGCAAGCCGGCGTTGCGGCCACGGTAAGCAGCGCCGCTAGCGCCAAGCCCGTTCGTGACATGGCGATCCCTCCGGTCACCAGCTTGCCGACAAACCGAGCTGCCGCGCAAGCCAGTCGGCCATCATCGGCCGCACCTTGTAGGGGATGTTGTCGCAGACGTGGTTGCCGTCGGGATAGAGCATCAATTGCACCGGCCCGCCGGCTTCGCGCGCCATGCGCTCGGCGTCCTTGTAGTCGCAGACCATGTCGCCCTGGCTGTGCACGATCAGCAGCGGGCATTTCACCTTCGGCATCAGGCCTTCGAGCGTGAATGAGCGCGCGACCTTTTCGGCGGCCTCGACACTCGGCGAATGCGTGACCATCGCGAACTCCTCGCGCGATTCCTTGCGGAAGCGGTCCCACGGCCAGGCGTAGAAGCCGCCGATCGACACGCAGGCCTTGATGCGGGAGTCGTATGCGGCGGCACGCGGCGCGGTGTGTCCGCCGACGCTGCGGCCCCAGATCGCGAAGCGGTTCGTGTCGAGATCGGCGCGCTTCGACAGATGATCGAGGATCGCGCCGACCGACCACTCGATGTTCGGCACCAGCGGAAAATCGATGCGCGTGAGGCTCTGTCCGGGACCGTCGAAGCTGAAGGTGGCGATGCCGCGCTTGAGGAAGTCGGTCTCGTTGGTGACGGTCTCTTCCTTGGTCGAGTTCGAGCCCGGCCAGCAGCAGCACGCAAGGCACCGGCCGCGGCGCGCCCTCGGGCAGCCGCAGATAGCCCGGGAAGCTCTTGCCCTTGTAGGGCACCTCGATCGCCTGCACCGGCGGCCGCAGATACGGCATCGCCTTGCGAAAGGCGGCGTGCTGGCGCCACTGAAGGCTCTCTTTCCAATCCAGGTCGTGATGCTCGGTGGCCTGCGCCATGTGGAAGCAGACCGAGGCGCGCTGGAACGCCTCGCCGGCCGAGATGGTGCGGCCGTCGCGCAACGCCTCGTCGCCGATCGCCTCGTGCATGGTGGCGACCTCTTCCCAGACCTTGCCCCAGTGCTCGTTGTTGTTGTTGCAGCGGTCGAGCACGCGCTGAAGATCGCTGTAGTCGACGCCGGAATTGATGATGCGGGGCAGCCGAGGCATGTTGCGCTCGACTTCGATGCTGGCCATGACGGAAAACTCCCTGAGGCGGGGTAAGGATTGACGACGGTGCGAAGGCGGAGACGGCCTATTCAACGGTGATGTTGAATTCGGCGGCGAGGGCTTTCCATTTCTTGAGCTCTTCGGCGATCAGCGCCGAGAACTCGGCCGGCGAGTTGCCGACCGCGCGCGTATCGAATTTCGCGAAGGACGCCTGCACTTCCTTGGCTGCCACCGTTTCCTTCGATGCCGCGTGCCAGCCGCTCCACGATCTCGCGCGGCGTGCCGGTCGGCACCACGATGCCGGCCCAGGTCTGCGCCGTGAAGCCGGGATAGCCCGCCTCGATGAAGGTCGGCACGTCCGGCAGTGCATTGCTGCGGCGGTCGCCGGCAACGCCGAGCACCCGGAGCCGGCCGGCGTCGACATGCGGCTTTGCGGTGAAGGCGGTGTCGAAGAAATACTGGACTTCGTTCTGCATCATGGCCGTCGATACCGCGCTGGCGGCGCGGAACGGCACATGGACCGCGTTGATGCCCGCGACCTTGCTGAACAGCAGGCCGGTGAGATGGCCCGAGGTCGCGTGGCCGGCCGATCCGTAGTTCATCTTGCCGGGATTGGCTTTGGCATAGGCCACGAAGTCCTTGAGGTTCGCCGGTGCGCCGAGACTCGTCGACATGACCAGCGGCTGCACCAGCATCTGGCTGACGGCAATGAAGTCGCGATTGATGTCGTAGCTGAGGTTCTTGTAGAGCGCGGCCGACTGGACATAGGTGCCGGCGGTCGCAAACAGCAGCGTGTAGCCGTCTGCCGCCGCGCGTGCGACGGCGGCATTGGCGATGGTTCCGCCGGCGCCGGCTCTGTTTTCGATCACGATGCTCTGGCCGAGGATCTGGCTCAGGCGCTGCGCCACCACGCGGCCGGCGGTGTCGTTCGGTCCGCCTGCGGCCACCGGCATGATCAGCGTAATCGGACGGTTGGGATAGGTCTGGGCATTTGCGAGTGTTGCGGTGAAGAGAAGGGCAAGGGCGATCGAAGCCGCGCGTGCTGTTGCCGTCACGATGGAGTTTCCTCGTATTGTTATTGCGCGTTGTTGGGCGCGATACGCTACTCTATCGTGTCGGTACTGGGGAGACGATCGGGGTGCGGCGAAAGATCGGCGATATCGAGATGACGGCGCTGAGCGACGGACCGTTGCCGGCGACGCTCGACACATTGCTCGACTTCGACCGCGACGAGGCGCAGCGGCTGCTCGGCAAGCCCGCCGGCACACCGTTCTTCCTGCCGGTGAACAGCTATCTGCTCAAGCTCGGCGGGCAAATGGGCGCTGATCGACACCGGCTGCGGGCCGACCGTCGGCCCCGAACTTGGGCAGTTGCCCAATCGGCTGCGCGAGGCCGGCGTCGCGCCGGAAGCGATCGACGTTGTGATCCTCACACACATCCACCCGGACCACGCCATGGGTCTGGTCGATGCGAAGGGCGGCGCGATCTTTCCCAATGCCGAACTGATCGTGCACGAGGTGGAAGCGAATTTCTGGCTCGGCCAGGAAGCCGCGGCGGGCGCGACCGAGCGCATTCGCCGCAATATCGGCAAGGCGCGCCACGCCACCGCGCCTTATCGCGAGCGCATGCGCACCGTCCGCGACGGCGAGGCGCTGCCCGGCGTGTCGGCGGTGCTGTTGCCCGGCCATACGCCCGGCCACACCGGCTGGGTCGTGCATTCCGGCCGCGAGAGCGTGCTGATCTGGGGCGACGTCGTGCACATCCCGGCGATCCAGGTGGCGCGGCCGGAAGCGGCGTTCGAATACGACGTCGACCCGCAGGCCGCGCGGGAGACACGCCAGCGCACCTTCGACATGGTTTCTGCAGACCGGCTATGCGTCGCCGGTGCTCATCTCGACTTTCCGGGCATCGGCACTATCGTGCGGACGAGGCGCGAACTACCGGTTCGAGCCGGGCGCGTAACGACAACGCTTAAACGACAACACGACGCCGGCATAATGATCGGCGCGGGGAGGATGGACGATGACAAACAGCTCCAACAACAGAATGCTGCGCGTCGGATTCAGAGTCGCGGCGGTCGCCGGCCTCGCGGGCTTGCTGGCGGCGTCTGCCGCGCAGGCGCAACAACGCCAACAGCAGCGCGGGCCGCTGGTGCTCAAGAGCGCGAGCTACTTCTATGTCGGCGGCAAGATCGACATGAAGGCGAAGGGCAACCCGATCGTCGGTCACATGTATGTCGAGTACATGATCCCGCAGCAATTGCGCTCGCCGTATCCGATCGTGATGGTGCATGGCGGCAATCAGACCGGAACGAATTTCACCGGCACGCCCGACGGCCGCGAAGGCTGGGCGCAGTATTTCGTGCGCCGCGGCTACGCCGTCTATATCGTCGATCAGGTCGCGCGCGGCCGCTCGGCGCACTGGAACGACGTGTACGGCGACGTGCAGCCGTCGCGGCTCAGCCAGGTCGAAGAGCGCTTCGTCGCGCCGGAGCGTTTCCCGATGTGGCCGCAGGCGAAGCTGCACACGCAATGGCCGGGCACCGGCCGGCCGGGCGACGTCAACTTCGACCAGTTCTATGCGGCGCAGGCGGTCTCGATCGCGAGCTTCCCGAAGCAGCAGGAGATCAATCCGCCGGCGATCATCGCGCTGATGGAAAAGATCGGTCCCTCGATCCTGATGATCCACTCGCAGTCCGGCGCGTTCGCATGGCCGGTCGCCGACCGCCGCCCCGATCTCGTGAAGATGATCGTCGCGGTCGAGCCGAACGGGCCGCCGGTGCGCGAATTGCAGATGGTCGGCGCGCCGGATTGGTTCAAGGACGGCACCACCGACAAGCTCTCCGGACTCGGCGAGGTGCCGCTCAACTACGATCCGCCGCTCGGCAGCGGCGAGCGGCTGTCATTCGTGCGCCAGGAAAAAGCCGACGGACCCGATCTCGCGCATTGCTGGCTGCAGAAGGAGCCGGCGCGCAAGCTCAAGAACCTCGCGAACATACCGGTCGTCGTTGTCCAGAGCGAGGCGTCCTACCATGCGCCCTATGATCACTGCACGGTCGCCTATCTGCGGCAGGCCGGCGTGCGAACCGATTTCATCCGGCTCGCCGACCACGGCATCCGCGGCAACGGCCACATGATGATGCTCGAGAAGAACTCGGACGACATCGCGCGCGTGATGGAGCAGTGGACAGCGCGTCAGATCGCGAGCGAGCGCGGCGGCCGCAAGGGGAGGAAGAGGTAATCTGAACTCTCGTCGCGTCATGCGCGGGCTTGACCCGCGCGATCCGATCATATTTCGTGAAGAGATGGATCGCCGGGTCAAGCCCGGCGATGACCATCGATAGATTTCAAGGCGATGACAAATGACTTACGACTTCACCTTGTCGTAGGCGAGGCCGAAGCCGAGCAGCGGCAGCGACACCTCGACTGGCTTCTTGTTGGGGTCCTGAACGATGACCTTCAGGTCCTTGCCGGTGCGCATGGCGGCGAGCAACTTCTCGTTGATCGCCATCGACACGAAGCAGCCGATATTGGTGCAGGTCTGGATCGGCTGCCGCTCGGGCGGCCCGCCGTCGACCTTGACCTGGACCGCCTCGGTCAGGTTGAGGCCGAGCGGCAGCTGGATCGTCATCTGCGCGGTCTTGGCGTCGGCGGGGCGGCGCACCAGGACCGCGACCAGCAAGCGGTCGCCCTGGTTGGGAATGCGCTGGAACAGTTGCTGCACCGCCCGGCAATCCAGAATCTTGCCGTCGCCGGTGCATTCGACGCGCCACGCCGCGACGTCCTGGGCCTGTGCCGCGTGTGGCAGCGCTGCCATACCGGCCGCCGCCAACGTCGCGAGCAACCAGCGGCGTTGGATCGAGAACATATCGCGCTCCTGTTGCATGGCGGCATGATGAACGGCGCAATGCGATAAATCCAGTTCAAACCGCCGCTGCGACCGCTCTGACGTTGCGATCGGTTAACCTGGAAGCCGAAGCGCGCCGGAAGCTTGAACGCCGTAGGTGTGCCGACTATCGTTGCGAGACATACGAAACGTACTTGGGGAAATCGGTGCTCACAGCGAGCGATATCGGTGGCATGATGGCGATGATGCCGGCCTTCGCCACCGATGGCGCGGCGGACATCCGAGCGACCGACACGAAACGTGACAACCAAGCGGGGCAAGCGTGAACAACGGCTACGACTACATCATCGTGGGGGCCGGGTCCGCCGGCTGCGTGCTCGCCAACCGGCTCACCGAGGATAGCGGCGCCACCGTGCTGCTGCTCGAAGCCGGGCCGCCCGACCGGCATCCCTATATCTCGATCCCGCTCGGCATGGGGCGGATGCACGACAGGGCGATGTTCGACTGGGGCTACGAGACCGAGCCCGAGGCCAATCTCAACAATCGCCGGATCGAGGCGATGCGCGGCAAGGTGCTCGGCGGCTCGTCGTCGATCAACGTGATGGCCTATACCCGCGGCAACCGCGGCGACTACGACCGCTGGGCACAGAAGGGCGCGCGCGGTTGGTCCTATGCCGACGTGCTGCCCTACTTCAATCGCGCCGAGACCTGGGAAAAAGGCGCGAACACCTGGCGCGGCGGCGAGGGGCCGCTCGGCACCCAATACGCCAAGACGCCCGATCCGATCTTCGATGCCTGGCTCGAAGCGGCGAAGCAGTCCGGCTATCCCTTAACCGAGGATTACAACGGCAAGCAGCAGGAAGGTTTCGGTCGCGGCCAGTACACTATCCGCGACGGGCGCCGTTCATCGACTGCGCGCGCTTATCTGCGTCCCGCCAAGGGCCGCCACAACCTCACGGTCGAAACCGGCGCGCATGCGACACGGCTCCTGATGCAGGGCACGCGCGCGACCGGCATCGAATACGTCAAGGACTCCGGCGATCTCAAACGCGCGGAGGCGCGCGAGGTTATCGTCGCGAGCGGCACGTTCAACTCGCCGCAGCTCCTGATGTTGTCCGGCATCGGGCCTGCCACGCATCTGCGCGAGATGGGGATCGCCTGCGTTGCCGATCTGCCGGTCGGCAAGAACCTGCAGGACCACATCGGTTCCTACATGACCTATACGCGCAACAGCCCCGGCGTGTTCCACGGCGAGATGCGGTTCGACCGCATGGCGGTGAGCATGCTGATGGCATATTTCCACGGCAGCGGTCCGGCCACCGTCGTGCCCGGCGGATTGCACGCCTTCGTCAAGACGCGGCCGGAGCTCGCGGTACCCGACATCGAGTTCATGTTCCGTGGTACGTCGCATCATCCGCATCTCTGGTTTCCGTTTGTCTATCCCGCCTTCACCGACGGCTATGGCATCCGGCCGACGCTGTTGCACCCGGACAGCCGCGGCGAGCTCACGCTGCGTTCGTCCGATCCGCGCGATCCGCCGCGCATTCATTACAACTTCCTCACCGCGCCGAACGACCTGCCGACGCTGCGGCAAGGCTTCAAGCTCGCGCGCGAGCTCGCCTATCATCAAGCGCTCGATCCCTATCGCGGCAAGGAGCTCAGCCCTGGCGAGAAAGTGCATACCGATACTGAGATCGACGCGTGGCTGCGCAACACGATGATTACCGCGCACCATCCCGCCGGCACCTGCCAGATGGGCACGACGCCGGCAGCCGTGCTCGATCCGGAGATGCGCGTGCGCGGCGTCGAAGGCCTGCGCGTGGTCGATGCGTCGGCGATGCCCGATCTCGTGTCCGCGCACATCAATGCCTGCGTGATCATGATGGCGGAAAAGGCATCCGACATGATCCGCCGCCGTACGCCGCTACCGGCGGCGATGGAAGCATGACCCCTCCTGCGGTGTTTGTTGGGTGAGCCGTGCCGGGCTCTGCCCGCAACGGCGACGGTGCTTGGTTCCGAGAACGGCGTTTATGGCGTTTTTAGATGCGGCGGACACCGCTTGTGGCGTGCCGCCGGTGCGTCCGTGGATCAACGCTTCATGGCCGTCGGCACGCGGTTGCGGCGCCGGCAGCCTTGGCAATCAAGGGAGATGCCCGTGTCCATCAAGATCGTTACGTCGGCGATAGCGATCGCCATCGTGCTGGCTTTGCCGTCGATAGGTGAAACCGCACAGCAGCAGCAGAAAAAGAAAAGCAAAGGTCCGCGCCCCCCAGACGACGAACCAGGAATTTTCCGTGCCCGGTTCGCGAACCAGAGCCGGAACCCCTTGCGTCGTCTACACGTGGGAAGGTTGTCTCGGCTGGGATCCCGATCCTTTCATCCGGGCCATGATCGACCGCGATCGCGGCAAGGACGATCGCTGAGATCGGTTCCGCAGGCCTTTGGTGTTGGTTTATCGAGAGCTCCGCGATCCGTGGCCGCCCGCACAGGCGGAGCCGCGGCGCAGATGATGGTGATGCCATGAGAATTCTTGCTTCGGTGGCCGCACTCGCCGTTGCACTGGCCTGGCCGACATCCGGCCAGGCGCAGGGCGCCCAGGCGAAAGCGAAGGCGCGCAGCGCAACGACCGTTCAGCAACAATATGTCGACCGCCGCGCCAGGGTCGGCGTGAAAGCGACCGAGAAACCATGCGCCGCCCGCACCTGGTCCGGATGCCAAGGCTGGGATCCCGATCCGAACGTGCGCATGATGATTCAGATGGACGCCGGACGAGACGACCACTGATGTTGTTGCTGCGTGGCGATTGATTTCGAGTCGCGTGCGCACTCCGCCGCGTCATCAAATTTGTTGCATTTTGTCGACATGATTTCGGCGTGTTTTCTCCACGCTGCGTAACGGCTCGTTCGCGCTGTTGGAAACAGATCACTGCAAGCGCCGTACACGCCGATTTGATTCAAAATATTGGTTTTCCGTCGCACTGCAAAAATTTACGCGTATGTCTCAGCCAACAACGAGCAGCATAAATTTCGCGTCACGCGATTCGATTCAATATTTTACACCAGTGGAATTGCTCACAAGAAGTTGTCTTCCGAAACACGCGGCCCTTACCAAATTTCAGTCAACCGCGGTGTTAATGCGGACATGGGACGGCAAGGAAGGGCGTTGACTTCCACTCACGTGATTAAGGAGACACGAGTCATGAAAGCATCTTCTCGCTACAACGGCGCTCGCCGTCATCGTATCCACAGGATCGCCGGCATCGGCACAGATCTACAGCCAAGACTCGGCATCAGCCTGGCTTCGGCGCGTTTGCTCAGGCTGAGCAGGCGCCGCTCACGGTGCAGCAGCGACGCAATCTTGCGCGCGCACAAAATCAGGACGGCCGCATACACTCACCCAATCCGGCCTACGACGTCTACGACACCCAGGGCAACTACATCGGTTCGGATCCCGATCCGGCCGTTCGCAATGATCTTATGCGCGCTCAGCCCGATCGGGACTAACAACGATTGATCGTTCGGCGCTACGCCGGGCGAGTGGCAAAGCCCCGGGCCTTGGCCCGGGGCTTTGGTCGCGTCGAGCCTTCTGCGCGTCATTGGCTTGTTCAGCGCTGACTACTTCAACTGTTCCTGAACGCGTTCGACCGCGGCGGCTGCGCAGGCCTCGTCGCCTTGATCGCCAGGCGCGCCGGCAATGCCGATGCCGCCGATGGTCTCGTTGCCGATCTTGATCGGCAGCCCGCCGGGCACGCCGATCGTGTTGTTGATCGCCCGCAGTCCGGTGCGTCCGCCGCTGCCGAGCTCGGTCCGCTTCATGAAGTCGGCGCTCGGCGAGCGGTAGGTGCGCGCCGTGTAGGCCTTGCGGAAGCTCGCATCGACGGTGTGCGGATTGGCGCCGTCATCCTTGTGGAACAGTCGGATCTGGCCGCCGCTGTCGACGATGGTGACGGAAATCCGGAAGCCGCCCTTGCGGCAGTGCTCGATTGCAGCGTCCGCCATGAGCTGCGCGGCGGCGAGCGACAATTCACGTTGCATGACGACGGCCTGCGCCGATGCCGACGTCGACAGGACCGTGGCCGCGGACAGCGCGGCGATGCCCTTCAGCTAGCAGCGACATAGTGATTCCTCCCTTTGTTGTTTGCCGTTGACGAAGGCGTAAGCCCAGGTCCGGCCGCTCAAGACTAGAGCGAACGTGGGGGAGAAATCTTGCCTATGGTCTAGCGCCCGAACGCCACCTTGGCGCGCTCGCGCACGGAGGCGGGGACGGCGAGCGTGCGTGTGATCAGGTCCTGCACGCGCTCGCCGGACAGCGGATCGAGCTCGACATTGAGCTTCTTGATGTCGGCAACGAATTCCGGATCCTTGACCATGGCGTTGAACGCATCGCGCAGGATCTTCAGCCGGTCGGCGGGGATGTCGGGCGGCCCGATCACGCTGCGCCCGACGCCGCTGCCGCTGGCATAGAGCGCGGTGACCTGCCGGTCCTCGGGCGTGTTGCCATATTCGGTGACGCTCGGCGCGTCGGGAAGGTCCGGATGGCGTTCGGGCTGGGTCTGCAGGATGATCCTGATCTTCTTTTCCTTCAGCAGGTTCTGCTTGGTGACGAAGACGGCAGCCCACGACGAGCCGGTGCCGTCGACTTCGCCGCGCTCCATCGCCAGCATGCCTTCGGTCGAGGCCGGGTAGCCGCTGACCAGGCGTGAATTTCGTGCCGATGATGGCGTTGAACAGCCGCGGCATCGTCTCCGCGATCGAGCCCGGCCCGGTGCCGGCGAGCGTCGATTCGATCTTCTGCGAGTCCGCGATCGACTGCACCTTCGAGGTGTGCCACTGCATGAACACGTTGTTCGAGGTGGCGACGCGGCCGACATAGGTGAACTTGGCGGCGTCGTAGTGCGACGGCGGTGTTGCCGAGCACCTGTTCGAGCGCGGCCGACTCCACGACCACGCCGAGCGCGGTGCCGTCCTTCGGCGCGACCTGGTAGATGTAGTTCGCCGCCTTCATGCTGCCGGCGCCGGGCATGTTCTGCGCGACCACCGTGGGATTGCCGGGAATGTGCTTGCCGAGATGGCGCGCGACCAGCCGCGCGTAGAGGTCGTAGCTGCCGCCGGCGGTGTAGCCGACATAGATCGTGATGGTCTTGCGGGCGAAGAACGGCTCGGCCGGCTGCCGTAGGCGAGCGGCGCGATCAGCATCGCGGCGGCGGCCGCGAGCAGGGATCGCAGAATTGACGGTTGCGCCATCGTCAGTTCTTCCTCGCGGCGCTCATGCTTGCGCCGTTTCCTCGAATGGCGAGCCGGCATATTCATCCGGATACTGGTCATGGAATTCGGCGATGAGATCGGCGACGCGGTCCGCCTGCTCCAGATGCACCGCGTGGCCGGCGCCGTCGAGCACCTCGAAACGCGTCGCTCCGGACATGCCGTCGAAATAGGCCGCGCCGTGCGCCAGCGGCACCATGCGGTCGTGCTCGCCCCAGATCACCAGCGACGGCATCGACGCGCGGTAGAGCCGTTCGCGCAGCTCGCGGTGATAGAAGTAGGGCGGCTTGAAGCCCATGAACGAGCCGAAGCGCAGCATCTGATAGCGGCGCACCTCCTCGTCGAGGTCGCCGCGGCCGTCGGGAAACCAGCGCTTCGCCACCGCGCCGTCCGGCTCGGCGAACAGCAGCGTCCGCAAGCGAGCTCTGATCGGTGCCGCGCTCCGGCTGCGCATGCATGAACACGTCGCCGATCGGCTCGCCCGGCACGAACAGCCCGCAGGCGCCGATCAGCGCCAGCCGCGCCACGCGCTCGGGATGCCGCACCGCCAGCTCGGCGGCGATCCAGCCGCCGGCGCAATGGCCGACGAGGTCGAAGCGCGGCAGCAGCTCGGCGTCGAACAGCTCGAGATAGTGGAAGATGACGTCGTCGATCGAGCAGGAGTCGAGCTCGTCGGAGCCGTTGCAGCCGGGATGCGCAGGCGCGATGACGCGGGCGTGCCGCGCCAGCCGCTGATGGAACGGCAGGAGATCGCCGGCTACGCCGTGCACGTCGGCGAAGCCGTGCAGATAGACGAGCGGCGCGCCGTCGCCGGCTTCGGCGATCGGCGACCTTGCGTCCGCGGACGTCGACGGTGCGCACGCTCATTTCGCCATCTCCGGCGCGCGCTGCCGCCTGCGGGAAATTCGCGCGCGAACAGCCGCGCCGAATCCTCGCGCAGCCGCGGCGCCACCTCGGTCGCGAACAGATGCATGCTCTTGCGCGCGAGCGCGTCCTGCATGTTGCCGAGGTGGAACTGGATCAGCAGGTTGCCGACCTTGGAATGCGTCGAGGATGTCCATGATCCGGCGATAGACCGTCTCGGCGCTGCCGACCACGATCGAGGCCGACTGCTGCAGATCGTCCAAGCTTTCGGCGTCGCCGAGCAGCGGCGTGGTCGGATCGGAGAATTTCAGGATAGTTGCGGAACTCCTCCGGCGGGATGTAGGGGATGCCGGGCCCGAAGGTGAGCTGGCGGCCTTCGCGGCGCAGATGGCCCTTGAGGCAGTTCTTGAGGAAGTACCAGACGCCTTCCTTGGCTTCGGCCTGCGCCTGCGCGTCGGTCTCCGCGACATAGGCCGACATCAGGATGCCCATGCGCGAGGGCTGGTAGCGGTCGCCGTGCTCTTCGAGGATCTTCGCGAACAGCTGCTGCGAGCGCGCGGTCTCCTTGCCGTGGCTGCGCGAGGAGAGGAAATAGCAGTAGCCGCGCTTGGCGATCTCGACCAGCGTGTCGCGCGAGCGCGAGCCCGGAATCCAGATCGGCGGATGCGGCTGTCTGCGTCGGCTGCGGCCACGGATTGACGTAGCGCATGGGATAGTGCCGGCCCTCGTGCGTCGAACGGCCCGGCCTCGGTCCAGGCGCGATGGATGAAGTCGACCGCCTCCCAGAACTGGCTGCGCGTGCGCCGCCGACGGCACATTGTAGTTGAAGGTCTCCGGCCCCGAGCCCGGCGCGAAGCCCGCGATCAGGCGGCCGTCCGACATGTTGTCGAGCATCGCGTATTCTTCCGCGACGCGCAGCGGGTTGAGGTGCAGCGGCAGGAGATTGCCGAGGATGACGATCTTGCCGCGCTTGGTGCGCTGCGTCAGCGCGGCGGCGATCAGGTTGGGCGACGGCATCAGCCCGTAGATGTTCTGGTGATGCTCGTTGAGCACCATGCCGTCGAAGCCGAGCTCGTCGGCATAGGCGAGCTGGTCGATATATTGCTGATAGAGGCCGCGGCTCTTGTCCTTGTCCCACAGCGAATTCGGCACGGTCACCCAGCCGGTGTCGTATTTCTCGTCGAAATCCGCCGGCAGATGCGGATAGGCCATGAAGTGCCAGCAGTAGAGTTGGACGGGATTGCTCATGGTTGGTCTTTACTTCGCTGGTCGCCTTGTAGATCATCGCCCGCTTGGTCGCGCTCGACCACGCTCGCCGGCAGGGCATAGAGCTTCGCCACCAGCGCCTGCACCTCTTCGCCGTCGCGCTCGCCGAGCTCCATGCCGGCCTTGTTCGCCTCCGCGATCAGCGCCGGATCGGCCATCGTCGCCATGAACGCCTTGCGCAGCGCCGCGACCCGCTCCGCCGGCACGCCTTCCGGCAGCACATAGGGCCGGCCGAACAGGTTCTGGCTGTAGATCACCTCCATCACCTGCCGGTCTTCCTCGGTCTTGGCGAACGAGATCGCGAGCGGCACGCCCTGCTTGTTCAGCTCGGGATGGCCGCTGCAGGTCCTCCTGCACGATGGCGCGCAGCGTGCCGTTCCTGAGCCACTCGCCGCGCTGCATCGAGATGCTCGACCAGCTCATGCCGCACATGCCGTGGACTTCCTTGCGCTCGATCGCGAGCAGGATCTCGTTCGAGCCGGCATAGCCGCCGATCAGCCGGAATTTCACGCCCAGCACGTTGACCAGCAGGATCGGCAGTTCGCGCAAGGTCGCGCCTTCGCCGGGGGTGCCGATCAGCACCTCGTTGGTGAAGGCCTCCGCGAAGGTCTTCACCGGCGCGTCGGAGCGCACGAGGCAGAGATAGACGCCGCTCGCGGCGCTGCCGAGCATGATGAATTTCGACGGGTCGTGCGGCAGCGGCTGCGTCGGAATGCAGCGGCTGCAGGACCGCGCCGGGCTGGATCGCGCCGATCGCGGTGCCGTCCTTCGGCGCCTGCATGCGCGACGTAGGAGGCGGCCTTGTTGCTGCCGGAGCCCGGGATGTTCTGCACCACGACGGTCGGATTGCCGGGAATGTGCTTGCCGAAATGGCGGCCGACCAGGCGCGCATAGCCGTCAAAGCCGCCGCCCACCGCCGAGCCGACGGTGATCCGCACCGTCTTGCCGCGATAGAAGTCGGCGACCGAATCCTGCGCGGCGGCGGCTGCCGGCGAAGCAGAGCGTGGCGGCGAGGGTGATGATGCCCGTCTTCATGGCAGCCGCCTCATCGTGCCGGTGGCTTGTAGATCAGCGCCTGCTTGGCGCGCTCGACGATCCGCGCCGGCATCGCGAACAATTGCGCCACCATGGTCTGCACATCGTCGCCGGAGATCGGCTCGACGTCGAGCTTCATCTTCTCGGCTTCGGCGAGCAGCGCCGGGTCCGCGAGCGCCGCCATGAACGCCTTGCGCAGCGCCGCGACGCGCTCGGCGCGGCACGCCTTCCGGCAGCACATAGGGCCGGCCGATCACCGCCTGGCTGTAGACCAGTTCCATCACCTGCCGGTCTTCCGGCGTCTTGGCGAAATCGACGGTGCGCGGCACGCCCTGCTTGTTGAGCGCCGGCGCGCCCTTGGCGTTCTCCTGCACCAGGATGCGCACGACCTTGTCGGTCAGCCATCGCGGCGTCACCGAGAGCAGGCTGGTGTAGCCGTAGCCGCACAGCCCGTGGATCTCCTTGCGCTCGACCGCGAGCGCGATCTCGCGCGTGCCGGCATAGCCGGTGACGATGCGGAATTTCGTGCCGAGCACGTTGTTCGCCAGCGCCGGCATGTCGCGCGTGGTGCCGCCTTCGTTGCTGGCGCCGACGATCACCTCCTGCGTGAACGCGTCCTTGAAGGATCTTGATCGGCGAGTCCGATGTGCACGACGCAGGTGTAGACGTCGCTGTTGGCGCTGCCGACGAAGATGAACTTCGCCGGATCGTGCTGGATCGGCGTGTCGCCGAGCAGCGGCGCGAGGATGCCGCCGGGAAACAGCGCGCCGATGGCGGTGCCGTCCCGGGGCGCGACCGAATAGACGTAGCCGGCGGCCTTGTTGCCGCCCGCGCCCGGCATGTTCTGCGGCACGATCGTCGGGTTGCCGGGGATGTATTTGCCCATGTGGCGGCCGAGCGCGCGCGCATAGGCGTCGTAGCCGCCGCCGGCGCGACGAGCCGATATAGATGTTGATCGTCTTGCCCCGGTAGAACTGCTCGACCGCGTCCTGCGCGAATGCCGTTCCGGTCGCCGCCGCGGTCGCGACGGCGGCGCAAGCAAGTCGCGTCCACCCCCGCATCACTCGAGTCCTCCCATGCCGAGCTTAACGCGCCGGCTTGTAGATCATCGACTGCTTCGCCCGCTCGACGATGCTCTGCGGGCAGCGCGTAGAGCGACGCGACCAAGGTCTGCAGGTCGGAGCCGGACAGCGCTTCGAGATCGAGGTTCGCCTTCTTGGCGTCGGACAGCAGCGCCGGATCGGTCATCGCGGCCATGAACGCCTTGCGCAGCGCGTCCGACGCGCTCCGGCGGCACGCCGGGCGGCAGCACGAACGGACGTCCGAACACGCCCTGGCTCAGCACCAGCTCCATCGCCTGGCGGTCTTCCTTGCTGCGCGCGAACTCGGCCGCCAGCGGCACGCCCATCTTGGTCGAGCTCGGCATGTCCCTTGACCGAAAGCTGCAGCGTCATGGTCACGAGCTTCTTCTCGAACCAGTGCGGATAGAGCGTGGTGAAGCCGGTCCAGCCGATGCCGCAGGCGCCATGCACCTCGTTGCGCTCGACCGCGAGCCCGATCTCCTTTGAGCCGGCATAGCCGGTGACGATGCGGAATTTCGCGCCGGCGAGATTGTTCATCATCGCCGGCAGGTCGCGCGTGGTGCCGCCTTCGTTGCTGGCGCCGAGGATCACCTCTTTGTCGAGCGCCTCGCGGAAGTTCTTGGCGGGCGCATCGGTGCGCCAGAAGCAATGGTAGACGTCGCTGTTGGCGCTGCCGAGATAGATGAACTTGTTGGGCTCGTGCTGGACGGCGGTGTCGCCGAGCAGCGGCTGCAGCATCGCGCCGGGGAAGATCGCGCCGATGGCGGTGCCGTCCTTGGGCGCCACGCTGTAGATGTAGCTCGCCGCCTTGTTCGAGCCGGCGCCCGGCATGTTCTGCACGACGATGGTCGGCTGCCCGGGAATGTGCTTGCCGAAATGGCGCGCCACGAGCCGGCCATAGGTGTCGTAGCCGCCGCCGGCGGAGGAGCCGACATAGATGTTGACGGTCTTGCCGCGGAAGAACTGCTCGGCGGCGTCCTGGCTGTGCGCAGGAGCAGATCGCCGCAACCGGCAAGCACAACGATTGTGCAGACGAGGGATGGTCGAAACCGCATGGCTGATCCTCGATTTCCGATCACTATGCCGCCGGGGAACCGCGCTTGCCATAGGTCGTGGCGTCACGGGCGGCGCATGGCATACCAGTTGAGCGCCGCACCGTGCGATATCGGGATTGATTTCGCAATCCAGGCGATTGGCCTTTCCAGCGTTCCGGACCGAGTCTACACTTGCGCATCGAGTCACCGGCGATCAACGGCCGGAGACACTCAAGGGACAGCATCCAAGGGAGGTCTGGAATGGCACGCAAAGAAACGCGTACCGATGTAAGCCGCCGCAAATTCCTAGCTGGCGCGGCCGTTGCGACAACCGCAGCGACCGTTACGAACGGTGCGCAAGCGGCAACCCCCGGCGCCGCCGCAAACAAGCGGCTGCCCTCGGCGGTGATGCCCAACACGATTCAGATCGCGGCCGAAACCGGCGGATTGCGCGAGCCGACGACGCAAATTCCGGGCCGTCCGGCGTCGGACTTCATGGTCGACGTCATCAAGTCCCTGAAGATCGAATACATCTATTCGAACCCGGCATCGAGCTTCCGCGGTCTGCACGAGTCGCTGATCAACTACGGCAAGAACACCATGCCGGAGTTCCTGACCGTCACCCACGAAGAAGCGTCGGTGGCGATGTGCCAGGGCCACTTCAAGGCGACCGGCAAGCCGCAGACTGGCGCTGATGCACGGCACCGTCGGGCTCCAGCACGCCGGCATGGCGGTCTACAACGCCTGGGCCGACCGCGTGCCGCTCATCATGATCGGCGGCAACGATCTCGACGCCTCCAAGCGTCCGCCGGGCGTTCCGACCGTCCACTCGGCGCAGGACATCAACGCGCTGGTGCGCGACTTCACCAAGTGGGACGACCAGCCGGTCTCGCTCCAGCATTTCGCGCAGTCGTTCGTGCGCGCCTACAAATATGCGATGACCCCGCCCTACGGGCCGGTGATGATCTCGCTCGACGCCGGCGTCCAGCAGGCCTCGATCAAGCCGGACGAGAAAGACCTCTACATCCCGAAATACATTCCGTCGTCATCGCCGCACGCCGATCCGGCGGCGTTGCGCGAGACCGCGAAGCTCCTGGTCAATGCGCAAAACCCGGTGATCGTGGCGGATCGCAGCGCGCGCACGCAGGCCGGCATCGATTCGCTGGTCCAGCTTGCGGAGCTGGTCCAGGCGCCGGTGGTGAACCAGGGGAATCGCATGAACTTCCCCAACACCCACCACCTGTCCGCGGGACCGGCGGTGATCCGCAACGCCGACTTCATTCTCGGCCTCGAGCTCACCGATTTCTGGGCCACCGTCGGTGGCTGGGTCGACAACGGCGAGCACGACGGCCATGGCATCATGGAATCCCGGCATCGGCCCGACGTGAAGCTCGCGCACATCAACAGCGTCGAGCTCAACACCAAGGCCAACTACCAGGACTTCCAGCGCTTCATGCCGGTTGACGTCTTGATGCCGGCCGATGCCGAAGCGTCGCTGCCGCTGCTGATCGAATACGTCAAGCAGGCCATCACCGGCGACCGCAAGACGGTGTTCGAGCAGCGCGGCGCTGCGCGGCGCAAGGCCCATGCCCAGGCGCAGCAAAACATGCGGCAGCGGGCGATGCTCGGCTGGGACGCGTCGCCGATCAGCACCGCCCGGATGACGGCCGAGCTTTGGCCTCACATCAAGGATCTGGACTGGTCGATGGTCAATGCCAGCAGCGGCACCGCCGGCTGGCCGCTGCAGATGTTCCCGATGGACAAGCACTACCGTTGGATCGGCCGCGCCGGCGCGGCCGGCCAGGGCTACGGACCCGGCGGCGCGATCGGCGCGGCCAACGGCAACAAGTCGCTCGGTCGCTTCACGTTCTCCTATCAGGGCGACGGCGACCTGATGTACGTGCCAGGCGCGCTCTGGACCGCCACGCACCACAACATCCCGATGCTGATGATGATCCACAACAACCGCGGCTACCATCAGGAGGTCATGCACGTGCAGCGGCTCTCCAACCGCCGCAACCGCGTGGCCAATCTCGGCAAGACCATGGGACCGGTCGGCACCTCGATCGAGAACCCGGACATCGACTACGCCGACTCTTGCGAAGTCGATGGGCTGGTGGTCGGCGGGGCCGATCAAGGATCCGGCCGAGCTCGGGGCGGTGCTGGCGAAGGCGGTGCAGGTCGTGCGCGCCGGCGAGCCGGCGCTCATCGACGTCTGGTCGCAGCCGCGTTAAGGGGGAATGCATCAATGCGTGTTGTTGCGTAGTCAGTTCTGGCTGGCGGCGCTTGCCGCCGGCCTGGTGTTCGCGGCTGGGATCGGTTGCCTCCGCGTCCGAGAAGGGCAAGCAGCTCTTCGTCAAGAATGGCTGCTGGCAGTGCCACGGCTTCGTCGGGCAAGGCGGTATCGCGGGCCCTGCGCTCGCGCCGAACGTGATGCCGCTCGAGGCGCATGACCAATTTCGTCCGCAACAGCAACCGGTCGATGCCGCCGCTATACGGAGGCGATCCTTTCGAACGCGGATTTGACCGAGATCCATGCCTATCTGGCGTCGATCCCGAAGCCGGCCGATCCGAATTCGGTTCCGCTGCTCAAGCAGTAGCAGCGCCTGGAACGAATAGAGAGACGGCCCGGCTCAATGCCGGGCCGTTTCGTTTCATGCGTCGACCGTCCGCATGCCGAGCTGGTATGCTCCCTGTCCTGCCGGCGGGCACGCCGGCCGACAGGGAGCAGCGGCGACACGATGACGAGGTGATGCGATGACTCTGTCGATCAGGAATCTGGACGCTGTATTGGGCGCGGAAATTGCCGGCGTCGACGTCTCCAGGCCGCTGCCGCAATCCGAAATCGATGCCATCGAGGCCGCATGGCGGGAACGGCTCGTGGTCGTCATGCATGGGCAAAATCTTTCGGACCCGCAACTGATCGCCTTCAGCAAGAACTTCGGCGAGCTCGATCCGCCCGGGCCGAACCCCTATGGCGAGCCGTTCCTCAAGGACCATCCGGAGCTCAATGTCATCTCCAATGTGGTGGAGAACGGCAAGCCGCTCGGCAATCTCGGCGACGGCGAGGCGGTCTGGCACGCGGACATGACCTATGTCGACGTGCCGCCGAAGGCGGCGATGCTGCACGCGCTGGAGGTCCCGCCGCCGGAAGCGGGCGGCAACACGTATTTCGCCAATATGTTCGCGGCCTACGAGACGCTGCCCGCCGACCTGAAAAAGGCCGTCGAGGGCAGGATCGCCGTGCATGATGCCTCGCGCAATTCAGCCGGAATGCTGCGCAAAGGCTACAAGGAAGTCACCGACGTGACGCAGACCGTGGGGGCTCGTCATCCCCTGGTGCGCACCGATGCCAAGACCGGCCGCAAGGCGCTGTTCCTCGGCCGCCGGCCGAACGCTTATGTGATGGGGCTCAGCGTTGCCGAAAGCGATGCCCTGCTCGACGCGCTGTGGGCGCACGCCACGCAGCCGCGCTTCGCCATGTGCCATGAATGGAAGGTTGGCGATCTGCTGATGTGGAACAACCTCTCGGTGTTGCACCGGCGCGACCCGTTCGATCCCAAGACCCGGCGCATCATGCATCGCAGCCAGATCAAGGGCAGCGAGCGCGTCGCCTGACTCCCGGCTTGACCCTGTTCGGCCAATCGGCCCCGCGGACTATAGATCCAGCACCAGCCGCTCGGTCTTGCAGCCGGCGCAGCAGATCATCACGCGTTTGTTCTCGGACTGCTCCTCTTCGCTGAGGATCGAGTCGCGGTGCTCCGGAATGCCGGAGATCACGCGCTGCTCGCAGGCGCCGCAGATGCCGAGCTCGCAGGAGTAGTCGATGTCGATGCCGGCATCGAGCAGCACGTTGAGGATGGTCTCGCCTTCAGGAATGAAATACTCGGCGCCGGAGCGCGCGAGCTCGACGGTGAAGCCGCCTTTCTTCGCCGGTGCCAGCTCCTTGGGGCTGAAGTATTCGACATGGACCTGCTCGCGCGGCCAGTCCTTGGTCGCGGCTTCGAACGCCTGAAGCATGGGTGCGGGGCCGCAGCAATAAAGATGCGCGTCCTTGGGCGCGGCCGCGACGATGCTGGCGACGTCGAGGAATTTCCCGCTCGCGTCGTCGAAATGCAGCGCGGCCTGCGACATCCCTTCCAGGTCCTCCCGGAACGCCATGTCCTCACGCGAACGGCACGCATAGTGCAGCCGCCACGCGCGCCCGAGCGCATTGAGCCTTTGCACCATGCACCAGATCGGCGTGATCCCGATCCCGCCCGCAAACAGCACGGTGTGCGCGGCGTCCTCGCGCAGGCGAAAGTTGTTGCGAGGACCTCCGATCTTCAGCGTTGAACCGACCTGCAATTCGTCATGGAGGTAGCGCGAGCCGCCGCGGCTGGCCGGATCGCGTTTGATGCCGACCGTGTAGGTCGAAGGCTCCGGCTCTGCGGCGGTGAGCGAATAGTTGCGCAGCAGCCCCGACGGCAGGTGCAGGTCGATATGGGCGCCCGGCTCGTAGGCGGGCAGCGGCCGGCCGTCGACGCTCCGGAACTCGAACAGGCTGGTGTCGCGCGCCACGTAGCGGATCGCGGTGAGGCGGACGTCGATCAGGGCGTCGGTCGCTTGCGCCGCCGCAGACTCCTTCGAGGTCGCAGTCACGGAATCCACGGGTGTCATCGTCTCCTCGGCGGGCCTGCGCCGCTGCCGCATAGATAGTCGGCCTTGCACCGTGTTCGCAACCCGCCGGCGCCGGGACGGGAGCGCATGGCAGCGGCAATGTGGCCGTTTGTCGGGTCTTTGGCCCGGGCTATGCTGCCGGGACAAGAAAATGCGGGAGGGAGCCATGAGCGTGCTTTTGGCAACCGTGGGATGGGCGGGCGGTCTCGCCACCGTCGCCCTTGCGCTTGCCGCTTCACCAGCCGTTGCCGAAGCGCAGCCCCCCGCACACGCCTCTGCTCACGCCCCCTCCTGGCTCGACAAGACATTGCTGGAGGGCGCAAAGCGCGAAGGCTCGGTCGTCGTCTACACCTCGACC
This sequence comes from uncultured Alphaproteobacteria bacterium, assembly GCA_963850705.1. Lineage (GTDB taxonomy): Bacteria > Pseudomonadota > Alphaproteobacteria > Rhizobiales > Xanthobacteraceae > VAZQ01. Next base: position 86,476 of record CAWKMR010000080.1, on the reverse strand, counting down.
AACGAGCGCGAGGGCCTGCCGTTGTTCAAGATCTTCGAGGACGCCACCGGCATCAAGGTTCACTACATCCGGGCCGGCGACGGCATGCTGGTGTCGCGCGCACTGATCGAGGCGCGCGCCGGCCAGAGCTCATTCGACGCGATCTTCTCGCACGCCGCCCACAAGTTGCCGCAGACCATGCTGGCGCAATACGTGCCGGGCGAAGCAAAGCACCTCAATCCGACCGCGCGCGATCCCGACCGGCGCTGGCATGGCGTCTACGCCAACTACAACACGCCGGCCTACAACACCAAGATGATCGGCGCCGCGGCGTTGCCCAAGAGCTACGAGGAGTTCGCGCAACGCAAGGAGTGGGCCGGCAAGGCCGCGATCGACGGCACCGACGCCGACTGGCTCAAGGGATTCTTCCAGCACTTCGGCGAGGCCAAGGCGACGCAGATCATCAAAGGCATGGTCGGCGCGCTCAATCCGGTCATCACCGACGGGCATCTCGCGCTCGCCCGCTCGGTCGGCGCCGGCGAGTACTGGCTGTCGCTGAACAACTACGTGATGCTGTCGAGCAACGTGCAACTCGCCGGCGGTCCGATCGAGATCTTTCCTCTCGATCCAGTGATCCTGTTCTTTGCCGGCGTCGCGGTGAATGCCAAGGCGAAGAATCCGAACGCCGCGCGGCTCGTCGCCAACTTCATGCTGAGCCGGGATGGACAGGGGCATCTGGCCAAATTTGGTCGCCTGCCGACGCGCAGCGACGTCGAGTCCAGTCCGCCCGGCATCATCGAGCGGCTGCATGCGAAGACCGTGGTCGCGACGCTGTTCAAGTCGGAGGACGAGCGCAAGTGGCAGCAGACCTTCAATGCGCTGTTCAAGCCGCGCTGATGCGGCCCCGTTCGGGCCGCCTCGTGGTTCGAGACGGCGCACGTAGCCAAGTATACGCAGGCTACGCCTGCTACGGCGCCTCCTCACCATGAGGCGGATTGAGGTCATCAATTGAGGAAAAAACGTTCCATGACGATTTCTCGGAGAAGCGCGGTTGGGGGCCTGGCCGGTCTTGTTCTGGCGCGTGGTGTGTCCGCACATGCGCAAGAGGCTGCTGCCTGGCTCGACCCGAAACTTCTGGCCGCTGCCAGGAAGGAAGGGCCGTTGACGGTCTATTCCTCGACCAACGAGCAGGAAGGCCTGCCGCTGTTCAAGATCTTCGAGGACGCGACCGGCATCAAGTTCAACTACATCCGCGGCAATGACGCCTCGCTGATCTCCCGCATCGCGATCGAGACGCGGGCGAAGCAGCCGTCGTTCGACATCGTGCACATGACCAATGCGCACAAGATGCCGCAAGCATTGCTGGCGCAGTTCGATCCGTCGGAGGCGAAGCACGTCCATCCGCTGGCGCGCGATCCAAACCGGCGCTGGTACGGCGTCTACACCGTCTACACCACGCCGGCCTACAACACGAAGCTGGTGTCCAAAGCTGACGTGCCGAAGACATTCGAAGAGTTTGCGCAGCGCAAGGAATGGGCCGGCAAGGTCGCCATCGATCACACCGACATCGAATGGCTGCGCGGCATGATGCAGTTCTACGGCGAGCAGAAGGGCACCGCGCTGGTGCGCGAGATCGCCGCCAATCTAAAGCCGGTGCTGACCGACGGGCGTCTCGCCATGGCGCGCTCGGTGGCGGCGGGCGAGTATCTGTTCGCGCTCAACAATTTCGTCAATCTCACCTTGAACGTGAAACTTTCCGGCGGGGCGATCGATTTCTTCCCGCTCGATCCGGTGCCGCTCTATTTCGCGCAGGTCGCGGTCAGTTCCAGCGCGCCAAATCCGAACACGGCGCGGCTCGCCGCCAATTTCATGCTCAGCCGGGATTGCCAGGTGTTCTACAGCAAGTTCGGCCGCCTGCCGACGCGCGACGACGTCGAGACCAATCCGCCCGGCGTCATCAAGCAGGTCGAGGTTAAGAAGGTGGTGCGGACGCAGTTCTCCCAGGAAGAGGAGAAGCGGCTGCGGCAGACGTTCGATACGCTACTCCGGAAGCGATAGTGAGTGGTGAGAAAGGCGGTGCCGCGAACTCCGTCACCTCGCCCCGCTTGCGGGGAGAGGTCGGATTGCGAAGCAATCCGGGTGAGGGGGGCCATCGAGGGAGCTCGCTTGTCGTGAGTCCCCCTCACCCGACTTCCTTCGCTGCGCTTGGAAGTCGACCTCTCCCCGCAAGCGGGGCGAGGTTCATTCGCGGCACGTGCCGTCGTCACGCACACGCCCACCGGCGCTGCACGGGACCGGCGGCGATGTGACCGTTTGTCAATCTTGCGGCCTTTGTTATGGTGCCGTAACGCTCGTCCAAACGGCGGAAAAGCCAACAGGAATCGCGATCAGGGCCGCCCAGTGCGCCCGCGCGGGTTTCCGAAGCGGCAGCCGGTGTTGTTCAGGGGAGGAAAATACGTTGGGTAGCCGTAATAATGCATGCCGGCTGGGCGCGCTCGTCGCGGTTGCCCTGTCGCTTGTTCTCGCACCTGCCGCTGCGCAGGACGGAAAACGCCCCTGGCTCGATCCGACGCTGCTTGCTGCCGCCCAGAAGGAAGGGCCGCTGGTCGTCTACTCGTCCATGAACGAGCAGGAAGGCCTGCCGCTGTTCAAGATCTTCACGGACGCGACCGGCATCAAGGTCAACTATGTGCGCGCCGCCGACACGCCGCTGATGGGCCGCATCGCGATCGAGTTCCGCACCAAGCAGAAGGCGTGGGACATCCTCCAGACGACCACGATCAACAAGGTGCCGCCGCCGATGATGGCGCAGATCGATCTGCCGGAAGCGAAGGCGCTCGACAAGGATGCGATCGATCCCGGACGCCGCTGGTATGGAATGTACGCGAACTACAACGGGCCGGCGTATAATACAAAACTGGTGCAGGCGTCCGAGCTGCCGAAGACCTATGAGGAGTTCGTCTCGAAGAAGCAGTGGGCGAACCGCGTCGCGATCGACGGCACCGACAACGAGTGGCTGAAGGCGATATTCGAGTTCTACGGTGAGCAGCGCGCCACCGAGATCATCAAGGGCATCGTCTCAAACCTGAAGCCGATCATCACCGACGGCCATCTCGCTCTGGCGCGCGCGACCGGCGCCGGCGAATACGCGATCTCGCTCAACAACTACGTCAACCTCTCGATGAACGTGAAGCTCGGGGGCGGTCCGATCGACGTCTGGGCGATGGACCCGGTCGCACTGATGTTCGGCCAGGTGGGCGTGAGCGCGCTCGCGCCCAATCCGAATGCGGCGCGGCTGGCGGCGAATTTCATGATCAGCCAGGAAGCGCAGCAGTTCATCGCAAAGTTCGGACGGCTGCCGACCCGCAGCGACGTCACTGACAATCCGCCCGGCACCGTCGCGATGCTCAGGCAGAAGAAGGTCATTCCGGTGCTGCTGACGCCGGAGGAAGAAAAGGTCTGGCAGCGCAAGTTCCAGGAACTGTTCAGGCCGCGATGAGGCCATCAGAGGGAAAGCAGCCGTGACCGTCGTACAGGCAGGCATGGAGACGAACGGCCAAGGCGCGTTGGCGCGCGCCGTTGCCGCGTTGATCCGTCCGCGCAACCTCGCGCTGATCGCCTGCGTGCTGATCGCCGGCTGGCTGGTGTTCGTGCCGCTCGCGGCGCTGTTCTACACCGCCTTCACCGAGGACACCGGCTTCGGGCCGGGTCCGCTCTCGCTCTCGAATTTCATCGAGGCCTATTCGAGCTGGCATATCGTCCGGCTGTTCGGCAATTCGCTGATCTTCGCCGCCGGCACCGCGGCGCTGACGCTGGTGTTGGGCGGGCTGGTGGCGTTCGTGGTGGAGCGCACCGACGCGCCGCTCGGTCCGCTGTTCCATTCGCTGGCGCTGCTGTCGTTCGCCATTCCCGGGCTGCTCACGGCGATGGCGTGGATCTTCGTGCTCAGCCCCAATATCGGCTGGGTCAATGCGCTGATGAAGAACTGGTTCGGGCTCACCGAAGCGCCGTTCAGCATCTATTCCATGCAGGGCATGATCTGGGCGCTGGCGAGCCACTACTTCCCGCTCGCCTATCTCGCGCTCGGGCCGGCGTTGCGCGTGCTGGACGTGCGGCTCGAGGAGGCGGCGCTGGTCTCGGGCGCGCGCTACTGGCAGGTGATGCCGAAGATCACGCTGCCGCTGCTGCGCCCGGCGCTCCTCTCCACCGCGCTGCTGCTGTTCATGCTCGGCATGTCCTCCTACGAGGTGCCGCGGCTGATCGGGCGTCCGGCGCGGATCGACGTGTTCACCACCGAGATCCAGGCCGCGACCCAGAATGCGCCGCCGGAATTCGGGATTTCGAGCGCGCTCGGCATGACGCTGCTGCTGATCTGCATCGTCGCCGTGTTCTTCTACCGGCGCGCGACCCGCAACGCCGAAGCCTTCGCCACCATCACCGGCAAAGGCTACATGCCGACCCGCATCAAGCTGCGGAAGTGGCGCTGGCCGGTGGCGATCGGCATATTGCTGATGTTCTTCCTGGCGCTCGGCCTGCCGCTCCTGACGCTGGTGTGGCAGTCGTTCTTCCGCAATCTGGCGCAGCCGTTCATCGGCTCGAGCTCGCCCGCGACGTGGGAGAACTATGAATTCATCCTGCACTATCCGATCTTCCTCAATGCGGTGAAGACCAGCGTGTCGCTTGCCGCGATGGCCGCGACCATCGTGGTCGCCCTCACTTTCGTGATGGCCTGGATCGCGCTGCGCGCGGCGCCGAAGTCGGGATGGGTGCTCGATTCGATCGCCTTCACGCCGATCGCGATGCCGCATGTCATCGTCGGCGCGGCGATCCTGTTCGCCTATCTGATGCTGCCGATCCCGGTCTACAACACGATCTGGATCCTGCTCATCGCCTACGTCACGCTCTATCTGCCGTACGGCATGCGCTTCATCTCCAGCGGGCTCACGCAGATCCACAAGGAGCTCGAGGAAGTCGCCGAAGTGTCGGGCGCGCGTATGCGGCAGATATTTTTCATGATCCTGATGCCGCTGCTCGCGCCGGTGCTGCTGGCGGCGTGGATCTACATCTTCGTGCTGGCGGTGCGCGAGCTCGGCGCGTCGGTGTTCCTGATCGGTCCGGGCACGCATGTGCTCGGCACCATCAGCCTGACCATGTGGGAGGAGGGCGGCAGCTACGGCGCGGTCTCCGCGCTTGGTGTCATCCAGATCATTCCGCTCATCATGATCGTCGCCGGCCTGCGCTGGCTCGAATTGCGGGTACAGCGCCGCAGCGAAGCCGCCGCGGCCAAGGTTCAGCCCGCAGGGTAGGGAGTTCATGTTCGCGATCGAAAATCTCAGGAAGACCTTCGTGGCGCCCGGCAACGTGGTGGTGAATGCCGTCGACGGCATCAACATCGGGATCGGGACCGGCAAGCTGATCACGCTGCTCGGCCCGTCCGGTTGCGGCAAGACCACGACGCTGCGCTGCCTGGCCGGGCTCGAGCGGCCGGAAGCCGGCAGGATCGTCATCGCCGACGAGACCGTGTGCGACACCGACAAGGGCATCTTCGTCCCGCCCAGCGACCGCGGCATCGGCATGGTGTTCCAGTCCTATGCGATCTGGCCGCACATGACCGTGTTCGAGAACGTCGCCTTCCCGCTGCGGGTCGCGCGCGACCGCAAATATTCCTCCGCCGAGGTGAAGGAGCAGGGTGCTGCGCTCGCTCGAAATGGTGCGCATGTCGGGGTACGAGACGCGTCCGGCGACGCAGCTCTCCGGCGGCCAGCAGCAGCGGCTTGCCTTCGCGCGCGGGCTGGTGCGCGAGCCGAAGATCCTGCTGCTCGACGAGCCCCTGTCCAATCTCGACGCCAAGCTGCGCGAGCAGATGCGGGTCGAGCTCAAGCTGCTTCAGAAGCGGCTCGGCATCACCACGGTCTACGTCACCCATGACCAGTCCGAGGCGCTGGCGCTGTCCGACGAGATCGTCGTGTTCAATTTCGGCAAGATCGTCCAGCGCGGCACGCCGCAGGAAATCTACCGGCAGCCCAAGAGCCAGTTCGTCGCCGACTTCATCGGCTCCGCCAACTTCCTCAAGGGCAAGGTCAAGGACGTGCGGGCGGCCGAGCACGTCGCCATGGTCGAAACCCGCCATGGCCTGTTCCGCTGCATTTTTGGGCAGACGGTTTCGGCCGGCCAGGACGTGCTGATCTCGGCCCGGCCCGAGGACTTGACGCCTGTCCGACAAGCCGCCGGGCGACGGGCTCAATGCGCTCACCGGCAAGGTCTCGCACCGGGTGTTCCTGGGCGAGGTGGTCGACTATCTCGTGGACGCCGGCGACGGGGAAATCCGCATCCGCTCCAAGCCCGAGGCCGAATTCCACATCGGCCAGACGGTGCACGTCGGGGTTTCGCCGCAAAAATGTGTGGCATTGCCGTCGTAGCGACTGCCTCGGGACTTGTCGATCCGCCCTCATCCTGAGGAGCGCGCCGTAGGGCGCGTCTCGAAGGGCGAGGGCGGCCCCGGTATGTCGCCATGGTTCGAGACGCCATGCTTCGCACGGCTCCTCACCATGAGGTCAGAGGGTGCTGCACGAGGCCGGGAACTTGTGCTAGGTAGTTCGCAACAAGCAGGGCTCAACGAGGTTTCCCATGAATAACGCACGTATCACCGGGCTGCGCAGCATCGAGCTCGGCGTCACCAATCTCACCCAGTCCGTCGGGTTTCTACAGCCGGGTCTGGGGGCTTGAGCCGGTGGTGTCCGACGGCGAGACCATCCACCTGCGCGCCAACGGCACCGAGCACCATGCGGTGACGCTGCGCGAACGTCCCACCGCCGGGATGCTGGGCGTGCACTTCGCCGCCATGAACCGCGAGGCGGTCGATGCGCTGCACGCCAACGCGCCAAGGCGCAGGGCGTCAACGTGACCGCGGCGCCGGCCGAGCTGCCGCGCAGCGCCGGCGGCGGCTACGGCTTCCAGTTCAAGACGCCCGAAGGGCATGTGCTCAACATCGCGTCCGACGTGGCGCGCCACCAGAACGTCAACAGCAACAGCTCGGTGCCGACCAAGCTCTCGCACGTGGTGCTCAACAGCGCCAAGATCGAGCAGCAGACGTCGTTCTTCATCGACACGCTCGGCTTCAAGCTGTCCGACAAGCACCGACATGATGGATTTCGTGCGCTGCAGCCGCGACCATCACTCGATCGCGATGGCGCGCGGCAATGGCCCGACCCTCAACCACATGGCCTATGAGGTCGAAAGCATCGACGGGCTGATGCGCGGCGCCGGGCGGATGAAGAAGCACGGCTTCAATGTCGAATGGGGCATCGGCCGCCACGGGCCCGGCGACAACGTGTTCGGCTATTTCGTCGAGCCCAACGGCTTCGTGGTCGAATACACCGCCGAGGTCCAGCAGGTGGACGAGGCGACCTACGAGGCGCACGACGCCGACTACTGGCGCGCTTTCCCGATGCGTCCGTGCCGCTGGGGCATGGCCGGCATGCCGTCCAACCGCTTCAAGGCGGCCGCGTCCGGCGACATGTCGGTCGCCGATCCGGAAGCCGGCAAGCGCTGCGAAGAGATCATGGCGCAGACGCTGGGGCGGTAGCTCCGACGTTGTAGGGTGGGTTAGCGCGCACGCGCGTAACCCACCAGCTCGGCCACGTTCGCGGTTGGCAGCGATTACGCTTCGCGTCAATTCGCCCTACGGCTACGCCTGCAGCATGCGCATCGATCGTGCGCAGCATGTTCGACCAGCCGCCCTCGACCTTCTCCACATAGGACGCCCAGATCTTCGCGTGCACGATCGTGACGACGCAGCCCGTGCCGTCGGGCTCGATCGTGATCGTCACGACGGAAGGGTCGTCATTCTGGCTCTCGTCGACGATCCAGGTGAATTCGATCTTGCGCGGGCGGTCGAGCACGCGATAGGTGCCCCAGTGCTTGGCCTCGCCGGCGTCGCGCATGTCGGAGAAGAAGAATTTGCCGCCGACGCGCGCGTCGACCTCGACGCGCTTCATGTCGCCCGACAGTCCCATCTGCTTGAGCGCGGCGCTCATCCAGGCGCGCAGTTTTGCGGGTTCGAGCCAGGCGTCGTAGACGCGCTCCGGCGAGGCGGTGAAGCGGTGCGTGACTTTGGCCGTCGCGAGCGTTTCGGTCATTTTCGAACCTTTCTTTCGTCTTCCTCACGCAACATGTCGTCGATGGCCTTGAGCGAGGCGGCCCAGAACGCCTGCTGCTTCGCGATCCAGGCCTGCACGTCGTTCAGCGGCTTCGGCTTGAATTGCAGGATGTATTCGCGGCCGACCTTGCGGCGCTCGACCAGCGCGGCGCGCTCCAGAAGCTTGATGTGCTTCGACACCGAGTTGAACGAGATGGCGAACGGCTCGGCGAGATCGGTGATCCGCGCCTCGCCGCGCGCCAGCCGCCGCAGGATCGCGCGCCGGGTCGGATCGGCGAGCGCGATCAGGGTGTGGTCGAGATTCTCGGTGCGGGGTGCGGCATCAATATTCATCCATTTGGATGAATATTGATCGAGCGGTCGTCAACTCGGATCGAACGTCGGCGCAACCGCTCCGTCATCCGAGGCGCGTGCGCGGCGACTCGAAGGCGACGGCCCCGGTGCCGTGGCCATGCTTCGAGACGCGCCGCTTCGGACGCTCCTCAGCATGAGGGCCGAAAGCTGTCGGCCCGCCCAAATTAAAACCGCCTCCCGGTTTCCCGGGAGGCGGTTCCTGTTTGACGCCTTGTTATGTCGTTCTAGGCCGCGGACGAGATTGCCGAACTTCTGCAGGTTCGCCTTCTGCGCCTCGTTGCGCGGCGGCAGCTTGAACAGCCGCGCCGCGGTGCCGCCCAGGATGTTGTGCTTGGCCTTCTCCGACAGGAACGGCAGGTCCCAGATCGTCGACGGCAGGTCGAAGTCCCAGTGCGGATAGTCCGACGAGTAGAGCAGCTGCGTCTCCGCGTTGATCATGCGGAACGTGCACTCCATCGCCTCGCGGTCCTGGATCTCCATCGGCTGCGACGAGTAGTACATGTCGCGCATATAGTCCGACGGCTTCTTCTTCAGCACCGGCGCTTCCGACGGCCGCATCATGTATTCGTGGTCGAGCCGCTGCATCAGGAACGGCACCCAGGCGAGGCCGGATTCGATCCACACCACCGGCAGCTTGGGGAAGCGCTCGCCCATGCCGTTGATGACCCAGTTGGTGCAGTGGAGGATGTTGTAGAAGCTAGAAGCCGAGCGCATGCACCGACAGGAAGCGGTTGCAGGCGCGGAACACCGGCTCCGACCAGCTCGGGCCGGAGTGGAACGACAGCACCAGGCCGCGCTCTTCCATCGCGCGATAGACCTTCATGTAGGCGTTGTCGTTGACCTGCAGGTGGCGCACGGTCGTGACCATGAAGCCGCCGACGCCCTTGCGGTCGCCGAAGGTCTCGACGTGGCGCAGCGACTGCTCCGGATCGGAGAACGGGATGCACAGCATCGAGAAGAAGCGGTTGTTGGATTCCGGCAGCACCTTCTCGGTGAGCCAGCGGTTGTAGGCCCAGCACAGCTCGACCTCCATTTCCTTCTGCGGATGCATGCCGATGTTGAGCATGCCGGTCGGGAACAGGCAGGAGTAGTCGACGCTCATGGCGTCCATCCAGCGCTCGCCGAGCTGGATGTCGCGGTGCCGGCCCGGCTCGGTCTTCTCCGAGCCGCGCATCGGATAGCGCGTGACGCGGCCGCCCATGTCCTGGGTGAAGCCGGCCTGCGACGGCAGGATGCTGCGCCGGCGGGTGGCGCGGCCGCCCATGGTGATCTGCTTGAGCACGTCGTTCTCCATGAACGGGAGAATTTCGGACATGTGCTCGTTCTCGTAGTGGTGCGCGTCCACGTCGACGATCAGCACGTCGTCGAACTTGCGCTGCACCGCCTGCTTGCGCGCGTGCGCCAGCAGCCGCGTGGTGTTGAGTTCGTCGACGGTGACGCGTCGGCCGCGGTCGGCAATGAGGTCCATGGTTTCGTCTCCGATCGTATTCTTCGTTCTATTCGTGTTGTTCAGCGGCCGGTCCAGCTCTGCCACATGCCGAGCTCGAACACGGCCAGATTGGCGGCGCGCAACAGCCCGCTCGCCGTCACCATCACTTCGGTTGGACTGACAGTCGTGCGCTGCGCGAGCGGAAGCAGGTCCTCGCCCGCCTCGACCCGGGTCGCGTAGTTCTTGCAGCACGCGCTCATCAGCGCGTGCAGCGCCTGCGGCGTCAGCGTGTCGAGCTTGCCGCTCGCCAGCGCGCGCTCGATCTCGGCGGCGAGCTTGCGTCGCGTCGTTCGAGGTCGAGCCGTTGGCCGGCGTCGCTCTTGGCAGCCGTTGCTTGGCGGCAGCCTTTGGCGGCCGGCTTTGGCCGCGGCCTTGCACGGCGGCTGCCAGCCGTGCCGACGGCGCGACTTCGATTTCGGCGCCGGTTTCGCCGCGCGCGCTTAGGCGACGACATAAACCTCGTCCCCTTTTTCGACGATCTTGTAGCTGCGCAGCTTCAGCTTGCGGTCCGACACGCATTCGCCGGTCTTCATGTCGTACTCGTAGCCGTGCCACGGGCAGACGAAGTGCATCTCGGTGTCGGAGAAGAACAGGCCCTCGGAGGTCTTGTCCGGCCGCAGCCGCTCTTCGACCTTGGCGATGGTCAGGCCTTCGCAGGCGGGGCCGCCCTGGTGCAGGCAGTAATTGCTGTAGGCGTAGAACTTGCCCTCGTGCCGGAACACGCCGATCTCGTTGTCGCCGACGAAGATGATGCGGCGGTCGCCGTCCTTGAACTCCGAAAGCTTACCGACGAACTGTTCAGCCATGCCTGATGATCCTGCTCTACTTGGGCGTTACACCCCGGAGTGTAACCTTTTGGCGTTCCGCCTTTGTTGTTGATCGGCCGGGCGTTCTGCAACCGGCAGGCCGAATATATGCCTTTTCTAAAGAAGGAACGCAATCAGCACCGGATCGCCCGGCACTGCGGAACTGCATGGCCGGGGTCGCGGAAATCGCTGCGATCGCGTTGCGCTGGTACTCGGCCCGGCGTCGCTCGCCGGGATCGTGGTCCGCTGCGGGCGCGCTCAGGCCATCTTGTTGCTGATCTCGCCGATCTTCTCGATCCAGAGCTTGACGGTGTCGCCGGCCTTGAGGAACTCGCCGCGGCCGGCGCCGACGCCGGCCGGCGTGCCGGTCAGGATCAGGTCGCCGGGATGCAGCGTCAGCCGCGACGACAGGTGCGCGATCTGCTCGGCGAGATTGAAGATCATCTGGCCGGTGTTGGAATCCTGTTTCAGGACGCCGTTCACCCAGAGCTTGATGCCGAGGTTCTGCGGGTCCTTGATGTCGCTCGCCGGCACGATCCAGGGCCCGAGCGGGCAGGAGCCGTCGAAGCTCTTGTGCGCCACCCAGTCGGCCTTGAACGGCGAATGGTCGGGGATATGCGGCCGGCGGCCGCGGTCGCGCGCCGAGAGGTCGTTGGCGATGGTGTAGCCGGCGACGTAGCTCAGCGCCTTGTTGATCGGGCACGTTCTTGGCCGGCTTGCCGATCACCGCCGCCAGCTCGACCTCCCAGTCCATCTTCTGCGAATAGGTGGAGATCTTGACGGTCGCGCCCGGATTGGAGATCGAGCGGGAGGCCTTGATGAAATGCCAGGATTCGAGCCCGAGCGTGTGCGGGTCGGGCGGCGGCGGCCGGTTGTCCTTCGCCGCCATTTCGTTGGCGTGGTCCTGATAGTTCGCGCCTGCACAATAGATCGCCGACGGGTAGAGGACCGGCGCCAGCAGCTTGGCCTTGCCGAGCGGCAGGCGCTTGGCCTTGCTCTTGGCGGCCTTGTCCGCCGCCGCCTTCAGCGCGCCCTGCGCCTTGCTCCAGTCGTTGAGGATGCCGAGCACGGTGGCGTAGGCCGGCTTGCCGGTCACCTTGGCCGCATCGAAGACCTTGTCGTCGACGACGAGGCCGGCGCGCGGTCCGTCCGTGGTCTGGTAGGTCGCAAGCTTGTAGCCGGCCATGGTCATTACTCCCCGTTCTAAGTTCTAAACTGTGGAACGACAAAACCGCGATCATGCGCGGATGGCAAGAGTGGGCTATAGTCGCCGCGAAGCCAAGAGCGCTAGCGTGCTCAATGCACAGTGGAATGGGAGAGGAAGATGATCAAGCCCCGGCGCGTCGGTCACGCGACCTTCGAGACCACCGACATCGAGAAGCAGATCGCCTACTGGACCGAGGTGGCCGGGCTGGTGCTGGCGGAGCGCGAGAAGAAGCGCGCGTTCCTGGCCTCCAAGACCGGCCTGCTGTCGATCCAGCTCGAGCAGACCGACCGCAACCATTGCGCGCGGCTGTCGTTCGAGGTCGCGCCCGATTCGCGATTTCGACGCGCTGGCGAAGGAGCTCGCCAAGGACGGCATCAAGAGCGAGCTGCGCAACGACTCCATCCCCGGCATGGGCAAGGTGCTCACCTTCAAGGACAACAAGGACACCAGCATCGACCTGTTCACGGAGTGGAAGTATCTCGGCTCGCACCACCAGGTGAGCGGCATCGGCCCGCTCAAGCTCGGGCACATCGCCTTCCATTGTCCGGACGTGAAGGCGGTCGCCGATTTCTACGCCAAGGTGATGGGCTTCAAGGTCTCCGACTGGATCGAGGACTGGTTCGTGTTCATGCGCTGCAACACCGACCATCACACCGTGAACTTCATCAAGGGCGACAAGGCCGAGCTGCATCACATCGCGTTCGAGCTGAAGGACATGTCGCACATGCAGAATGCCTGCGAGATGTTCGCGACGAAGAAGATCCGCATCCTGTGGGGGCCGGTGCGCCACGGCCCCGGCCACAACGTCGCCACCTATCACCGCAATCCGGACGAGCACACGGTCGAGCTCTATATCGAGCTCGACCAGATGAAGGACGAGGTGCTCGGCTATTTCGATCCGCGGCCGTGGCACCGCGACACGCCGCAATATCCGAAGACCTGGAAGCGGACGGAGTCGACGATCTGGGGCCTGCCGCCGCTGCCGGATTATCGTCGCGGCTCAGGCGTGCCGGCGGTGGGGCAGCAGGATTAGTTAGCAGCTGTGCAACTGTCATCCGTGATCGTGCGGTGCAGCGAGCGCGCCTCGAACGCGATGCACGTGCCCGCGGACAGCGTTGCGAACGGCCGGGCCTGTTCGTCCTTCGAGGCCCTGCGCTACCACTCGCTCGCGCAGACGGGTCGGACGAGCGTCGAACTGAGACGACTGCAGACCGAGCTACGGCCGCACCCCCGGCGTCTCCATCGGCATGCCGCGGGCGCGCCACATCAGATAGAGCTCGAGCTCGACCAGGTCCTCGCGCGCCCAGCGCCGGCGTGACCGCGCGCATGCCGGTGAGGCAGTTGCGCAGCCGCCGCTGCAGCGATCCGAGGTTCTGCCATTCCAGCCGATAGATCGGATAGCCGGTCGGCTGGCCCTGCGTGACGGGACTGCCCGCCAGGCGGCCGCTCCAGTTGTCGTCGTGGCATTGCGCGCAGGAGAGATTGAGCTGGCCCTGCCGGCGCGTGAACGCCGCGCGGCCGTTCTCGACGAACTTTCGCGTGTGCTCGTCGTCGGCGACCGCGATCGGCTCGCCGCGCGACTGCCGGCCGACGAAGGCGGCGAGCGCCAGCAGCTCCTTGCTCTCGTAAGCGAACGGCTTCTGCTGCTGCCGATCCGCGCGGCACATGTTGATGCGCTGCTCGAGATTGACCGGCCGGCCGAGCGCCGGGCTGAACGCCGGATAGCGCGCGGCGACGCCTTTCATGCTGGTCGCGCGCGTCGCCATGGCAGTCGGCGCAGGACTTGGCGGCGGCGCCGGCTCGCGGTTCCACAGCGCCTCGCCGTCGAGCACCCACAGCATGCCGGCGTTGGCGGTGTCGTCGTCCTGCATCGCGCGGGTCTCGCGCGCCATGAAGTCGTAGCCGGACTTGCGCTCGGGGAGGGGAATTTCGGCGACGAGGCAGGAAAGGCCGCCGACGATCGCAAGCGGATGCGCGAGCGGCGATGCGCGCGATCGCATTCGCGTCATTCGACGGTGATGGCGACCGACTCGGTGGCGTGGAAGCCGTTGTCGCCGGTCCAGGTCATCGTGATGGTGCCGCTCTCGGTCGCCACCGTGGTGAAGGCCACGTACGGATTGGCGGAGACGGCGGGGAAGAACTCGGCGCGGAACACCTCGACGCCGTTATAGGTGCAGACGAATTCCTTGATGATGTTGCGCGGGATGAGCTGCCCGGTGTCGTTGGGGCGGAAGCCGGTTTCCATCTCATGCGAGATCAGCGCGCGGATGGCGATGATCTCGCCGCGCTTCGCCTTTGGCGGAACGTTGATGAGTGCGCGCGCGGCCATCAGCTTTCCTCCAGACAGGCGGCCATGGTGACGACGACCTCGATCTCGTCGCGCCAGAAGGTGCCGTCGCTCATTTCCGCGACCACGACGACGAGCTGCGTATCGGCGAGCCGCATGCGGGTCGAGATGTTCGCGCGTGCCGGCGCGCGGCCCGAGCTGGAAGCTCACCACGTTCGGCTGCGGGTTCTTCTCGGTGAAGACGTGGATCGCCTTGACGTGATCGGCGTCGGTCATCGGGCTTTCGACCGTGATCCCGAGCGGAACCGCATTGCCGTTCTCGACCAGCGGCGGCAGATCGATCTTGATCCGGCCCTTGTTCACGGTCGCGTCGCCGGTCACGGCCTTGATCGCCGTCGCCATCGAGGCGGGCGTGGCGGCGGCGCGTCCGGGAGGCAGCACGGTGACCAGCGCCATCCCGCCCGCGAAGCCGGCCGCGCCGATCAGGAACCGGCGGCGCGTCGCAATCGGGGGGAGGCTGTCGGTCATGCGTCTTCTCAGTCTCGCAGTGTCGACAGGTACGCTACCACGTCTTCGATCTGCTCGGCGTTCAACACCGGTTTACCGGCGAACGCAGGCGCGACCTTAACAAGACCATCGGTGCGATAGTATGGCGGCATGATGGACGCCGGGTTGATGCGCGTGGAATCGACGATCCTCAGCCTCAACTGACCCTGACGACCAGCGCCTTCCCGCGCCGCCGAGATCGGGCGCCAGCGTGCCCTGGAACCGCTCCTCGGGAAAAGGCCCGGTGTGGCAGAGCAGGCAGAGCCCGACCTGCCGGTTGGCGACGATCGCCCGGCCCTTGGCCGGATCGCCCTGGGCGCCGGTCAGCGACTCCGGGATGGCGTCGCCGACGACCGTGTAGGATTTCAGCTCGGCGCGGGCACTCGGCGCGAACAGCCGCAGCATCGCCAGCACGAGCAGCGGCGACGCACGCCAGCGCCGTCACTGCAGCGCGTTCTGTTCGGTTGCAATCGCCCGCTCTCTCCCGCTCGTCCCCGCGAAAGCGGGGACCCAGGGCCACAACGGAAGATTCGTGGATTCCCGCTTTCGCGGGAATGAGCGGACGATAGAGCCGACGCAAGAGGAATCGCGCACTCAACTCACGCTCAGCCAAACACTTCCTCGGTGATCGTCTTGAACCAGCCATTCGCGAAATTCGCTTCCAGCGCGCGCGCGCTGCGGGGCGCATTGGCCGGGCTGACGCCGCCGGCGCCCTTCACGTCGGTAAGCTGCCCGTTGACGCGGCGTGTACACGCCGGCCACCGAAATCCCGTAGTCGGGCGCCACCAGACTGTAGCAGGTGTTGATCAGCTTCGGCTCCTCCGGCTTCTCGCCGGCGAGGAGCTTGGCGAGCGCGGCCGCGCAACCCTTGGCCTGGGAATTCGCCGCGAAGGCCGATTTCGGCATGCCGCCGGCGATGCAGGCGTCGCCGATGACGTGGATGTTTTGCTGCAGCTTCGACTCGAACGTCACCGGATCGATCGGGCACCAGCCGGTCTTGTCGGCGACGCCGGCGAGCTCCGCGATGCGCGCCGCCTTCTGCGGCGGGATCACGTTGGCGACGGCGGCCTTGTGGCTTCCGAATTCCGTCGTCAGCGTATTGGTCTCGGGATCGACCGAGGTGACGCGGCCGCCCTTCGACAACGGCACCCATTCGATCAGCTCGGGATAGAGCTCCTTCCAGGCGGCGAGGAACAATCCCTGCTTCGAGAACGCGTCCTTGGCGTCGAGGATGATCAGCTTGGATTTCGGCTTCCGCGTTTTCAGGTAATGCGCAATGAGGCTCGCGCGCTCGTAGGGCCCCGGCGGGCAGCGGAACGGATTGGCCGGCGCCGAGATCACCACCAGGCCGCCGTCCTCCATCGACTCGAGCTGCTTGCGCAAGCAGCAGCGTCTGCTCGCCGGCGCGCCAGGCATGCGGCATGCGCTCGGCGGCGGCTTCGACGTAGCCGGGCAGGCCGTCCCAGCGGATGTCGATGCCCGGCGCCAGCACCAGCCGGTCATAGGGCAGCCGGCCGGCGTCGCCGATGATCACCGTGCGGGCGTCGGCATCGATGCGAGTCGCCGGCTCGAAGGTGACCTCGACGGCGCCTTCGAGCTTCTTGTAGTCGAACTGCTGCGCCTTGAGATCGCGCAGTCCGGCGATGACGTTGTTGCTGAACGGGCAGGCGGTGAAGGTGTGGCTGGCCTCGACCAGCGTCACCGCGATGCGCGGATCGATGTGCTTGAGCGTGCGGGCGCAGGTCGCGCCGGCGAATCCGCCGCCCACGACGACGACGCGGCTGCTGGCGCTCTGCGCGATCGCGGGCGCGGACAGGCTGATGGCCGCGGCGCTTGCGGCGGTGCGCTTGAGGAAATCGCGTCGGTTCACATGAAGGTGTGTCATGACGGTCAATCCTTCTGCGCCGCGTACCAGGCCGCGATGGCCTTGATCTCGTCGTCGGTGAAGCCCTTGGCGATCCGGTCCATGACCGTTGCGGCGCGCTGTCCGCTCCGGAATTCCTGCATCGCGGTCACGATGTCGGCGGGATTGCGTCCGGCCAGCCGCGTGAACGGCGTCTCCACCGCGCGGCTGGCCGGGTGGCAGCCCGAGCAGGCCGCAGCGCCCGCGGGCGCGACGTCGATGGCGGATGCCGCGCTCGCGGACACGCAAAGCGCAATAAATGCCTGCAAGACAATCGATGCGTCTCATGACTTCCTCCCGAACGCGAAGAGCCACGGCTGTCTGACGCAGCCTCATGCTCTTCTCAGGTCGTGGTTCTTCAAAGGCAGCGAGCGGATGCGCTTGCCGGTCGCCGCGAAGATGGCATTGCACAACGCCGGCGCGACGACTGCAACGGGGGGTTCGCCGCAGCCGCCCCAGAATCCGCCGGATGGCATCAGCACGGTGTCGACCCTGGGCATCTCGGCGAGGCGCAGCATCCGGTAGTCGTTGAAGTTCGACTGCTCGACCCGCCCGTCCTTGATCGTGATCTCGCCGTAGAGCGCGGCCGTCAGGCCGAAGACGACGGCGCTTTCGGTCTGCATCTCCGCGGTCAGCGGGTTGACGACGGTGCCGGGATCGAGCGCCACGACGATCCGGGGCATGCGCACCGCGCCGTCGGCGGCGACCGAGACCTCGGCGACCGCCGCGACGAAGGTGTTGTAGGCCTCGTTCAGCGCGATGCCGCGGAAGGTCTGCGGCGGCGGCGGTGTGCCCCAGCCGGCGCGCTCGGCCGCGGCATTGAGCACGCCGAGAAATTTCCCCGCGTTGCGGTGCGTGCCGATCAGCCGGCGCCGGTACTCCAGCGGATCGATGCCGGCCGCGTGCGCCATCTCGTCGACGAAGCTTTCCTTGAAGAAGCAATTCTGCGTGTGGTTCACGCAGCGCCAGAAGCCGACCGGGACATGCGTGTTCCGGATCGCATAGTCGGCAAGATAATTCGGGATGTCGTAGGGCATGTCGGCCAGGAAGCCTTCCTGGAACTGCCGGTCGACGCCGTCGCGCACGGTCATCGGCATCAGCGTGCTCCAGATCGAATTGCCGGTCATCCGCACATGCCAGGCCGCGGGCATTCCGGTCGCATCGAGTCCGGCCGACATCCGCGCCATCGCGACCGGCCGATAGTAGTCATGTCCGGTGTCCTCTTCGCGCGACCACACCACCTTGACCGGACGGCCGACCTCCCTGGCGATCAGCACCGCCGGTGGGACGAAGTCCTGCGTGACGCCGCGCCGGCCGAAGCCGCCGCCCAGCATGGTCTTGTGCACCGTCACATTCCGCGGCGGGATGCCGAGCGCATGCGCCGCCGATGCCAGCGCCGCTTCGCCGTTCTGCGTCGGCGCCCAGATTTCCGCCCGGTCGCCGGTGACGTGCGCGGTGCAATTCTGCGGCTCGAGCGTCGCATGCGCCAGGAACGGCACGAAGTAGTCGGCATCGACGCGCGTGACGGCGCCTGCAAATCCTTCGCCGATGTTGCCCTGCGTGCGTCCGATACCGGCGTTGGAGGCCGTCAGTCCACCAAGCAGAAAGTCGCGGATGCTGTCGCTCGACACCTGCCCGCTCTCGCCGGTGTCCCACTCGATCATCAGCGCATCGAGCGCCTTCTTCGCCTGCCACCAATTGTCTGCGACGACCGCCACTGCATCCTTGAGCTTCACGACCTGGCGGACGCCCTTCATGCCGGCGATCGTCGATTCATCGACCGACTTCAGCGTGCCCTTGAACACCGGGCATTGCGCGAGCGCCGCGTGCAGCATGCCCGGCACGCGCACGTCGATGCCGTAGATCGGCTTGCCCGTGACCTTGTCGGCGACGTCGAGCCGCCGGGTCGGCTGGCCGATGAGACGCCAGTCTTTCGAGTCCTTGAGCGCGACGTCCTTCGGCGGCGCAATCTTCGCCGCGGCTGCGGCGACCTGGCCGAAGGTGACGGTGCGGCCGCTCGGCCTGTGGGTGATGACGCTGTTCGCCGCTCGGCATTCCGACGCCGCAACGCCCCATTGCGCGGCGGCGGCGGCGATCAGCATCTCCCGCGCCGTTGCGCCGGCTTTGCGCAACGGCTCCTGGGAATTGCGGATGCTGCGGCTGCCGCCGGTCGAGAAATCGCCCCACACGCGATTGCGCCGGAGGTTCTCGTCGGGGCGCGGGAACTCGGTTCGTACCTTGCTCCAGTCGCATTCGAGTTCTTCCGCGACCAGCATCGGCAGCGCGGTGAGCGTGCCTTGGCCCATTTCCGAGCGCGCCACGCGGATGATCACGGTGTCGTCCGGATGGATCACGATCCAGGCGGTGATCTCCGGCGCGCCCGCGGCGGCCTCAGTCGATGAGCCGATCGGCAGATCGAAGCCGAGCGCAAGCCCGCCGGCGGCAGCGGCAACGCTGACCAGGAATTCGCGACGATCGATCCCCCGGCTGACGCTCATCGCAGTTCCGTCATGCGTTTGCCGCCGCATGGATCGCCGCGCGCACGCGCTGATACGTGCCGCAACGGCAAATATTGGTGATCGCCGCGTCGATCTCGGCGTCGGTCGGATTCGGCGTTTCTTTCAGCAGCGCCGCGACCGCCATGATCATGCCGCTCTGGCAATAGCCGCATTGCGGAACGTCGTGCGCGATCCAGGCCTGCTGCACCCGGTGCAGCACGCCGTTGGGCGCGAGCCCCTCGATGGTGGTGATGGCCTTGCCTTCGACCGCGCTCACCGGCAGCGCGCAGGAACGGGTGGCGACGCCATCGATATGGACGGTACAGGCGCCGCATTGCGCGATGCCGCAGCCGTATTTCGTGCCGCCCATGCCGAGCGTGTCCCGCAACACCCACAACAGCGGGGTGTCGGGATCGACGTCCACGTCGTGCAGCCGACCGTTGACGGTGATACGCGCCATGCGGCGTCCCCTCGTGAGCGCGCGCCGAAGCAGTCGGACGGGAGACTTCGAACGGCAAGGTGACGATTTCAAGTCAACATTTGAGGCAGAAACGCCCGCAAGCCCCCCTGAAATGCGGAAGCGGCGGCCTTTCGGCCGCCGCCCCGGTCACGTGAGCCATTGCTACGCGGTTCGCAGGCCCTGATCCTTCAGCGGGAACGAGCGGATCCGCTTGCCGGTCGCCGCGAAGATCGCGTTGAGCACCGACGGCGCCGCCACGAAGATCGTCGGCTCGCCGACGCCGCCCCAGAAGCCGCCGGAGGGCACCAGCACCGTCTCGACCTTCGGCATCGCCGCCATGCGCATCGAGTTGTAGGTGTCGAAGTTGGTCTGCTCGACGCGGCCGTCCTTCACCGTGCAGCCGCCGTAGAGGATCGCGGACAGGCCGAACACGAACGAGCCGGAGATCTGCCGCTCGACCAGCATCGGGTTGGCGACATGGCCGGGGTCGGTGGCGCCGACGATGCGATGGATGGTGAGCAGGCCATCGCTCGACACCGAGACTTCGGCGACGGCGGCGACATAGCTGCCGTAGCCCATCTGCTGCGCGATGCCGCGGAACACACCCTTCGGCAGCGGCTTGCCCCACTCGGCGCGTTCGGCGGCGGCGTTGAGCACGGCAAGGTGCTTGGGATGTTTCTTCATCATCTTGCGGCGGAATTCGAGCGGATCCTGCCCGGCCGCATGCGCCACCTCGTCGATGAAGCATTCGAGATAGATGGCGTTCTGGTTGTTGTTCACGCCACGCCAGAAGCCCGGCGTGAGGTGCGGGTTGCGCATGGCGTGATCGATCAGGACGTTCGGGATGTCGTAGCCGATCTGGCCTTCGGCGCCGCCGGGGTTGAGGCCCTGGATAGACCGCGGGATCACGCCCGTTCACCAGGCGATCCGGCGCGATGCCGGCCAGGATCGACTGGCCGGAAATGCGCATGCGCAGGCCGGTCAGGTTGTTGTCCTTGTCCAGCGCCGCCGTGAGCTTGCACTGCGTGATCGGATGGTAGGTGCCCTGGGTCATGTCCTCTTCGCGCGACCACAGCAGCTTGATCGGGACGCCGGGCATCTGCTTGGCGATCTGCACCGCCTGGGTCACGTAGTCGGTGCGGCCGCGCCGGCCGAAGCCGCCGCCGGCGGAGACCACCGTGACGTCGCATCGGTTGAACGGCAGGCCCGACGCTTCGACCGCGGCGGCGAGCACCGACTCGGCGTTCTGCGTCGAGGTCCAGACCTCGCACTTCTCGGCCGTGTAGCGCGCGGTGGCGTTGAGCGGCTCCATGCAGGCGTGGTTCTGGTACGGATAGGCGTAGACCGCCTCCACCTTCTTCGCCGCGCCTGACAGCGCCGCGTTGATGTCGCCGCCCTTGTTGCCGACGAACTGCGTTTCCGCGTCGAGACCTTCCGCCAGGAAGGCGGCGATCGAGGCGCTGGACGCCTTGGCGCCGGCACCCTCATCCCAGACCACCGGCACGGCATCGAGCGCGGTCTTGGCGTGCCACCAGGTGTCGGCGACGACCGCGACCGCGTTGTTGCCGACCTGCAGGACGTTCTTCACGCCCTTCATGCCGCGCGCCTTGGCGGCATCGAAGCTCACGATCTTGCCGCCGCGCACCGGACAGGCCTTGATCGCGGCGTTGAGCATGCCGGGAAGCTGCGTGTCGATCGAATATTTCTGCGCGCCGGTGAGCTTGTCCCTCGTATCAAGCCGCTTGAGCGGCTTGCCGGCGATCTTCCAGACCTTCGGGTCCTTGAGCGCGATGCTCTTGGGATTCGGCGGCTCGATCTTCGTGGCCTCGAGCGCCACCGCGCCGTAGGTGGTCTTGCGGCCCGAGGGCGTGTGGGTGATGACGCTGTTCGCGGCGGTGCACTCCGACGCCGGCACCTTCCATTCATTGGCCGCGGCCTGGATCAACATCTGCCGCGCCGCGGCGCCGCCCTGGCGTACATATTCGTGCGACTGGCGGATCGCATTGCTGCCGGTCGAATTGAAGTTGCCCCAGACGCGCTTGCGCGCGACGTTCCAGGACGGGTTCACATATTCCCACGTGACCTTCGCCCAGTCGCATTCGAGCTCTTCGGCGACGAGCTGGCACAGCCCGGTCAGCGCGCCCTGACCCATCTCGGAACGCGCGAAGCGGATGACGACGGTGTCGTCGGGGCGCACCACCACCCAGGCATTGAGCTCGGGTGCGCCCTGCGCCTGCGCGGCGCCGAACGGCAGGCTCATGCCGAGCGTGAGGCCCGCGCCGGCGGCGGCGGTGCCGATGACGAAGGAACGGCGATCGATCTTCGGAACGTAATTCATGATGACCTCCCCGATCACGCGTTCGCGGCGGCGTGGATCGCCGCGCGTACTTGCTGGAAGGTGCCGCAACGACAGATGTTGGTGATCGCGTCGTTGATGTCGGCGTCGGTGGGCTTCGGCTTGTCCTTGAGCAGCGCCGCGACCGCCATGATCATGCCGCTCTGGCAGTAGCCGCATTGCGGCACTTCATGGGCGAGCCAGGCTTGCTGCACCTTGGTCAGGACGCCGTTTTCGGCGAGCCCTTCGATGGTGGTGATGCGCTTGCCGGCGGCCGCGCTCACCGGCAGCGAGCACGAGCGCATGGGGACACCGTCCACATGCACGGTGCAGGAGCCGCATTGCGCGACACCGCAGCCATATTTGGTTCCGGTCAGGCCGACGTTCTCCCGGATCGCCCACAACAGCGGCGTGTCGGGCTCGACGTCGACATTGTGTGATTGGCCATTGATCGTGAGTGAGATCATTTCGATCCTCCCGTGGAAAGGTGCGCGGTTGTTGCCTCGGCGCGCTGGCCGTGAATCTAGCTTGCGGGCGTTCTAAAGAGAAACAACAAATTTATGATCGGAATAGGGTGACGCATGATGCGCTGCACAATGCTCGCTAGCGACATGATCGCCTATTCAAGCCGATGATGGCTCGTGCGAGGATTGCCGCAAACACAGGCAGAGATGCCGGGGAGACAACGATGCTCGGGTGGCAGGACTGGCGGCGCTTCGAATCAAAGCCCTTGGGATCGCGGCATTGCTGGCGACGGCCGGTCCGCTTGCCGCCGCCGATCCGGCGCTGATCGCGGCGGCCAAGCGAGAGGGCGAAGTGGTCTGGTACACGACCCAGATCGTCAGCCAGCTCGTCCGTCCGGTCACCGCCGCCTTCGAGAAGAAGTATCCCGGGATCAAGGTGCGCTCGACCCGCGCCAACGCCACCGAAACCGCGGTGAAGATCCTCAACGAGGCGAAAGCCGGCCGCCTGCAGGCCGATCTCTTCGACGGCACCACCACGGTGGTGCCGCTGAAGGCGGAAGGCCATGTGCTGCAATGGCTGCCCGACGCGGCCAAGGATTATCCCGCCGAAGTGAAGGACCCGCAGGGCTACTGGATCGCCAACAACCTGTTCGTGATCACGCCGGGCTTCAACACCTCGCTGATCCCGCGCGGCAAGGAGCCGCGCACGCTTGCACGACCTGCTCAATCCCGTCGCTGCGCGGCAAGATGGCGTGGAACGGCTTTCCCACCAGTTCCGGCGCGGGCGGTTTCATCGGCACCGTGCTGACCGAGATGGGCGAGGAGAAGGGCACGGCCTATCTGCGCGAACTCGGGAAGCAGAAGATCGCCAACCTGCGCGGCTCCGCGCGCGAGGTGCTCGACCAGACGATTGCCGGCGAGTATTCGCTGGCGCTGCAGATCTTCAACCACCATGCGGTGATCAGCGCCAAGAAGGGCGCGCCGGTCGACTGGATTCCGATGGAGCCCGCGACCGTCACGCTGTCGACGCTCTCGGTGCTCGCCAAGGCGCCGCATCCGAACGCCGCGAAGCTCCTGATGGACTTCATCATCTCGCGGGAAGGGCAGGAGGTGTTCGCGAAGGCGGACTACATCCCGGCGCATCCGGACGTGCCGGCGTCGGTGCCGACGCTGAAGCCGTCGGAGGGAAAATTCCGCGCGCATTTCTTCACGCCGGAAGAGACCGAAGACAAAATGCCGAAATGGAATGTTGTCTTCAATGAATTCTTCCGGTGAGTGTCGTCGAGTGTCCGGGTGCGGCAATAGGCGCGTCACCGCCCGTGACGGTCGGGCAATATCGCGCCACGCGCCGTGCCCGACCAGAGACGCCAGCGACAGGCGATTTTGCCCACCTACGAGCTCCGATCAATCGCTTCGCCGAAACGATTTCCGGAATGGGACCGTGCGGTGCGGCCGCCTCGGCCGTTGCCGCCGCCGAAATCCTGCGACTGCCAGGCGCACATCTTCGGCGATCTCTCGAAATATCCGACGCAGCCTGACGCCGCCTACATCCCGCCGGCCGCGAGCTTTGCCGATCTCTGCGCGGTCGAGCGGACGCTCGGCTTCGAGCGCTTCGTCATCGTGCATTCGACGCTTTACGGCGCCGACCACCGGCTCGCCCTCGACACGCTCTCGGCATTGCCGGACCGCAGCCACGTCCGCCTCATTGCCCGCGTCGACGATTCGACCAGCGATGCCGAGATCGAGCGGCTGCATGCGCTCGGCTGCCGCGGCGTGCGCTTCGGCTTCCGCCACGACCTGCCGCGACCGCTCAGCTTCGACACCGTGACGCGGACCGCCGATCGCGTGCGCGGGCTCGGCTGGCACCTGCGGCTGCATTTCTTGCGCGGCACGCTGATGGAGAATGCGGAGCGGTTGAAGACGATCCGGGACATCCCGGTGGTCGTCGATCACCTCGGCTATCCCGATCCGGCGCGCGGTGCCGCCGATCCGGCCTGTCGCTTCATCGCCGAGCGGCTCAGGGACGATCCCAACTGGTGGGTGATGCTGTCGAACGGCAACCGGCTCTCGGCGATGGACGAGGATTGGGACGACGCCGTCCCGATCGCGCGCGCCTACATCGAAGCGGCGCCCGATCGCCTGATCTGGGGCAGCGACTGGCCGCATGTGCAGTGGCGCAAGCCCCGCATGATGAACGACGGCGAGGTGGTGGAGCTGCTCTATCGCTACGTCGACAACGACAAGGCGCTGATCCAGAAAATCCTGGTCGACAATCCGGCGCGGCTGCACGGCTTTTGACGCTGACGCCGAACGCTCGCCGTCCGCTACCGGTTTAGCGTTCATGGGAACCATCTGCCGTCCCCGCGCTTGTTAACCATTGTGGCCGTGTTGTGTCGCCGGAGGCCGAAATCGCACTAGCCTCGTCACAATCAGTTGCCACAGTCGCATTGCGGTAATCGAGGCGCGGGTGTGGGATGGGCGATAATGAGCCTGCGAGCAGAACAACAAAAAACGTATTCATCAGACGATGACATCATGCAGGCTGGCACGCAGACCTTCTCAAGGCTGCGGGCGCTGGTCAGTACGGGCTACAAGCCCGAATTTGCGATGTCGAACGACAGCTGTCTGTTGCTCTCGCATCCGCAAAAGCAATTCAAGTACAGAGAAATGCTGCTCGATAGCTCCGGCACGGTGCAGTGGCTCCATGACGAAGACTATTCGGTGCACTTCTCCCGATGGGAGCAGAAGCGGTTTGAGATTTTCTTGCGCTGCGTGCCAACGCCGAGCTGGTGGGACCGGACGCAAGAGCACCGCGAGCGGATCTACGCCTTCGTGGTCGGCGCTGTCGTATGCGTCGTGATCTACTTCATCGCTTTCGAAGCCATGTCGCTGGCGAACAGCCTTTTTGGGTGGGATTGAATAGAAGGCTCCCGTCTGGCTCGTAAGGCGCAATAGCCGCAAACGTGTTTGTATGCGTCATCGCAGGCAGCTAGCGCAGCCTGCGCACAGCGCTGCTTGCGACGCGTCAACGCGCGCGGACGCTGCTGCAGTCCCGGCCCGATGTCAGCTTAACCTAGGTTATCGACGGCGCGTCTCAATGTGAATAGTGCTTACATGGTGGCCGGCGGGGCGGCGGGGGTGTGGCGCGTAGGGTGCGTCGGTGGCGATCTATCGCTTATTGCAGATGTCGGCGTTCGTGCCGGAAGACATCGAACGCATCGTAGCCGCATACGAGCGGGCTCTCGTGCAGCTTGGGCTCAACGATCGCAATGATCCTCTGACCGACACAGTCGCCAGGCTCATCATCGAGGTTGCACAGACAGGGGTGAAGGACCGCGACGTGATGTGCGCGCTCGCGTTGAGCCGGCTCAGCGGTAGGGATCGGGAAGCCTGCTAAAGCGGGATGAGTTTAGGTGGATTCGAAGCGGTGCAGCGAGTCCGGTTACCTCCCCTTGAAAAGGGGAGGTCGGCGAGCGAAGCGAGCCGGGTGGGGATCATAAATCGTGCGCCGTTGATCCCCTCCCCAACCCTCCCCTTTTTCAAGGGGAGGGAGCACCCCGCCGCCGCGGCAACCGCCTCGACCCAAACTCGTCACGCTTTAGTGGTCCGCCTTGCGGTCCGGAGGTGGAACTTTTCGCGCGCGATCGCTCTTATCCGGTTTGCATATTCAAACCTGAAGAGAGACGGCGATGGAACAGGCTGGCATTGGCTGGATCGCGGCCATCTTGATTGGCGGATTTGCAGGTTGGCTCGCCGAAAAGGTCACCCAGAGCAACATGGGCCTGCTGGCGAACATCATCTTGGGAATGATCGGAGCCGGCGTGGCCGCGTGGCTGTTCGGCATGTTCGGCGTTCAGATGCAGGCCGGCTGGCTTGGCTACTTGATCTCCGGGTTTGTCGGAGCCTGTTTCCTGATCCTTGTGACGCGGGTGTTTTATCCGACCAGATGGCGGGCCTGACCCAGTCGCCGGGATGAGCGAAGCGCCAAGGAAACGCCAAGCAAGTCCCGCCTATCGCGGCGCGCGTTGTTGACGTGACGATTGATCGCGACGATCCGAACGCGCGACGTCGCTGTTTACCAAATATTAGTCTTTTGGTTGTGACCGCCGCCGTTCCTGAGTTACAGAATTAACCGCAACTCCACCTCGCCTCTTCACCGCAACGCCAACCACCAGGTTGGCGACCAGGACTCTTGCGTCCAGAATCTTGCGCGTCGTTCCAGGCGCGCTCTGTTCGAGTGGTTGAACGATGTTCTACGTCGCGTTGGCGCTCATCCTTGCTGTTCCGATCGCTGTCTTGGCCTGGCTCTATCTGCGTCTCGAACTTCAGTTGAGAGCGGAAGACAAGATCTGCGTGCGCGTCCTGGAGCTTATCGGCAACGCCGCGTTCGTGGCGTTCACCGATTGGGCCGATGATCGGCCCTTTGGCATCAAGGCGCCCAGAATGGATGCCTTTCAATCCGAATCCATAGCCGGCGGCGGGCGAGAATAGCGAACGCGCAAGGCGCAATACCGGAGCGCATTGTTCGCGGTGGCGCGAAACGAGCCGACGCGCAGCCAACCACTATCCACCGCAACCAAACAATAGCGAGCACAGCGGACGATTTCGCTTTTCGATTTGCTCGCAATGCCTATCTTCCCCTCGTCCCGTTCACCGAGGGCGTCTCCGGAGACGAGCCAGAGTCGGAATGGGATGCGGCGTCCTGCGGGTGTGGCTCGTAACCACGCTCCCGGGAGGCTCCGGAACCTGGCCCTCCGCCACTACGAGCGGACGCGTAAGCGCGTTCACGCGCGTCTTTGACGCGCATGGAGTCGCAGACGTGAAGCCTTTGCTTCATCCCGCGCCGGACCGGAGCCACAAATCCCGCGGTGGAGCGCCGGAAGGCGGGCATCCCGCATCGACGTGAAGGGATGCGCCGCGCCCGAGCGCGGACTTGGTTGGACGCCTTCCGGCGCTCCGCTCCCTCGCATTGTGCGAGGGCAACAAAGCAAACCTCGGAGGAGCACTTTGCCTCGCGAGAACGATCACGCCTGCCTGCGCCAAAATCGTCTCTGGCGCTGCGGCCTTGGTGCCTGCAAGATGCGCGTCAACAACGTTCTCGGGGAGGAACCGCGTTCCGTGACCACGTCGGCCGATGTCGCGCGTATCGACACGGGCGCCGCCCTCGCGGCGGCCGCGCCGCGCCGGTCCCGCCTGTCGGGGCGGCAGACGGCGATCCTCTCTGCGCTGCTGATCGTGATCCTCTTGGCGCTGGTCGTTCCGCCGTTCCTGTTCCTGGTGCAGGGCAGCTTCACCATCGCCGGGCCGACGCCCAGCACCTCCTACGTGGGGCCTCGGCAATTTCGAGGCGGTGCTGAAGGGCCGGCACATCGTCGTCACCACGATCAATTCGCTGGTGTTCGCGGCCGCGAGCGCGGCGCTCGCGCTGCTCGTCGGCTGGGTGACGGCCTGGATCGTCGAGCGCACCAACACGCCGCTCAAGCCGCTCGCCTATCTCACCGCGATCATCTCGCTCGGGACGCCCTATATCCTCTACGTCACCGCCTGGCTGCTGTTCTTCGGCAAAGCAGGGCCGGTCAATCACCTCTACCGGACGCTCACCGGCAACACCGACGTCCTCATCAATATCTATTCGATGGCCGGCATGGTGCTGGTCGAAGGCTTCCTGTGGTCGCCGCTGGCGTTCCTGCTGGTCAGCGCGACGCTGCGCAACGCCAATCCGGAATTGGAGGAGGCGGCGCGGGTGCACGGCGCCGGCGTCTGGCAGACGATCCACCGCGTGACCATGCGGCTGTCGCTGCCCTCGATCATGGCGCTGGCGATGCTGGTCTTCATCCGCGCGGTCGAAGCGTTCGAGGTGCCGGCGCTGGTTGGCCTGCCGGGCCGCATCTCGGTGCTCACGACCGATATCTACACCAACATGGTGGCGCGCGCGCCGCCCGACATCGGCGGCTCGAGCGCGCTGTCGGTGCTGATGCTGCTGCTCGTGTTCGTGCTGCTTTACATCTATGGCCGGCTGTCGCGGCATGCCGAGCGCTTCGCCACCATCACCGGCAAGGGCTTCCGTCCGCGGCCGTTCGATCTCGGGCGGCTGCGCTATGTCGCGGCCGGAATCCTGATCTTCAATTTCATCCTGCTGCTGCTGGTGCCCATGCTGATGCTGGTCTGGGTGTCGCTGTTGCCGTTCTTCCAGCCGGTCAGCGCGGCGGCGCTCAAGCTCGTCAGCCTCAATAACTACCGAACGGTTTGGGATGCCGGGCACGTCGAGCTGATGGTCAACACGCTGATGGTGGCGGTCGCGACCGCGACCATCGCGGTCGGACTCACCTTCGTGGCGGGCTGGCTTGCGGTGCGGCGCGCGCCGGGCGGATGGATCGTCGACCGGCTGGCGACGATCCCGCTGGTGTTCCCCGGTCTCATCCTCGGCATCGCGGTGATGCAGCTCTTCCTCGCGGTGCCGCTCCCGATCTACGGCACGCTCGGCATCCTGGTCTGGGCCTTCGTCATCAATTATCTGCCCTACGGAATGCGCTACAGCGCGTCGGGCATGCTGCAGATCCATCGCGAGCTCGAGGAAGCGGCGGCGATCTGCGGCGCCACGCCGATCACCCGGCTGCGCCGGATCGTGGCGCCGCTGTTGGCGCCGGCGCTGCTGGCGGGCTGGCTGTTCATCTTCCTGATGTCGGCGCGCGCGCTGTCGCTGCCGATTTTGCTCTCGGGCCCGCGCTCGCAGATGATGGCGGTCGCGATGTTCGACCTCTGGGGCAACGGGCAGGGCACCGAGCTCGCCGCGCTCGGCCTGATGTGGTCGCTGCTGATGACCGCGATCGCGATGGTGTTCTATGTCGTCGCCCGCCGCTCGGCCGGCGGCGCGCTCGGCCGGGCGTGAGGATAACTCAATGATGCGTTTGGTTCGGATCTCTCCACCGCTCATTCCCGCGACAGCGGGAATCCAGAATCTTTCTGTGGCCCTGGGTCCCCGCTTTCGCGGGGACGAGCGGACCCGCACCACGAGTAAGTTTGTCCGAAGGTTCGCGTAACTATGCTTCGTGTCGAGCGCCTGACCAAGATCTTCGAGAACGCGACCGACCAGATCGCCGGCGGCATCCGCGATGCGAATTTTGAGCTCGCGCCCGGAACCTTCTTCACCATGCTCGGCCCGTCCGGTTGCGGCAAGACCACGACGTTGCGCTGCATCGCCGGCCTCGAGACGCCCGATGCCGGCGTGATCTCGGTCGACGGCCGCGCCTTGTTCGATGGCGACATGAAAGTGAACGTGCCGGTCGAGCAGCGCGCCGTCGGCATGGTGTTCCAGTCCTACGCGATCTGGCCGCACATGACGGTGGCCGAGAACGTCGCATTCCCGCTCACGGTCACGAAACACCGCCGCTATTCGAAGGCCGAGATCGAGGCGGCGGTGGCCAGGGCCCTGGCGGTCGTCGATCTCGACGGCTTCCAGGATCGGCCGGCGCCGCGGCTGTCCGGCGGCCAGCAGCAGCGCGTCGCGCTCGCGCGCGCGATCGTGCACGAGCCGCGGCTGCTGCTGCTCGACGAGCCCTTGTCCAACCTCGACGCGCAGCTGCGCGACGAGATGCGCAGCGAGCTCAAGCGCCTGCAAAGCAAGATCGGCATCACCACCGTCTATGTCACGCACGACCAGTCGGAGGCGCTCGCGCTGTCCGACCAGATTGCGGTGATCGACCAGGGCCGCATCCGGCAGATCGGCTCGCCGCAGGACATCTATTTCCGCCCCGCGAACCCGTTCGTCGCGCGCTTTGTCGGCGCCACCAATCTGCTCGCCGGGCGGCTCTACTTCACGGCCGACGGCCGGGGCGACGTCGAAGTCCTCGGCGATCGCAAGATCAAATGCCTCGTCCCCGGCGCCATCGACGATCCGGCCTCGGTCTCGGTGTCGATCCGGCCGGAGAGCATCCGGCTCCTGCCGCGCGGCGGCGGGCCGGTGAAGGCCGGCGACAACTGCATCCCCGGCAAGATCGCGGCGGTCACCTTCCTCGGCGCAACGCGCCGCGTGGATGTGGTGAGCGGCGGCGTCACGCTTCAGGTCACGGCCGCGGCCGACCTGCCGTTACCCGCCGATGGCGAGGTCGACCTGCTGTTCGCGCCGGAGCGGACTGTCGCTTTGCCCGGCAAGGTGTCGTAGAAATTCAAGCATAGAGATCAAGCAAGCAAGGAGAAGAGAATGGCCAAGAAGTACGAAACGGTCCTGATCGAGAAGAGCGAGGGCATCACCTGGCTGATCATGAACCGGCCCGACAAGCGCAACGCCATGAGCCCGCAGCTGCATCTCGACATGGACGATGCGCTGGACGATCTTGCGACCGACGAGGAGACCGAGATTCTGGTTCTCACCGGCGCCGGCGACGAGGCGTTCTGCGCCGGTCAGGACATCCGGCTGTATTTCCGCGGTACCCAGCAGGACCCGAAGACCCGCGCCAAGGCGCGCCGCGCGTCGAACCAGTGGCGCTGGCAGCGGCTCTCGACCTTCCCGAAGCCGACCATCGCGATGGTCAACGGCTTCTGCTTCGGCGGCGGTTTCACCCAGGTCTCGGCCTGCGATTTCGCCATCGCCGCCGACGAGGCGCAGTTCGGCCTCTCGGAAGTGAACTGGGGCATCCTGCCGGGCGGCATCGTGTCCTGGAACGTCGTGCAGATGATGAATTTCCGCGACGCCATGTACTACGCCATGACCGGCGACACCTTCGACGGCAAGAAGGCGAAGGAGATCGGCTTCGTGAACCTGCATTTCCCGAAGGCGAAGCTGAAGGCAGAGACCATCAAGTTCGCCAAGAAGCTGCAGGAGAAGAGCCCGGCGGCGCTGCTCTACACCAAGGAAGCGATCCGTTCGGTGCGCTTCATGAACGAGCCGCAGGCGGCCGACTACCTCAACGCCAAGAGCGACGCGCTCAAGCACAACGACAAGGAAGACGGCCGCAACCAGGGCATGAAGCAGTTCCTGGACGACAAGAGCTATCGTCCCGGCCTCGGCCACTTCAAGCGCCAGAAGGCGGCGGCGAAGTAGCGCCCGCACATGACATCTCTCCGCCTCATCCTGAGGAGCGCCACCGCAGATAAGTTTACGCAATCTGCGTACACTTGATTGCGTGGCGCGTCTCGAAGGATGGGGCGGCCACTGACCGGGCGGCCTATGTTCGAGACGCGTCGCTGCGCGACGCTCCTCACCATGAGGCCGATCGAGAGCACCGATGCCGGAAGTGCGCATTGTCGCGGTCGACGCGACGTCCGCTCTCATGCCAGCGGCGTACGCCGTGCGGCATCAGGTGTTCGTGGTCGAGCAGGCGGTTCCGCCCGAGCTCGAACGGGACGAGTTCGACGACCTCGCCGTGCATCTGGTCGCACTTCGCGGCGACGCGGTGATCGGCACGCTGCGGATCGTGATCGGCGGCGGCGCCGCCAAGATCGGACGCATGGCGGTGCTGGCCGCCCATCGCAAGGCCGGGATCGGCTCGCGGCTGATGCAGCGCGCCGCCGATGTGGCCCGCACCGCGGGCGCCACGGACATCACGCTGCACGCGCAATTGACCGCCAAGGCGTTCTACGCGCGGCTCGGCTATCGCGAGGAAGGCGAGGTGTTCGAGGAGGCGGGCATTGCGCATGTCGGCATGCGCAAGCCGATCGGCTGATCGGGTATCGGCTGCAATTAACGCTGCGCTCACATGCCTCAGAGTTCCGCCCTTCCGGCTGGAAACGGGCCGGGTAAGATGCACCACAGGTCCGCCTGTAGCCGATCGCTGAAATCGGTGCGGGCCCTGGGAGGGACACCCCATGAAGCTCATTCGCCGTCAATTCCTGTCGCTTGCAGGCGCCGCTCTTGCCGCGCCTGCCGTGGTGCGGCCGTCGTGGTCGCAAGCCTATCCCAACCGCCCGGTGCGCGTCGTCGTCATGCTCGCGGCCGGCGGCGGAACGGATTTCCTGGCGCGGCTGACCGGCGAACCCGTGTCGCGCGCGCTCGGCCAGCAGATGGTCATCGAGAACCGGACCGGCGCCGGTGGGACGATCGGGATCGAGTCGGTCGCGAAGAGCCCGGCCGACGGCTACACCGTTCTCTTCTCCAACGACAACATCGCGAGCGCGCCGCACATCCTGAAGGTGAACGGCGACTACAACAAGGACCTCGCGCCGGTCATCTTCATCGCGCGCCAGCCGCTGGTGTGGGCCGTGCATTCGTCGCTGAAGATCAACACGCTGCAGGAATTCGTCGACGCGATGAAGAAGAACCGGGGCAAGGGCTACGCCACCTCGGGCGTCGGATCGAACCAGCACTTCCTGGGCGAGTGGTTCCTCAAGGAAGCCGGAGTGAAGCTCGATCACGTGCCCTATCGTGGCGCCGGCCAGGCGGTGAACGACCTGATCGCGGCGCATGTGCCGATCGCGTGCCTCGGGCCGACGTCGATGATGCCGCATTTCGAGAGCGGGACCGTGCGCTTCCTCGCGCAATCGTCGGAGACGCGCTCGCCGAGCTTGCCGAACATTCCGACGTTCCAGGAAGCCGGCTTCAAGGGCATGGTGCTCGATCAATGGTTCGGCGTGTTCGTGCCGGCCGGCACGCCGCCGGACATCATCGCGCGGCTCAACGCCGAGTTCGGCAAGTCGCTGACCGATCAGAAGGTCCGCGAGACCATGCTCAAGGCGGCCAACGAGCCGATCGGCGGCACGCCCGAGCGGTTCGCCACGCTGGTCCGCAATGACTCCGCGAAATATGCGCGGCTCGCCAAGGAGCTCGGCATCAAGGGCGAGTGAGGCGCGCTGCACGAGAGCGTAGCTCGGTTGCGCCATGCTAGCGCGACCTCAGCTGGGCTTAGTTTTATTGCCGTTGATCACGTCGTAGAGGTTGCAGGCAATGCCCGTCGCCTCATAGCCGTCCTGACCCGTCGCCTGCGCGATAGCAAACATCTGCTGGGCGAGGCCGACAAACGGCATCGGAACCTCCATGTCGCGCGCCATATCGAGCCCGAAGCCCACGTCCTTTGGCATCCAGGACTTGCGCGGCTTGAACTTGCGGCTCACCAAAATTTCCATGATGCGCCGGGTCGCCACCGAATCCTGCTGAGAGTTCTTGATAATGGTCTGGAAGGTGGCCTCGTCGAGACCGCCCTTCCTGAGCCAACAGCAGATTTCAACAAGGCTCAGGTGTTGGACAGCGGCCAACATCGCCATGGCGTTCTTGACCAGCTTGGCATTGCCGAGCTCGCCGACGTGAAGAATCGATTTGCCCATCGCCTTGAATATCGGCTGATGCTCGTCGAACAACGCCTTGGAGCCCGAAAGCCAAAGCGCCAGCTCACCGGCCGCCGCGACCTCCTCGACGCCGCCGGCCGAAGCGTCGACGACGGTCCAGCCCTTCTGGTTGAGCTCATCGCTGACGCTGACGATGGTCGCTTTATCGATGCTGCTGAAATCGATCCACACCTTGGTGCCGGTGGTCGCCTCGGCGAGCCCACTCTTGCCGAGGCCGACGGCCCTGACTGCATCGTTGTTCGGCAGCATCGAAAGCACGAGCTCGCACGATTCGGCCACTGCTTTGGGCGAGTCCTTGAACTGTGCGCCTTCGCCCTCCAGTCCCTTGGCCTGCTCGCGCCTGAGATCGGTCACGACCAGACGATAGCCGGCCTTGATCAGGTTGGCCGCCATGCCGCTGCCCATGCCGCCGGTGCCGATGAAACCCACAGTCTTCATGCCTCACGCCTCCTCAATCATTGCCCACAAAGCCCGATGGCATGAATTTGAATCATGCGCTCGCTGCCTACATCGTCACCTTGGCGCGTCTGGCCTGCGTTGCCGCGGCATCGACCACGAAATCTCCGCCGTCGCGCTTGAGCACCACGCCGTATTCGCGTTCCGCCGCGTCGGGTGACACCACGCCCTCGCGCACATCGTCGAGCACGCGCTCGGGCTCGCGCTTGAGCGCATCGCCGTGGCCGCCGCCGCCCGGCGTATCGAGCCGGAAGACGTCGCCCTTCTTCAGCGGATAGTCGGCATAGCGGGTCGGCAGGCGCTTGGCGTCCTTGCCGTCCGGATTGATCCAGATGTCGCCGGGACGTCCGGTGTTGCCGCCGGCGCAGCCGTTCGGCGGGATCACGTGCTTCATCGAGCGGATCGAGAAGCGCGCGTCCTCCAGATTGAGATATTCGCGGCGGATGCCGAGCCCGCCGCGGATAGCGGCCGGCGCCGCCGGAATCCTTGATCAGGTCGAAACGCAGGACCCGCGTCGGAAATTCGCTCTCGATGATCTCGATCGGCGCGATCATCGCGTTGCTCTGGTTGACCGTGATGCCGGACGCGCCGTCCTTGGTGGCGCGCGCGCCGGCGCCGCCGGCGATGATCTCGTATTGCACGTAGCCCTTGCCGGTGTAGGTCGAGCGGCCGCCGAGGATGATCGAGCGGCTGCCGGAGCCGTCGGCGCGCACCTTGTCCGGGACGATGTTGCTGAGCGCGTCGTAGACCGCGTCGACCAGCGCATGCACGGTCGGATTGTAGGTGTTGACCGGCGCCGGGAAGCGCGGATTGAGCACCGAGCCCTCGCGCGCCGTGATGGTGAAGGCGCGCAGCAAACCCTGGCTCACGAAGGTGTGCGGGTCGATCAGCGAGATCAGGCAATAGGCGCAGGCCGCCTGCACCAGCGGCGGGCGCACATTGGCGGGCCCCTTGGTCTGGTCGGCCGAGCCCGAGAAATCGAAATGGATGCTGTCGCCCTTCTTCTCGACGACGACGTGGATGCGCACCGGCTTCTCGAGATCGATGCCGTCGTCGTCGACGAAGCGCTCGGCCTCGAAACGCCCGTCCTTCCATTCCGTGAAGGTCTTGCGCAGCCGCGTCTCCGACAGTTCGAACAGGCGGTCGAAGCAGGCGAGGATCTTCGCCTTGCCGTATTTGGCGGCGAGCTCGTTGAGCCGCCGCTCGCCGAGGCGGTCGGAGCCGAGCTGCCCGCGGATATCGCCGAGCACCAGCTCGGGCGTGCGGCTGTTGGCGCCGATGATGCGCTCGATGTCGTTGCGCGTCTCATAGCGGCGCTGGTAGCGCACCGGCGGCAGGTGCAGGCCCTCGTTGAACACTTCGCGCGCCTGGCCGGAGCAGCTTCCCGGCACCGGGCCGCCGATGTCGCTCTTGTGCGCGATCGAGCCGCAGAAGCCGAACAGCTCGCCGTCGACGAACACCGGGCTCAGCACGCACATGTCGGGCGCGTGCGGGCTGCCGCCGTAGTAGGGATGGTTGATCAGGAAGGCGTCGCCTTCCGCGATGTCGCCGCTGAACTCCGCGATCACGGCGCCGCAGCAGGCCGGGAAGGCGCCGATATGCAGCGGCAGCACGACATGCTGCGCGACGACCTCGCCTTTGGCATTCATCAGCGCGCAGGAGGCGTCCTGCGATTCGCGCACGATGGTGGAGAAGCCGGTGCGGAACAGCGAGTTCTGCATCTCCCGCACGATGCCGGAGAGGCTCGCCTTCACCACTTCGAGATCGACGGCGTCGATGTGCATTGGCTCCTCTCTCTCCACCGTCATGCCCGGCCTTGTGCCGGGCATCCACGTCTTTCTCTTCGTACACCAAGTAAGACGTGGATGGCCGGGACAAGCCCGGCCATGACGCCCAGGGTTACGTCACAATCAAATTCTTGTAGTCGTCCACCCGCGCGGTCTGGCCGGTGTAGATCACCGTGGTGCAGTCGAACTGATCGAGAATGGCCGGTCCCGTCAAGGTGAGGCCGACGTCGAGCTTCTCGCGCTGATAGACCGGGCAGTCGATATCCTTGCCGTCCATGCGCACGCGCCGCGTCTCGCGCAGCGCGTCCTTGAGCGTCGCGCCGGTCGGCTTGAACGTCGGCATCTCGACCGGCGGCACCAGGCCGACGCCGCGCACGCGATAGGACACGATCTCGACCGGCTCGTCAGGCGCGTGGTGCCCGAACATCGACTTGTGCTGGGCGTCGAATTGCTTGCGCAATGCATCGAGACCGCCGTCGCGCAGCGGCTCGTCGCCGCACGACATGGTGATCTCATAACCCTGTCCGGCATAGCGCATGTCGAGCGCGCGCTGGATGCGGATCTGGCCTTGGTCAAATCCGTCCGCGTGCAGCTCTTCCATGGCCGCCGCTTCAAGCCGCGCGAACATGGCGTTCACGTCCTGCGGCGTCAGCTCGCTCAAGGGCGTCATGCGCGACTGGATGTAGTCGTGCTTGACGTCGGACATGATCAGCCCGATCGCCGAATAGACGCCGGGATAGAGCGGCACGATCATCCCGGCCATTCCGAGGTCGCGGGCGATGCGCCCGGCGTGCACCGGCCCGGCGCCGCCGAAGGCAAGCAGCATGAAGTCGCGCAGGTCGTGCCCGCGCATGGTGGAGATCGCCTTGATCGCCTCCTCCATCTTCACGTCGATGATGCGCGCAATCCCTTCGGCGGCTTCGACCGTGTCCATGCCGAGCGGCCGCGCGACCTTGCTCTCGACCGCCTGCCGCGCCGCAACTGGGTCGAGCCGCATCTTGCCGCCGAGGAAATTGTCCTCGCTCAGGTGGCCGAGCACGAGATTGCAGTCGGTGATGGTCGGCATGTCGCCGCCGCGCGAATAGCAGGCCGGGCCGGGCATCGCGCCGGCGCTCTCGGGGCCGACCTTGAGGACGCCGAAGCGGTCGACACTGGCGATGGTGCCGCCGCCCGCGCTCACGGTGTTGATGTCCATCATCGGCACCGCGAGGTCGCGGCCTTCGATCTTGCCGCGGCTCGCGACCGAGGGTTCGCCGTCCTTGATCAGCGCCACGTCGCAGGAGGTGCCGCCCATGTCGAAGGTGATGATGTTCTTGAAGCCGGTCATCCGGCAGGCGTAGGCGCCGGCAGTGACGCCGCCGGCGGGGCCCGACAGCACGGTGGTCACGGCCTTGCGCGCGGCGGCGGCAAACGTCGCCATGCCGCCGTTCGACTGCATGATGTATTTCTGCCGCGTCGTCAGGCCCGCCTCGTTCAGGCGGCGTTCGAGTTGCGCAATGTAATGAGCCAGGATCGGCTGCAGATAGGCGTTGATGACGGTCGTGCTCAGCCGGTAGTACTCGCGGATCTGCGGAACGATGTCGGACGACAGCGAGATGCTGCAGTCCGGCATCTCCTCGGCGACGATCTCGCGCACGCGCGTCTCGTGCTCCGGATGCAGGAACGAGAACAAGAGGCACACCGCCAGCGACTCGATCTTCTGCGCCGCGAGGTCGCGCACCGTCTCGCGCAACGCCGCCTCGTCGAGCGGAACGAGGACATTGCCGCGGAAGTCGACGCGCTCGCGCACCTCGCCGGTGCGGCTTTGCGGCACGAGCAGCGCCGGCTTGTCGTACATGACGTCGAAGATCGGCGCGCCGTAGGGCCGCGCCTGCTCGCCGACCGGATAGATGCCGCGGAAGCCTTCCGTCACCAGCAGGCCAGTCCTCACACCTTTGCCTTCCAGCAGCGCATTGGTGCCGACGGTGGTGCCGTGACAGAAGAAGGAGATATCGCCGGGCGCGACGCCCTGGCCGAGCAGCGTCTCGACCCCTTGCAGGATCGCGCGCGACGGATCGTCCGGGGTCGAGGGCACTTTCGAGATCGAGACTTCGCCGGAGTCCTCGTTGAGATAGACGAAATCCGAGAAGGTTCCCCCGGTGTCGACCGTGACGCGGTAGCGGCTCATCGCTCTAGCGCGCTGCCGCGGCGGCCTCGCCGACGGCGCGCGGCGCCGGCTGCCATTCCTTGCCGGTGGCGGCGGAGGTCGGGAAGATCAGCGACTTGATGACGACCGGCACCGCGCCCGATGCCGGCAGCATGGTGCCGATGTCGATGTAGTCGAAATCCTTGAGCTCGAGCCCGTCGATCGAGACGATGCCGCTGCCGATTTTCATCTCTTCGCGCAGGTGAATGCCGAGCAGGCCGCCAACGTCGCCGTCGCCCGCGAGCACGATCGGATGGCCCTTCGCCAGCACGGCGGCGAGCCCGTCGACCGCGCCCTTGCAGAAGGCGTCGAGCCGCTGGAACGTCGCCGATCCGCTCCAGGGCACGAACACGGCGACCGGGCTGTCGCCCTCGCCGAGATCGAGCCGCCGGAGCACGCCCTTGATCGCCGCGGAGACTTCCGCGCTGTCGATGACTTCGCCGTCGAGCGCCATGGTGGGCGCGATCACCGGAACGTTGCGCAGCGGCAGCGTCTCCATCGGCGAGACGAAGATCGTGCTGCCTGAGACCTGCGTGGTGTATTGCGAAGCGCCGATCACGGTGGCGCGGATGCCTTCGATCGAGGGTTCGAGCGCCGGTCCCCAGCCGTCGAGCCGCGCGCGGACCTCTTGCGCCAGCAGAAGGCCGAGATCGCCGTAGGATTGCGCCTCGCGGCCGTAGATGTATTCGGACACGCCGCCGGAGAATGTGACTTCAGTAATAGTGCGGCCGGGCTTGAGCGGATCGATCCGGCACAGCCCCGATCCGTCGATCGAGGGAACGCCGCCCTTCATCGCCTCGAACAGCCGGTCGGCCATGCGGGCGGCAAGCGCCTGCCGCAACTCCGGCGACAGCGGCGCGCCCATCTCGAACTTGATGCCGAGCTCGGCGGCGAAGCGCCGGCCGGCTTCCTCGATGCGCACGATCTTGCCGGCGTCGTCGAGACAGACGAGCCGCGCGCCGACATCGACCGCGGTGAGATCGACGACCTTGCCTTCGGCGCAGACCGCAATCTTGGAGGTGCCGCCGCCGATATCGACATTCATCACGGCGACATTGTCGCGGATCGAGCGCGCCACCGCGCCCGAGCCGTAAGCGGCCATGACGGTTTCGAGGCTGTCGCCGGCACTGACCGCGACCATCTTGCCGGCCTGGCGTGCGAACAGTTCGCCGATCGCCCGGGCGTTGCTTCGCCGCACCGCGACGCCCGTGAGGATCAGCGCGCCGGTGTCGATCTCGTCGGGGTCGATCTTGGCGTCGATGTACTGCTGCTCGATGAACGCGCCGAGCGCATCGGAGTCGATGGTCTCGCCGGAGGAATACGGCGTGAGCAGGATGTCGGACTCGTGGAAGGTCTCGCGGGTCGTGACCACGTAGCGGCTGTCGAGCCGCTCCAAGACGATGCGCGAGAACACGAGATGCGAGGTGGACGAGCCGATGTCGACGCCGACGCTGAGGACGACGATCTCGTCCTCGTCGACCAGCGACCGTCCCGTGCTGGAGAAGAAAATGCGGCCGCCCTGGGCTTCGTCAGACATTACTCACGTCCATCAACATGCATCATGCCCGGCACAAGGCCGGGCATGACGACTGGGGAGAGGAAATCGATCAATCACGCGCCCACGAACTTCGGCACCACCGTGCCCTTCTTGTAGAAGTCGGGCTCCATCCGGTTCTGCGCGCCTTCCGCCTTGAGCTTTTCGGCAAATTCCTCGCGCAAATACGGATCCTCCATGTAGTAGGGGATCGCGGAGCCGCCCTCCGGGATATCCATGGCGGTGTAGTCGGTGTGCTTCTCGCCGGGCGGGCCGGGCTCGCGGCCGGGATTGTGGGGACCGAACCAGGCCGTCAGCCGGAAGCCTTCCTTGGACGCGTTGAAGTGCTGGTGAAACCAGCGCGCGCCGCCAGGGGCGGCCGACACCATGCCGAACGGCTCGTAGTCCACGCGTTTGACCTCTTCGGCCTTGCCGTCCTTCCAGGGCGTCACGCCGTTCCGCTCCGGCCAAGTATAGGTGTAGCCGTTGCCTTTCAGGCAGATCAGCACGGCCGCCGACGTGTGCGCGTGCGCCTTGGAATAGCGGCCAACCTCGTGCTGGCCGATCCACAGGTAGAACGTATTGCCGGTCATGAACGGCTCGACGCGGCGCCATCCGACCGAGCGGCGATTGTCGAGCGGCAGATCGCAATTGATGACGTCCGGCACGAAGTTGGTGCGGCGCATCGCAAGTCCGCGCACCGGATCGGGCTCGATGTCGTCCTTGTACTTGTAGAAGTCGTCGGCGCCCGAGAACCGGTCCTTGAACTGGTAGGGCACGTTGAAAATGAAATCGGTGTTGTTGATGAGGTTCATCAGGTTCGGTGCCGTCGTGCCGGCAATCAGCACCGCGGGCGAGGAGCTTGCATTGACGAGCCGGTGAGAGGCGTTGACCGGGATCGAGAACATCGAGCCCTTCTGCCATTCGAACACGTGCTTCTTGCTGTCGTTGTCGAGCCACACTTCAGTCGTGCCGCGGCCCTCGGCGACCAGATAGACTTCCTCGTAGACGTGCTTTTCCGGATTGAGCGCACCTGCGCCCGGAATTTCGACGACGTAGCAGCCCCATTTCCCTTCGGTGCCGTAAAGCTGGATGTAGGTGCCCTTGCCGCCCAGGCGCTTCCAGGGCTTCATCGGCAGATCGAGGACGGTCTTCAAACCCACGCCGCGGAAAATCGGGATTCCGTCTGAACTCCATGAACAGGTCGTATGGCGTCTTGGGACGGCCGAATTTGCCGATGCCGGCCCGGTCGATGCCGGTCGGCTCGTGCCAGTGGGTCTTGTCGCCTACTTCATGCATGACGAGCTCTTTCCTGTTGCCGCCGGTCCAGGCCAGAAGGGAATGAAAACTTATAGGCCCGGTTGCCGGACATGCCAATCCTGAGGAGCTTTGGGTCGCAAGATTCATGTTGTCCAATGCTGATTTATGCTAAAATCCATATCGAAAATGCATGAATTAGGGCCCGCCGCGGTCTGGGTATGAGCAAGACGGATTGGCATCTGCTGGAATCCTTCCGCGTCGCCGGACGCCTCCAGCACATTACGCGCGCGGCCGAGCAGCTCGGCACCAGCCAGCCGGCATTGAGCCGGGCGCTGGCGCGGCTCCAATCCGACCTCGGCGTGCAGTTGTTCCGGCGCGCCGGTCGCTCCATCCGTTTGACGACGTCCGGCGAGCGTTTCCTGGCGCGGGTGGAGCACGCGCTCGGCGAAATCGATAATGGACGCCGCGAGCTCGCCGATCTCAAGGGGGCCGATCGCGGGCTGATTTCGCTCGGGTTTCTGCGTACGCTGGGCGCCAAATATATTCCGGAGCTCGTGCGCCGCTTCAGCATCCGCCATCCCGCCGTGCGTTTCACGTTCGCCCAGAACAACAGCGCTGCGATCGAAGAGCAGCTCGAACGAGGAGAGCTGGACCTTATTTTTGTTGCGGTTCCTCCAACCAGGGGTGGTTTCGACTGGACCCTCGTGGCGGACCAGGAGTTCGTTCTCATTGTCCCGCATACCCATCGGCTCGCCCGACGCCGGCGGGTCAGGTTGCACGAGGTGGCGAACGAACCGTTCGTGTCTTTCAAGCAAGGGCACGCGATCCGCCAGGTGACCGACAGTTTTTGCAAAGCGGCGGGCTTCTCGCCGGCAATCCGCTTCGAGGGGGACAACTCCAGCAGCATGCCTGGCTTCGTCGCCGCCGGCTTCGGGGTTGCCATCGTCCCGCCCGAAGCCAGCAAATATGCCGATGTCGTGAGCCTGAGGATTACGGAGCCGATCGCGCGGCGCGCCATCGGCGTCGCCTGGGCGCAGGGTCGTTACTTGTCAGCCAGTGCGAGGCTGTTTCGTGATTTCGCTGCCGCGACAAAATCCCCGTCCGGCTGATCGGGGCCGATAACGGCCAATTCCCAGGCCGGACTGGGACTTTTGACGGCGGGACCGATCCGTTAGTATTCCTCTTACGCTTATGGCTCTGGGAGGGTGTGATGTTGTTGAGGACCGTTGTTGGTGGTGCTGCCGTTCTGTGTGTGCTTGCGGCGATGCTTGCGCCCGCGCCTGCACAGCAGAAGAGCGTCAAGATCGGTTTCGTCAGTACGTTCAGCGGCCCGACCGCCGTGATCGGCAACGACATGCGCAACTCGTTCGAATTGGCGCTCGACCATCTCGGGCGCAAGATGGGCGGGCTGCCGGTCGAGGTCATCTACGAGAACGACGAGCTCCGCCCGGAGGTCGGCCGGCAGAAGACCGAGAAGCTGATCCAGTCCGACCGGGTCAATTTCGTCGTCGGCTATATCTGGTCGAACGTGCTGCTGGCGTCGCTCAAGCCGGTCGTCGACTCGCGAAACCTTCCTGATCAGCGCCAATGCCGGCCCGCACCAGATCGCCGGCAATCTGTGCTCGCCATTCTTCTTCTCGACCTCCTGGCAGAACGACCAGACGCCGCAGGCGATGGGCCACTACATGAACCAGAAGGGCGTCAAGACGCTCTACCTGATCGGGCCCAACTATGCCGCCGGCAAGGACATGCTGGGCGGCGTCACGTCCACCTATCAGGGCAAGATCGTCGGCGAGGATCTGACCCGCTGGCCCGATCAGCTCGATTTCTCGACCGAGCTGACGAAGGTGCGCGACGCCAACCCGCAAGCGGTGTTCGTGTTCTATCCGGGCGCCGCCGGCGTGCAGTTCCT
This sequence comes from uncultured Alphaproteobacteria bacterium, assembly GCA_963850705.1. Classification (GTDB taxonomy): domain Bacteria; phylum Pseudomonadota; class Alphaproteobacteria; order Rhizobiales; family Xanthobacteraceae; genus VAZQ01. The sequence continues at coordinate 43,579 of CAWKMR010000080.1, read as the reverse complement.
CAACCAGTATGCGCAATCGGGCCTGCGCGGGAAGATCCCGCTCTACACCGCCTTCACGATCGACGCGCTGTCGCTGCCGCTTGCAGAAGGACCTCGCGCTCGGCGTTCCTGGCGCCCAGCAATGGGTCAATGACCTGCCGAACGATGCGAACAAGAAATTCGTCGCGGACTTCCGCGCCAAGCACAAGGCCTATCCGTCGTTCTACGGCGCGCAGTCCTATGACGCCGCCAACCTGATCAACAGCGCGGTGATGGCGGTCAAGGGCAATCTCGCCGACAAGGACGGCATGCGCAACGAAATGCGCAAGGCCAATTACGCATCGGTGCGCGGGCCGTACCGGTACGGCAACAATCACATCCCGATCCAGAATTTCTATCTGCAGGACGTGGTGAAGGACGACGAGGGCAATCTGACGCTCAAGACCGTCGCGACGATCGTGGAGAACAACCAGGACCGCTTCAGCCGCGAGTGTCCGATGAAGTGGTGATGGCGTCTCAATCCGCCCTCATCCTGAGGAGGCGCGAAGCGCCGTCTCGAAGGACCGGGGCGGCCCTACTCGGTTCGAGACGCACGCTTCGCGTGCTCCTCACCATGAGGCCGAGATAGCGCAGCGTACGGGGCCAAGTCACGCATCATGCTGCTCTTCCTCGAACAGTGCCTCAACGGGCTGCAGCTCGGTCTGCTGTTGTTTCTGTTGGCAGCGGGCCTGACGCTGATCTTCGGCATCATGGACTTCGTGAACCTCGCGCATGGTTCGCTGTACATGATCGGCGCCTATTTCGCCGCGACCTTCGTGGCCTGGACGGGAAGCTTCGTCGCCGGCGCCGTGCTCGCTCTGGGCGCCACCCTGCTGTTGGGCATGCTGCTCGAAGTCGTCGCCATACGGCCGCTCTACGGACGCGACCATCTCGACCACGTGCTCGGCACTTTCGGGCTCATCCTGTTCTTCAATGAGCTCGTGCGGATCATCTGGGGACCCGCGGGCTTGCGGGTGCCGCTGCCGGACTGGCTCAACACCTCGGTGCCGATCCTTCCGGGCTTGCACTATCCGGCCTACCGCATCGCCATCATCGTCACCGCGCTTGCGGTCGCGCTGTTTCTCTACGTGTTGGTCATGCGCACGCGGCTCGGCATGCTGATCCGCGCCGGCGCCACCAACCGCGAGATGGCGGGTGCGCTCGGCGTCAACATCAAGCTGCTCTACACGCTGGTGTTCGGGCTCGGCGCCGCGCTCGCGGGGCTCGCGGGCCTGATGCAGGCGCCGATCCTGACCGTGCAGATCGGCATGGGCGAGAACATCCTGATCCTCGCCTTCGTGATCATCATCATCGGGGGCATCGGCTCGATCCGCGGCGCCTTCGTCGCCGCGCATGCTGGTCGGCCTCATGGATACCATCGGGCGCGCGTTCCTGCCCGACCTGCTGCGGTTGTTCCTGACGCTCCGCGCACCGCCGTCGGCGGTCGCGCCGGCGATATCGTCGATGATGATCTATCTGGTGATGGCGATCGTGCTGGTGGTGCGGCCGCAAGGCCTGTTCCAGGTGTCGGGCAAATGACCGGCGTTGTTCACGCCGCGCAACGTGGTGGTCGCCGCCCTTCTCGTCTTCCTGGCGATGGTGCCGATCTATGTCACGGTCACCGGCAACAACTTCCTGATGACGCTGTTCACGCGCATCCTGATCCTGGCGATGGCGGCGACCAGCCTCAATCTCATTCTCGGTTATGGCGGCATGGTGAGCTTCGGCCATGCCGCCTATCTCGGCATCGGCGGCTATGCGATCGGCATCTTTGCCCATGAAGGCATCGGGTCCGGCTTCATCCAATGGCCGGTTGCCATCGCCGCCTCCGCGCTTGTTCGCACTTGGCGTCGGCGCGTTGAGCCTGCGCACGCGCGGGCTCTATTTCATCATGATCACCCTCGCCTTCGCGCAGCTCGTCTACTACTTCGGCGTCGGGCTCGATCGCTATGGCGGCGACGACGGACTGCAGATCTACCGGCGCAGCCAGTTCGTCGATCCGATCAATCTCTCCAACCGGACGCAGTTCTACTACTGGTGCCTCGCGCTTCTGGTCGCGAGCATCTACCTCACCTGGCGCATCGTGAATTCGCGCTTCGGCCTGGTGATCCAGGGCGCGCGCTCGAACGACCGCCGGATGCAGGCGATCGGCTTCCCGACCTATCGCTACCGCCTCACCTGCTTCGTCATCGCCGGCACGATATGCGGCCTCGCCGGCGCGCTGCTCGCCAACCAAACCGAATTCGTCAGCCCCGCGATGATGCACTGGACGCGCTCCGGCGATCTCATCGTGATGGTGGTGCTGGGCGGCATGGCGTCGACCTTCGGGCCGCTGATCGGCGCCGTCACGCTGCTGGTGCTGGAAGAGACCCTGCCGATCCTGATCAAGCTCGTCGCCACGCCGTTCGTCGGCGCGGCGGCCTCGCGCGCCGCGGAATACTGGCAGATCGTGCTGGGCCCGCTGTTCCTGCTGGTCGTGCTGTTCGCGCGCGGCGGCATCAACGGATTGTTGGAGAGCATGCGCCGTGACTGACGCGCTCCTCGCCATCGACGGCTTGACCAAGCGCTTCGGCGGCGTCACCGCATCCGACGGCATCGATCTCGCGGTGCCGGCGGGCGAGCTGCACGCGATCATCGGCCCGAACGGCGCCGGCAAGACCACGCTGATCGGCCAATTGACCGGCGAGATCGCGCCGGACGCCGGACGTATTCGCTTCGCCGGACATGACATCACCGCGCTGCCGGTGCACAAGCGCAGCCAGCTTGGTCTCGCACGTTCGTTCCAGATCACCTCGCTGTTCAACGACTTCACTGCGCTCGACAACGTGGCGCTGGCGGTCCAGGCGCACAGCGGGCACTCGTTCCACTTCTGGCGCGATGCGCGCAAGGACGCGACCTTGCGCGCGCCGGCGCGTGAAACGCTGGCGCGTGTCGGGCTCGCCGGACGCGAGAATGTGATCGTCTCCAGCATGAGCCACGGCGAGCATCGGCAGCTCGAGATCGCCATGGCGCTGGCCACGCGTCCGCGCATGCTGCTGCTCGACGAGCCGATGGCCGGCATGGGCCCGGAGGAATCCGTGCGCATGATCGCGCTGTTGCGCGAGCTCAAGCGCGAGCTGACGATCCTGCTGATCGAGCACGACATGGATGCGGTGTTCGCGCTCGCGGACCGCATCAGCGTGCTGGTCTACGGCCGCGTCATCGCGTCAGGCGAGCCGGCCGCGATCCGCGCCAACGAAGAAGTGCGCAAGGCCTATCTCGGTGAGCAGGACGGCCAAAAGGGCGGACATGGCTGACGCGCTGCTCGAGGTCGACGGCATCGAAACCTGCTACGGGCGGAGCAAGGTCCTGTTCGGGATTTCGCTGGCATCGCGGCCGGCGAGATGGTCACGCTGATGGGCCGCAACGGCATGGGCAAGACCACGACCGTGCGCTCGATCATGGGACTGACGCCGGCAATGGCGGGATCGATCCGCTTTGCCGGTGAAAGCATCCGCGACTGGCCGTCCTACCGCATCGGCAAGCTCGGGATCGGGCTGGTGCCGGAGGGCCGGCAGGTGTTTCCCAATCTCACCGCGCAGGAGAATCTCGTCGCCACCGCCGCCAATCGCAGCGGCGCGTCCGACCCGTGGACGCTCGACAAGATTTGCGCGCTGTTCCCGCGGCTCGCCGAGCGGCTCGACAACATGGGGCACCAATTGTCGGGCGGCGAGCAGCAGATGCTGGCGATCGGCCGCGCGCTGATGACCAATCCGCGCCTCTTGGTCCTCGACGAAGCGACCGAAGGGCTCGCGCCGCTGATGCGCGCGGAAATCTGGCAATGCCTCAGCCGCCTGAAGGTGCAGGGCCAGTCGATCCTGGTGATCGACAAGAACGTCGAGGCGCTCACGCGCATCGCCGACCGGCACTATCTGATCGAGCGGGGCAGGGTGGTGTGGAGCGGCACGTCGGCGGCGCTCGCGGCCGCGCCCGATATCCAGCACCGCTATCTCGGTGTGTGACCTCGGCGGCACAGTGTTGCTGTGAAGACTCATCGCCGTGCGGTTCGTTAACCCGATAGCAAGGTTATCGCGAGGCTCGTGTCCCGGCACACGCTTAAAACGGTATCCAAGGGGCGATCCCTCAAATTTTAAAGGTTTTGGTAACCCCGCTGGTTTCCAATTCGTCAACGACGAATGAGGGAACCCATGAGCCAGCAGGACACCGACGCCAAGGACGCGGCCAAGTCGCCGTCGAGCGCTGCCGAGATAGCCGCAGCGCCCGCGACCGAAACCGCTGCCACGCCTACCGTTGCGATCAGCCGCGCTGAGGCGCCCGCGCGTCTGCAGCCGCGCCCGCGAGCGAGGCGCCGAAGCCGATCGACATGCCCGGACGATCGAGATGCCGAAAGCTCATCGAGATGCCGAAGCCGCTCGAGGCGGTGTTGAAGGCGGTCGAGGCGATGAAGCCGGCGGAAGCCGCGAAGGCGCCGGTCGCGCCGTTGGAGAAGAGGTCGCTCCGCCGGAGCTTCCGGCGGCGCCAAAACGATGGCCGATGCACTCGCGCTCCAACCGCTTCGCCTTGCTGGCCGCGTCGGTGGCATTCGCCGGCGCGCTCGGCGCGATGGCCGGCGCGCTCGGCACCTCGGTGTTCGCGCGCCGGTCCGGCCGCAGCGGCGGAGACGCCGATGGCGGCGGTCGATCTCACCGCGGTGAGCGACTCGATCGCGAGCCTGCGGACGGAGATCGCCGCGATCAAGTCGAGCGTCGACAGCAGCACGCGCAATGCCAATGCGCAGCTCGCCAAGTTCACCGAGCGGCTCGAGCGCATCGATCGCACGCAGGCGGCTTCCGCGGCGCAGCCCAAGTCGGCGAGCGGCCAGACGACCGGCTCGATCCAGCCGCAGCAGGCCACCGCGACGCCTGGCGCCGGCGCCGGCGCCGCACCGGCCAATGCCGCGACCGCCGCCGCCGATCCGGCGCGTCAGCGCATCATCGATGGCTGGGTGGTGCGCCATGTCAGCCGCGGCGTCGCCGTCATCCAGGGCCGCCGCATCGGCGCGATCGAGGTGCGAAGCCGGCGACGTCGTGCCCGGCGTCGGCCGCATCGAGTCGATCCGCCGCCAGGACGGCCGCTGGGTCGTGCTCACGTCGAACGGCATCATTCCCTCGCCGACGGTGACGCCGCGCTAGACGCGCGACCTCGCGAGCATCACCACGAATGCGCGATGCCCGGGCCAATGCCCGGGCATTTTCTTTTATGCGCTCATTCTGGCTTGCATTCAGGGCACCGACGCGATGATGTTAGGAATAAAATCCTTCAAATTGGCGCAAATCGGTCCTAGGATAATGGTCTCACAACCGGAGACCAAGACCTATGATCGATCCATTTTCAAAACCAGGGACTCCCGAAGGATGGCGCGCGCGGGCGCGCATCATCCAAACGCGTCTCGAAGGACTCACGATCGATGAACTCATGCGCGGCGCCGTCAAGCACGGCGAGCCCAGCGATCATGTTGAACGGGGATATGACACCAATCAGCCGCGCGTCCCTGCTGGACATCCCGATGGCGGGCAGTGGAGCAACAAGGCAAAGGCGGGCGCTGAACGTATCAATGATCCGCGGGTGATCCGTCAGACATAACACCTGACAATCGTCCGATCGTTGGTGCGGACTATGCGGCCGTCGGTCACCATTACACTCCGAGGCAATTGTTCCGCAGACTTGGCTTACCGCTCAAGACCCGATTGGCGTTTGAGAACGCTGTATCGGGCCCTCTAGGGCTTAGAATAGTTGATCCTATTACAGGGAAAGCAATCACGCAGCATCGTTGGGATAGGGCTCACCGAGAGTACAATCGGGCCGTCGGCGAGTTATTCATGATGTTTCTTGACGGGCTGGAAGCTCGCGGCATCACTCCGCAACAGATGACGCCAGCTCACGCGCAAGAATTTCGCAAGCGCCTTTACCTATCGCAAGACCCACGAATTCGTAGTTACCTGGATGAGAATCCGATTGTTACGAAGGTTACGCCGACTGCGCTCGGGCGACTGAGGAGACCTATCCGTGCGTGTGCACACGGAGGCGAGGTTACGACAGGAGAGAGTTCGAGCTGTTCAGACGCCTGACCCTTACGCTCAGGCAATTCGGTCGCAATTGGAAAGACTATTTTCTTCACCAAGGAGCGAGTTTGGGCCTATCGGCACCTCGTGTTTACGGATAGCGCTCCACTTCTCCGGTCACCAGCCATCAGATCGCTTCAGAGATTGCTCGTCGAGTTTCCCGACTGGGAGATCATTATCTGCGTGGTGAACCAGGAAAGCGATTTAGAGGACGTGCGACAGTACGGGTTTGAGTGGCCCGACTTGCAAGTTATCATTCGTGACGATGAGATCATTGATAGTCTCAACCGTGATCATCTGCCGCAGGAACTTCGTGATCTCGTCATCGAGGGGAGCCGACGCGACACTTCCTTGATGCAGTCGCACCGCTGGCGATGGTGACCGGCACGGCCTTCTTCTCCTTGCATCCGATCTCATGCCATATTTGCCCCGTACGGAAGTGCCGATCTTTTAGAAGTCCTTGTCCGGGGTGCCGAAGCAATTGAGGGCAGCACACATGCGCGAACACACCGAAGAACGGCTCGAAAAGGAATGGAAAGAGCTCTATGAGCGTATGAGGGCGGTCCTCAAGCCACATGGCGAGGATGATATCGAAGGTGGCGACTATTTCGTGGTTGACGAGAGTTTCGAGCACTACGTCCATCAGGTTGAGATGCACAAGCTGGAGATGCTGCGCCCAGAGATCATCAAGGTGCTGCAGGGCGTGCTCGCTGGCTATCCCGATTGGGAGATCGAAATTTCAGTGGCGATTCCGAAAACGAAGATCAGCATCGATCCAGGCGAGGGGCTCACCCTTCGTGACGATGCGATCATTGATGGATTGGATCGAAAACGGCTCCCGAAAGAATATCGCGACCTTGTTTATGAAGGCAGCCGCCCACGGCAGAAATTCGGAGCAGGGATTTTTGCGAACGACTAGCCTGGGACCAGCGGTCCCTTTTTGCACTGCTCAAGTCCGTTCAACTGCGCGGGATTGTGGATCGGAAGTCGAATTTGGGTCGAACTTGACCAGCTTGGGGAGATCGCGGTGGTAAGCTTGGTACGCATCTTAGTCGGCCTCGTGGGAATTGCAGCCGTCGCGATGCTGAACACTGGCGATAACGCCGCCGCGCAGATCGCGCAGCCGCCGGCGGCTACCAAGCCCGAAATGAACGAAAGCTGCCCCGGCCTGATCGCGCGCAACCGGCCGCGCGCGACGCCGGCGTCGCTGCGGCTGGCGCTCAACGCCGACGAGATCCGCGTCAACTACATCGGCCACTCGACCTTCATGATCGAGAGCCCGCAGCGCGTGCGCATCGCCACCGACTACAACGACTACGTCAGGCCGGCGGCGCTGCCCGACATCGCCACGATGAACCACGCGCATACCACGCACTACACCGACCATCCCGATCCGCGCATTCCGCACGTGCTGCGCGGCTGGGGCATGAGCCAGGACAAGCCGGCGCGCTATGACCTATCGGTGCGCGACGTGCGCGTGCGCAACGTGCCGACCAATATCCGCAACTGGTTCGACGGCGGCACCGAGCGCCATGGCAACTCGATCTTCATCTTCGAGGTGGCGCAGCTCTGCATCGGCCATCTCGGCCATCTGCATCACACGCTCAACCAGCAGCAGCTCGACGAGATCGGCCGCCTCGACGTCGTGTTCGCGCCGGTGGACGGCTCGATGACGCTCGATTCCGACGGGATGATGGAGGTGCTGCAGTCGCTGAAGGCGCCGCTGATCATTCCGATGCACTTCTTCAGCCGCTACACGCTGGAGCGATTTCTCGGCCGCGCGCGCGAGCTGAAATGGGAGGTCGAGACCGCGCCGGTGCCGTCGACCGTCATCTCCAAGGCGACGCTGCCGGCGACGCCGAAGGTGCTGGCGCTGCCCGGACGCTGAGAGCTGCGATCAGGACGCGCCGAAAAATCCGAAATAGATCAGCGCGTAAAGAATCAGCACCAGCGCGATGCTGACCACCAGCACCGCCAGCACCGGCCGGTCGAGAAATCCCTGCCGGGCCTCGACCGGCGATTCGACCGTTCGTCCTTGTTCTTTGTGCATGGTCGGACTCCTTGTTGTCACACCGTTGCTGGCTGGGACAACGCGGGCGCCGCGGCAAGGGTTCCGGACCTGTGGAACCGGGCGCTTGGCGGTCGTATAAAGGTCCAGCCATCAGCCGCGGGATCTCATCATGCTGAGCAAGGAACAAAACGACCTCATCACCCGCATCGGTCCCGGCACGCCCGCGGGCGCGCTGATGCGGCGCTATTGGCAGCCGGCGGCGCTGGTCGACGAGCTCGCCAGCAACCGGCCGATCAAGCCGGTGCGGCTGCTCGGCGAAGACCTCGTGATCTTCAAGGACGGCGAGGGGCGCTACGGCCTCATCGGCCGCTCGTGCCCGCATCGCGGCACCGATCTCGCCTTCGGCCGGCTCGAGAACGGCGGCCTGCGCTGCGCCTTCCACGGCTGGCTGTTCGACGTCGGCGGCCGCTGCCTGGAGACGCCGGCGGAGCCGGAAGGCAGCCGGATGTGCGACGGCATCCGCCAGAAGGCCTATCCGGTGGTGGAGAAGAACGGCATCCTGTTCGCCTATATGGGACCGGGCGAGCCGCCGCCGTTCCCGCATTTCGACTGCTTCGTCGCGCCCGCCGTCGCACACCTTCGCGTTCAAGGGCTTCATCGACTGCAACTGGCTGCAGTCGCTGGAGGTCGGCATCGATCCCGCGCACACCTCGTTCCTGCATCGCTTCTTCAACGACGACCAATCCGGCGACACCTATGGGCGGCTGTTCCGCGACAAGTCGGCCGATTCCGACATGCCGATCACGCAGATCGTGCGCGAGCACACGCGCCCGCAGATCGACGTCGAGCCGACCGACTACGGCATGCGCATCCTGACGACGCGGCGGCTGAGCGACGCGATCGACGCATATCCGCGTGACCAATCTCGTGTTCCCGCACGCGTTCCACATTCCGCTCAGCCGCGAGATGACGATCACCCAGTGGCATGTGCCGACCGACGACACCACGCATTACTGGTACGCGATCTTCACCAGCTTCGGCGGTCCGGTGGACAAGGACGAGATGCGGCGCCAGCGCCTCGAGCTCTACGAATTGCCCGACTACATTCCGCGCAAGAACAAGACCAACAATTACGGCTTCGATCCGCACGAGCAGGAGCACGAGACCTATACCGGCATGGGCGCGGACATCAACGTCCACGACCAGTGGGCCTGCGAATCCATGGGCGCGATCCAGGACCGCACCAACGAGCATCTCGGCCAATCCGACAAGGGGATCAGCGCCTACCGGCGCATCCTGCGCCGCGCGATCGACGACACGGCGAACGGCGGCAAGCCGCTGATGGTGCTCGATGCCGACACCGCGCCGAAGCTCACCGGCCCTGCGGCGATTGACGGCATTGGCCCGACCGACGACTGGCAGGGATACTGGCGCCGCACCGACGAAGCCCGCCGCAAGGCGTCGAGCTGGGCGAACGGTGCGTGACGCTGCGCCCCAAACTCGGCACAGTAAACTAATTCGGCGCCGTCTTATGTTCTTCGAGCGCTTGAGCGACAATTTTACATCCGAGCTCGTGGATCGCTTCGCAGTCCCGCGCTGCCGGCTCTAATATCGCCTTCTCAAGCGCAGAAATGGTTGCATCGATCGCATCGACTCCTTGCGATCGGTGCTGCAGCTCCGCCGCGGATTCTTCGCGCGCATGGTCTGCTGTCATCTGGAAGCCCCCAACTCATCTGCCGTCGCAGGTCCTCGTCTAAGAAAACTGGGGAGTTCCGGACCAATAGTTTCTGGCTGCGCGCCTAAGGGATTTCTGCAGGGGGCGAATTGTCTTGACCTCGGCAGGCACCACCGGAGGGGTTGGTAAAAAGCGGTTTGGCCGGTGCTCGATCGTTCGAGCGAAACGTTCATAGTTCTCCGCGATCTTCTGCATCACTTGCTTGGATATGCCGCCCCTTGTTTCTTCCGCCAGCGCGCGCATCTGTTCAGCGCGTGCGCGCCAATGAAGCGAATAGTTATAGGACATGAGTTCCCCAATGCCGTCGAACATTGTTGAACGTCTTGGAAAAAGATGTCGATCTTTGCTCCGGCGTGGTGTGTCGGTGTGTTGTGGATATGTTTATTTTCCGTCATAGAAATCAACACCTAGGATGGAGACCATGGTGGCGGACCTGTGAGTTGCGGCCACGCGCCGGCGAAGCTCGACGACACGTCGGTGTTCGGCAAATGATGCGAAAGGAACCGAAAGGACAAGCAATGGCCAAGAACACGATTTGCCTCTGGTACGACAAGGACGCCGAGGCTGCTGCCCGCTTCTACGCCGAGACCTTTCCCGACAGCGCGGTGGGTGCCGTCCACCGTGCACCCAGTGACTACCCGTCCGGCAAGGCGGGCGACGTGCTGACGGTGGAATTCACGGTCGCCGGCGTCTCCTGTCTCGGCCTCAACGGCGGTCCCGCGTTCAAGCACAACGAAGCCTTCTCGTTCCAGATCGCCACCGACGATCAGCAAGAGACCGATCGCTACTGGAACGCCATCGTCGGCAATGGCGGCCAGGAGAGCGCGTGCGGCTGGTGCAAAGACAAGTGGGGCATCTCCTGGCAAATCACGCCGCGCGTGCTGACCGAGGCGCTGGCGGCCGGCGGCGATGAAGCCAAGCGCGCGTTTGATGCGATGATGGGTATGAAGAAGATCGACGTCGCCGCGATCGAGGCGGCGCGGCGCGGCTGACGGCCCACCGCGAGAATTTCCCCGGATCGCGGCGCATTCGCCTTGGTCGACCGGCTGACCTGCCGCTCCTCCAGATCCGATTTGGCAGTGCTGCGCGCCATTGCATGGCAGGGTCGCCAAATGGGCCGCACCGACGAAGCCCGCCGCAAGGCGTTGTGATGGGCCAACGGTGCTTGACACCGAAAAGGTGTCGGCGAGACTTGTGAAGGTCAACCACCTGAGCACGCGTGAGCCATGCACGTCGGCAGACAGTACAAATTCACGCAGTTTCTATGCTGGACGAGATGGGAGGCAGCCTGCCTTATTGGCTGGGCGCTGCTCGTCACCTTGTTGCTTCAGGTGTCGCCCTGGAATTTTTTGACAGTACCGATGACGGTATTGACGATCATCGGGTCGGCGCTCGCCATCATCCTCGGCGTTCAAGAACGCGCAATGTTTCGCGCGCTTCAACGAGGCGCTTGCGCTTTCCGGGCAGCTCATCACGAACAGTTTGATCCTTGCCAACAGGCTGACATCTGCAGTTTGCGGCCTGGATGCCGCGCAATCCGGCCCGCGCCTGAAAGACATGTTCTATCGCCATTTCGCCTGGCTGACGGCGCTGCGTTTTTCCTGCGCGAAAAAAAAACCTGGGAAAACACGCTCCGAGTTGGGAAACGCTCGCTTTCTTGCCGAGCTTCCCACGCCGGAAAGCCAATCGATCTTCAAGGACGCGCTGAAGACCTACCTGTCGGATGCCGAGTTGCAGAAATTCATGGCGCATCGAGGCGACAAGGAAGCTCTGATTCTTCATTGGCAATATGAAGCCTTCCGCGACCTGTATAACAACAAGCTCATCAGCGAATTAATGTTGATCGGTGTTGTCAACTGCGCTCGACGACCTTGTTCGATCGCAAGGTGCATTGAAGCGAATAAAGAACTATCCGTATGCGCGTAACTACTATTCGATCGCCGTTTTTCTGGTGATGATTTTTGCCGCGACTCATGCCGTTTGGCCTCTTTCCATATGCCCAGGAACTCGGAAAATCGGCCGGGATCGGACATTGGACGGTTTGGCTGAATGTCCCGTTCAGCGCGTTCGTCGGCTGGGCTTTCATTTCGCTGGAGAAAGTCGGAGAGAATTCGTCAAATCCGTTCGAAGGGAGCGCTAACGATGTCCCGATCTCGTTTATTGCGCGGCGAATCGAGATCGAGATGCGGATCATGCTCGGCGAAGAGACCGATCTCAAACCGATCGAAGCGAAATCCAATATCCTGTTTTAGAGACGAAGCGTTCTCACTCGCGCAGTTTTTGTGCCCGCAGGGATAGGGGGCGCCGTACCGACGAGGCCCGCCGCAAGGCGGCGGGCTGGGCGAATGGTGCCTGACGCCAAAAAAGAGAAAATAGGCGTCGCAAAGGAATTGAAAGGAACATAGTCCTGCATCCCGCTATTGTTTGGTGGCCGAGGCCTGGCTAAAGCCATCTCGCCGCCATGATTTTTGCCTAGGATTCCAATGGGTGTACGAGGCGACGGGGCCGGGCGCAGGCGCTTGCTCCGCGCATTGGGGCTTTTGGGCCGATGCACTCAGCTTTGACGAAATCATTATCATTCGTGTTCTGGCAGCGGTGCTGATCGGCGCACCGGCCAACGCCAGCGCCGTCGAGTGCCAGAGCGAAAAGGGCGCCGGCTATCCGTGGTCATGGCGTGAGATCGAGGGCAAACGCTGTTGGTACAAAGGCACGCCCGGCATGGATAAGAAGCAATTGTACTGGGCAGGGACCAAGGCGTCTGCGTCATCCGCAGCGCCGCGGCGCGCACCGCCAGCCAAGGTCGAGGAGACCGCCGAGCGCGAGCGGCTGTTGCGCAGTTACTGGCCGCCGTTGCCTCGGGCCGATTTGTTCGGTGAGCGCTTCGAGGCCGTGCGCGGCGAGAGACCGTGACGATTTTCGCCGCGCTCGGGCGTTTTCTTGGGCCGCGTTAATGCCCCGCAGGGGCGTCTTGAATATCTGACATTATCCGACGACAAAATTTTGTCGGTCAAGTTTCATGAGTCGATGGTCCGCTCCGCGCAACGCCGATATGAGTCCCTCATTGAGTGTGGCGAGCAACTTGAGCGCGGTCGCTGATCCGCTGCGCAGCAACTGTTCGCAGGGTTCACGCGCGAATTCGAGGAGAACGGCGTCCGTGCGAACTGAACAGGTTGCGGTGCGTGGCTCACTCTCGATGAGACTCATCTGGCCAAAAATACTTCCTGCGTCCAGTGTTGCAAGAAGCTGTTGTTGACCGCGCGCGTTGATGCTGACGTCGATCGCTCCCTCGACAACCGCGAAGCAGGTGCCACCCGGGCTTCCTTCGGTGAAGATAACGGTATCTTTTGTAAGATCCCAGCGCCGCGCAAGACGTAACAAGTGACGAATCTCTGCGAGAGAGAATTTTTTAAACGAGTTGAATGCTTGCAAAGCCTCCGGCTTGATGCCGCCTGTCGGTTGGCTCTGGCCCGATGGTCCAAGCACCTGTCCGGTCGAATTCGGCGGAAGAGCGGGTGCGGCGCGCTGAAGGGTCATCGCCTCGGAGATTTGCTGATTTACGATTTTCAACTGGTGGCAGAGCGACGTAGCGACCCGCCAAAGGCCCTTCCGCTCTGTGAGGAACAATGGATCGTCGGTCAGCAACCGCCGCGGCGAAAATATCTCTTCCGGCAGCCGATCCGAAACGACATTGGTTATGGCCATCTCAGCCGCCGCGTTCCCTGCAGCGGTCGTGTAGCTGCCACCATAGCCATTGTAGCCGGCCGCAATGATCAATCCGGGGCGCAGAAAGCCGATGCAAGGTAGCCCGTCAGGCGTGAACGCCATCGGGCCAATCCATTCGGTTGTCGGCGGCTGACCCACGAGTTCCGGGTAGAAGCTGTCACGCAGCGCGATAAGACGGGCATGAACTGCCGGGGAACGCCGCCGCGACAATGGATTCTTCATCGGCCGGTCGTCGCCGCCGCCCATCAGCAGCGGAGCGCGCCCGTCGCGTGCGCCTTCACGCGGTTGATTGAAGAAGACGGGGCCGTTGTCGGAGGTGACGATGCGCCCACGGGCCCGATCCGCAACGTGCTCCGTCACAAGTATTTGACTTTGATATGGTTCAATCGCCGACAGCTCGGGCAGGACACTGCGCGTAAAGGCGTTGGTCGCCACGATGACACGGCGAGCAACGATTGTGCCACGGTCCGTGACGACCCGATGTTTGTCCTCGCCGGCAGAAACGATGCGACGCACTTTGGTGCGGGTGTAGAGGGCGACGCCCGCGCGTAACGCACTGTGCAGTTGGCCGCAGACATATTTGAACGGGTGATACGTCCCATCACCCGGGATAAATCGGCCGAGGAAGCCCGCCTTGATGCCGAACTCCTCGCCGATCTTGGAGCGCGCCCAGATCTCAATCCGCTGTCCATGCTGTGCGGCGAGCGACACCTCGTCGCAAACGGCCTGTTCCTCTTTTTCATTGGAGGAAATGTGCAGCCACCCTTTGGGCGAGAAGTCACAGGAGATGCCTTCGTTAAGTATCGTCTCCTTGAGAATATCCCGGTTGCGGAGAGCAAGCCCAAGAACCAACGAGGCTTGACGTTCACTGACCGCCTGGAGGACCTCCATCGGCACCCGTGGATAGCGCCGGCGCATGTATGCCAGCCGGCCGGGCGCGAGACCCTCGTAAATGCCAACGGAATTTTCGGGAAGCAGTTCGAAATTGCCGCCGTTGCGACCGCTTGCTTCTCCAGCAGGATCGCCCTGGTCCAGCACCACGACTTGCAGACCTGTATTCTTCAGGTGGTAAGCCGCCGCGGCGCCAGTCAGGCCTGCGCCGATCACAACAATGTCAGCGACCTTGGGGAGGCTTGTCGTCGTCTGGTAGTTCGCCAGCGGATGGGGCGTCCGCTGCCAAAATGGCTGATCGTTGAGCGGAAGTTTGATCGGTCGAAATGTTGCAACTCCGAGCCGCGCAAGCAGATCTTGAAAGAGACGTAGAGCCTCCGTGGAAAACCGACATGAACGATCGATCGATTCAAGTTCGCGTCGAATAGTGTCCGTCGCCCTTCCACCCTGGGCCGCCGCCAGCGCGCGCTCCGCAATGGCTCGGACATCAGCCGCGTTCAAAGCCCGCGCGTTGTGTTCTGGAGGGTGTGCAACCCCGCGAATGCTGCGAACTGAAGCAGCAGCCGCAGCGCCGTCCGATTGAACCGACATGGTAGCCCACCTGGAACATGACAGAGATCAGAGCGGAGGGTCGAATGAGCTGTCGTGCCGCAAAGAGGAAGAGCGCTAGATTGGAGACCGCACAGATCCAACATTATTCCCGCGCGACCGCTCAATAAATCCGCCCGGCCAGTGTAACCGTCTGAAGAAGGCCGTGAATCATCCAGAAGCAGGCCGCGTATCATCCAGACGTATTGTTCTCGGCTTTGTCCTGTGAACACCGCTTTATCGTGGGCCGAACTGGGGTGAATTGAGCGCGAAAGTCTTTGAGATGCGGGCCCGGCTCGAAACGTCATCGGCACGTCCGGCGTTCTGCAACGGCCCGACCGGTTTCAAGCAACGTCGTCATTCGGCCGAAACGGGAGGATGTAGTCCTTGGCGCTGGTGCCAGGCAGAATACGTCCTGATCTTGCGGTTACCGATCTCGTACACATGTTGCGCGCGCCGAATGAGTGCCGGCCGATGTGCCACGACAATTCTCGTAATCGGCAGGTTCGCGATCAGATCGGCGATCAATTCCTCATTGGCTTCGTCGAGATTCGCTGTTCCCTCGTCCAAAAACAAAAGCTTCGGATCACGATAGAGGGCGCGCGCCAGCAAAACGCGCTGGCGCTGCCCCCCTGAAAGGGTCGAACCCATGTCGCCGACGAGCGTCAAATACTGCATGGGCGACCGTAATATGTCTTCGTGCACTTGCGCCGCTTTGGCGGCCTGCTGCACCCGCGCCATGTCGAGGTCCGGATCGAAGCAGGCGATGTTGTCGGCGATCGTACCCGAAAGCAGGCGGTCATCCTGGGCTACGACCCCAATGAACTCACGCCACGCTCGCCAGCGCTCGGGGGTGGCCTGATAGCCATCGAGCTCGATGGCTCCTTCTGTGGGTCGATTGAGTCCGAGCATCAACTTGAGAAGCGTCGTCTTGCCGCTTCCTGAAGCGCCGGTCAGGGCGATGAAATCACCCGGGGCTATCTCCAGGTTGAGGTCCTCAAGCACGAGCGGGTCGGTGATTCCGTAGCGGAACGAAACGTTCTTCAGCCGAATGTGCCCCGAAACCTCGCCGATGGCAGGGGTTTCCACGTTGCTTTCGGACGGGGTCGTAACGATGTCCGCCAGTCGATCGAGATAGAGCCGAAGAAACCAAAATTGCATGACCTGATTTACGAGACCAATGGCGCGGTCGGTGAATGTCTGCCGGAACGACATGAACGCGAAGAGCATGCCTACTGAAAAGCCACCGCCATCGAGCACAAGCCGGGCGCCGACGTAGATAACCGCGACGGTCTGAAGTCCGGTGATAAGGGTCTGAGCGAAGGTTTGGGTGATCTGGAATCGTCCAACCGCAATGCTGGCATTTGTGGTCTCGGCATGAAGATTGCGCCACGAACCTTCACGTTCGGATTCTCGCCCCATCAACTTCAGCGTGGTCGCGGCACGCACGGTCTCCATCAAATGGGTCTGTTCCTTTGCGCCGGCGAGGATCTCCTCTTCCATCCGCCGCCTCATCGCGGGCAGCAGCGCAAACGAAACCAACAAGCTGAGTAGAACGGCGAAGATCACGATCAGCGCGAGGGTCGTGGAGTAGAAGAAAAGAATGAAGGCTGCGATGAACGCCATAACACCGTCGATCACGGTGCCGACGACCCCTTGGCTGATGGCCGCCTGAACGGGTTGCACCGACTGAAGTCGGGAGAAGATGTCTCCGACATGGCGCTTCTCGAAGTAATCGCTGGGAAGACGGAGCAAATGACGAACAAGATTGCCGGTGATCTGAAAACTCAACAGGTGACCGAACACGCGCAGCGCCCAGCCCCGCAACGTCTCTATCGAGGCCTGCACGATGATCAGGCCGCCGAAAGCCAATGCAATGACCAGCAAGAGATCGCGATCGGATTGGGCAATCGCTTCATCCACGACCAGTTGCAGTTGGAACGGAGCGGCAAAGGTGGCGATTTGCAGCGCAACCGACAAAAGCAGAATTTGCGTGAGCGCAGCAGGAAATCCGCGCAGGCGCGACCAGAGAAACGACAGTTTCATCGGCGCCTTCGCACTGATCGGCTCGAAACCTTCTGCCGGCGCGAGCTCGAGCACGACGCCGGTGAAATGCTTCGAGAACTGGTCAATGCTCAGCTTGCGTATGCCGATAGCCGGGTCGTGGACGACGGCCGTCTTGCGACTGATCGACTTGAGCACGACAAAGTGGTTGAGGTCCCAATGAATGATCGCCGGGAGATTGACCTTGCCGAGCGCGCTAACTTCGGCGCGCAGGGCGCGGGTGGAGAAGCCGAGCTGATCGGCGATCCCCATGAGGCTGCGCAGCGACGCGCCGGCGAGCGAGAGCGAAAAACGCTGCCGCAGGCCATTCAGATCGACATCGTGCCCGTAGTAGCGGGCAATCATCGCCATGCAGGCCAGGCCGCATTCCGCTGCTTCGGCGGCAAGCATGGCCGGAAGCCGACGACGGCGGCTGACATGAAGCTGTTCCAGAATGTTCATAGGCGCCCTGCCACGGCGTAGATCGGATCAAACAGCCACTGAATCAGGGTGCGGCGATCGAAAACGATGTCACCGGACACCAGCATGCCTGGCTGCATTGGATAGCTTTCGCCATACGCTTGCATCGACTCCCGACCCAAGCTCACGCGGATGCGGAACGTCGGCTCCTGAATGTTCAACCCTTGGATTGCGACCTCGCTAGGCGCCAGCACGGTGCTGGACACCAGACGAATTCGGCCAGACACCGTGCCAAAGCGCTGGTAGGGGAACGCCTGCAGGCTGATCTGCACTTGCTGGCCAGGCCGCACGAAGCCGATCGCTCGCGAGGGTGCCAGGAGCTCCGCCTCCAACTGGCCGCCTTCCGGGACAATGACCGCAACCGTGGCGCCCGCACTGACGGTTTGCCCGGTCACGACCGGTAAGGCTGCGATCCGCCCGCTGATCGGTGCCGTAACGAATTGCAGCCGTCGCGATTCGGCATCCGCGGTGCGCTGCTCGAGGGCGGCGGCCGCACCCGCCGCTTCTGCTTGCGCGGCGGCAATCTCAAGCGGGATTGAGGCCAGCCGCGCCTTCAGGTCCGCAACTTCTCGCTCGCTGGTCGCCAGCAGGCGGCGCTGCGTGGCGAGCTCCTGCTTCAAAAGCAGGAGGCTGGAGCGCCGCGCGTCAACATCCCGGCGGGCCATGAAGCCCTTGGCGGCAACTTCCAGGGCACGCGCGAGATCTGCCTCGCCCAGGCTCACCCGCTCCTCTTGCAGGCCTATTTGCACGTTGATCTGCTCTTGCTCGGCGTTGCTCCTGGACAGGCGGATTTTCGCTTGCTCGAATTCGACCTGCAGCCGCGCCAGCGCGGATTCCGCTTTGGCCCGCGCCGCCAGGGCTTCTGCGGTCAACCCTTTTGAGATCGCGTCGCCGACGTTTCCGGCCGCCGATTCCACGGCGAGGTTGACGACAGCAATGCGGTCGCCGGCCGCGACCACGTCGCCTTCTTTCACCATGACGCTCTGCAAGGATCCGGCTGCGAGAATCGACGCGCGAACCATTCCCTGATCGGGCACGAGCAGCCCTGTCACGGTGGCCTTTCGGGCGTAGGTTGCGTTGAACAGGAAGAAGGAGGCCGCCAAGATCACCGCAACCAAGAACGCGCCAAGCGTCTTGACGGAAAGGGGCGTGGCAAGAAGCACTTCTCCTTCCAGACGCCGGGTCGCGTGTCGAACCGCCTCGCGTCGAAACAATTCACTCATGTAGCATCCTCCGACTGAGGCGGCGCCTTGGCGCGATCAGGATATCGCAAGGTATCCAGGTTCTGCACGGCGGGTCGCACACCGATCAAGGCTCCACTACAACAGATTCTCCGCCACTACGGTCCGCGCTCCCGACGCCTCGGCATATTCGTCTTGCAAGGCATCCAGCTCGTCTCGATCAATGTCGGATGCGGCAAAATACGCAAAATCCGAGTCGGCCCATCCGACGACGTTGTAGCCATTCCGATTGCCGCGAACTGCGAAGGCATCCGTATCGGTTGATGGAATCACGAAAAGAGAGACGGGGCGGCCCTGACGCGCCAGGACGACCGTCGGCACCGGGCGGTCCAGCAAGTAGTCGACCCGCCCGCCACACAGCGAAAACCCGGGCTTGGAAAAATGAGGGACCTTGACCGGCGCGGCGAACTTCTGCGCGAACCAGTGCGTAACCACCGCCGCGTCGGCGCTTTCGACCTCGGCAATCTCGTTGCTCAGGACTGCGCGGGCATGTGCGGCGATGACCGATTTGATTTCGACAAACTCGACCTGGACCGGTCCCGGAACAGCCGGCTTGTTGAGAATGGTGACCGCCAAAGACGAGGTTGGCCGTAGCTGGCATGCGAGGCGCACATTGCTCGGCGCTTCGAGCGCCTTCAGCGCCACGGTCTCGGCGCGATTTGGAGCAGGGAGGTGATCCAACCCGGCACTGACCTTGACGCGGCAAGTAAAGCAGCGCGCGCGTCCGCCGCAGACCGAGGCGTGCGGCACGCCGAAGGCACGGCTGACTTCCAGCAATGTCATGCCTCGGGTTGCGCTGACCGTCGGACCGTCATGGTAGGCGACGGATATTCCGGCATCCGCCGGCGATCGACGCAGTTTGAAGACGAAGTAGCCGAACAGCAGCGCAAGCAGGCCGCCAAAAACATACTGCGTGAGGTCGCGCATTTGCGCCATGGTCGCGCCATCGGCCGCATTGGGCCAATTCGATCGTTCCTTGAGCTGTGCCAACGCCGCCGGATCGCTCATGATCTCGGCGGTCAATTGCCCGGATGCTGCAAATCCGGCGATCCCTAGTATCGGCACGAGTGCGGCCAAGGTCCAAAGGGCCGGCCGCGCAGCGTTATAGCGATCGGAGAGCCGCAGCCAGTAATGCAGGCCGATACAGCCATGAGACCACACCAGAACCAGCAGCAGGCTTTGAAGAAAGGCGCGGTCGGGCCAAAGGCGAGCGAGCTCGTACAGATAGCTGTCGTTGACGTTGAAGAAGACGTGCGCGATGCGCGTATTGACGATATGGGGAAACAACAGGAACGGAATGGCGAGAGCAATCAGAATTTGGAGCGCCTCCCACAGCGGCATTTTCAGTGTTCCGCGTGTCGCAAGCTTGTACAGGCCCAACGTCATGTGGGTGAGGAGAGCCGCCAGCAGCACGATGCTGCCGCCCGTCGAGCGCGTGACGAGTTGGCGGATCTGTTGCATCTCGTGCATCGCCTCGAGGCTGACCAGCCCCAATGCATGATTGAGAAAATGCGTACCGGCAAAAGTAAACAGGACGAGTCCCGAAACGAGCCGCAATCGCTGCAGAAGATCCCCACGCAACAGGACGTGCATGCCGTGCCCGGTACCAAGGTTTGCAGTGACTGGCCTGGGCCTCTCGGCAAGCTTCGAGACGCCCCGCCTTACCCTCGCAGCGGCGGATCCGCTGAAAGCGGCTGCATCTTAGTACG
This sequence comes from uncultured Alphaproteobacteria bacterium, assembly GCA_963850705.1. GTDB lineage: Bacteria > Pseudomonadota > Alphaproteobacteria > Rhizobiales > Xanthobacteraceae > VAZQ01. The sequence continues at coordinate 23,039 of CAWKMR010000080.1, read as the reverse complement.
ACGGTTCGCGCCAGTCCTAGGGGATCGATCTGCTCTGGCACCGCCCCGAACGGCCGCGCGCGGCCGTCGATTCCATGTCCTGGCCGCCGAATCCGAGCAATTCGATATTTTGTAGCGGTCGTCCGGCGCAGGCGCGGACAACAACTCGCGTCTTGCCACTCTTAGGTACCGTAGGCCGGCGCTCACCTATGCCGCGCGACCGTGGCCCCCCTGGCGCTTTTCTGGGTCCGTTCGAACACCGTACCTGACCACGAAAGACGTGCATGGCCGGGACGAGGCCGGCCATGACGCTGTTGATGGAGCGCGTGTGACTGCCGTCTACGCAATCGCCGGGGCGAGATAATCGCGCGAGATCTCCTTGACGTTCTTGGTGCCGGCAAGCCGCATTACGATGGTCAGGTTGTTGCGCAGGTGATCGAGCACGCTCTGCACGCCCTGCGCGCCGCCGAGCGCCAGTCCGTACATGACCGGCCGGCCGCAGCCGACCACGGTCGCGCCGAGCGCCAGCGCCTTGAACACGTGATCGGCGCGCCGCACACCGGAAGTCGAACACGATCGGCACGCGGCCATCGACCGCCTGGGCGATGCGCGGCAGCATGGTGATGGTCGCCTGCACGCCATCGAAGGCGCGGCCGCCGTGGTTGGATACCCAGACCGCGTCGAGACCGACCTTGATCGCCATCAATGCCACCTTCGGCGACATGACGCCTTTCGGCATCACCGCCAAACCGGACTCCTGCTTGATCCACTCGAGGTCTTTCCAGTCGAGGTCGCGCTTGCGGGTTCTGATCATTTTCTCTCCCGTGGCGAAGTCCACGCCGCGCGGCGTGTTGCCGAGGCCGAGCGTCGCCGGCGTCACGAACCCGCTGCGGATGTTTTCCTCGCGCGGATAGGACCAGACATTGTCCACCGTCGGCGCGATCGCGGTGTAGCCGGCGGCCTTGGCGCGCTGCAGGAGCTCGCGGGTGTAGCCGCGGTCGCTCGGCACATAGAGCTGGAACCATTTCGGGCCGGGATTGTGCGACGCGATCTCTTCCAGGCTCAGGTTCGACACGGTCGAGGTCGTCATCAGCGTGCCGGCCGCGGCCGCGCCCTTGGACGTCGCCGCCTCCTTCTCGACGTGGGCGCGGCCGTGGCTGCCCATCGGCGGAATAAAGACCGGCAGCGACAGCGTCGAGCCGAGGATCTCGGTCGTGAGATCGACTTTGCTGACGCCGCTCAGAGCCAGCGGCTCGATTTGCACGCGGCTGAAGGCTTCCGTGTTCTCGCGCCGGGTCCAGTTGGCGCCGGAGCCACCGGAGATGTAGCCGAAGCCGCCGGACGGCAGAACTTTCTGCGCCTCGGACTCGAGGTCGAGAACGTTCACGATATCGAGCTTGCGGTTGAGCTTGCTGCCCTCATAGGGGATGTTCGGGCGCTCGGCACCGACGCCCGGCTCCGCCGCGGTCTGCGCTTGCGCGAGTACCTGATGGCTCGAAGTGACGGTTGCAGCGGTTGCCGCCGCGAGTGTGCTGGACAGCAAAAAATCGCGTCGATCCATTAGCAATCCCTCCCTTGCATGCGCCAAGTCGTTGCCTCGTGCCGAGACACATCCGCTTGCGCTTAAGAGGAATTGTCGAATCAAATCTCCGCAGAGTTCGAGGCGGAAATCCGCCGCAACGCACTGCGTTGCTGCATGCCAGATATTGTTCGCGGGTTGAGCTTGCTCCTTCCCGCTCGTCCCGCGACCCGCCTTCGCTCGGTTCGAGCTACGGCGGCTCACGGGAATGAGCGGGATAGAGCCGTTACGGCGGCGCGCTACTACGCAATCGCCGGCGGCGCGATGTAGTCCTTTGTGATTTCCTTGACGTTCTTGGTGCCGGCGAGCCGCATGATGATCGTCAGGTTGTCGCGCAGATGCTCAAGCACGCTCTGCACGCCCTGCGCCCCGCCGAGTGCGAGCCCGTACAGGACCGGCCGGCCGCAGCCGACCACGGTTGCGCCCAGCGCCAGCGCCTTGAACACGTGATCGGCGCGCCGCACGCCCGAGTCGAACACGATCGGCACTCGGCCGTCGACCGCCTGCGCGATGCGCGGCAGCACGGTGATGGTCGCCTGCACGCCGTCAAAGGCGCGGCCGCCGTGGTTGGAGACCCAGACGCCGTCCAGGCCGACCTTGACGGCCATGGCTGCGGCTTTCGCGGACTGCACGCCCTTGGGCATCACCGCCAGGCCGGACTCCTGCTTGATCCATTCCAGGTCTTTCCAGTCGAGGTCGCGCTTGCGAGCGTTGAGCATCTTGGCGCCCGTTCCCGGATCAACGCCGCGGGGCAGGTTGCCGCGGCCGAGCGTCGACGGCGGCCGGAAGACGTTGCGGATGTTCTCCTCGCGCGGATAGGACCAGACGTTGTCGACGGTCGGGGCGATCGCGGTGTAGCCGGCGGCCTTGGCGCGCTGCAGGAGCTCGCGGGTATAGCCGCGGTCGGTCGGCACGTAGAGCTGGAACCATTTCGGGCCGGGGTTGTTGGACGCGATCTCCTCAAGGCTGAGGTTCGCGACCGTCGAGGTCGTCATCAGCGTTCCGACAGCGGCCGCGCCGCGCGCCGTGGCGGCTTCCTTATCCACATGGGCGAGACCGTGGCTGCCCATGGGAGGCACGAAGATCGGCATCGACAGCTTCGAGCCGAGAATCTCGGTCGCGAGGTCGACCTTGGCGACGCCGCTGAGCGCCTGCGGCTCGATATTCACGCGGCTGAACGCTTCGGTGTTCTCGCGCCGCGTCCAGTTGGCGCCGGAGCCGCCGGAAATGTAGCCGAAACCGCCTGTCGGCAGGATCTTCTGCGCCTCGGGTTCGAGGTCGAGGAGATTGACGATCTCGAGCTTGCGGTTGAGCTTGCTGCCCTCGTAGGCCGTGTTCGGGCGATCCATGTTCACGCCCGGCTCGACCTCGACCTTGGTCTGTGCGAGCACCTGGCGGCTCGAAGTCACCGTCGCTGCGGTCGCGGCCGCGAGCGTGCTGGACAGCAAGAAGTCGCGTCGATCCATGGAAGTCCCTCCCTTGCTGTGCCCCAAGTCGGTGCCTCGCGCCGAGGCATCCGCTTGCGCTTGGGAGGAATTGTCGGATCAAATTCGACGATGGAGTCGAGACATGCGGTCATTCCGGGGCCGCGCGCATGCGGGCCCGGATCCACGTCGCGTGAGGCATGAGCGGGTATGCCGGACAGCGCTCGGGCTTCGATGACGCGGTGAGGCGCTATTCCTTGAAATCCGGCGAGTTTTCCATCTGCTGAAGGTCCGACGCCAGGTATTCCTGGATCGGCAGATGAATGAACGCGCACCAGACAGCAGGCTTTTCGGGATCGAGATTGAAATGCTGGTGCTCGACCTCGTTCGGGTGCAGCGGCAGCAGCACCAGATCGCCCTTTTCCCAGTCGAGGCGCTCGCCCTCGACGATGGAATAGCCTTTACCCTCCAGCACATAGATCACCAGCCCGCCCTGGTGGCGGTGCTTGCCGGACTTGGTGCGGATCTCGTGGGTGAAGACGCGCCACATCTGCAGCGGCGTTTCCGGATGCGTGATCGGCTCGAGGTAATAGCGCAGCTTCCCCTGCCGCGCCTGCTGCATGGGGCGCTCAGCCTTGCGCACCACGATCGGCCCGGTCTTGTTGCGCTCGAGCATCGCCGCTCGCTGACGCATCACCCGCTCGTAAGGGTTATCGGAGAGCGGCGGCCGCTCGCGTTCGCGCGTTCGTTCGATCTCAGCCATTTTTTTCTCCCGGTTTCTTCTCGGCGCGTTCCGCTTCGATCGCTTCGCGCATGTCGGCGACGGTCGGCGCGGCGACCTTGGTGAAATTGGTGCGCTTGATCGCGGCGCGCTTGGCGTCGTCGCACAATTGCTTGAGCGTGGCGCCGGAATAGCCCTCGGTCAGCGGGACCACGGCGTCGACGATCGCATCAATTCCAGCGGCGCCGTCGGCTGCGCTCGTGCGCAGGCAGACCTGAAGGATCCGCTTGCGCTCCTCGGCGTCCGGCAAACCGACCGCAATATGCACGCCGAAGCGGCCCGGCCGCAGGATCGAGGGATCGATCAGGTCGATGCGGTTGGTGGCGCCGAGCACGATCACGCGCGAAAGCTGCTCCACGCCGTCGAGTTCCGCGAGTAGCTGACTGACCACGCGGTCGGTGGTCATCGAGCCGGCATGCGCGCCGCGGACCGGTGCGATCGCTTCGAGCTGATCGAAGAACACCACGGTCGGTGCCACCTGGCGCGCGATCCTGAAAATCTGGCGCACGCCTTCCTCGGATTCGCCGAGCCACTTGGTGAAGATCTCCGGGCCGTCGACCGAGATGAAGTTCACGCCGCACTCGTTGGCGAGCGCCTTGGCGAGCAGCGTCTTACCGGTGCCGGGCGGCCCATAGAGCAGCACGCCGACATGGGGCGGCAGGCCGCTTGCGGTCAGGAGTTGCGGATTGCGCAGCGGCAATTCGACCGTCTCCTGCAGGCGGCGCTTCACAGGTTCGAGCCCGCCAATGTCGCTCCATGAGACGTCGGGCACGCTGATCAGGGTTTCGCGCAGCGCGGATGGGCGAATCTGCGAGAGCGCCAGTTCGAAATCCTCGCGCTCGACCCGCAAATCCTCGAGCGGAATGCGGAACGCAGCACGATGGTCCTGCAAATTGCCGGCGCTGCGGCGCAGCCGCGAGAGGCCGGCGTCGCGGCAGAGCTCCATGAGATCGGCGCCAAGGAAGCCGTGGGTGCGTTTGGCGATCTCGTCGAGATAGGCCTGCGCGTCGTCCGAGAGCGGCATTTCCCGGGTGTGGATCTCCAGGATTTCACGCCGGCCGGCGACATCGGGCGGGCCGATGAAGATTTCGCGGTCGAAACGGCCGGGCCGCCGGAACGCCGGATCGACGGCGTCGATGCGGTTGGTGGTGCCGATGACGATGACGGAATCGACCCGCTTGAGGCCGTCCATCAGCGCAAGCAGTTGCGTCACCGTGCGGGTGTCGGCATGCGCGCCGGTCTCGCCGCGCTTGGGCGCCATGGCGTCAAGCTCGTCGATGAAGATGATCGACGGCGCGTGATGGCCGGCCTCGTTGAACATGCGGCGAAGATTGGCCTCGGTCTCGCCGGTGTAGGTGCCGATCACGTCGGGACCGTTGATGTAGTAGAAGCGCGCGTCGACCTCGTTGGCGACCGCGCGCGCGAGATGCGATTTGCCGGAGCCCGGCGGGCCGTAAAGGATCAGGCCGCGCGGCGGGTTGATGCCGAGATGGCGGTACACCTGCGGATGCGAGAGCGGCAGCTGCACCAGCTCGCGGATCAGCTTGATCTGCTTGTTGAGGCCGCCGACGTCTTCGAAGGTGACGTCGAAAGCGCCGTCCGGCAGGTGCGCGTCGTGATACTGAAGCGCGATCTCGGTGTTCTCGTCGACAACGCCCGGGCCGTCGGCGACGTGCTGGACCTCGTAGGTTGTTCCGGCGTGCGACTTGGGGAAGGGCACGTAGAGCACCGCGCCGATGCTGACCGGCGTGCGCGCCTCGCTTAAGACCTTCTTGATGTGCGGCACGAGGTCATGCGCCATCGAGACGTCGACCGCCGGATTGAGCTCGACGCGCTGCACCGGCGCGACGTCCGCCTTCTCGATATCCACGGATTCGTTGAGGTGCGCCTTGAGCGCCTGCCGCACGAAGCGGTCGAGGCGCACGATGCCGGCGCCGCGGTCGGCGTCGACGGGCGGATCGAGCCGCACCAGGATGCTGCGGCCGCGGTCGGTCGCCACGCGCACGATGGCGTCGGCGGCGACGCCCAGCGCCTCCATCAACGCGCCGTCCAGGCGGATCGCGAGGCGGGCGCTCTGTCCGGTATCGCTCGCGAGATGATCCACGCTGGCGTGGACATGGACGCGACCGCCGTGCGTGTGGGCGCCGTGTTGGTGCGTGCGGTCGTCCATTCTGAAATCCGGATTATTTGCGCCGGTATTCCGGCGCGTCTTCAAGCTGCTCGAAGCCCGAACCGCGGTCGACGAACGTGCAATCGGTCCAGTTCGGCTCGGTGGCGACGAATTTCACCGCGACGTTGGGATCGGTGTTGAAGTGCTGCACGATGATGCCGCGTGGCCGCAGCGGCAGGTTGAGCACGTCGCCGGCTTCCCAGGTATGCTTCACGCCGTCGATGACGGTGTAGCCCTTGCCCTCGAGGATCAGGATCACCTGGCCGCCCTGGAACTTCATGCGGCCGGAGCGGCTGCCGGGCGGGATCTCCTGCTGGTAGAAGATCATGGTCGACAGCGCGGTGTCCTTGATCGACGGGTGCATGTACCAGCGCATCAGACCCTGCCGGTTGCTTTCGAGCGGCAGGTCGCCTTCCTTGACCACCTGGATGCCGGTGCGGATCTGCACGCGCTGCTCGTCGCGGATCGCCTGCAGGTCGTCCCAGTAATTTTTTTCCGCGAGCTTGGCCTTGCGCTCGGGCCCGCCGCGCCGCGTCTTGGTTTCGCCTGTCATACTCAGAACTCGTTTCCGTATTGCTCGCTGAGGAGATCGAGCCGGCGCAATGCGTCCCGGTCGGTGACCAGGAACAGCGTCGACGTCTCGTCGGCCTTGTGGGTGATCCAGTTGCCGTGCGGCAGGCTGAAGACGTCGTTCTTCTCCCAGGCGATCGTGTCCTCGCCGACCTTGGTGGTACCGCGGCCCTCGCAAACCAGGCACACCGTATTGGCGGTGGTGCGGAAGCGCACCGTCTCGGTGCCCTTGTCGATCTGGGTGAGGAAGCAATCCATCAGCGGCATCGTCGACCCGCCGGTGATCGGATTGATGTAGCGCACGCGGCGCGAGCCGTCCTTCCAGGTCGGCGCGGCGCGAACCGCATTGCGCGCATCTTTCCACGGATAGCGGAACACCGGCGAGAACGGCGTCGCCCCCTCGCTCAGTTCCGGCACGATATTGGGAACGGCAAAGGCGCTGTCGGCCGGCGTGTTCGGCATGTCGTGTGCCGGTCCCGGCTCGAACTTGTCGGTGCCAAGATAGCGATGCAGCGGCGCGTCGAGCGCGTCGAGCCAGATGATCGGCGCATTGCCACGGTGGATATGCTCGTGCCAGGTCCAGCCCGGCGTGATGACGAGGTCGCCTTCCTCCATCGGGCAGTCCTTGCCGTCGACGACGGTCGACGCGCCGGTGCCTTCGATCACGAAGCGCAGCGCGTTCATGGTGTGGCGATGCGGCCGCGCCTTCTCGCCGGGCAACAGGATCTGAAACCCGGTCGCGAGATTGGTCAGCGTGCTGCCGGGGCCGCCGGTCGCCTCGGGGTCGGTCAGCGTGAGCACCCGCCGCTCGACCGCGACCGGGTTGGTGACCTTCATGGCGTCGTCGATCAGGGGCCGCACGGCCTTCCATTTCCAGTGATGCGGCGCGGGGCCGCCTTCGCGGACCTTGTGGGCCAGGACGCTTTCCCACAGGGGGCGCATGTTGGCGGCCTTCCAGTCCTTGCTGATGTCCTCGTAGGACCGGCTGCCGGGCGCCGTCGCCATCGGCCTGTCAGTTGCACTCATGGTGTTTCTCCAGGGGCGGTTTCCGCCACTATAGCAAATGCGCGCGCTGTGCGTGCGCCTCGCGGGGCTGGTCCGGCATGGCCATGCCGAGAGCGTTTGCCCCGCGGATGCGGTCCACGATGCCCGCGGCATCCGCAGGACATGCGTTGCCGCGCCAGGCGACGTGGCCGTCCGGGCGAACGAGAACGAGGCTGGTCTCGTAAAGCGCCGCGACGTCCGGGTCGGCGAGGGCGACCTCGCGCATCGGTACGCCGCACGCCTTTGCGGCCTCGATCAGGCGCGTCGCGTCGGGCGCCTTGGCGCCAAGCCGCAGCAGCACGAAACCGTCGCCGAACAGGTCAAGCGTCGAGCTGTCGTCGTCGAGCCAGGCATGCGGCGCGCGCGTCCCCGGCCGGGTCGATGGCACGAAACGCGCGGGCTCCACCTCAACCGGCGGCGTGCCGTCCGGCACGCAGATGGGTGAGCCGTCATAGCCGTATTGAAGCTTGATGTGCTCGGGGACCGACAGCCAGGCCGGATTGGCTTTCCAGTCCGTCACGCCTTCCCGCCATCCCGGGATGGCGGCGATGGCGTTGTAGGAACGCGTCGCCAGCCCGACATTGCGCGCCGCGATCGGCCGCCGCTCGATTTCGTAGGACGCGAGCAGCGCCGGTCCGCCCCAGCCTTCAGCCATGGCGGCGAGCTTCCAGCCGAGATTGACGGCTTCCTCCAGCCCGGTGTGCATGCCGATGCCGCCGGTCGGCGAGCATTCATGCGCGGCGTCGCCGGCGATGAAGATGCGGCCCTGTCCGTAGCTCCTGGCGACGTAGTCGCGCCGTTCCCAGGGCGACACCGAGATCATCTCATAGGGAAACGGCCCGCCGGTCATCTTGCGCAGCAGAAAATCCGGCTCGGCCTTGCTCAGCGGCTCGTCGAACACCGTCAGCCGCCACAGCTCCTTGCCGTCGATCGGGATCAGCTCGCCCCAGCAGCCGGTCTCGTCGATCACGCGGTAGAAGCGCGCCCAGCCCTTGTCATGCGAGGTCGCGAGGTCCGCGGAGCGGAAGAACAGATTGACGCTGTGCGCGATGGCGCCGATGCCTTCGATGCCGATGCCGAGCGCGTCGCGCACGAGGCCGGACGGCCCGTCGCAGCCGACGAGGTATTGCGCGCGCAAGGTCCGCGCCGCGCCCGTCGCCATGTCGGTGACCTCCGCGGTCACGCCGTCGGCGTCCTGGCGGAAATGATCGAGCCGCGTGTTGTAGGCGCAATGTCACGCTCGGCAGCGTGCGCGCGTGATTGCCGAGGATCGGATCGAAATAGATCTGCGGGCAGGGGCACGCGGTCTCCGGCGTGAAGTCGCGCTTGTCGCGTTCCACGTAGGACGGCACCTTGAACCGCAGCAGTTCCTTGCCGCGCATGCTTTCGAGATAGACGAAGTCGCGCGAATGGCTCTCGGGCCAGACCGCGGTGCGCACCGTCTTCGCCACGCCCCAGCGGCGGCAGAACTCCATGTTGCGCGCGCTCACCATGCTCTGCTTGGGCACGTTGATGGCGCCGTCGCGCTTCTCGATCAGGATGCAATCGACCCCGCGCTGGCCGAGGTCGCAGGCGAGACCGAGGCCGACCGGCCCGGCGCCGACGATGATGACCGATGTTTTCTTGTTTTCGTTCATTCCAGGTTTGCTCTGTGCGTTCGGATGCGAGCGGCCGCTGCGGGCGGCGTGCTTCCGGAACGCTATCCGAATATTCGCCAGATGAAAATGGCCGGCGGCGCGTCGCCGTCGCGTCCCAGGGCCCCTCCAAGACAGTCGGATGCGATAGTGCTAAGGGGGCTCAAAAAACGCGCATCGGGAGGAAAGGATGAAGCGCGACTTTGGCAGCCACCGCCGGTTGGATCGCGCTGGCGGCGATCAGCCAGCCGGCAGCCGCGCAGCCGGCCGACTATTACGCCGGCAAGACGCTGCGCGTCATCGTCGGGCTCGAAGCCGGCGGCACCGTCGACACCTTCGCGCGCACGTTTTCCGGCTATCTGCGCAAGCACATCCCCGGCAATCCGACGATCCTCGTCCAGAACATGCCGGGCGCCGGCGGCAAGACCGCGACCAACCACGTGTTCGAGCGCGCCGCGCCCGACGGCTTGACCATCCTCTACGGCCCCTGGGATCCGCTGGCGCAGGCGCTGGGCGACCAGGGCCTGCGGGCGCGTTACGAGAAGTTCGAGTTCCTCGGCGGCACCGGCGACATCCGCGTGCTCTATGCGCGGCGCGATATGCTCCCGGGCGGGATCAAGTCGCCGGCCGATATCGTCAAGGCCGAAACCGTGGTGCTCGGCTCGCTCAACAGCACCGACATTTCCGGGCTGCTGCCGCACCTTGCGTTGCGCACGCTGGGCATCAAGCACAAGCTGGTGGTCGGCTATCGCGGCGGCAACGACGTGTTCCTGGCGCTGCAACGCGGCGAGGTGAACGTGCACTCGACCAGCATCACCACCTTTCGCGGGCGCAACGCTCAATTCGTGAAGTCGGACGGGATCGGGATCGCCTATCTCGTTCCGGTCGATGGCAACGGCCGCTACGAGACCAGCAAGTTCATCACCGAGATGCCGGCGTTCCCCGATCTCTACAAGCAGGTGCGCGGCGCGATGCCGTCCGGCGCGATGTGGGACGCGCTCAACTGGCTCACCAACCAGACCGGCGAGCTCACCTTTGTCGGGCTTGGCGCCGCCCGCGACGCCAGCCGAGCCGCTCGCGATCCTGCGCAAGGCCTATGACGCGGCGTCGAACGATCCCGAATTCATCGCGGAATCCACCAAGCGCTTCGGCATGCCCTACACCTATATCGACGTGGAGCGCGGCCGCGGCGTGTTCCGCTCGCTCGCCGACGTGCAGGCGGCGTGCTGACGACGCTGCGCGCGGCGATCGCGGGACAGAATTGGAAGGGTTCGCACTCCTCGCTCGTCCCCGCGTATGCGGGGATCCAGTTCGAATCGCAAGACTGGATGCCCGACTTGCGCGGGCATGAGCGGACGAGAGACTGCTCGGCGCTACGCGTCGACGCTGGCGGTCAGCGCGTTCTGCTCGATGAAGATGCGGCGCGGCTGCACGTTGTCGCCCATCAGCTCGTCGAACAGCGTGTTGGCCTCGTCGATCTCCTTGACGGTGACCTGCAGCAGCGAGCGCGCATTGGTGTCGAGCGTGGTTTCCCAGAGCTGGTCGGGGTTCATCTCGCCCAGGCCCTTTGTAGCGCTGCAGCGAAATGCCCTTGCGGCCGGCCGCCATCACCGCCTCGAACAGGCTGACCGGCCCGTGGATCGGCGTCTCCTCGTCCTTGCGGCGGAACGTGCCCGGCCGCGGATAGACCTGCTGCAGCGATACGGCGAATTCGTCGAGCTTGCGCGCTTCGGCCGAGCCGAGCAGCGCCTGATCGATGATCGCGACCTCCTTGACGCCGCGCACCGTGCGCTCGAACTGGAAGCCCTCGCCCTCGGTGAATTGTGCCTTCCCAGCCGCGCTCGGTCTCCTCGGCCAGCGCATCGAGCCGCTGGGCGATGTAGGGCGCCGCCGCCGTCGCCTTCTCGAGGTCGCCGAAGATGCCGGAATTGAGCACGCCGAGGATCGCCGCCTGCTCGACCACCGTGCGGTTGTAGCGGCTGTGCAGCCCGTGCAGGACGTTGCGGATCGTGCGCGCCTGCTCGACCAGGGTCCGCAGGTCGTCGCCGGCCCGGTCCTCGCCGGTGGCGAGGTGGAACACCGCCGTCCTCGATGCCGGTGCCGATCAGGAAGTCCTCGAGCGCGCGCTCGTCCTTGAGGTATTGCTCGGACTTGCCGCGCGACACCTTGTAGAGCGGCGGCTGCGCGATGTAGAGGAAGCCGCGCTCGATGAGCTGCGCCATCTGCCGATAGAAGAACGTCAGCAGCAAGGTGCGGATATGGGCGCCGTCGACGTCGGCGTCCGTCATGACGATGATCTTGTGGTAGCGCAGCTTGTCGACGTTGAACTCGTCGGTGCCGATGCCGGTGCCGAGCGCCGTGATCAGCGTGCCGATCTGCTCCGATGAGAGCATCTTGTCGAAGCGCGCGCGCTCGACGTTGAGGATCTTGCCGCGCAGCGGCAGCACCGCCTGGAATTCGCGGTTGCGGCCCTGCTTGGCCGAGCCGCCGGCGGAATCGCCCTCGACGATGAACAGTTCCGATTTCGCGGGATCGCGCTCCTGGCAGTCGGCGAGCTTGCCGGGCAGGGAGGAGATGTCGAGCGCGCCCTTGCGGCGCGTCAGCTCGCGCGCCTTGCGCGCGGCTTCGCGCGCGGCGGCGGCTTCCACCACCTTGCCGACGATGATCTTGGCCTGCTGCGGGTTCTCCTCGAACCAGGCATTCAGCGCGTCGTTGATCACGCCTTCGACCACCGGCCGCACCTCCGACGAGACCAGCTTGTCCTTGGTCTGCGAGGAGAATTTCGGGTCCGGCACCTTGCACGAGAGCACGGCGGTCAGGCCTTCGCGGCAGTCGTCGCCGGTGAGCGCCACCTTCTCCTTCTGCGCCACGCCGCCCTTTTCGGCATAGCCGGTGACCTGGCGCGTGAGCGCGCCGCGGAAGCCGGCGAGATGGGTGCCGCCGTCGCGCTGCGGGATGTTGTTGGTGAAGCACAGCACGTTCTCGTGGTAGCTGTCGTTCCACCACAGCGCGCATTCGACCGTGACGCCGTCGCGCTCGGCGTTGATCATGATCGGCTTCGGCACCAGCGCGTTCTTGTTGCGGTCGAGATATCGCACGAACTCCTCGACGCCGCCCTCGTAGCGCATCTCCTCGCGCTTCTCGACCGCGTGGCGCATGTCGGACAGCACGATCGGTCACGCCCGAATTGAGGAAGGCGAGCTCGCGCAGCCGGTGCTCCAGCGTCGCGAAATCGAACTCGAGCCTTGGTGAAGGTCTTCGGCGAGGGCAGGAACGTCACCTCGGTGCCGCGCTTGCCTTCGGCGTCGCCCGCCGACCGCGAGCGGCGCGACCGCCTCGCCGTCGCGGAATTCGATGAAGTGCTCCTTGCCGTCGCGCCAGATCGTGAGCTTGAGCCAGGTCGACAGCGCGTTCACCACCGACACGCCGACGCCGTGCAGGCCGCCGGACACCTTGTAGGAGTTCTGGTCGAATTTTCCGCCGGCATGGAGCTGGGTCATGATGACCTCGGCCGCCGACACGCCTTCGCCCTTGTGGATGTCGGTCGGGATGCCGCGGCCGTTGTCGCGCACGGTGACAGGAGCCGTCCGGATTGAGCGTGACGACGACTTCGGTGGCGTGGCCGGCGAGCGCCTCGTCGATGGCGTTGTCGACGACCTCGTAGACCATGTGGTGCAGGCCGGAGCCGTCGTCGGTGTCGCCGATATACATGCCCGGCCGCTTGCGGACGGCGTCGAGGCCCTTCAGGACCTTGATCGATTCCGCATCGTAGTCGGACGGAGCTCGGAGCCGTTCTGGCGGGCAGGTTCAGCCATGAGCAGGACTTTCGAATCGCGCTCGAAAAAGCGCGTGAGAACGAGGTTTGGTGTGACACGAAAAGGGGGGGCCGTACAGGCCCATTTGACTGCCGCTAATATATTGATTCGTCGACAAATTTAAAGGTCGGCCGGGCAGAAAAATCGAGCCCGGAAAGGGTCGCAAAAAAGGCTCGAATCCTAAGGCCGCGAACGGCACTTTTGCTCGGATGGTCGGAGTCCGGCCATCTGCGCACGCCGCTGAATGTTCTGCGCGCGTCAGGATCGCGGCGCGACGCTGCCCGGCATCGACCTGAAACACCTGCGCGCGCTGCTCGATCTCCGCGAACGCGGCCGGGTCGGCGCCGGTCATCCACACCTGCGCGCCGAGCTTTTCGAGCTCGCGATAGAGCGCGGCGCGCCGTCCCGGATCGAGATGGGCGACGACCTCGTCGAGCAGCAGCAGCGGCGCAAATCCCGACATCTCGGCGAGCAAGCCGGCATGCGCCAGCACGAGGCCGATCAGCAGCGCCTTCTGCTCGCCGGTCGAGGCGTCGGACGCCGGGATGTTCTTGGCGGCGATGGACCACCGAGAGGTCGGTGAGGTGAGGGCCGTCGAGCGTGCGGCCGGCGGCGGCGTCGCGGGCGCGGTTGTCCTTCAGCACGGTGCGATAGCGGTCCTCGATCTCGGCGGCCGGATGGCTCGGGCACGAGCTTCTCCATCCAGCCGTCGAGCGCGATCTCGGCGGCGGGAAACGACGATGCCGGATCGCGGCGCGCGGCCAGCGCCGCCTGCAGGCGCGCCACCGTCTCGGCGCGCTGCGCCGCGACCGCGACCGCGAGCTCGGCGGTTTCGTGCTCGACCGCGTCGAGCCAATGCGGATCGGGCCGCGGCTCCTCCAGCAGCCGGTTGCGCGAGCGCAGCGAGCGCTCCAGCGCCGACACGCGGCCGGAATGCTCGGCGTCGACCGCCAGCACCAGCCGGTCGAGGAAGCGCCGGCGTTCCGACGCCGGGCCGTTGAACAGCGTGTCCATCGCCGGAACGAGCCAGATCACCCGCAGGTGGTCGGCGAAGGCGGTGGCGGACGGAACCGGCTCGCGGTCGATGCGGCACTTGCGCGTGGTCGGCGCGGCGTCGCCGGCCGGCGCCTCGATGCCGGTTCCGAGCGACGCCAGCCCGAGCGCGCCCTCGACGTCGCACGCCACCGCCCAGGAGCCGTCGCCCTCGGCGAAGGCCAGTTCGTCGAGCGTGGCGCGGCGCAGGCCGCGCCCGGGCGCCAGCAGCGAGATCGCCTCGATCAGATTGGTCTTGCCGGCGCCGTTCGGTCCCGTCAGCACGACCAGCGCCGCGCCGACGTCGATCTGCGCGGCGTGATAGCTGCGGAAATTGCGTCAGCGTCAGGCGGCGGATGCGGGCGGCGGTCATGAACGATCTTGTGATGGCGCGCGCGATGGAACCGCGGGAACTCAATGCCGAATAGCTCAAGCCTATGAAATCGCGAAGATTTCACGCGTCTGGTATGTCGGAACCAGCGGGCTGCGCCCAGTGCTTAACCCATCATGGGAGCAAGTGCGAGCCGCTGTCGGACGCGAACGTCCGGTCGATGGGTCGCAAGCCGAGTGGTGAACGCGATGAGCGAGAAAGGAGTTGCCGCCGATGCACTGGCGCGCCATCTCCACGCCGCGATCGAGCGCGTGCGCGAGGACGTGGCGAAGGTCGAATTCTGGGCCGACGCCGTGACCGGCTTTTCGCAGCCGGTGCCGGACTACGACACCAAGGACGTGAAGGTCTGGCTGCCGCCGGAGCAGGCCACGAGCGATTTCATCGGCCAAGCAGGACAAGCGCAGAAAGCGATCCGTCGCTCGCAAGCGGCCGATGATGCGCATGCGCAAGCGCCGCTCTAGACCCGCATCGGCATCAGCACGTAGAGCGTGCCCTTGGAATCCTTGTCCTGGATCAGCGTGGGCGAGCCCGGGTCGGCGAGCCTCAGCACGGCGGCCTCGCTTTCGATCTGCGACGCGATGTCGAGCAGATAGCGCGAGTTGAAGCCGATATCGAGCGGGTCGGAGGCGTACTCGACCTCGATCTCCTCGGTGGCGCTGCCGGAATCCGGATTGGTCACCGACAGCACCAGCCGCCCGCTGCTGAGCGAGAGCTTGACCGCGCGGCCGCGCTCGCTCGACACCGTCGAGACGCGATCGACCGCCTGCTCGAACTCCTTCTTGTCGACGACCAGCTCCTTGTCGTTGCCGGCCGGGATGACGCGGCGCATAGTCGGGGAAGGTGCCGTCGATCAGCTTGGAGGTCAGCACGACGTCGCCGATGCGTGAAGCGGATCTTGCCCTGCGACAGCTCGATCGCGACCTCGGCCTCGTTGTCCTCGATCAGGCGCTGCACCTCGCCGACGGTCTTGCGCGGCACGATGATGCCGGGCATCCCGGCGGCGCCCTTCGGCAGCGCCAGTTCGACCTGCGCCAGCCGGTGGCCGTCGGTCGCGACCGCGCGCAGGGTCTGCGCCTTGCCGGTGCCGGCGGCGTGCAGATAGATGCCGTTGAGGTAGTAGCGCGTCTCCTCGGTCGAGATCGCGAACTGGGTCTTGTCGATCAGGCGCTTGAGGTCGGCGGCGCCGACCGTGAAGCGGTGCGTCATCTCGCCGGCGGCGAGGTCGGGGAAATCGCTCTCCGGCAGGGTCTGCAGCGTGAAGCGCGAGCGGCCCGCCTTGAGCGCCAGCACCGCGCGGTCGCCGGACCCTTCGAGCACGACCTGCGTGCCCTCCGGCAGCTTGCGCACGATCTCGTAGAACATGTGCGCCGGCACCGTGGTGGAGCCGCCGGGCGACACCTCGGCGGCGATGGTCTCGGTGATTTCGAGATCGAGGTCGGTCGCCTTGAAGGACAGCTTCGAGCCCTCGGCCCGGACCAGCACGTTGGCCAGGATCGGGATGGTGTTGCGCCGTTCGACCACGCGATGCACGTGCCCGAGCGACTTCAACAGCGATGCGCGTTCGACGGTGACCTTCATGGGCGGACCCCGGGGCTGACAATTTCTCCTGAGGAGGGGACGACAAAGTGGCGTGTGGGCGCGGTTTTCGCAAGAGTTTATGGGCCTTATCCACGCGACTCGCGTGCTGTCGGGCCCGGATGCACGCGAATCGGCGGCACAAAGCAAGGGCCCGGCCGCGCGGCCGGGCCCGCACGCGATCGCGCTGTCCAACTCGGTGGAAATTTAGTCCTGAAGCTGCCGCTTGAGGATTTCGATTTCCTCGGCCAGCGAGGTGTCGGTGTTGACCAGATTCTCGATCTTGCGGACCGCGTGCAGCACCGTGGTGTGGTCGCGGCCGCCGAAGCGCCGCCCGATTTCCGGCAACGACCGCAGCGTCAACTGCTTCGCGAGATACATCGCCACCTGCCGCGGGCGCACGACGTTGGCCGTGCGCCGCGACGACAAGAGGTCGGCGCGGCTCACATTGTATTGCCGCGCCACGATGCGCTGAATCTCCTCGATCTTGATCCTCTTGGGCTCTTGCGGCCGGATCAGGTCGCGGATCTCGCGCTCGGCCATTTCGAGCGTGACCGGCTGGCCCGTCAGCTTGCTATGGGCCAGAAGCCGGTTGAGCGCGCCTTCGAGGTCGCGGCCGTTATGGGTGACGGTCTTGGCGATGTAGATCAGCACCGATGCCGGCACGTCGAAGCCGGGATGATGCAGCTTCGCCGCCGTCACGCGCGCCTTCAGGATTTCGAACCGCAGCTCCTCGCCGAGCGAGCCCATTTCGACGACCAGCCCGCCGGCGAGCCGCGAGCGCACGCGCTCGTCGAGCGTTTCGAGCTCCGACGGCGGCCGGTCGGAGGCGATGACGACCTGGCGGCCGGAATCGATCAGCGCGTTGAGGGTGTGGCAGAACTCGGCCTGCGTCGACTTGCCTTGCAGGAACTGCAGATCGTCGATGACGAGCACGTCGATCGCGCGCAGCGCCTCCTTGAACGCGAGCGCGTTCTGCGCGCGCAAGGCGGCCACGAAGCCGTACATGAACTTTTCGGCGGTGAGATAGAGCACCTTGCGTTCGGCCGTCGCATTGCCCGCCCAGGCGATCGACTGCAGCAGATGCGTCTTGCCGAGCCCGACGCCGGCATGGATGTAGAGCGGATTGAACATCACGGCGTCGCCGCGCCGCCCCTGCGCGACCTGCTTGGCGGCGGCATGCGCGAGCGTGTTGGAGCGGCCGACGACGAAGGTCTCGAAGCGTCAGGCGCGGATCGAGCGGCGAGCCGCCGAGCGCGTCATGCACGGCCGAAATCGGCGCCGCCGCCCGCGGCAACTCCATGCCGGTCTTGATGTCGCGCCTGTCGTGCGCGGGCGGCGCGATCTCCGGCGCCTTCGCCTTCGGAGGCAGCGGCTTGAGGACGGCCGAGCGCACCGTGAGCTCGATCCGCGTGATGGTCGGCAGTTCCTCCTGCCAGCAGGCGAGCAGGCGGTCGGCGTAGTGGGATTGCACCCAGCTCTTCAGGAAGCGGGTCGGAACCGACAGCCTGACGGTGTCGCCTTCGATCGCTTCCAGCTCCATGCGTGCGAACCAGCTATTGAAGATGTCGTCGCCGACATTGGCTTTGAGCCGTTCCCGCACCCGGTTCCACAGATCTTGGTCCGAATTGTTCATTGCGTCGTCTCGGTCTGGTTCGTGATGATTTTTGTTCGATGGACTCGGATTACTTCCACTCATCCCGAAGGGGCGGACGCAACACGAACTCAGCGAAGTAACGTTTGTGGATGACGACGGGTGGAGAGAGACGGCGGAATCGCTGCCGGCTCAACGGTTGGAGCTTAACGGCCGGGCGGTACCGGCCCCCGTGCCGTGACGAAGACATCCGACTGCTGCCAGCTCGGCATGTGGCGCGATCGGGTCGATGCAAGACAGAGATGTGCCAAAATCGTCATGGTGTGCCCCCTTGTCCATCGCGGCCGCATCTTCACGATGGTGTTCCGCATTCCGCATTCTTGCGACCGCTTACGGTCGCTGGCTCAGTCTCGTTTCGTGTTCTCGTCTCCCATCCATGCGAGAGCACGAAACGTCTTCACTCTGCATTCCGCAATCAAAGGCCTCGCTTCAGTTTCGGTCATTGCCCGAACAGTTTGGGCAACAGTCAGCCGTCCCCTTATCGAGGAATCTCGACTACGGTTTCATTTACTGAATTCCGTCGGTGAACCCGGCGGCGGTGTGGAAAATTGATAACACGATGAGCCCGGGCCGCAAGATTGTGAATCTCGCAAGTTACGCCCGTTTTGCAGGCACAACCGCTATGCGGCTTTCGAGCGACGATGGCAGATTTGCGAATAACTCGTTGAAAGAGTTTTGCAATTGCGTCATGTGACAGGCGCGAGCGAAGCACATAATTCGTCTGATCAATTTGGTATCAGCGCGACGCGAGTGTGGCGCAAAGGTCGCAAAATCAAAGCCCCGACAGCCACATTCCAGTTAAAGCATTCTGCACGCAGATTTTTTTCTGATCGAATTAGAAAGGTAGCCCCGATCTTCGAGGCGCGGATTGGACCGCAGAGGGCAACTTTGCGCGGAGTAGGCGACTACAGCTCAACATTAGAATCCGCGCGTGACACTTATGCAACAGCGACTGTCGCATTCCATTTCATCTTTGAGTCTATTGAGCTAATTCCGATGCGTCACCGCTGCTGAGGAAGTTTTTGCTGCCAATCGACGCGGCGCAAACAAAAAGCCCGGCGTTGCCGCCGGGCTTTGTCCGATCGCAGGTGATGCGCGCTCACTTGCCGAGCTTCGCCAGTCGCTTGGTGAGCCGCGACACTTTTCGGCTCGCGGCGTTGGGATGCAGCACGCCCTTCTGCGATGCACGCATGATGACGGGCTCGGCTTCCTTGAGCGCGGCGGCGGCCTTGTTGCGGTCGCCGGAGGCCAATCGCTTCCTCGACCTTGCCCAAGGTGGTGCGCAGACGTGAGCGGCGCGACTTGTTGATCTCGGTGCGCCGCGCGATGACCCGCGTCGCCTTCTTGGCTGAACTCGTATTCGCCATGCTGGTTCTCTGATCGATCTCTGTGGGGTCGGGAGTTCGAAGGCGAAATCTCGACGCCGTTAAACGATAGCGGCGGCGGAAGCCCGCCGCCAGTTGGCGCGGTTTATAGTCATGACGCCGGGCAAGTCAAAGCCCGGCAAAACCATGCGTTTTAGGCGGCGCTTTTCGCCCGCACGCCGTCGTAGCCGGCGGCCACGGCAGCCCGGTCGGCGGCCGGGAACGCCGCCAGGGGCGGCTTGACCCGGGCCAATGCCGCGTCGCGGTGAATATGGGACAGCAGCGCCTTCACGCCCGGGACCAGCGCCTTGCCGTCGAACAGTTTGCGGATCGTGACCGCGGCATCGAGCGCTGCGGCATCGCCGCCATGGAAGGCGCGCGCGCACAGATCGGCATTGAGGTTCGCGGTCGCCGAGATGCAGCCGGCGAAGGCGCCGGCGCGGGCCTCCAGCAGCACCGCCTCGGTCGAGGGGAAGACCTTGAACTCTTTCGAGATCGCGGCCGCCTCGCGGGCATAGGCCATGTCGCCGGAGGAATCCTTGAGACCGACGATCCGCCCGCCATGGGCATTGAGCAGGCGGCGGATCAGCGTCACGTGCCAGGGCAGGCCCGACAGCGCCGGATAGTGATAGAGATAGATCGCGATCGGCTTTGCTGCGGTCGATTGCACGATGGTGTCGACATAGGCCGCGAGCCCGTCGTCAGGCACGCCTTTATAATAGAACGGCGGCAGCAGCAGCGCGCCGGCGAAGCCGAGCTCCGCGGCATGGCGCGTGAGCGCCACCGCGTCCGCCGTCGCCGCCGCGCCGGTGCCGACCATCAGCCGGTCGGTCGGGATGCCGGCGTCCTTGTAGGCCGACATCACGCGCTTGCGCTGCTCGAGCGAGAACGACGTCGCCTCGCCGGTGGTGCCGAGCACATTGAGGCCGTCGCAGCCATTGGCGAGCAGGTAGCGCGCCAGTGTCGTCGCGCGCGCGATGTCGGGCTCGCCGGCCTCATCGACCGGCGTGGCGATGGCGGCGATGACGCCGGAAAGGTTAGCCATGGGGTCTCCCGTGGTGTCGGAATGTCCGGGTCTCTAAAGCACCGATCTCCGGTCGGAATCAATTCCGGGCAGGATATTTCGGCATCGGCCGATCAGCGGATATTGGGAGGGGCGAGCCGGCCGCCGGCGGCGGTGCGGATGCGCAGTGCCGACGCCTTCGCCTCCCGCACCACCTTGTCGACGTCATAGGCCACCAGCCGGCCGCCTCGCTTCACGATGCGGCCGTCCACCATCACGGTGTCGACGTTCGCCGGCGTCGCCGACTGCACGACCGAGGCCTCGATATCGGCGACCGGCGCGATGTTGATGTCGTTGCCGCGGATCAGGATGATGTCGGCGCGCTTGCCGACCGTGATCGAGCCGGTCACGTCGCCGAGGCCGAGCGCCTTGGCGCCGTTCAAGCGTCGCCATCTCGATCACCTCGCGGAAGGTGACCTCGGGCAGCTTCTCGGTCGGCGTGCCGCGCCAGGGAATGCCCATGTTCCAGGTGAACCGCATGGTCTCGAACATGTTGGGTGGCGCGATCGAGTTGGCGTCGAACGACAGCGAGATCAGCACTTTGTGCCGGCGCATGCGAAACAGCGCGTCGCGCGGGTCACCGGCGCGGCCGAGCCGGAATTCCGAATGGGTCGCGAAGCTGAGCGGCGTCGCGGTGCGCGCCATCGCCTGAGCGTCGGCGTCGCTCGCCGGGATGTAGTGGCAGATCAGAAGCTTCGGACCGAGCCAGCCGCGCTTCTCGTAGTCCTCGGCGATCACGCGGTTGGGCGGCGCCTGGCCGGCGTGGATCGCGATCCACATTCCGCGCTTACGCGCCGCTTCCATGTCCTTGTGGTAGATGGCCTCCTCGCTCTGCGACACCCCGCGCAGATTGACGCCATAGGTCACCAGCCCCTCGAACGCCGAGCCGTTCGGCGAAATACGTCGCGCTGCAGGCGGTCGATGGCGGTGAAATCGAGCGGCTCGTTGCGCGGCATCTGGTCGACGTGGCCGTGCGAATAGAGCGCGCGCAGCATCGTTTCGCGGTGCGCGCGCAATTCGGCCTCGGCATGTGCCGCCGTGCGCGTGTTGTGCGACCAGTTGTGCACGGTGGTGACGCCGGCATTGGCCAGCTCCACCAGGCCAAGCATCACGCTGTTGTAGAAGTCGGCGGGCTCGAACAGTTTCGACGTCGCGTTCTTGGCGGCGAAATAGCCGAAGCCGTCGCCGACGAAGTTGCGGCCGACTGCGCTCCACATGTGGTAGTGGGTGTCGACGAAGCCCGGCATCACGATCATGTCGGTGGCGTCGATCGTCTCGGCGCCTGCCGCCGCGAGATCGGGGCCGACGGCCTCGATGCGGCCGTCGCGGACCAGGATGTCGGCGCGCGGCAGCACGCCGGCCTTGTCGACGGTGATGACGGCGCCGTTCCTGATGAGATAGTGACCGCGCGCAACGGTTGCGGCGCGCGGCGCCCTTGCGCCATCGCGGGAGACACGATGGCCGGCGCGGCAAGTCCGGCCAGGGCCGTCGCTCCGAGCAGGAATGTCCTGCGATTCAGCATGGCGCCTCCTCCTAAGTGTGGCGGTTCACCTCATCCGCTGACGTTGAATGCCGCCAGCGCGGCCATGTTGACGAGCTGGGTGTCGTTCGCCGACAGCGGCACGATCTGCACCGGCCGGTCGAGCCCCACCAGAATCGGCCCGATCACGGTCGCGCCGCCGAGTTCCTGCAGCAGCTTGGTCGAGATCGACGCCGAGTGGAACGCCGGCATGATCAGCACATTGGCCGGGCCCGACAGGCGGCAGAACGGATAGGCTTCCCGCATGTCCATGTTCAGCGCGACGTCGGCCGCCATGTCGCCGTCGTATTCGAAGTCGACGCGGCGCTGATCGAGCAGTTGCACCGCCTTCTGGACGTGTGCCGCGCGTTCGCCGGGCGGATGCCCGAAGGTCGAGAACGCGAGCAAAGCGATCCGCGGCTCATAGCCGAGCCGGCGCGCGACGCCGGCCGCTTCGACCGCGATGTCGGCCAGCATCTCGGCGTCCGGCATCTCGCACACGGCGGTATCGGCGACCAGCACGGTGCGGCCGCGCGAGAGCACGAGCGATATGCCCATGACCCTGTGGCCGGGCTTGGGATCGATGCAGCGGCGCACGTCCTGCAAGGCGACCGAGAAGTTGCGGGTTACGCCGGTCACCATGGCGTCGGCGTCGCCGAGCGCCACCATGCAGGACGGCGAAGTGATTGCGGTCCGTGTTGACCAGTCGGTGGACGTCGCGCAGGAGGTAGCCGCGGCGCTGCAGCCGTTCATAGAGATAGGCCGCATAGGCGTTGTTGCGCTGCGACAGTGCGGCATTGATGATCTCGATGCCGCCGCCCAGCTCGACGCCGAGCTGGCGCGCGCTCTCGCGCACGCGATCCTCGCGGCCGACCAGGAGCGCGGTGCCGAGCCCCTGCTGCACGAAGCTCGCGGCGGCGCGGATCACCTGCTCCTCCTCGCCCTCGGCGAAGACGACGCGCTGCGGGCGTCGGCGCAGCCGCTCGTAGACGCGCTGCAAAACGCCGGCGACCGGATCGAGGCGTGAGCGCAGCGCAGCGCCGTAGGCCTCCAGGTCGACGATCGGCTTGCGCGCCACGCCGGTGTCCATGGCGGCCTTGGCAACCGCCGGCGGCACATAGGAGATCAGGCGCGGATCGAACGGGACCGGGATGATGTAGTCGGGGCCGTATTTCGGCCGTGCGCCATAGGCGGCGGCGACTTCGTCGGGTACGTCCTCGCGCGCCAGGTGGGCCAGCGCGCGTGCCGCGGCGATCTTCATTTCCATATTGATGGTGGTCGCGCGCACGTCGAGCGCCCCGCGGAAGATGTAGGGGAAGCCGAGCACGTTGTTGACCTGGTTCGGATAGTCGGATCGCCCGGTCGCCATGATGGCGTCGTCGCGGATCGCGGCAACCTCCTCGACGGTGATCTCGGGGTCGGGATTGGCCATGGCGAAGATGATC
>CAWKMR010000079.1:0-17352 GCA_963850705.1 uncultured Alphaproteobacteria bacterium | reverse complement strand
TGCAGATCGACGGCATGCTTCGGCGGCGTGAACACCAGCGAGCCGGCCTTGAGCATGTTCGGCAGCGCGCCGGGATAGTCCTTCGCGTCGGGCTTGATCTCCGCGAAAGTGACGTGGCCGGTGGCGTTGACGAACTTGCGAAACTCGCGGTTCGTGACCGGCGCGCGGTCGATATAGAAACCATCGACGGTGACGCGATGGACCGGCGCCTCTTCCGGATAATGCTTGTCGGATCCCATGCGGAACGTGCCGCCGGGGATGAAAATCATGTCGGGCGGCGCCGCGTCTGCGCGGCTCGCGGACCGAGCGTCGGGATGAGCTTTAGAAGTCCCACGCTGCAACGGCTTCGCAACGTCGAAGTCGGTCATTTGCATCCTCGCACGGGACCATTTTTGTCCCAGCCGTTACACCCGGCCATTGGGGTTTCACCTGAAAGAGGACTGCCGCTTACCCTGAGACCGGCCACGCATGACAAGCACGCGACGGCACCTAACAAATGAGCCCTGCGGCGCCGGCAATTTGCACAAAAATGTAACAGCCCGCGCGTGATGGCTTTGGCGGTAAACCCGGGATCGACGGCGCTATTGGTTGAGCGGGATGACCGCCGCGACGATGGTGCGCCCGACCGCCGAGTTGATCTCGATCCGGCCGCCGACCTGTCGTACGCGCTCGCTCATGCTGGCCAGCCCGACGCCGCGCGCTTGGCCGTCGCCGTTCTGCCGCCGCAACAGCGAGCGTTTGCCCGGCTTGGTTCCCATCCCTTTGCCGGCATCCTCGACCGAAAGAGTCACAAATTCCCGGTCGGAGCGCTTCACGCGCTTGAGCTCGATTGTGGCGGTCGCGCTTTTCGAATGGCGCGCGACGTTGGTGAGCGCTTCCTGCACCACGCGGAACAGCACGAGTTCGACCTCGCCGGACAGCCGGTCCAGATCGGACGCAATCTGAAGATCGACCTTGATGCCGCTTCGTTCGACATAGCCCTGGACGTATTCGCGCACCGCCAGTCCAAGGCCCGCTTCGTCGAGCAAGGGCGGATGCAGCAGATACGAGACGGTACGGATCTCGCGGATCGAGGCCTGCAGCATCTCGTCGAGCTTCCGGGCCAGCGGCTCGCCGCTCGGCCGGCATCAATTTTTGCATTTCCCCGGCAATCAACGTTGCGGCGATGAGGTTCTGCCCGGTGCTGTCATGCAGGTCGCGCGCAATCCGCCGCCGCTCTTCGTCCTGCACGCGCAGGATCGACGCGGCCAAGTGACGCATCGTCCGCTCCGCGCGCCGCAATTCGTCAACCAAGGCGCCGAGCAGCAACAGCGGGATCGACACGCCGAGCAGGAAGATCTGCAGCCGCCAGCACGCTGTCGTCAGGACCGTCAGTCGCAAGACCGCCGGCCCCGCGCAGCGCGCGCCACGTCATGCAGATCGCAACGATAAGGATGGCGCCGCTCGCCCCTTTTTCGCCAAAGCGCACCGCCGCCCACAGCACGACCGGCAAGGGCAACAACAGCAATGCCGGCAGAAAGCGGCTGTGAACGAACGGTCCGGCAAAGTAAGCCACCGCAAGGCAGGTTACGATCAGAACCACCGCCATGAACAACGGTTCGCTGTAGCGGCGCGAGGGAATCCAATCGGTCCACTTCGTGCCGTCGGAAAACCAGATCAGCAGAACCGGACCAAGCGTCAGATTTGGAAGCGCGTTGGCGAGGTACCAATGCGCATAGAACGCCCAGTAGTCTTGCAAGGCGCCGCCCCCCAGGATGGGAACGAAGGCGCCTCCAAATGCGGAAAGGCCGGGGCTAAGCCCGGCCGTGATCAAGATGTAATTCGTCGCTTTTTGAAAGCTGCCGAACCAGGGCGGATCGCCGACAAAGCGCCTGACCGCAAAGGCGCTCAGCAGCGCCACCATGCAATTGGTGACGAATGCGACGAGCATCTGTGGCACCGGCATTCCCACGCCATGCTCCGCAATGACATGCGCGGGGAATACAGCGAGGATGTACAGCCACCATCGACGCTGCGGCACGAACATGAGAGCGCAGAAGAGGATGACGTTCGGTGGCCAGAACAGTGCGAAGATCTGATCTGAAAGCGTACCGATGAAAAAGGCAGCCTGTGCCCCAAGGTAATAGGTCAACGCAACAATGAGCGGACCCTGCAACGGCGCGAATTGCTTCAGCCAATGCAAATCCCGTACTGCAACAACTGATCGGGATACGTGTGTCACCGGTTTTTCCGCTGGCGGCAGTTACGTTCGATAGGCAAGTCCCTCTACGTCCCCTGATACGTTCTTTGGCCGCTCTGGCCGCCTTGGCCCTATTCCACTAGCATAGCTTGGGAATTCGAAGGTGTCATGACGACCCCATTCGCTGGGCGCATAGCTCTAAATCCTGGCTCACCGTACGTTGCCGCTGGAGCGACTGCTTCGAGCAAGCGACAACAAGATTACGGGCCGTGATCAGCGATCAGCGAGGGCATTGCCCCTCGTGCCAGTCCCTCCGGCCGCGAGCGTGACGATAGGTCGGTGATACCTGTGGTCTAAAAGTCACGGTCGGAGAAATCCCCCGGACGGGAACGACATTTCAGGGTTTTCCCCGATTGGGCCCAAAGTGGCTCTGGCTAAGCTCACGGGCTTGGTGCGGCGTTCATGACCTTCATTCGTTCGCTGCTCAGGAGCTTAACGTCCAGGCAACGCAAGCGCGGGGGCGCAGATGGGTCAGGCGCAATCGGGGGCGTCCTATCGTCTTGGCTCCGAGGCCTCCCCTCGCCCAAGATTTTCTGCAGCGGCGCTGTCGCTCACACGCCTCACGCTCGCGCCCAGCACTGCGCGTTCCGCACCGGCGTCACAAGAGGCGCGAACAGGAACAATTTTCGTCAAGTCGAGCGCGCAAGCCCATGCCGCGGCCGGCGCGCGGCGTGACTTTTTCAGGGTTTTTGCCCGAGAGGATTCAGGGTTTCATGCGATGCTAAATCGGACCGCGTTCCCTAGTCTCGATGGCCGGTCCTCATGATCGGCGATAAGGTTTTGAATGTGCCGGCGGAAACGAGCATCCACCCGGGAGCTCCTGTGACGCGCATCTTGATTGCCGACGATCATGAGGTGGTGCGGTCCGGCCTGCGGTCGATCCTCCAGGCGCATGACGGCTGGGAAGTCGTCGGCGAAGCTGCCGACGGCAAGGAAGCGGTCGCCAAGGCGTTGGAGACCAAGCCGGACGTTGCGATCGTCGACTATTCGCTGCCGGTCTTCAATGGCGTCGAGGTGACGCGCCAGATCAAAGCCCGCATCCCGAAGACCGAGATTCTGATCTTCACGATGCACGACAGCGACGCCCTGATCAGCGATCTCTTGCAGGCCGGCGCGCGGGCCTGCCTGCAAAAATCCGACGCCAAGCAGCATCTCATTTCAGCCATTGAAGCGCTCGCCGCCCATGAGCCGTTCTTCACCGGCAAGATGTCCGAGAAGCTGCTCGAAACCTTCCTGTCGGCGCATCAGAAGCGCAATGATGATGAGTTGTCGCCGCGCGAGCGCACCGTCATCCAACTGATCGCCGAGGGCAACACCAACAAGCAGATGAGCGAAATTCTCAGCTTGAGCATCAAGACGATCGAAACCCATCGCGCCACGGCAATGCGCAAGCTGAACGTTTCATCGACGGCGGGACTGGTGCGTTACGCCATCCGTCACAAGCTGGTGGAACCGTAATGCGCGCCCAGGACAATAGAAGTACCGCATCGGGATACCGGTGCTTCTCTGTGCATAGCTTGACGGCGTCCGGTAATATGGGTTTGCGATTCAAGCGTATCGCCATCTACTGGAGGGCTCTGGGGAGAGCTTGCGTTCGCGTCGCTTGAACGCAGGGGGTGATTTTCACGAACGGGGGCGTTCGATGTCAGAAATCCGGAACGCGACGATTGGTATTGCGGCATCCTGTGCGCTGGCGGCGCTTGCGCCCAAGGCAGCGCTCGCGGACGAAGGCGGCGTGAGCTTCTGGGTGCCGGGATTTTTCGGAAGCCTGGCCGCAACGCCGCAGATGCCGGGGTTCTCCTTCGCCATCATCGGCTATCACACGTCCGTCTCCGCTGGCGCCGATGTCGCGTTTGCGCGTCAGGTCTCGCGCGGCAACATCACCGTGCCCTTCACCGCCAACGTCGACATCAATCTCAAGGCCAGGGCCGACCTCGCCATGGGCGTTGTGACCTACGTTTTCACCGACAAGATTTTCGGTGCGCAAGCTTCGTTCACCATGCTGGTCCCCTACGGCCGCAACCGCGTCGAAGTCGATGGAACGCTCACTGGCGCGATCGGCCCGATCGGTTTCACGGTCGGCGGCAGCAGAAGCGACTCGGTGACCGGATTCGGCGATCCCGTACCGCATGTTTTCGCTGAAATGGAACGAAGGCGTTCACAACTACCTTGCCTATGTCACCGGCAACATCCCGGTCGGCCGGTATGATCAGAATAGCCTCGCCAATCTCGGCATCGGGCATCAGGCGCTCGATGCCGGCGGCGGCTACACCTACTTCAATCCGCAGACCGGATACGAATTCTCGTCGGTGGTCGGGCTGACCTACAATTTCGAGAACACTCACACCGACTATCAGAACGGCATCGACCTGCACTGGGACTGGGGCGCCTCGCGCTTCATCACCAAGGAGTGGCAGATCGGTCTGGTGGGCTATGCCTACCAGCAGCTCACCTGCGACAGCGGATCGGGCGACCGGGTCGGGTGCTTCAAGTCGCGGGTCATGGGCATCGGACCGCAGGTCGGCCACGTCTTCAAAATCAGCGACGGCTACCAGGGCTACGTGAACCTCAAAGGCTACGGAGAGTTCGCCGCCGCGCATCGGCCCGAAGGCTGGAACGTGTGGCTGACCTTCGCGATCTCGCCCGCCGCGCCCGAACCGGCCGCGCCGCCGAGCGGCCGAGGATCGTGAAGTAGCGGAGCCTGAGTAGCGACGCTGTCCTTCGCGCCCCCACCGTCAGATTGGATTGCACCAAAGGGCAATATCGCTCACTGTGCCTGACTTGATCCTCTTGGGCTGCCGAGAAGCCCTCGCTGGTTGAGGCACATTGTTGAACGTTGCGCATATCCAGCATCAAGAAGGAATAGACGCTAATGCTCAATCGCTACCTGGCCGCGACGATCTTCTTCAGCCTCATGCTCGCGGCGGCGGCTCCCGCCAACGCGCAAGGAAACACAATTCGGCAAGGCGTTCTGACATGCCGGACATCGGCCAGCATTGGCCTGATCGTCGGGTCGCGCCAGCGGCTGCGCTGCCAGTTCCAATCGAGCAGCGGCCGGACGCACAATTACACCGGCGTCATCAACCGCATCGGTCTGGACCTGGGCGTGACCGGCGGTGGGGTGATGGTGTGGGCGGTTCTGGCAAGCACCCCCACCATCTCCCCGGGCGCACTCACCGGTCGCTTTGTCGGCGCCAGCGGCGACGTCGCCCTGGGCGTCGGCGTGGGCGCGAATGTTCTCATTGGAGGAACGCGCAGGTCCGTTTCGCTGCAGCCGCTGTCCGTCGAAGGACAAGTCGGCGTCAATCTTGCGCTGGGAGTTGCAGCCATGACGCTTAATCCGGCCCGCTGACGCAAAGCTGCCGTTGCGGCCAAAGTGTCAGACGGTTTTCGTCGGCAATTCAAAATGGAAAATGGTGCCGCCCGTATTGCCAGCGGTCACCCAAATCTTACCTTCGTGCCCTTCGATGATCGAACGACAGATAGAAAGGCCCATGCCCATGCCACGATCTTTGGTTGTAAAGAGTGGCTTGAAGATTTGATCAAGGTTGGCGGGCTCAATTCCAATCCCGGTATCCTCTATCGACACCTGTACACTATCGTGCTCGTTCAGTTTGGATTTTACGGACAGCACACGCGGCTGTACCGACCGCATGGAATCGATGGCATTCATGATCAAATTCAAAATCACTTGCTGCAACTGGACCTGATTGCCGAGCACAGGCGGAATTTGGTCGTCGAGGCGCGAATCAAGATCAATATGATGTTTTCGCAAATCGATGTGGACCAACTCCAAAACTGTCCGAATCAGCTTGTTGATATCGACTTGAGTTTTATCTTGCGTATCCTTTCTGAACATCGACCTGATGTTTTTAATGATGTCGCTTGCCCGGTGACCAGCAGCCTCAATCTGATCCAACGCTTCTCGCGCCTTGTCGATATCCGGCCTATCCTTGGCGAGCCAGCGTCGGGCTGCGACTGGCCCGTAGCACCATTCCTGTAAGGGGCTGATTGATCTCATGAGCAATTGAGCCTGACAGCTCCCCTGCAGTCGCAACACGATTCATATGAGTCAGTTCGGCCATGGCATGGCGCGCGCTGACCTCCGCAAGATGGCGGCGCCGATGCTCGTGGATCAGAAAGCCGATCAACGCGGCCTGAAACAGAAGCGCAGCCAAGACCCCCAGCATTGCCACACGATGTCGCTCCCATGCGGTCGGTTCGCGAAAGAGAATCTCGCTTCCTGGCGGCAAACGGCTTTCGCTGATTCCCCAGCGCTGCATCTCCCTCCAGTCGAACTTGGGCGTTCCAAATCCGACAGGCGATATCTTGATATCGCTCGGCCTCTCGCCGTTAAGGATGCGAACAGCAGCCTCGGCCACCTGTTGGCCGTGTTCGCGCACTGGGACATGAGGACCGCCAACAATCTCACGGCCGAAGAAGGCATCGGTATAGGTAAAAATTGGCGCGTTGGCGACGGCATAAAGTCTTGCTAACGCCTTGCCTTCGTCATGCACGACGCCTGCCGCATCGACGATCATCAACTCCCAGAAGATCGCGGACTGCGGTGGAAGTGCGGCAGCGTGTTTCAGTATCTCTTCAAACGACAAATGATTGTACCACGTAAACGCAATCCGGTCTGTGAACGGCTGCACCTCTTTGCCGATCTCCTCCCGCCAAAATTTTTCGATGGGAGAACTGCCGATCACAACCGCCACATTTTTTGTGTCGGGCAGCACCCGCAGGATATTCTCGACGGCCCCGAAATAGTTGATCGAAACCGCGACGACGGCGTCATTTGCGGTAAGAACGGAATACTGAACGCGGCGCTGGTCCACTACCGCGAGTAGCATGGGCGTTGTGGGAAAGAGCTCTTGCCGATGCCGCTGGACAAACGCAGCCGCGGGCGCGCCGATGGAAACGATTAGGTCGAGCCGCTGTTTGGCAAAGAGGGAACGTAGATATTCAACGAACGGGCCCTTCCGGATTTTCATCGCTGGAGCGGGCATTTTCGAGCGAATGCTCACGAAGGTCCAAAGGCCATGGTGAGCGGCGATCAAGTTCCTCGCGGATTGCTTTGGCATACTCGCTCCACGGCTTGAAATCTCGGTCCAAAAGAATGAAGCAACATTACCCTTTTCGGTTCGGCCGCCCACGCGGTCGCACAAGTAAACAAAGTCAATAGCGAAATGATCCCCGCAGTGATGGAGATAAGGCGGCGGTTTGGACGGCACGTGGTCATGTTCCAGACAAGTGCCTCGCTATCGTAAACTATTGCAGCACAACCGTTGGCCAATTTAAACGGGTATTCGGGCCTTATTTGCGTAAGTCGGCTCGCGGCCAGCCTGCAGTTGATGCATAAGCGCGGCGCAAACTTCGCCTGCGTTTACAGATGCGTCTGGCTCTCATAGCTGCGGTAAGCCGAGCCATTGACCGATCGCGGAAAGCACCATGCTTACCGCGAGTGCCGCAAGCAGCAGCCCCATTATGCGGCCGATCAAGCTGACACCCGTCGCGCCAATCGTGCGGGATATCGGTGCCGCGCCAAGTAGCAGCAGGAGTTGAATTGTCAGTACGGCGGCAATAACGCCAATCGTGACCAGTTGTCCGGAAAAATTGAATCGATCGTCATCCGTAAGCACGATCACGGTGATAAACGAGCCGGGCCCAGCAATGATAGGAAATGCAAGCGGGTAGATTGCTACTGCCTGCCAAGAACCACGTTGCTCGTCCGTGCCGGAAGCAATCCGCCCGTAGATCATGTCGAGCGCCACTAGAAACAGCACGATACCGCCCGCAATCTGAAAGGCGCGAATGGCAATGCCGAGATGGCGCAGCAGAAAGTTGCCCGCGAGCACAAAGATTATCAACAATGTCAGAGCCGAGAGCACGGCCGTCAGTGCAATCCGCCGCTGTCTGTCCTGGTCAAATGATGAAGTTACGGCCATGAATATTGGCAGCGACGCAAAGGGATTGATGACGAGGAAGAGTGTAACAAATTCACTGAGATGATTTTGCCACCACATACGTTATCCCTCTCCGTTCTTCTTATGCTGGTTCTTCGCCATCGTCACTGTGCTCGCCGGCCATAAAGACGGATCGCCTTGACTCCGTTTCCAGCCGTATTTTCGGTGGCTCGCACCATAGGCGAAAATGATTCAACCTTCCCGGCTGTGGCTGAAGCGAGTGGCGCTAACCTCGCTGGTGGACTAAGCGTAACGCTCAAGTTTCCTGACGAAAGTAGCAAATCACAAGTAGCATCCCCGCCCATAAGCGACGTGCGCAGCACGACTTATCGACAGCTCCTAAACAATAGCGAGGATACAGGGCGATTTTCCTTTTCAATTTCTTTGCGACGCCTATTTTCTCTCTCGTCCCGTTCACCGAGGGCGTCTCCGGAGACGAGCCAGAGTCGGAGCGGGATGCGGCGTCCTGCGGGCGTGGCTCGTAACCACGCTCCCGGGAGGCTCCGGAAACCGAGCCCTCCGCCACTACGAGCGGACGCGAGCTCGCAGACGGTGAAGCCCGCTTGCTTCACCCCGCGCCGGACCGGAGCCAATAAATCCCGCGGTGGAGCGCCGAGAGGCGAGCGTCCCGCGCTCGTAGGACGCGCGGGACGCGAGGCGCCTGCGCTACAGCGTCTGCGGGCCTGCGTCATCGGCCCGCGAAGGGTGCCGCTGCACCCGAGCGCCTGTCGGCGCTCCGCCCCCTCACTATGTGTGACGAGGGAGAAGCTCGAGCAAAGCCTCGGAGGCACGATGCGCATGCGCGCGCGATGAGCACGACATGACGCTCATGCGCCGCGCCTACGCGCCGTGCCGATGTGCGCGAAATCGCGTTGCAAGACGTGGGCTCCGCTGCGCAGTCCGCCCTGCGACGCTTCGCTAATGACGCACGAACGCCGTCGATCCGGTCATCCGGACGCTATAATGCAGGCCCGCCGTCCCTCCCATCCGTTCCCACATCAGCACGCGAACGAAAAGAAAGCAGGAAGGAAATGAGCAATCTGCCGATCTACGAGATGCTCGCCCAGGCCTTCGCCAGCGAAGGCGTCGACACCGTCTTCAACCTGATGGGCGACGGCAACATGCATTGGGCGACGGCGATGTCGAAGATCGACGGCGTGCAGATGTTCCACGCCCGGCATGAGCACTGCGCCTGCGGCATGGCGATGGGCTACTACAGCGCGACCGGCAAGACCGGCGTCGCCTCCGTCACCTGCGGCCCCGGCGTCACCCAGATCACGACCGCGCTCTCCACCGCCACGCGGGCGCGCATGCCGCTGGTGGTGTTCGCCGGCGAAAGCCCGATCAATGCCAAGTGGTACAACCAGGCGATCGACCAGGCGCCGCTCGTCACCGCCACCGGCGCGCATTACGTGCGGGCGCACAGCGCCAAGCTGATGCACGAATATGTGCGCGAGGCGTTCTACACCGCGCGCTACGAGCGCCGGCCGACCGTGCTCGGCGTTCCCTACGACCTGCAGAAGCTGACCTATGCCGGCGGCCCCGACTACAAGCCGTCGGCGGCCTACATCCCGCAGCCCGGCCGCACGCTGCCGAGCCCCGAAACGCGTCAGCCTGCTGGTCGACAAGATCGCCGAGCGCCAAGCGGCCGATCATCATTGCCGGCCGCGGCGCGGTGGCGTCCGGCGCGCAGGCCGCGATCGAGGAGCTGGCCGAAGCGGCCGGCGCCCTGCTCGCGACCACGCTGCCCGGCGCGCGGCATGTTCGACGCGAGCCCCTATTCGGTCGGCGTCGCCGGCGGCTTCGCCGGCGCGGGCACGCGCGAGCTGTTCGCGGACGCGGACCTCGTGATCGCGATCGGCGCGAGCCTCACATATTACACTGTCGACGGCGGCGCCCTGTTCCCGAAGGCCTATGTCGTGCAGATCGACGAGCGGCCGCTCGGGCTGCGCGACGGCGCCCAGGCGGGCGACCTGTTCCTGAAGGCGGACGCCAAGGCGGGCGCCGAAGCCGTGACGCAGGAGCTGCAAGCGGCGCGGCATCAAGAACGCCGGCTATCGCTCAGCCGCGATTGCGGAGCGGATCAAGAACACGCCGATCGATCCGGTCGAATTCCCGATCGCGCCCGGCACGTTCGATCCGCGCAGCGTCATCGCCGAGCTCGACCGCGTGCTCCCGAAGGACTGGGACCTCGTCTCGGGCTCCGGCCATCAGGGCTATTTCCAGACCCATATGCGCGGCCGCCGGCCGGAGAACTTCCACGTGATGCGCGAGTTCGGCGCGATCGGCAATTCGATCTCGATCGCCATGGGCGTCGCGGCCGCGCGGAAGAACGGCAAGGTCGCGCTGATCGAGGGCGACGGCAGCCTGATCATGCACATCCAGGAGCTCGAGACGATGCGCCGGCACGGCATCAAGCTGCTGATCTGCGTGCTCAACGACGGCGCCTATGGCGCTGAAATCCATAAGCTTCGCCAGGACGGGCTCGACGACAGCGGCGCCATCTTCGGCCGCACCGATTTCGGCTCGATCTCGAAAGGCTTCGGGCTGCGCGGCACGAACGTCACCGACCTCGGCCAGCTCGGCGCGCTGCTGCGCGACTACGAGGCGCAAGGCGCCGCCGAGATCTGGAACATCCCGATCTCCGATCAGGTGACGTCGCCGACCATGCGCCGGGTCAAGCTCAAGGGCCACGGCGTGATCTAGGCGCGCACACGTGTTCCTGATCGAGCATCACGGCAAGGAACTGCTGGCGTCGCACGGCATTCCCGTTCCGCGCGGCGTGTTCGTGCCGGCGGGCGGCGACGTGCTCGCCTGCCAGCCGCCGGACGGTCCGCTGATGGTCAAGGCGCAGGTCGCAGCCGGCGGCCGCGGCAAGGCCGGCGGCGTCGAACGCGCCGCCTCGCGCGACGACGCCGCGCGCATCGTCGCGAAGCTCGACGGGCGCTCGCTGAACGGCAAACCGATCCATGGCTTCCGCATCGAACAGCGCATCGACTTCGTGCACGAAGCCTATGTGAGCCTGTCGGTCGACGGCGAAACGGCGCGCATCCGGCTCATCGTGTCGCCCGAAGGCGGCGTCGACGTGGAGGCTCATGCCGCCGATGAAGGCGGGGCGCTAACCGCATTGGCGGAACCGGAGAATTTGGCCGATCGCGGCGGCGGAGCTCTGCGCCGAACTGCCCTCGCCGCTTCGCGACGCTCCTCGCCGATGCCGTGCCGCGCCTCGCCGACGTTTTTCTGCGCTACGAGGCGACGCTGCTTGAGGTCAATCCGCTCTTCATCCTCGCGGACGGAAGCTGGGTCGCCGGCGACATCAAGCTCGTGATCGACGACAATGCGATCGTGCGCCAGCCGGCGATCGCCGCGCTGCTCGAGCAACATCCCGACATCTATCCAGAGAGCGCGCGCAAGCTCGTCAACGGCTTCGACTATGTCGAGGTCGATGCGCAAGGCGAGATCGGGCTGATCACCACCGGCGCAGGCTTGAGCATGCAGCTCATCGACGAGCTGAAGGCGCAGGGCCGCCGGCCGCTGAATTTCTGCGACATCCGCTCCGGCCAGTTCCGCGGCGACCCGGCGCGGCTCATCGCCGTGATGCAATGGATCGCGTCGCGGCCGAGCGTGCGGGTCGTACTGGTGAATATCTTTGCCGGCATCACGGACCTGGCCGAATTTTCCCGCCTGCTGGTGCAGGCGGCGGGCGAGGTGCCGGAGCTGCGCGTGCCGATCGTGGCGCGGCTGATCGGCCGCAACCTCGACGAGGCGCGGCAGATCCTTAAGCGCGTCCGACCTGGCAGTGACGCTCGAACCGGATCTCGACCGCGCCCTCGCCCTGACGCTCGCGACCCTCGACGGCAAAGGCGCGCACCGTGGATAGCACCCTCTTCGATCCCTGCGGTGCCCGTCATCATCCAGGGCATCACCGGGCGCGCCGGCCGCACCCACGCGCAACTCATGCAGCGCTACGGCACGCGCATCGTGGGCGGCGTTGCGGCATCCGCCACCGCGTCGCGCGATCCGATCGGCGGCATCCCGGTGTTTGCGTCGTGCCGCGAAGCGGTGGCGGCGACCAAGGCGCGCGCAAGCCTCCTGATGGTGCCGCCGCTCAACGTGCTGCCGGCGGTCGAGGACGCGCTCGCGGGCGGCGTCGAGCTTCTGGTCTGCATCACCGAAGGCGTGCCGGTGCACGACGCGCTCAAGCTGGTGCGGATGGTGCGCGACCGCGGCGCCGTCCTGATCGGCCCGTCGACGCCGGGCATCGCCGTTCCCGGCCGCATGAAGATCGGCTTCCTGCCCGATGCGGCGCTGACGCCGGGGCCGCTCGGCGTGATGTCGAAGAGCGGAACGCTGTCGTATGAGGTCTGCTACCGCCTCGCCCAGCGCGGCGTCGGCCAATCGCTGTGGATCGGCAGCGGCGGCGATCCGGTCAAGGGCGCGCGCTTTGCCGACCTCGTTCCGCTGTTCCAGTCGCACGCGGAAACCAAGGCGGTGCTGGTGATCGGCGAGATCGGCGGCACCGAGGAAGAGGAACTGGCCGAGGCGCTGATCCGCGCGCGCTTTTCCAAGCCGGTGTTCGCGCTGCTCGCCGGCACCACCGCGCCCGAAGGCGTCACGATGGGACATGCCGGCGCGCTGATCCACGGCACGCGCGGCACCGCCGCGTCGAAGATCGCGGCGCTCGGCAAAGCCGGCGTCCGGGTCCATGCCACGATGCGCGATATCGTCGAGGACGCCGCGCGGGTGCTGGCGCCGGCGGCGAGCTTAGTGCATAGTTCGACAAAACGAGCGCACCGATGACCGAGCCCTTTCGCTTCAAGCTGACCGACGAGCAGAAGCAGATCGTCGGAACCGTGCGCGAGCTCACCCAGGGCGAGTTCAAAGGCGCGCGGCCTCGACTATATGAACGGCGCGTTCCCCTGGGAGAACATCCGCCGTTTGGCTGACATTGGTGTTCTCGGCATGGCGGTGCCGCAGGCCTATGGCGGCTCCGAATTCGCGGTGTTCGACACCGCGCTGGTGCTCGAGGAGATCGCCAAGGGCTGCTACGTCACCGCGATGGCGGTGCTCGGCGAGGTCGGCGTGCAGACCCGCATCATCGCCACCTATGCGCCCGAGCCGATCAAGCAGCGCCTGCTGCCGGCGGTGTGCAAGGGCGAATGCATCCTCGCGATCTGCATGACCGAACCGCATGCCGGCACCGACGTCGCGAGCTACACGACCAACACCGAGGTGCGCGGCGCGACGCTGCGGCTCAAGGGCGTGAAGACGCTATGCAGCCGTGCCGAGGAAGCCGGCGCTTTCGTGGTGTTCACGCGGATCAACGGAACGCCGGGCGGCAACGGCATCGGTTGCGTGCTGGTGGAAAAAGGCACGCCGGGCCTCGTCCTCTCCGGCAAATTCCACACCATGGGCGGCGAATATCTGCACGAGGTGCGGTTCGAGGATTGCGAGCTGCCGGCGGAGAACCTGCTGCTCGCCGAGGGCGGCCTCAAGAAATTACTGTCGGCGTTCAACACCCAACGCTGCCTCAATCCGAGCATTTCGCTGGGGCTCGCCGAAGGCGCCTTCGACGAGGCGCTGCGCTATGCGCGCGAACGCTCCGCCTTCGGAAAGCCGATCGGCGAATTCCAGGGCATGCGCTGGAAGCTCGCCGACATGTTCAACGAGATCGAAGCCGGCCGCGGCCTGCTCTATCGCGCCTGCGCGACCGCCGATCCGTTCCCCGATCCGCTGCTCGCCGCCCAGGCCAAGGTCTACTGCAACGAGATGTCGGTGCGCGTCACCAGCCAGGCGATCCAGATTTTCGGCGGCTACGGATTCACCGACGATTGCCTGGTGTCGCGGCTCTATCGCGGCGCGCGCTACGGCAGCCTCGGCGGCGGGACGTCGGAGACATTGCGCGACCTGATCGGCAAACGCCTGATGGCGAGTGCCGACCTCACCGACGGAATTTTGGGGCTGTCCGATTTCTGATGATGGCGCTGTCAATCTTTACGATGATCGACACTCTTTCCGCGTCATGGCCGGGCTTGTCCCGGCCATCCACGTCTTTGGCCAACTCGCGATTTAAGACGTGGATGCCCGCGACAAGCGCGGGCATGACAAGTCAAACATCACGACCATCGGAATCAGTTGGTCGCGAGGCCGGCGGCCTTGGCGACCTTCGCCCACTTCTCGACTTCGCTCGCGACGCGTTGGGCAAATTGCTGCGGCGAGCTGCCGACCGGATCGGCGCCTTCCCGCGCCATGCGCTCGCGCATCGCCGGCGTCTTGAGGAGCTCGATCAGCTCGCTGTTGATCTTGGTGACGACGTCCGGCCGCGTTCCGGCCGGCGCAAAGACGCCCTGCCACGAGCTGATCTCATAGGCAGGAAAACCGGACTCGGCGACGGTCGGCACATCCGGCAAATACGGCAGGCGCTGTTCGGTGGTGACCGCCAGCACGCGCAACGTCCCTGCCCGCACATGCGCGATGCCGCTCGGCACCAGACTGAAATGCACCTTGATATGGCCGCCGAGCAGCGCGTTGTAGACTTCGGCGTTGCCCTTGTAGGGAACATGCACCAGACGCACGCCGGCCATGGTGTTGAACATCTCCGCGGCAAGATGCGTCGACGTGCCGGGCCCCGACGACGCGTAGTCCAGTCCGGTGGGGCTCGCCTTCGCGAGCGCGATGAACTCCTTGAGAGTTCTTCGCCGGCACCGATGGATGCACCAGCAGCATCATCGGCAGCGACGCGAGCTCGGTGACCGGCGCAAAATCCTTGATTGGATCGAACGGCACCTTGGCAAGCGCGGGATTGGCGGCAAAGGCGAATGTGGTGACGAGCAGCGTATGGCCGTCGGGCGCGGCCTTGGCGACCGCCGACGTGCCGATCGCGCTGCCGGCGCCGGGGCGATTGTTGACGATCACGGTCTGCGACCAGCTCTCGGTGAACCGCTGCGCCATCAGCCGCGCGATGTTGTCGGTGGTGCCGCCCGCGACGAACGGAACCACCAGTTCGATCGGCTTGGTCGGATAACCTTGCGCACAAACCGGCGCCACGCATGGCGATCGTCGCGATGACAATGCCCGCCGAAACCAGACGACGGCTTCGCATGCTTCATCCTCCCCAGTGCCGCGCCTATTGCTCTGGCGCGATCACGGGCAGTCTAACGCAGATTGGAGGTCGAGTGTCCGGCAATCCGCGGACAGATCATCGCATGTTGAAGCGGACCGGCACCGTGAGGCTGACCTCTGCGCCCGGCAGCGCGGCCGGCGGTGGCGGGAACGGTTGCGACCGCTTGATCATCTCGAGTGCTTCACGGTCGAGCGCGGGCGAGCCGGACGTCGTCACGACGCGGCTCGACATCACGCGTCCTTTGCGATCGATGCTGAACGCGACCTGCGCAATGCCGCGGTCGTTTTTCCCGTCGGCCGGAAAACGCTTGTTGCGCTCCAACAGCGCGGCGATCGAACTCCGCCACGTCGGGATCGCGTTGGAGCGATCGACGGTCGGCGCGCCCTGTACCTGCGCCGCGGCCACAGATGCGAGCTCGAACTGCGGCATCTGCGGCGGCGCCGTCGTCTCCGGCGCGGGCAGCTGGTTCTCCTGCTGAATCTCGACCTGCTTCTCCGGCTTCGGCGGCGACGTATCGAGCGCGACTTCCGGATTGACCGCCTGCGCGAGCTCCGGCTGGAGCTCCCGCGACTGCGCGGTCTCGAGCTGCTCCTCGACCTGCTCCTTCACCTCGGTGACCGGCGTCTGCGGCGAGGCCTCGGCTTCCACCTGCTCGGGTCCGGGCGGCAGATCGGTCACGCTTTCCGGCGGCGCGGTCGGGAACGGCGAAAGGTCGACGACCATCGCCGCCGTCGGCTCGGACGCGTCGTCGTCGCTCCAATTGACCATGGCGACGGCAACCGCCCCATGCAGGAACACGACGGCGACGCCGCTCAGCGCCCATCGCAGCAATTCGCTCCGGTCTTCAATAAAGGGAATTTTCATTGCGGCGGTGGCTTCTCGAGTCCGACCAAAGCGACTTTCAGGTATCCGGCCTTCCGCATGAGGTTCATCACCTCCATGAGCGCGCCGTAGGCAACCTCCTGGTCGGCGCGCAGGAAGATGCGGGTATCCTTGTCGCCCATCGTGACGGCATTGAGGCCCGATGCCAAGGCATCGCGCCCGATCGTCTGCTCGCCGAGCGCCAAGGTCAGATCGCGCTTCACCGTGAGGAAGATCGGCTTGTCGGGACGCGGCTGCGGTTCCGCGGTCGAGGCCGGAAGGTTGACCGCGACGTCGACGGTCGCGAGCGGCGCCGCCACCATGAAGATGATGAGCAGCACCAGCATCACGTCGATGAACGGCGTGACGTTGATCTCATGGACCTCGGCGAG
The DNA here is from genome assembly GCA_963850705.1 of uncultured Alphaproteobacteria bacterium. Classification (GTDB taxonomy): domain Bacteria; phylum Pseudomonadota; class Alphaproteobacteria; order Rhizobiales; family Xanthobacteraceae; genus VAZQ01. The sequence goes on along the minus strand of CAWKMR010000079.1, from coordinate 771 downwards.
CTCGTCGCCACCGTCATCGAGGCGCGCGCTCATCCCCTACTCCGCCGCCGCCAAGGTGCCGCGCTTGATCGGAGCCGCTGCCCGGCGATCGAGATCGCGGCTGACCAACCGCTCGATCTCCGCCGACGCATCGCCCAGGAGCCCGCGGTAGCTGGCGATCTGGCGCGAGAACACGTTGTAGATCACCACCGCCGGAATGGCGGCGACCAGGCCGAACGCGGTGGCGAGCAAGCGCCTCGGCGATGCCCGGCGCGACCACCGCGAGATTGGTGGTCTGCGCACGCGAGATGCCGATGAAGCTGTTCATGATGCCCCAGACCGTTCCGAAAAGGCCGACGAAGGGGGCGGTCGAACCGATGGTCGCAAGCACGCCGGTGCCGCGCGTGATGCTCCGGCTGCGCGCGATCTCGATGCGCTGAAGCCGCGATGCGATGCGCGACAGAATCCCCTCGCGATCCATCCCCTCGGCGCTGAGCTGCAATTCCAGAATGGCCGCCCGCACAAACTCGCCGAACGGCCCCTTGGCCTTGCCGAGAGCCCGCGCGGCGTCATCGAGCGAGCGCGCCGACGCCAGCACCTTCAACGCATTGCGCGCGCTGCGTTTCGCGAACAGAAGCTCGATCGACTTCGCAAGCCACACCGTCCAGGTCACCACCGAAGCGAACAGAAGCCCGATCATCACGGACTTCACCACCCAGTCGGCCGATTAGATACATGCCCCAGGGGCTGAGATCGCGCGGCAGGTCGGCGGTAACCGTCGTAATCTCTTGG
>CAWKMR010000078.1:0-14289 GCA_963850705.1 uncultured Alphaproteobacteria bacterium | reverse complement strand
CTACCCGCTGGACGATTCGCGTTGTTGCCCGCGCGTTCCGTCGCCCCTAGTCTGTGGAGAATAAGAAGCCGGAGAGGCCGTGCAAGCGCGGATGCAATCTGCACGGTCCATAACGATGGGGAAAGACATGATTGACAGCATCAAGCGGCGCGAATTCTTGCAAGCCTCCGCGATCTTCGCCGGCACGGCGGCGGTCGGCGGATTGGCCGGCGTCGGAAGCGCTTCGGCGGCGCCGGCCGCGAAGCCGGTTTCGTATGAGGTCGCCGGCAGGAAGTTTGAAGGCGTGATCGTCTATGACGACAGCGTGAAGACGAGGCGTCCGGTCATCTTCATGCAGCCCGACTGGAAGGGCGTGGATGCCGACACGATCGCGGTGGCGCGCACCGTCGCCGGCCAGGACTATGTCGTGCTGATGGCGGACATGTTTGGTGTCGGCTATGGCAGCAAGCCCAAGACGGTGAAGGAACTTGTGGCCGGCATGAGCGCCGTGCACAAGGATCTGGCCTTCACCATCGCCTGCGGCAGCCGGGCCTCGATATCGATGCTTGGCCGAGGCCAACAAGCTCGGCCTGGCCGAGCCGGCGAGGACGGCGGCGATCGGCTACTGCGCAGGCGGAGGCTATCTGCTCGAACACGCGCGCTCCGGCGGGATTTCAGGGCGGTCGTGGTGTTCCACGTGACCAATCCCAATCCCGCCGTCGCCGGAACGCCGCCAATATCAAAGGCAGGGTTCTGGCGATCCACGGCTCGGCCGATCCCGTCACGCCTAAGCCCATGATGGACGCCTTCGCCGAGGAACTGACCAAGGCCCAGATCGATTGGCAGGTGATGATGTTCGGCGGCGCGGTCCATTCCTTCTGCGATCCGACAACAAGGCGCTATAGCGAGAAGCTCACCCGCAAGTCCTACATGCTGATGCGCGACTTCTTCGCGGAGACGGCGTAATCGCAACGGCGTTGGCGCAGCCGCGGCCGACGGCTCGGCGTGGCCGATCATCGCGGCGAATATCGGGACGATTGATCGTTGCCCGCGCATTTCGCCCCTAATCTGCAAACAACAGCGCGTGGGAGTGACGCCGAGAAGGACGTTTGCGATTTCCGTTGCGGCCGCCGCAGCGCTTGCGGCCATGTTCGCCGGCAGCATCGCCACCGCGCAAACCTATCCCTCCCGCCCGATCACCATGATCGTGCCGTTCCCGCCGGGCGGGGCGACCGACGCCATCGCGCGCATCCTGAACGACCGGCTGCGCACCGCGATCGGCCAGCCCGTGATCATCGAGAACATCGGCGGCGCCGGCGGCTCGATCGGCGTCGGCCGCGTCGTGCGCGCGGCGCCCGACGGCTACACCCTCAATCTCGGCCAGCTCGGCTCGCATGTGATGAACGGCGCCGCCCTGACGCTGAACTACGATCTGCTGACCGACCTCGACCCGGTGTCGATCATCGCCGCCAATCCGCAGGTGATCGCCGCGCGCTCCGGCTTCCGGCGAACAACCTCAAGGAGCTGATCGCCTGGCTCAAGGCCAATCCGGACAAGGCGTCGGTCGCGACCGTCGGCGCCGGCAGTCCCTCGCATGTCAGCGCGGTCTATTTCGCCAACGCCACCGGCACCAGGCTCAACCTCGTGCCCTATCGCGGCGGCGGCCCGGCGATGCAGGACCTTGTCGGCAACCAGGTCGACCTGATGATCATCCAGGTCGCGGAAGCGGTGGCGCAGGCGCAGGCCGGGCGGCTCAAGGCCTTTGCGGTCACCTCGAAGTCGCGGCTTCCCGGCGCGCCCGACATCCCGACCGTCGACGAGGCCGGCATGCCGGGCATGCACATCTCGTTCTGGCATGGGCTGTGGATGCCGCGCGGCGTGCCGAAGGACATCCTCGCGCAAGGTGAACGCCGCCGTGGTCGAGACGCTCGCCGATCGAGCGGTGCGCAAGCGGCTCGCCGGCATCCACCAGGAGATCCCGCCGCGCGAACAGCAGACGCCCGAGGGCCTCGCGGCGTATCAGAAGGCCGAGATCGAGAAGTGGTGGCCGATCATCAAGGCCGCCGGCATCAAGGCGCAGTAGCAGCAGCGGCGCGCGCATTTGGCTTGCGCCCAGAGTTGCCGCACCGGTCCTGGTGGACTAAAGTCCATCTCGACCGGCTCTCGGCGTCAGCACAGCATCGGCCGGTCCAATAGCAGGCCGCAACCCGCCACGGCGGATGCAAGTGCGCGGGCAACGGGTCTGCTTGGCATGCGAAAATCGTGCAGCATCTAAAAGGACGAGAAAATGAAGCTTCGATTGATTAGTGCAGCATTTGCAATCTCGCTTCTTCCGGTGGCTGCAAATGCGCAGGTCACCATCGATATGGGCGCGTTTACATGCGGCCAATATCTCGCAATGTCGCCGTCAATGTCGCGTGACTTCTCTGCATGGATGAGCGGCTGGTTCAGTTATCAGACCCGCAGGACATTTGTAGATGTGCTTGCGCACCAGAAAAATATCGCGAACCTAAAATCGTGGTGCCAATCGCATCCGCAAGAAAGCGTGATGGCTGCCTTGAAGGCCGCGATTGGCCCGCAGTGACATTCTGGACCTCGGAGAAAAGCCATGAGATGGAGTGTTGGTTTCGTAGCGGCGACTTTGCTGGTGGCCGCTTCGCAGCTCAGTGTGGCTCAGATCAACGTGGATATGAATCAGATCACTTGTGGACGCTGGCTCGGATACAGCCCGGAAGAACGGGATTTCGTCCGCTTTTGGATGAGCGGTTATTACAATGCGGCCGCCAATAGTAACGTCTTGAACTACGACCGCTTTCAAAGGAATTCCGCAAAGATCACGGCCTACTGCAAGAAGAACAAGTCCAAGACGCTGCCGACCGCGATCAAGAACACCGGCTTGTGGCGATAAGGCTGCGGACCAGCGGGCTGCCGGGCCTGGTCGCATGAACAACGATCGCTTTGATCGGTGCCCCACAATGACAGGCGACATCGCTGGCCGGCACCAAAGGGTGCCGTGAAGCGGCGCGTGACCAGCGTTAACGCCGGGTGACCGCGTGGCCCGACCGTGCGGTATTGGGGTAACCCAGCGTCAACGCCACCGACGGAAAAACCCGCAATTTTCGGGTCATTTTAGCGCGATTGAACCTAGTGCCGGGCCATACCGACCAACGGGGACAATCCCCCGAGGTCGAGAGCCCACCCATGTCGCGTAACCTGACCCGTGTCCTGATGGCGGTCCTGGTGCTGAATGCCATTGCCGTGGCATCGACCATGTTGACGAACGCGTCGGCCACCACCTCCGTTGATACGTCGGCGCATTCGACAGCAAACAACGCCACCGTCGTTGCAACGGCCGATTTCGACTACCTCTTCAGTACCGTGACGGCTGCGCCGTACCGGATCGACACACCGGCTGCAGCGGCAGCGGTCGATTTTGACAAGATCTTCGCCAGCGTCAGCACCGTGCACCCGATGAACACGCCGCCCAACCGCGAGCGGCTGCGCAATATCGGCTGGCGGCGAATTCTCGGATCGTAAACCCCAGCGCTGTCGATCGACACCGCTTCCCGCCTGGCAGGCCCTCGGATCACCCGCCGAGCTTGATCCCGGCCTTGTCGGCGAGGTCGATCCACTTGCGGATGTCGCTGTTCACGAACGCCTTGAACTCCTCGGGCGTCGAGGGCGCGGGCTCGGCGCCCTGCTCCGCCAGCCGCTTCTTCAGATCGTCGGACACCAGCACCTTGCGCAAGTCCGCGCTGATGCGCGCGACCAGCGCCGGCGGCGTCGAGGCCGGCGCGAACAGGCCGAACCACCCGAGCGAGTCGTATTTCGGAAGCCCCGACTCCGCGATGGTCGGAAAGTCCGGGAACAGCGACGAGCGCGTCGGCGCCGGTGGTGCCGATCATCCGCAGCGCGCCGGACGCGATGTGCGGCGTCACCGTGAGCGCCGGCGCGAAGATCATCTGGACGCGTCCGCCGAGCAGGTCCGGCACCGCCGGCCCCATGCCGCGATACGGCACGTGCAGCATGTCGATGCCCGCCATCTGCGCGAACAGCGCGCCCGACAGATGCGACGCCGCGCCGGTGCCGGACGAGCCGTAGTTGAGCTTGCCGGGATTGTCCTTGGCGTAGGCGATCAGTTCGGCGGCGTTCTTCGCCGGCACCGACGGATGCGCCACCAGGATGTAGGGCGGCGCCGACACCAGCGAGACCGACGCGAGATCGCGGGAAATCTCGAACGGCGACGGCGTGTTGAGCGCGAGCGCCATGATCGCGCTGGTCGCGCCCATCAGCAGCGTGTGGCCGTCGCCGGGCGCGGTGATCACGGCGCGCGTGCCGATCAGGCCGGCGGCGCCGGCGCGGTTCTCGATGATGACGGTCTGGCCCCACAGGGTCTGGAGCTGCTGGCTCATGGCGCGGGCGAGGATGTCGGTGCCGCCGCCGGGCGCGGCCGGCACCACGATGCGGATCAGCGCGCCCGGAAAATTCTGCGCGTGGGCGGACGACGCGATCGCGGTGAACAGCGACGAAGCGAGAAAGGCGCGACGCGAAAGCATGTGATCCTCCCGGGGAACGCTCTTTTTGGGGGCCTGGCCGATGATCGCATCAAACCGGCGCCAGCGCATCCGTCCAGGTTGTGGAATGACGCGGGCTCCATCGCTTCGATTTGCCCCTCACCCGCCCCACGCGCCCAAGGCGGGGGGGGAGGCCCCGCCGTAACCTAAGGAACGCCGCGCGATTGACGTAGGTCAAACGCGGCTGGCGCCGGATTTCGTAGCCTGCCGCCGATGAGATGAAACAACGCGCCACGCCGGCGCCCCGTCCAGGTTTGACCCGGGGTGCTCGCGCGGCGCACCGAGCAAGAGTGCAAAGCCATGACCCAATCGCGACCCAGGATCGTCATCGTTGGTGGTGGAATTGGCGGTTTGTTCGCGGCCAATGCCCTGGTCGCGCAAGGCCTTCGGGTGTCGGTTTACGAGCAAGCCCCGGCTTTGCGGGAAGTCGGGGCCGGCGTGTACATCACGCCGAACTGCGTGCGCCAACTACAGCGCGTCGGACTTGGGCCCGCGGTCGAAAAGTGGGGCGCCAAGGTCGGCAGCAATTCGCGATACTTCCATCATGACGGCACGCTGATCTCCACGGTCCAGGTCACCGACTCGTCGGGTTGGAACGCGACCTACGGCATGCATCGCGCCGACCTCGTGGACATGCTGGCCAAAGCCCTGCCGGCCGGCGTGGTGCACACCGGACACCGCTGCACGGGCTATGAGCGGCACGGCGACGTGGCGCGCGTGACTTTCGAAAACGGCGCCGTCGCCGAAGGCGACGTTGTGGTCGGCGCGGACGGCATTCATTCAGTGCTGCGGCCGCACGTGTTTCCGGACTCCCATCCGGTGTTCTCGGGAACCGTCACCTACCGCGGCGTCGTTCCCGCCGAGCTTGTGCCGGAATGGCCGGCCGAGACCTGGCTGATGTGGCTTGGCAAAAGCAAGCACTTCCTGGTCTATCCGCTGCGCGCCGGAGCGCTCATCAACTTTGTCGGCTTCGTGCCGGCGGACGAGGAAATGAAGGAATTGTGGTCGGCAGCCGGCGACCCTGAACAACTACGCCGGGAATTCGCGGACTGGGACCCGAAGATCGGCTATCTGCTGCGCCAGGTGCAGACGACGTTCCGCTCGGCGCTGTACGACCGCGACCCGCTGCCCTCCTGGACCAAGGGTCGGCTGACGCTCCTCGGCGATGCGGCACATGCAATGCTCCCGCATCTCGGCCAGGGCGCCAATCAGTCGATCGAGGACGGCATGGCGCTCGCGACGATGCTGGCGAACACCGATCGCACCACCGTGCTCGCGGCCCTCCTCGCCTACGAGCGGCTTCGCCGCGAGCGCACGGCCAAAGTGCAAACCGGCGCGCGCGCGAATGGGCTGCGGTACGACTCGTTCCATACCGACCTCAATGTCCGGGATGCGGAGATCGCCGCCCATGGCGAATTCCGAAAGCAGCTCTACGACCACGATGTCGTTCCGGAAGCGCGGACTGCGGCACTGGAGCTGGTGTAGGCGGCGGACCACAGAGGAAGCGCATAGCGAATGGGCAGTGACGGCGGCCCGGCCTAGCCGGCCTTGATGCCGGCCGCCTGAACCACCTTCGCCCATTTCACGCTTTCACTCTTGAGCTTCGCGGCGGAGTTGGCGCTGCCGATCGCGGCCGCCTCGAATCCGAGCGCGTCCAGACGCTGCCGCACGTCCGGCAATGCGACCGCCTTGTCGACTTCCCGGCCGAGCGCGACGACGATGTCTTTCGGCGTCGACGCCGGCGCAAAGATCCCGATCCAGAACTCGACGTCGATGTCCGGAAAGCCGGCTTGCGCCATGGTGGGAACGTCCGGCAGCGCCACCAGCCGCTTGCCACTCGCCACCGCCAGTCCCCGCAGTTTCCCGTCCTTGACCTGCGCGACACTCGAAGCCGGCGAGCCGAAGGCAATCGGCGTATGGCCGCCGATGGTCGATGCCACCGCGGGACCGGCGCCGTTGAACGGTACGTGCACCAGATCGAGCCCCAGCGACAGGCGAAACAGTTCGGCCGTCATGTGCCCAGGCGTCCCGATGCCGGGCGACGCGTAGCTGTATTTGCCAGGACTGGCTCTGACCAGCGCGACGAGTTCCTTGACGTTCTGGACCGGCAACGACGGCGTTACCGTGAGCACCTGAGTGGTGGTGACCGCGATGGAGACCGGATCGAAATCCTTGAACGGATCGTAGGGCACTTTTGCATACACGTACGGATTGATCACAAAGCCGGTATCCATCACCAGCAAGGTGTAGCCGTCGGGCGCGGCTTGTGCGGCGCGTGCGGTGCCGACAACACCGCCGCCGCCGCCCACGTTCTCGATGATGTATTGCTTTCCGAAATGCTCGGACAGCTTCTGCGCAATAAGGCGCCCGATGGCGTCGTTCTGCCCGCCGGGCGCGAACGGCACGATCATGCGCACCGGCCGCGTGGGATAGGACTGTGACCATGCCAGCCGCGAGACGGCTGGCGTCGCGGCAGCGCCGGCAGCCAGGCGCAGGAGCGTGCGGCGGTCAAGTTTCATGGGACTCTCCCCGAGCGGAATTCAATCCGTCGTCCGCATTCTAGCGAAATCTGCAAGGGCTTGTCGCACCCGCGCTGGGCCATGGCGGGCGTCACGCCCGGCCAGTTAGCGAGCCACCGCCAGCAACTCAAGACGGGGCATGTGCATCTTGGCCGCCATGCGAAACCACCAGATATTCGACACCGGCGTGGGAGAACTCCGCGACCTCGCGAAATCCATACCTGGCGTGAACGGCTCGTGACGCGGCATTGTCTCGCCGGATGAAGGCGACGCCCTCGCGCCCGGGCAAGAGCGATCGCTGCATTTCGAAGAGCTTGGCGACGAGGCCGCGTCCTCGCTCGCTCGCCGCAATACACAGCGGACCTGAATTGTAAGCTCCGGACCCGCCGGGATAGGCGCGCTGCTTGGCCTGCGGAAGCGGCAGATGTCTGCGTCGAGGCCTGCGAGCTCGAGACAAGATAGCCGACGAGCCGGCCGTCGCGCCGCGCGACCACGATCGGCAAGTCCTTGATCGCGCTCTCGAACCACTGCGCAGGAAATTCGACCGAGAGAGCCCCACCTCTCGAAACCTGGTTCTCCGACTGCAGCGCGAGGATCTCGGGGATGTCGTCCGGCGCGGCGACCGAGATCGAGGTACGTCGGCTCCTGCGCCGAGTGTCTTGTGCAGCCATCGTCTGTGTCCAGAGGCGCCCGGGCGGCTCCTTATTCCGGCTGCAAGCCGATCTTCTCGATGACGCCTGCCAACGTCTGGCATCGTCCTCGACGAACGCCGAGGCATCCTTCGGAGAACTGCCAACCGTCGTTAAGGACATCGCCTTGAGCCGCGCGGTCACGGGCGCACTTGTCAGCACCGATTTCACATCCGCGGCGATCTTCGCCACGACGGGGCGGGCGTTTCGCCCGGCGCGGCGAGGGCATACCAGGTTTCCGCGATCAGCCCGGGGACCGAGCGTGAGATCGGCTCAACGCCGCGGAAGGTCGCCGGTCGCATCGGCGCTGGTGACCGCGAGTGCTTTCAGCTTGCCGGCTTCGACGTGCGGCCTTGGCGTCCGACAGATTGGCGAACATCAGATCGACGTGGCCGCCGAGCAGATCGTTCAGCGCGGGCGCAAGTCCCTTGGCGTAAGGCACGTGCACGAGCTGAACGTTTGCCGCCGACATCAGCCACTCCATCGTCAGATGGGGCGTCCCGCCTTTGCCGGTCGAGGCGTAGCTCAGCTTGGTCGATTTGGCATGCTTGATGAGCTCGGCAACATTTGAGGCCGGTATCGTCGGCTTGGCGACGAGAACGTTGGGCGCGCTCGCCAGCACCGTCACGATTGCCAGGTCGGAGGGCTTGAACGACAGCGACTTGAACAGGAAGCGGTTGATCGCAAGCGGCGGCGGCGGACTGACAAGCAGCGTGTGGCCATCCGCGGGCGAGCGCGCGACGTGTTCGGCCGCGACGTTGCCGGAAGCTCCAACCCGGTTCTCGACGACGATGGTCTGCTGCCATTTGGGCTGAAGATGCTCCGCGAGCAGTCGCGCGATCAGATCGGGCGCCGTGCCGGCAGCAAAAGGAACAACAATACGAACGGTCTTGCTCGGAAAGGTCTCCGCCGCGGCAATGGCCGGTCCCGCCGCCAGCTGCCAGGCGGACAATCCCAGCAAAAGTGCTGCGGATCGGGAAGCTCGGCGCCAAGACCATCATGTCAAAGCTCCTTCGTTGTTTCGCTGGAAACGCTATGCGGCAGCCGATATAGAGACAATTGAATAATATTGAACTCGATATAAGCAATTGGCATAGCGGCACATGGCGCGCAGGGACCGCATCAGCCGGAGGCTCAAGGTCCGGGACCTCCACATGATCGAGGCCATCGCCAGCCGCGGCAGCATGGCGCGCGCCGCCGAGGACTTGGGACTGTCCCAGCCGGCCATTTCGAAGGCGATCGCCGATCTGGAGCGCGATCTCGGCGCCGCGGTCTTTGACCGCAGCACGCGCGGGGTGCAGCTCACGGAAAGCGGACAGGTGCTGCTTCGGCGCGGGCGCGTCATCCTCGACGAGTTGCGGCATGGACTGGATGAAATCGAGAACATCTCCGATCCGACCACGGGCTCGTACGTGTCGGGGTCAGCCTGGCGCAGTCACTGTTCATTTCTGCGGTCATCGAACGCACGTCGCGCCGCTATCCGAAAATCAAATTCAGCGTGGTCATGTCAGACCCGCTGAGGCTGATAAGCGCGCTGCGCGACCGGGAGCTCGACTTCGCCATTTGTCGCGCACAGATGGCGGAGCGCGAACCCGATCTAAGGCTGAAGTCCTGTTTCAGGATCGGATCGAAGTCGTCGTCGCGTCAAACCATCCGCTCGCCCGGCGTCGAAAGCTCGCACTCTCCGACCTCATGGAAGAGCGTTGGGCTCTGGCTGCTCCCGACACCTATCTGGGCGATCTGGTGCGGAACGCCTTCCGCGCACAGTCGCTTCCGATGCCGCAAGCCGTCGTTTCGACATCATCGATGCAACTCCGCTTCGAGCTGATGGAGACCGGCGGCTTTCTGACTTTGGCATCGCGTTCCATGGTCATCCATCCCAGCCGCAGAGGCCGGATCAAGGCTCTGCCGGTCGCGTTTCGGCGATGAGGCCGGGCCGATGGCGGCAATCACTTTGAAAGGACGTCAGTTGACCAAGGTTTCCGGTTTGGTGCTGGAGGAGGCCAGGTCGGTCGCCAAGTCGATCGCCATTGCCGAGTAGGCAACCTGAAACGGACAGCCCCATCGCGCGCAGAACCGACACCGCGCGCACGCGCCCTAATAATCCACGCGCACCAGATACAGACCCTCGGGCGGAGCGACCGGCGCGCAAGCCGCGCGGTCGCGGGCCTCGAGCGCGGCGGAAAGGTCGGCGCCCGACCAGCGTCCGTCGCCCACCGCCACCAGCGAACCGACCATCGAGCGCACCTGCGAATGCAGGAACGAGCGCGCCGACGCTTCGACGCTGACATTGTCGCCGTCGCGATGCACGTCGAGCCGGTCGAGCGTCTTGACCGGCGACTTGGCCTGGCACTCGGCGTCGCGGAACGTCGTGAAATCATGCTTGCCGATGAGCCGCACCGCCGCGGCATGCATCGCCTTGGTGTCGAGCGGCCTGCCGACCCGCCAGGCACGGCCGCGCTCCAGCGTCAGGTCGGGCCGGCGGTTGACGATCAGATAGAGATAGTGCCGCTGCACCGCCGAGAACCGCGCGTCGAAATCATCGGCGACGCGTTCGACGGCGACCACCGCCACCGGATGCGGCCGCAGATGCGCGGTAAGCGCGTCGCGCACGGTGTCGGTGTCCCACTCCTTGGCCAGGTGGATATGCGCGACCTGGCCGATAGCGTGCACGCCGGCATCGGTGCGGCCCGCGCCGTTGACGGTGACGCGCTCGCCGGCGAACGCCGCGACCGCGTCGGTCAGGACGCCTTGCACCGTCACGGCCGTGGCCTGGATCTGCCAGCCGGCGAACGGCGTGCCGTCGTATTCGATGGTGAGCTTGTAGCGGGGCATGGCGGAGGTCGTACCATCGTCATGCGGAAAATGTTAGACGACCGGCGCTTCGGATGACTTTGGCGGTTCGGGTGTCGCCCCCCTTTGCAACCGGGCGGCCAATAAAACTTTTGAACCAAAACCGCACCATCAGCTACTAAGCCCGGTGCCTTCCGGAGCCGGCGCGCGAACCAGCCGCCAATCGAACGAACTTCGGATGAGGCACGGGCGCCGATCTCCCATCGGCGCAGGGCCCAAGTTCCCAGCAGGAGAGCCAGTATGTTTGCAGCAGCACGATCTCTAATCGCGGGCACGATCGCGGCAGCGCTCGTATCGTTTTCGTCGGGTGCGCTAGCGCAGGACGCGGTCGCCCGCGGCAAATATCTGACGACGTTCGGCGGCTGCCATGATTGCCATACGCCGGGGTATTTCTTCGGCAAGCCCGACGAGACGCGGGCGCTCGGCGGCTCCGAGGTCGGCTTCGAAATTCCGGGCTCGGCGTGTTTCACGGACCGAACCTGACTCCCGACAAGGAGACCGGCCTCGGCAACTGGTCGACCGACCAGATCGTCGCCGCGCTGCAGACCGGCGTGCGGCCCGACAAGCGCATCCTGGCCCCGATCATGCCGTGGAAGGCCTTCGCGCAACTCACCAAGGACGACGCGACGGCGATCGCGCTCTATCTCAAGAGCATCCCGGCGGTGAAGAACAAGGTGCCGGGCCCGTTCGGCGCGACCGAGAAGCCGACCGGTTTTGTGATGAAGATCGTGCCGCCGGCGAAATAGTGCTGTCGAAGCGCGCGCCAGCGAAGAAATAGGCACGGGCCTCTGTCCCGCCGCCCTTGACCCTTTCAAGTCGGGCCATTGCAGTCGGAGCGATGGCAAGTGGCCTGCGGCCCATGCCGGCAACGGAACGCCATCGATTTGCCCACAAATTTAACGTTTTCCCGCGTGAACCAAATGGAGCGCTCGCACGACTAAGTGTATTCGTACTCATGGGTACAGAGACAATGACAACTACCTCGACCCTCGTTCCTGGGACGACGACGTCCACAGTATCGATGCGAACGCATTTGGCAGATGCTGCATTCGCCGCCGTCAGAGATTTCTACGTTTCCTCACGCTACGCGCGGCATCGTAACGACCCCGATATTTGCGATTTTACCTTCGGCAATCCGCATGAAATGCCGCTTGCTGGCCTCGTCTCCGCAATCCGCGAGCGTGCGATGCCGCGAGACAAAAACTGGTTCTCGTACAAGACGAGTGAACAGGAACCGCAGGCGTTTTTGGCAGAACGTGTCGGCCGCGAACTGGGACTTGCCTTTGAACCCGCTGACATTGCGCTTACCGCGGGGGCCTTCGCGGCGATCATGGTGGCATTGCATTTGGTTCTCGACCGCGGCGATGAGGTCGTGTTTTCCGAGCCGGCCTGGTTCTGCTATGAGCCGATGTTGCTGGCCGCAGACTCTGGTGCCTTGCAAGGTCCGACTGAAAGGTCCGGAATTCGACCTTGATCTCGATGCGATCGAGTCGGCGATCGGGCCGAAGACCCGGCTGGTTATCGTCAATACACCGCACAACCCCACCGGCCGCATCTATGGCCGCGACACGCTCGATGCGTTAGCCGATCTGCTTGAACGCGCCTCGGCTCGATTCGGTCGGCGCATCTTCCTGCTGTCCGACGAACCCTATCGGCGGCTCAGATTCGACGGACGCGGCTTCGTCAGTCCGGCCACGGTCTATCCGTGGACGCTCATCTCCTACAGCTACGGCAAGGTATTGCTCGCCCCGGGACAGCGCCTCGGATACCTTGCTCTCTCTCCATTGATGCCATTGAGCGATCGGCAGGCGCTTCGCGACGCGATGTTCTCTGCGCAAATGGCGCTCGGCTGGTGCTTTCCTAATGCTGTGATGCAGTACGCGTTGCCCGATCTCGAAGAGCTGTCGATCGACCAGGCCGCGCTCGCGCGCCGTCGTGATCTTCTCACCGGCACGTTGACGAGCGCAGGCTTCGGCGTGCTGCGGCCGGAGGGCACGTTCTATCTGTGGAGCAAATGGCCCGCGGGCGATCCCGAGCGGCATTGGAACGCGCTTGCCGATCGCAAGGTTTTCGTGATGCCCGGTTCGCTCATGGGTTCGCCGGGGCATCTGCGGATCAGCCTCACAGCGTCCGATCGCATGGTCGAGCAGGCCCTGCCGGCCTTCGCCGCGATCGCAGCAGGTTGAACGAACGTCGGGAGCATACGATGCCGCGATTCAACAATATCCTCGAAACCGTTGGGCGCACGCCTGTCGTCAAGGTTGCGAAGTTTTCTCCGCCCGGCGTTGAGGTCTTCGTGAAGCTGGAAGCGTTCAATCCACTCGGCTCCGTCAAGGACCGGCTGGCCTTGGGCGTTATCGAGGCGGCCGAGCGAAGCGGTGCGTTGAAGCCGGGGCAGACCGTGATCGAGGCCACCAGCGGCAACACCGGAATCGGACTGGCGATGGTATGCGCGCAAAAGGGCTATCCGCTCGTATTGACGATGGCGGAAAATTTCAGTGTCGAACGGCGCAAGCTTATGCGGTTCCTGGGCGCCAAAGTGGTGCTGACTCCAGCATCCGAGAAGGGCAGCGGAATGGTCGCCAAGGCGCTTGAACTCGCTCAGACGCACGGCTGGTTCTTCTGCCGCCAGTTCGAAAATGAAGCCAACCCGGACTTTCATTCCAAGACCACGGCGGTTGAGATTCTGAACGACTTCGAGGGAGTCAGGCTCGACTATTGGGTCACAGGAATGGGGACCGGCGGCACGCTCAAGGGCGTCGCGCGCGTCTTGAAGAAGGAAAGACCGGAGACAAAAATTGTCGTTTGCGAGCCGGACAATTCTCCGCTGCTCGGAAGTGGCGTCGTGCAGAAGCGCGCCACGGACGGCGCGCCATCGGAAAGCCATCCGTACTTCCGTCCTCACCTCATGCAGGGTTGGACACCTGACTTCATCCCGAAACTAGCCGAAGATGCAGTCGGCGCCGGCCTGATTGACGAGGTGTTGCCAATCAAGGGCGGCGACGCATTACGGCTGTCGCGCGAGTTGGCCCAAAAGGAAGGGATTTTCACGGGGATAACTGGCGGAGCCACTTTCGCCGGCGCGCTGCAGGTCGCTGCCCAGGCCGAAAAAGGCGCAAAGATTCTGTGCATGCTGCCAGACACCGGCGAACGCTATCTGAGTACGCCGTTGTTTGAAGATATTCCGGTCGAAATGACCGCCGAAGAGATCGAAATCTCTCAATCGACGCCACGCTATCGATTTGACGTCAAGCCTGCACCAACGACTCCGGCAAGACCCGAAGCAGAGGCGCCCGTGCAGCTCAGTCCGGAGGCAGAGGCGTTCGTGAGCGAGGCGACGTCCGATTCCGGCCAACCGATTGTCATGTTTGCGCTTGAGTGGTGCGAATTTTGTTGGTCCGTGCGCAAACTGTTCAAGGAATTCGACATTCCTTATCGTTCGATCGATCTGGATTCCGCCGCCTATCAGAAGGACAATTGGGGCGGCCAAATCCGCAACGTGCTCAAGGCTCGCATCAATTCCCCCACCATTCCGCAAATTTTCGTTGGCAACCAGCACATTGGTGGTTGCACCGAAACCTTTGATGCTTTCAATGATGGGCGACTGCAAGAGCTATTGCGTAAGCACGGTATCAAATTCAAACCGGCCGGCGGCGTGAACGCCTATTCGTTCCT
>CAWKMR010000077.1:0-48671 GCA_963850705.1 uncultured Alphaproteobacteria bacterium | reverse complement strand
ACGGAGCGGAACACCATGGTCGGCGCGTGCGCGATCAGCGCCTCGGGCGCGGTGTAGCCCCAGGTCACCGCGCCGAAGGCGATGCCTGCCTTGCGTGCCGCCTCGCGGTCGCGCATTTCGTCGCCGATGGAGATCGCTTCGCGCGGCCGCGATGCCGCTCCGGCGCAGCACCTTGCGGAAGCGCGCGGCCTTGCCGAACAGCGAGGCGCCGCATTCGTAAGTGCGGATCAGCGCCGCGGTCTCGGCGCCGAGGATGGCGCGGATATTGGCCTCGGAATTCGAGGTGACGAGGGCCAGCGCGACGCCGGCCTCGGCCGAGCCGCGCAGCATCGCCGTCGACGCCGGGAACAACGGGTCTGGTCGAGCTCCCGCGATTTCCGCTTGCGCATGTGATGGGCGATGAGCGGCATTTTCCAGCGCGGAACGCCGAGATGCCGCATCAAGTCGCGGGCACCCATCGTTCGCAGCGTCTCGATTTCGTGCGGCTCGATCCGCTTGAAGCCGAAGCGGTCGGCGACGTCATTGACCATGCGGCAGAACCACGGAAACGAGTCCGCGAGCGTGCCGTCGAAGTCGAAGATGACGAGCTTGTAGCGCATCGCCGAGCGCGAGGCGTCAGGCGCGCTTGCGCTCTTTCATCAGCCCGACGAACCGCTCGAACAGATAGCGGCTGTCGCGCGGGCCGGGCGACGCCTCCGGGTGGTACTGCACCGAGAACACCGGCTTGTCCTTGAGCGCGATGCCGCAGTTCGAGCCGTCGAACAGCGACACGTGCGTCTCGACCGCGTTCGCCGGCAGCGTCGCGCGGTCGACCGCGAAGCCGTGGTTCATCGAGGTGATCTCGACCTTGCCGGTGGTGAGGTCCTTCACCGGATGGTTCGCGCCGTGGTGGCCCTGGTGCATCTTCATGGTCTTGGCGCCGACCGCGATGCCGAGCATCTGGTGGCCGAGGCAGATGCCGAAGGTCGGGATGCCCTTGTCGATGAGGCTCCTGATCACCGGCACCGCGTATTTGCCGGTCTCCGCCGGATCGCCGGGGCCGTTGGAGAGGAACACGCCGTCGGGCTTGAGCGCGACGATGTCGTCGGCCGAGGTGGTGCGCCGGCACCACCGTCACCTTGCAGCGGTTGGCGGCGAGCAGCCGCAGGATGTTGCGCTTGATGCCGTAGTCGATCGCGACCACGTGGAATTCCGGATCGTCCAGGCGGCCGTAGCCCTTGCCCCATTCCCACGGCGTCTCGTCCCAGGTGAAGCGCTGGCCGCTTGTCACCATCGGCACCAGGTCCATGCCGACCAGGCCCGGCCACTCGCGCGCCTCCTTCTTCAGCGCATCGAGATCGAACTTGCCGTCCGGCGCGTGCGCGATCACCGCGTTCGGCATGCCCTTGCTCGCGGATCAGGCTGGTCAGCGCGCGGGTGTCGATGCCGGAGAGGCCGACGACGCCGCGCGCCTTGAGCCACTGGTCGAGATGGCGCGTCGCGCGGTAGTTCGAGGGATCGGTGATGTCGGTGCGCAGCACCACGCCGCGCGCGCCCGGCGTCGCCGCCATGTTGACGGTCTCGATGTCGTCCTCGTTGGTGCCGACATTGCCGATATGCGGGAAGGTGAAGGTGATGATCTGCCCGGCATAGGAGGGATCGGTGAGGATCTCCTCATAGCCGGTCATGGCGGTGTTGAAGCAGACTTCGCCGACCGCGGTTCCGGTGGCGCCGAGGCCGAATCCTTCCAGCACCGTGCCGTCGGCGAGCACGAGCAGGGCCGTGGCCTTGGGCTCGGGCCAGGCGGTTTCGTCTTGTTTGGCGGTCATGAGCGCGTCTACATAGTCGCGCGTCGCGCCGCGTCAAAGAGGACATGCGACCGATGCGGAATCGGTTGCGCGAAATCCGTCGGACGCGGTTCGCATCTTTGCTGGACGACCTATCGAGGCGATGCCCGGCGCTTCTATGCGCGATGTCCTGGAGCTGCGCGAAACCGCGGCGACACCGGACTGGGCGGTGTTCGACCTCGACGGCAAGAATGCCATCGTCGAGACGGTCCCGCCGACGATCCCGAGCACGATCTCGTGCGGCCGCCTGCTCGCCGTGTCGTTCGACGTCGACGACATCGACGCGGTCTATCGGCAAGCTCATGGCAAGGGGCGTGGCATTCGAGCGGCCGCCGGAGAGCAGAGCTGGGGCGGCACGCTCGCCTTTCCCCGCGATCCGGACGGAAATATTCGACGCTGGTCGGCTGAGGACGCCATGCTGCGCGACAAGATCAACGACGGCGTGAAGGACGCGATGAAGTCGCAGGACAAGCTGCGGCTCTCGACGCTGCGGCTGGTCAATGCCGCGATCAAGAACGCCGACATCGAGGCGCGCGGCGCCGGCAAGGACCCGCTCGACGACGGCGCGCTGCTCGCGCTCATGCAGAAGATGATCAAGCAGCGCGAGGAATTGGTCGAGCTCTACGAGAAGGGCGGCCGCAAGGAGCTCGCCGACCAGGAGCGCGGCGAGATCGCGGTCATCGCGGGCTTCCTGCCCAAGCAGATGTCGGACGCCGAGATGAAGGCGGCGATCGCCGCCGCGATCGCGGAGACCGGCGCGGCGTCCATGAAGGACATGGGCAAGGTGATCGGCGTGCTGCGCGGCAAATACGCCGGCCAGATGGATTTCGGCAAGGCGAGCGGGCTGGTGAAGGGCAAGCTGTCCGGAGCCGGCTAACCATGGCCCGCTCCGATTTCTCCAAGGCGCCGCCGGTTGCGCAAAGCTGCCCGCAGTGCGGCGGCGCAATGCGGGTCGCGCGCCGCGAGCCCGCGCCGGGCAATCCCGCCATGGAGCGGCTTTCGCTCGAATGCGTCAAATGCGGCAACACCGCCGGCAAAATGCAGGCGAAGTCGAAGGCTTGAAGGCGAAGGCTTGAGCGAATCGCACGCCTGAGCCATAGCTTTGCCGCGGCGCACAATCATCTGGCACTCCGAGACATTTTGACCACCCATCCACGCCCGTCTTGCGAAGCCGGGCCGAGGGATGGAATGCTGAGCGCTGCGGGCCAACGCGCCCGCAATAAAAAACTCGGCTGGGGAGACGCTCGTGATACGCAAATCCTTGCTGGCATTCTGTCACGGCGGCCGCGATCGCGCTGCCCGTGCTCGCCACCGCGCAGGCGCAGGACTATCCGAACCGCCCGATCCGGGCCTCACCACCACCAGCGCCGGCGGCTTGAGCGATATCTTCATGCGCGCGCTCGGCGAGGAGCTGCGCACAGCGCATGGGCCAGCCGCTGATCGTCGACAACCGGCCGGGCGGCTGCATGAACGTCGGCACGCGCGCCTGCACGGAGGCGCCGCCCGACGGCTACACGATCTGCATCATCAATGCCGACGCGATGGTCTACAATCAGTGGCTGTTCAAGAAGCATGCCGTTCGATCCGGAAACGGCAGCTGCAGCCGATCACCAACCTGTTCCACCTGATCCACATGCTGGTGGTGAACTCCAGACCTGAAGCGTGAAGAACGTCGACGAGCTGATCGCGCTGTCGAAGGCCAAGCCCGGCACGCTGAACTACCTCGCGCCCGGCGCGCCGCTGTTCCTCTACATGGAGACGCTCAGGAAGGAGCGCGGCGCCGACTGGGTGCGGGTGCCGTTCCGCGGCGGCGGCGACGCGGTCAACGCGATCATCGGCGGCTCGACGCCGATCGGGCTGTTCGGCGAGGGCAATGTCATCGGCCACATCCGCGCCGGCACGATGACGCCGCTGGTGATGATGAACAACGTCCGCTCGCCGCAATTTCCCGAAGGTGCCGCTGCTGGAGGAGACCGGCTACTCGGGCGCGCCGTCGCGCAGCTGGTACGGCCTGTTCGCGCCGGCCGGCACGCCGCGGCCGATCGTCGACCGCTTCAACAAGGAGGTCACGCGCGATCGTCAGCAAGCCGGAGTTCACCGCCAAGCATCTCACCGCGCGCAGCCTGGTGCCGGCGCTCAACTCGCCGGAGCAGTTCGCCGCCGACATCATGCGCGACCGCGCGCAGGCGAAGCAGGTGGTGGAGGACGCCGGGACTGACGCCGCAGTAGCTGCGACCGCTCAGCCCGGTGACCGCGCGCACCGCGAGAAAAACCGCGGCGCCGATCGCCAGCAGCAGCATCGGGTGACGCCGCCGGCCGCCACGTCATCACCGCCGACCACGGCGAAGGCGACCGCCCAGCCGAGCCAGCCGCTGCTCTTCGATGCGCAGGATCATCACGCCGCCGGCGATCATCAGGCCGGCGCCGATCGGGCGCAGCCCGTTCTCGAGCGCGGTGTGCCATTTGGTGCCGCGGTAGCGGTTCCAGGTGTGCGCCACGGCGAAGCACAGCACCGAGCAGGGCACATAGAGCGCGAGCGTCGCCACCAGCGCGCCGAGCAAGCCCGGCGACCTTCCAGCCGATCAGCGTCGTGAGCATCGAGCCCGGGCCGGGCGTGACGCGCGCGATCGCGAACAGTTCGAGATATTCGCGGCCGCTGACCCACTGGTAGACGTCGACGGTCTGCTGCTGCAGCGGCGCATAGATCGCCGACGCGCCGCCGATCGCAAGCAGCGACAGCGGCGCGATGACGATGATGAGCTGGATCAGCGGATCGTCACGCATCGTCGGACTTCTCCGGCGATGGTTGCGCGGCCAGGCCAAGGCGATGCTGAGCGGCGCCAGCACCGCCAGCACCGGCAGCGAGCGGCCATTGCATGATGCCGATGGCGACGAAGGTCGCGACCAGCACCAGCAGCGACGGGATATGCCGGAGGCCGCCGCGCGCCGATGTCATGCCCGAGCCGGAACATCATCCCGACCGCGGCGGCGGCGACGCCGGCCATGATCGCCGGGAAGCCGGGCAGCGCGACCAGATGGTGATAGACCGCGGCGGCCGCGATCACGATCACGAACGGGCCGGTGAGCAGGCCCAGTGAGCGCCACGGTCGAGCCGATCGCCCCGCGCAGGTGCTGGCCGATATAGACCGCCATGTTGGTCGAGTTCACGCCGGGCAGGATCTGCGCCAGCGAATAGCCGGAGAAGAATTCCTCGTCGGTCATCCAGCCGCGCACCAGCACCACCTCGCGGTGGAACCACGCGGTCAGCCCGCCGCCGAAGCTGAACAGGCCGACGACGAAGCAGAGCCTGTAAAGCGCGAATAAAGAGACCGGCTGGGGCGGATGTCTGCATCAGGTGGGCTGGAGGCGGGCGAGGCGGGACTTTCGCCGTACGCCGAGTGCGGCAGCAAGGCAAGTGCGTCCGGCGCAGACATGCTAAGGACGAAACGCAGCCGGCGCTCGAACGCCGGCAACGGGAGGACGTTGATGCGCTGCTGTGGCAGTCTTGGTCGTGGCATGCGTGCTCGGACTTGCGCCGCAGGTCTCGGCGCAGCCCTATCCGTCGCGGCCGATCAAGGTGATCATCCCGGCGAGCGCCGGCGGCACCCAGGACGTGTTCATGCGCGCGCTCGGCGAGGACCTGCGCAAGCGGCTCGGGCAGACGCTGGTGATCGAGAACCGGCCGGGCGGCAACTTCAACATCGGCGCGCGCGCCTGCGCGGATTCAGCCCCGGACGGCTACACCATCTGCATGCTCCCGAACGAGGCGCTGGTCTACAACAAGCTCCTGTTCAAGAAGATCCCCTACGATCCCGAGAAGGATTTCGCCCCGGTCACCAATCCGTTCTTCGCGACGCAGGGATCGTGGCCAATGCCGACCTCAAGGTGAAAAGCCTCGCCGCGCTCGCCGCGCTGTCGCAGGCCAAGCCCAACACCATGAGCTACATCGCGCCCGGGCTGCCGCTCTGGGTGTTCATGGAGAATTTCAAGAAGCTCACCGGCGCCGACATGGTGCGCGTGCCGTTCCGCGGTGGCGGCGAGACCGTCAATGGCGTGCTTTCGGGCACGACGCCGGTGGCGTTCTCCGGACTGTCGAACTGGGTGTCCTATCTGCAGGCCGGCACGATCGTCGGGCTGGCGGTCGATGCCGGAAAGCGGCTGCCGCTCATTCCGGAGGTGCCGACGCTTGCCGAGCTCGGCTACAAACTCGACCTCACCCGCGTCTATTTCGGCATCGTCGCGCCGGCCGGCACGCCGAAGCCGATGCTCGAACGGCTGCGCAACGCGATGGCGGAGGTCATCAACGACCCGGGCTTCCGCGAGAAGCACCTGGCCTCGCGCGGCCATGAGCCGGTCGCCAACACGCCCGACGAGTTCGCGCGCTTCCTCAGCGAGGACCGCGCGACCTCCGCCCGCATCGTCAAGGACGCCGGCGTCGAGCCGCAATAGGACGCGACGGCGGCGTTTGCGACATCGCGGCCGCTTGCGGCCGCCGCCGCGCCCGATAAGCTCTCCCTCAACAAAAGAATTGACGGGGGAGATGCTCATGCGGAGATGTCATGGGCGCGCTCATCGCGGCGGCGGTGTTGGCTGTGTGCTTGTGGCTGCGCGCCGGTCGCGGCGCAGGACTACCCGAACAAGACCGTGCGCGTGATCATCCCGCTCGGCGCCGGCGGCGGCGGCGACATCTTCACCCGCGCCATGAGCGAAGAATTGCAGAAGCGGCTGGGGCAGACCTTCATCGTCGAGAACCGCACCGGCGGCGGCCTCAACATCGGCACCCGCGCCTGCGGGGAAGCGGCGCCCGACGGCTACACGCTCTGCGTCCTCTCTTCGGAGCCGATCGTCTACAGCCAGTTCCTGTTCAAGTCGCTGCCGTTCAATCCCGAGAAGGATTTCGAGCCGATCACCAACCTGTTCTTCAACACGCTCGCCTTTGCGGTGAACAATTCGCTGAAGGTGAAGACCGTCCCGGAGCTGATGGCGCTCGCCAAGAAACAGCCCGGCAAGCTCAGCTACTCGACGTTCTCGTTCCCGCTGGTCCACTACATGGACGGCCTGAACAGGAAGTACGAGCGTCGACATCGTGCGCGTGCCTTATCGCAGCGGCAACGAGGTGATGACCGCGCTGCTGTCGGGCGCGACGCCGATCACGCTGCTCGGCCTGTCCAACATGGTTCCGACATTGCAGGCCGGCAAGATCACGGCGCTCGCGGTCAATTCGAATTCGCGCTCGCCGCTGTTTCCCGACGTCCCGATGCTGAAGGAAGCGACCGGCGAGAACTATCCGCAGTCGTGGTTCGGGCTGTTCGCGCCGGCGGGGACGCCGAAAGCAATCGTCGCGAAGCTGCACAAGGAGGTCGTCGCCATCACCAGCGATCCGGGCTTCATGCGGAAGATGTATATCGAGCGCGCGGTCGAGAGCGCGGTGGATACGCCGGAGAACTTCGCGCGCTTCATCCATGAGGACCGCGAGATCGCGCGCCGCATCGTGAAGGAATCCGGCGCCGAGCTGCAGTAGGCTTCTCGTCTGCCGCTGCCCTTGATCCGTCATCCTGAGGTGGCCGCGAAGCGGCCCTCGAATGGATGCGACGGCCACCACGTTGCAACAGCCGGGCCGTCGCCCTTCGAGGCTCGCTGCGCTCGCTCCTCAGCGGTGACGGAGATAGATTGGCGCGCTACTCGCTCGGCACGACCGGCAGCAGGATCCGCGACGCATGCACCGCGTTGTGATGGATCGTATCCGTGCCGATCAGCGTCGGATGGTAGGGATGCGTGAACACCGCGTCGGTGAGCGGAGAATCGCCGTTGGCGATCTCGAGCCGGATGCGGTGGCCTCGCCTGAACACGTATGAGACCGGCAGCACCTCGATGTCGAATTCGTAGATCTCGCCGGGCGTGAGCGGCTGCGGATTGGCGTGCGTGTAGAACGGCCGCAGCGCTGTCGAGCGTTCCGCGTCCTTCTCCCGGTGCGAGGCCTTGAGCCAGCCCTTCGAGACATTGGTGAAGGCCGGTTGCGTACCGCTCGCCTGCGCCGCCTCGTCCTGCGGATACTGGTCGGCAAGCTTGACGATGAATCGCGTGTCGATCTGGTCCGACGACGCGTAGAGCTTCAGCACGATCGGGCCGGTCACCTCGATGTCGGCGGTGAGCGGCGCCGACGTGAAGGTGAGCACGCGGCGCACCGGATCGGGTCGCCCGTTGGGGCCGTTCGCGACCACGCCATTCACCCACTCCCAGTCGGGATAGGTGTAGCTCGTGGCGCCCTCATCGGCGCCGGGTGGATCGATCGAGAGCTTGCCGTCGTTGAGCGAGGTCACGCTGCCGGACGGTCCCTTGCGCAGATGGAGCGGCACATAAGTGGCGCGCGGGAGCGGCCATTCCGCTTCCTCGCGCCACGCATTCGCGCCGCGCACGTAGAGCCGCACCGGCGGCCCATCCATGAAGCCGTTGTCGATGCCCTTGAGATGAGCGTCGTAGAACGGCTTGAGTTCCTTCTCGTGGAATTCGATCTGGTCGTATTGATGGTGCGCCTCGTGCACGTTCTTGGCGCCGGTGACGACGAGCTTCTTCGGCGCGTTGGTGCCCTCGTAGCCGAGGATATTGCCGCGCAGGTGCAGGCCCATCTTGCCCCAGTGCCCGATCGAGAGCACCGGCACTTTGATGTCGTGGAGCCGCCAGAACGGCGAGCGCTCGTGCCAGAATGCGTCGTCGAGCGAATGCTCGGCGATCGCGCCGACGAGATCGAGGCGCATCGGCGCGCGTCCGCTGCCGCCGGCGGGGCGGTGCATATTGTCGACGCGCAGGTTGCCGTACCAGTGCGTGCGGTAGCTGCAATAGATGCCGCCGTGATAGTTCGAACAGCGGTACTGATCGACCAGCCCGTCATAGGGCGCGATGCAGGCGAGGCCGGGCGGGTTCAGCGTCGCCATCAGCCATTGCGCCATGGCGTAATAGGACTGGCCGATGCCGCCGACCTTTCCGTTGCACCAGCTCTGGCGGATGATCCAGGCGATGAGCTGCACGTAGTCCTGCTGCTCGGTCGCATCCATGAAGCCGAATTCGCCTTCGGATCCGCCCGAGCCGCGCACGTCGGCGTGCACATAGGCGTAGCCGTTCTCGACGTACCATTCGACCGGACCGGTTTCGCGCCACAAGAACAGCGGGAACGCGGGCACGGTGTCGAACTCGTGCTGGTAGGGCGAGGCCGCGAACAGCGCCGGCACCCGTTCCCCGTCAACCGGCCGGTAGACGCACACCGAGATGCGCACGCCGTCGCGCATCGTGACCATGGTTCGTTCGGTTCTCATCGGTTCGATTTCATCTTGTGATGTAGGAACGGTGCGGCGAGCTCGGTCTGCTCCCTCTCCCGCTTGCGGGAGAGGGGTGGGGAGAGGGTGGACTTGCGCTGGCCGTCGTGCATGCCCCCTCCCTATCCCTCCCCCGCAAGCGGAGGAGGGGACGCTGGGGCACGAGCCTTCGCACGTCCTGCAAATGCACTTACGTCGGCCCGCATCAGCAAGCCGCACCTACAAGCCTTACAATAGATTGGTCAAGCTGTTCGCTCCTGCTTTACTCTTGCACAGAAATTGGAGGGACCGCCCATGACCTGCCGCGCCATGTTCTGCCGCGCCACCGTCGCCTGCCTAGCCGCATTCGCCGTGCTGGTTCCCGCCGCGCCTGCGTCGGCGCAGAGCTATCCCAACCGCCCGATCCGCGTGATCGTGACCACAAGCCCTGGCGGCCTCAGCGACGTGTTCGTGCGTGCGCTGTCGGAGCCGTTGCACAAGGCCTTGGGCCAGCCGGTGGTGGTCGAGAATCGCGCCGGCGGCTTCATGATCCTCGGCGCCCGCGCCTGCGCCGATGCGGCGCCCGACGGCTATACGTTCTGCGTCATGCCGGGCGAACCTTTGACCTACAACCAGTTCACCCAGAAGAACCTGCCCTACGATCCGGTGAAGAGCTTCGATCCGGTCACCAATTTCTTCTTCATCACCCAGGCGCTCGGGGTCAGCTCGAACCTCGGCGTCAAAAGCCTCGACGAGCTTGCGGCCTATTCGAAGCTGAAAGCCGGCACGCTCTCCTATTCGGCGCCGTCGTCGTCGCTGGTCTATTTCATGGAGAACTGGAAGAAGAAGACCGACGCCGACCTCGTGCGCGTGCCGTTCAAGGGCGGCGGCGACACCGTCACCAACATGCTCTCCGGCGTGACGCCGGTCGGATTCCTCGGGCTCGGCAACTTCCTGTCCTACATCCGCGCCGGACAGGTCACGCCGATCCTGGTCGACTCCGACAAGCGCGTCGAATTCGTCCCGGAGGTCGCGACGCTCGGCGAGATGGGATTCGCGCGCGACCACACCCGCGCATTCTTCGGGATGCTGGCGCCAGCCGGCACGCCAAAGGAGATCAACGACCGTGTCCGCAAGGCGATCATCGCGATCGCCAACGAGCCGACATTCGTGCAGCGGCAGTTTACCGACCGCGGACTCGAGCCCGTCCTCAACACGCCCGAGCAATTCCGCGACTACCTCGTGTCCGACCGCGTGCGGTCGCAGCACATCGTCAAGGAATTGGGACTCGGGGTGCAGTAGCAAAGCAGGGCCGTGGCCCTGCCTCGATTACTAGTGTCCCGATTCCGAAGTTCGTACCATCTTGCGGCATTTTCATTTACGAACTTCGGAATCGAGGGACACTAGCAACTTTTTGAATTTAGTGTGGCTTTGGTTCAGAAGTCCGCATTTCGGACTCGCGGCGAGAATGATGCGGACTTCTGAACGCCACACTAGACCGGAATCCGCTTTTCGTATTCGGCTGCGAGCGCGGCGTGCGTCGACCAGAACGGCGGCGGCGTCCGATTGTTCAAGTGATCGGAAAGGATGCCCAGATGCGTCTGCCAGCCGGCGCCGACGCTGACCATAAACTCGCGGCTGCCAAGACGGCGGTGCGTTACCGTCAGCAACACGTCGCTGCCGCGTGGCGCCAGTTCGAAGGTAACCTCTGAATTGTCCCACTCCACGACCAGGAGCCGCGGCGCCTCGCAGCGCATGACCGTCCAGACGAGCACCTTGCCGCCGTCGTGTTTTTTGTATTTCTCCGGGGTCGTTTCCTTGTGCGGTGTGAGGTCGGCGTGATTGAAGCGCAGTTCCGCGCGCCCGCCGGCGTGTAACTCCATATCGCCGCCGGCGAGCCATTTCCGGCGTTTTTCAGATTCGGTGAGATAGGCCCATATCCGCTCGATCGGGCCGGGGAGCAGGCGCTCGAAGCGCACTGTTCGTGCATCCAGAATTTCGCCGTCGGCTTGCACAGTACTCATCGCTTACCCTTTCCTGATTTGGCCTTTCCTGAATTACGATCTTCTTCCTTCAGCACGCGCTCCAGCGCATCGAGGCTGCCGCGCCAGTAGCGTCGAATCCGCGTCATCCATTGTTCAAGGTCATCGAAGCCCGCCGGATCGAGCGCGTAGATGCGCCGCTGCGCCTCCGCGCGCACGCGCACCAACTTCGCGTCTTTCAAGATTTTGAGGTGCTGCGATATCGCCGGAGGTGAAACATCGAAGCGATCTGCGATCGACCCGGCCGAGAGCTCGCGTTCCGCCAGCATCTCGACGATGCGCTGGCGCGTGGGATCGGCAAGGGCGTTCAGGACCAACATGCCGAGTATATTAAGTATGTGCTTAATTAAGTCAATACTAAAATAAAGGACCGTGACGAGCGCTGCCCCTGCGAGCCGAGTTCCGTTTGATAGCCTTCAATGTGAAGAGCCGGCCTACGAGACCTTCAGCAGGATGTCCGTCAGCCAGACGGGATCGTCGACCATGACGTCGTGCCCCGACGTGGTGGTCTCGAACGTCCGCCAGGATTTGTCGGCCTTGCAGTCGGCATACGCTTTGTCGAAGCCCGGCTGCGGATATCGCGGTGCGCGGATGTAGGTCTTCTTCGCCACCTTGTCGCGCGCGCCGGTGAGCTTGATCGGCGGCAGATAGACGCCGGTCGGCTGCGGCGTCAGCTTCGACTCGATCCACGCACGGTCGGCCTCGTTGACGCCGAACATGTGCGCTGCCGGCGCCGGTCGTCCGGGCTCGCCGCGCGCGACCGCGGCCTCTATACCGTCGCGCGCGAACGGGGACGCGGTGTCGAAGGCGCGTTCACCGTTCTCCGGCTTGAATGCGTCGAGCCAGACGATGGACGACACGCGGTCGCCGATCTGCTCGAGCGCGCCGGAGCCCGGCCATCCGCCATAGGAATGCACGACAAGGCAGACGTCCTTGAGGTCTCTCCCACTTGAAGACATTGACGATGTCGGTGATGTGGGTGTCGAGGTTGACGGCCGTGGTCAGGAGATGCGACCGCTCGCCGAGCCCGGTCAGCGTCGGCGTGAAAACCTTGTGCCCCTCACGCTCGAGCAGATCGGCGACGCGCCGCCAGCACCAGCCGCCGTGCCAGGCGCCGTGCACGAGGACGAAGGTCTTGCGCTGCGTTTCAGCCACGAGCATGCCCCTTGATATTTCGCCGGTGTTCGCCGGCGGTCAGTGCGGATTGACGGCGTCGGCGAGTCGTTCGAGCAGGAGCACACGCATCGCGGTTTCCTGCAGGCGGCAATAGGTGGCGCCGCCGAGCGACATGCCGGGATCGAGCCCGTCGTATAGCGGGCAAAGTTTTGCGAGCGAATCCGTGAAGCTTTTCTGCGAGGCGGCAACGGCGCTCGCGATATTCTTGCCACCGCCCTTGCTGGCGCTCCCAACCGCGCGCGGCAGCCGCGTCGTCCAGATCGCAAGCTCGCGCGCGGCGCAGGCGGCTGGAATCCTTGATGAAGTTGTCGGTCTTGCTGGCGGCGGCGATGCAGGGATCA
Organism: uncultured Alphaproteobacteria bacterium; assembly: GCA_963850705.1. GTDB lineage: Bacteria > Pseudomonadota > Alphaproteobacteria > Rhizobiales > Xanthobacteraceae > VAZQ01. The sequence goes on along the minus strand of CAWKMR010000077.1, from coordinate 35,997 downwards.
GCCACGATTCCGATGCAGGCGGCGCCCGATGTGTCCTTTTCGGCCGCGGCTTTCAGGCAGGCGTCGATCTTCTGGGCGTCGGCGGCGTTGGGGCCGGTGAGCGCTCCGGTCGAAAGGATCGGAAGCAGCAGCAGCCCTCCGACGATTGCGTGCCGAATGCGTGTCACAACTGCGCCTCCGATTTCAATGATTCCGATATTACTAACGAGCAGGCGGCGCGAATTTTTGCGCCAGCTCCACGACCGCGGGCGGCACATTGATTGCCGCGCCGACGATCGCCTGCAGCTTGTCGCCTGCCAGCGTGTCGATGTCGAGGCCGCTCTTGCGCACGTCCGCAATCAGCGCCGCGTCCTTCATCGCATTCGCGAATGCCGTCCGCAACGCGGCCACGATCTCGGGCGCGACGCCCGGCGGTGCGACGATCGAGCGCCCGATGTCGCTGCCGCTGGCATAGAGGCTCAGCACCTGCCGCTGCTCCTCGTTTCCGGCGAGGTCGACGACCGCGGGCACATCGCCGATCTCCGGATGGCGTGCGAGCGCATATTGCACGATGAGGTTGATCTTGCGCTCCTTGAGCCATTCGGGCCGCACGGTCTTGGTCACCGCCCATGGTCGCACCATGCCTTCGACCTCGCCGCGCTCCATGGCGATCGACACCATGTTGACGCCCTCATAGCCCGCCACGACCTTGAACCGCATGCCGAACATGGCGTTGAGGATGCGCGGGAACACGACCGACGAGGACTCCGGGCCGGTGCCTCCGACCACGACCTCGTGCGCCTTCGCGTCCGCAATCGTCTTGACCTTCGCGGTGTGCCAGGTCTGCTGCACTTCGACATTGGAATTGATGCGCCCGATCCAATGGAACGTCCGCGCGTCGTAGCGAGTCCCGGGCTGGCCGAGCGCCTGCGCGATGGCGACTGTCTGCGGCACGACGCCCAGCACGGTGCCGTCACGCGCCGCGACATTGGCGAGATAATTGGTGCCGTTCATGCCGCCGGCGCCCGGCATGGTCTTCACGATCACCAACGGCTTGCCCGGCAGATGCGCGCCGAGATGGCGCGCGACGAGGTCGGCGTAGATGGTGTAGCCGCCGCCGGGTCCGAAGCTCGAAATGATGGTGATGGTCTTGCCGGCGAAATCGGCGCGCGGCTGGGCGTGGGCAGCGGAGGCGGCCGCCAAGGCCGCAATCAATGCGCAGAACGGCGGGATTTGCGGGCGGTATCGCATCGGGTTCCAAGCAATGCCGCCGATCCTGGATCCCCTGTGGATAACTAGGAGAAGTCCGCCCCGCCCCCGGCAACGGCAGGCAGACACTGTCTTGTCCCAGATTACGGGCTAACCTTGCGAATCACCATGCGATTCTCGGCCCAATTCCTCGACGAGCTGCGGGCGCGGCTTCCGGTGTCGGAAGTCGTTGGCCGGCGCGTGAAACTTGCGCAAGGCCGGCCGGGAATGGAAGGGGCTCTCGCCTTTCAACAAGGAGAAGACGCCGTCGTTCTTCGTCAACGACCAGAAGATGGCGTGGTTTGATTTCTCCTCCGGCAAGAACGGCAACATCTTCGACTTCCTGATGCTGACCGAGGGGCTCTCGTTCCCCGAGGCGGTCGAGCGGCTGGCGCACGAGGCCGGCATGCCGCTGCCGAAGGTCTCCTACGAGGACGAGGCGCGCGAGCAGCGCCGCAGCACGCTGCACGACGTCGTCGAGCTGGCGGCGAAGTTCTTCGAGGCGACGCTCGCGGCGCGCGCCGGTGCGCGGGCGCGCGGCTATCTCGCCGACCGCGGCATCGATCCGGCGACGCAGGTGAAGTTCCGCCTCGGCTATGCGCCCGCCGAGCGCTTCGCGCTGAAGGAGCATCTCGGCAAGGAAGGCGTATCGGTCGAGGACATGGTCGCGGCCGGCCTGCTGATCAGCGGCGACGACATTCCGGTGCCGTACGACCGGTTCCGCGATCGCGTGATCTTTCCGATCAGCGACCTGCGCGGCCGCGTCATCGCCTTCGGCGGCCGCACGCTCGAAAAGGACGCGCAGCCGAAATACCTGAACTCGCCGGAGACGCCGCTCTTCCACAAGGGCGCGACGCTCTACAACATCGCGAACGCGCGCACCGCGGCTCACAAGGGCGCGCCGGTGATCGCGGTCGAAGGCTATGTCGACGTGATCGCGATGGTGTCGGCCGGCTTCGAGGCCACCGTCGCGCCGCTCGGCACCGCGCTGACCGCGGAGCAGCTCGCGCTGATCTGGAAGATGGCGGACGAGCCGGTGCTCTGCTTCGACGGCGACGCGGCCGGCCGCCGCGCTGCCTATAGGCCGTCGATATCGCGTTGCCGCTGCTCAAGCCCGGCAAGAGCCTGCGATTTGCGACCCTGCCGGAAGGCAGCGATCCCGACGATCTCGTGCGTTCGGGCGGCCGCGAGGCGGTCGCCGAGCTGATCGGCGGCGCGCGTCCGCTCGCCGACGTGCTGTGGATGCGCGAGACCGAAAGCCAATCCGCACGACACGCCGGAGCGCCGCGCCGCGCTGGAGGCGCGCCTCGGCGAAGTCACGCTGACGATCGGCGACGAGACCGTGCGCAAATACTATCGGCAGGATTTCGGCGCGCGGCTGCGCAATCTGCTCGCGCCCGCGGGCCCGCCGCCGCGCAGCGCGCCCGGTGGCGGACGGTCGTGGGGCAATCGAAATTGGGGCGGTGAACGGAACTGGAGCGGCGGCAGCGCCTGGAGCGATCGCAAGCCGCAAGGTCGTGGCGGCTTCGCGCGCCGGCCGCAGGCGCCGGCCCTCGCCAGCGGCACGCCCTATGTGGTCGCGAGCCCGCAGCTCGCCGCCAGTCCGGTGCATCGCGGCACGCGCCGGCATTCCGCTCCGCGAGGCGCTGATCCTGCAGGCCGCGATCAACCATCCCTGGCTGCTGCACGACCACCTGGAGGATATTTCCGGCATCGAGTTCCGGCAGCCGGACGCCGAGAAGCTCAAGCTCGGCGCTGATCGACATCGCGGCCCATGACGGCGGCGCCGGACGGCGCCGCCATGCGCGAGGAGCTCATCCGCCGCGGCCTCGCCGACCAGGTCGTGCGGACCGAGAAGGCGATCACCACCGTCTCGGTCTGGGGCGCGCGCCCGGAGGCCGGTCCGGAGGACGTGCTGATGACCTGGAATCAGCTCATCGCCTTGCATCGGCAATGGCACTCCCTACTTAGGGAGCTCAAGGACGCCGAGCAGGCGTTGGGACGCGAGACGACCGAGGCCAACTATTCCTGGTTGCAGGACGTGAAGGCCCGGCTGTCGGTGATCGACGGCACCGAAGCCCTGATCGAAGGGTTTGGCGCCGCTTCGGGCCGTACCGCACAGACCTTGTGAGCGTGTTGAACGGCCGGGGCTGGGGGCTCCGGCCGTGCTGGTTCGCGGTGAAAAGTCCTAGGTCCCGAAAGGGCTTGGGTTCCGGCGCCGGATAGGGTTAATCGGAGCTTAGTGGGCTCCGGCGACACTGGCGGCCGCCGTGATTCGCGGGTACCGGAAGTGCTGGGCGAGCCTTCCGGTGGATGACGCTGCCGGGCCGGGGGTTGGTGGTCCGGGCGGGGGTGTGAGTGGTCCCCATAGGGTAAGGGGATCGATTCATTCCCCTAAGGGTAGGGGGACATGAGTAGCCCCTCGGAAGTGGTGTGGGGACGGTGAGGAGAGAGATTGATGGCGAGCAAGACCAAGGCCACCCAGAAGGCCAGCAGCGTCAAGGAGAAAGAGGTCAAGGAAGAGGCGCCCGAGAAGGAAGCCGCCGAGACCCCGGATCAGCCGCTCCCGCTGCTCGACCTGTCGGACGCCGCGGTCAAGAAGCTCATCCGCACCGCCAAGAAGCGCGGCTACGTCACCCACGACGAGATCAACGCCGTCCTGCCCTCGGAGGAGGTCAATTCCGAGCAGATCGAGGACGTCCTCGCGATGTTCTCGGAGATGGGCGTCAACGTGGTCGAGACCGAAGAGGCCAACGACGACGATAAGGAGGAGGACGACGACGAGCCCGAGGCCGAGAACGAGCTGGTCGAAGTCCAGCAGAAGGTTCCGGCCAAGGCCGAGACCAAGGAGCCGACCGAGCGCACCGACGACCCGGTCCGCATGTATCTGCGCGAAATGGGCTCGGTGGAGCTGCTCTCGCGCGAGGGCGAAATCGCGATCGCCAAGCGCATCGAGGCCGGCCGCGAGGCGATGATCGCGGGGCTCTGCGAGAGCCCGCTCACCTTCCAGGCGGTCATCATCTGGCGCGACGAGCTCAACGAGAACAAGATCTTCCTGCGCGACATCATCGATCTCGAAGCGACCTATGCCGGCCCCGACGCCAAGGCGATGCCGGCGCCGGTCGGTCCCGACGGCCAGCCGCTGCCCGGCATTCCCGGCCAGCCCAACGGCAACGGCCACGCCCAGCCGCCGCAGACCCAGGCGCCGGCCACCGCGCCCGCCGGCGCGACGCCGTTCAAGGTCGTGCGTCCCGGCGACGGTGACGGCGACGGCGAGGAGAAGCCGGAAGGCGCCGCCGACGGCGATTTCGACGAAGACGATATGGAGGGCTCGCTCTCGCTCGCCGCCATCGAGGCCGAGCTCAAGCCGAAGGTGCTCGAGACCTTCGACACCGTCGCGAGCGAATACAAGCGGCTGCGCCGCCTGCAGGACCAGGACATCGCGCTCAAGCTCAAGAGCGACGCGCTGACGCCGGCGCAGGAGCGCAAGTACAAGAAGCTCAAGGAAGAGATCATCACCGCGGTGAAGTCGCTGCGGCTGAACCAGGCGCGCATCGACTCGCTGGTCGAGCAGCTCTACGACATCAACAAGCGCCTCGTCGGCTACGAAGGCCGCCTGATGCGGCTCGCCGAGAGCCACGGCTGCACGCGCGAGGACTTCCTCAAGCAGTACCAGGGCTCCGAGCTCGATCCGCGCTGGCTCAACCGCGTGTCGAAGCTCTCCGCCAAGGGCTGGAAGAACCTCGTCGCCAAGGACAAGGACAAGATCAAGGAATTCCGCCAGTCGATCCAGACGCTCGCCGGCGAGACCGGGCTTGAGATCGGCGAGTTCCGCAAGATCGTGCACATGGTGCAGAAGGGCGAGCGCGAGGCCCGCCAGGCGAAGAAGGAGATGGTGGAGGCGAACCTGCGCCTCGTGATCTCGATCGCCAAGAAGTACACCAACCGCGGCCTGCAGTTCCTCGACCTGATCCAGGAAGGCAACATCGGCCTGATGAAGGCGGTCGACAAGTTCGAGTACCGCCGCGGCTACAAGTTCTCGACCTATGCGACGTGGTGGATCCGGCAGGCGATCACCCGCTCGATCGCCGACCAGGCGCGCACCATCCGCATCCCGGTGCACATGATCGAGACCATCAACAAGATCGTGCGCACGTCGCCGCCAGATGCTCAACGAGATCGGCCGCGAGCCGACGCCCGAGGAGCTTGCCGAGAAGCTCGGCATGCCGCTCGAGAAGGTGCGCAAGGTCCTCAAGATCGCCAAGGAGCCGCTCTCGCTCGAGACGCCGATCGGCGACGAGGAGGATTCGCACCTCGGCGATTTCATCGAGGACAAGAACGCGATCCTGCCGATCGACGCGGCGATCCAGTCGAACCTGCGCGAGACCACGACGCGCGTGCTCGCGTCGCTGACGCCGCGCGAGGAGCGCGTGCTGCGCATGCGCTTCGGCATCGGCATGAACACCGACCACACGCTGGAAGAGGTCGGCCAGCAGTTCTCGGTGACGCGCGAGCGCATCCGCCAGATCGAGGCCAAGGCGCTGCGCAAGCTCAAGCACCCGAGCCGGTCACGGAAGCTGCGGAGCTTCCTGGATAACTAGCTCAGGGCCGTCGTCGTCCGGCGAAACGGTGAAATAAAAAGGCGGGCCCCGGTGGCCCGCCTTTTTCATTCGGCATCACAAATTCGTCGCGCGGCCGTTATTTCCCGCCGGAGCGCCGCAATGACGTGATGCGCATCGGCGCGACGCCCGATTTCTCCGCGATCGCGCTGTCCTGTTCGCTGATGACGGCGCGCGCCGGCTCGTCGCCGTCGAGGCCGCCCAGCACCGCAAGAGGAACCTTGCGATTGGAGCGCTGCGAACCGTCCTCGTAGACGACGTCGAACAGCGCAAATTCACCTGAACTCTTCGAGCCTGGTTTCCGTGCCATGGTGTCGGGTCCTTCCGGTTCAGATAACAAAAACCCGGCGCCGAAGCGCCGGGTTTCGCTTATTAGCAACCGCCTGTTAGACGGTCTGCAGATTGGTCGCGGCCGACTTGCCGCTGCGGCGGTCGGCTTCGATATCGAACGTGAGCTTCTGGCCTTCGTTGAGATTGCTCATCCCGGCGCGCTCGACGGCCGAGATGTGAACGAACACATCGGGGCCGCCGCCGTCCTGGACGATGAAGCCGAAGCCCTTCGTGGCGTTGAAAAACTTAACGGTACCTTGAGCCATATTGGTCTCCATGAACGCACAAAGGCGTCTGTCGCCCGCACAACCATTGTGCGGGTCGATATCCGGGTTTGCGTGTTCTTGGGGAAGGCCCTTGCGGGCAGATCGATCAAGGCAGGCAATCGCGAATGACGCCTATATGGGGGTCCTGACCCGAAATTACAATCATATTCCGCAAGGGAAAGCGGCCGTCCTTGCTGGCTGCGCCCCGATTCGCGGGCGCTTTCAAGCAGGTAGGCGATAACCTCATGTGCTACGCTTGGCCCCGCGTCCGCACCCCGATCCCATGCCGTGCTATGTTGAACGCTCGCCGCATCGCTGTTGTCGCACTGTTCGCTGTCGCCGGAGCCGCGCCCATGAATGCGGAACAGGACGCGCAACCGGAGAAGCCCGCCGTGCCGCCGCCCGCCGTGCTGGCTGCGGACGCGGTCGCCAACCCGCCGGGCCTGCCGGCGATCGGCCGCTGGATGATCGCCGGCGACGGCACGATCGCGCACTGGCTCGGCGAGATCGTCGACGGCAAACGGCTGCATGAGCCGGTGAACGTGATCCTGATCGACGAGGGCGCGGTGAGCGCCGACGATGCGAAGCAGCGGCTGACAGCGGCGGCGGCCAAAGCCGGCTTTCCGGTCCGCTTCGGGCATTCCACCGGGTACCACGGCATGATCGGCGGCGCGCTCTACGGCCAGCTCCCGCAGGGCCGCGACGACGCCTTCTCCAACCGGATTTTCGAAGAGAGCAACAACCACGGCCGCATCTTCGGTCCGCACCGTTTCGACGGCGGGTACATCTTCATCGGCGCGTTCAGCCGCGAGCGCGTCAACCTCCTGGAGTGGCCGGGACACCGCTATGCGTCGTTCAACGAGGCGCGTGATGCTCTCGCGCGCGGCCTCGATGCCCATTCCGCCTTCAAGGCGGCGGGCTCGGTGCCGCTCGGCAACGCCGTCAACGATGCGCAGGTGACCACCGGCGACCACGATGGCCATGCGGTGGTGCTGCGGGCGGGCAAGTAGCTAGTGGAGTGGATTTGACATTCGCTACCCATCTAGCAGCGGGTTCGCTAAGCGAATGTCAAATCCAAAACTCCACTAGCACTTGATACTTGCTAGTGGTCCTTTGATTCTAACATTCGCAAACTCGCCCGCGGAAACGGGATGCGAATGTTAGAATCGGACCACTAGGCCGGCGGTGCTGCGGCTTGCTGCGTGCTGCGCGCGGGCGCCCGAAATTGCCGGCAGAAAACCAGCGCCGGCTTTTCGATGAACAGATAGAGGCCATAGGCCGCGAGAACGGTCGCCGCCGTTCCGACGACGATGAACAGGTCGAGCGGCATCGCCGGCCATAGCCGCGCTGCGAGCTTGCCGGCGGCGGGAAGCGTCAGCACCTGGATGAGGTAGATCGAGTAGGAGGCGTCGCCGAGCTTCGCCACCACGGTCTCGAACGGCGAGGGCGCGATCCGCGTCCGGCTGAGATACGCGGCGCCCAGGACGAGCAGCGTCGAGGGCAGGCCGATGATGAAGGCGCGGTGCAGTGGATCTGCGACAAGCACCGCAAGACAGGCGCAGCCGACGGCGATCAGTCCCGGGAGCGCAAGCTTCTTGCCGCAAAAAATCTGCGCCGCCAGAACGCCGAAGGCGAATTCGAGGATGATCGGGTCCATCAGGAATCGGTAGTGGCCCGAGAGCTCCGAGATCGTTTTGATCTGTCCGGCGATCACAAGAATGGAAAACAGGATCAGCACGGCGTTCCACGTGTCTTTCTTCCGAAACAGAAAGAGCCCGACCGAGAGGTAGAAGAACATCTCGTATTCGAGCGACCAGCCGACATAGAGCAGGGGGAGTTTGCCGTCGGCAAACGAGACGAACAGCAGCGACGTGACGATGCGATGCAGCTCGAACCAGTCGGTGCCCCTGAGCGCCTGCGGCACCAGGAGCGCGATCGCGACGGCCAGCAGCGTCAGGAACCAGTAGACGGGGATGATGCGCTCGACTCTCCGGCGCAGGAATTGCAGCGGGCTCGGGTTCGATCGCTCGGTCGCGTAGTAGATGATGAAACCCGAGATCACGAAGAACAGGTCGACGCCGTAGTGGCCGTACTCAAAGACCTTGAACAGCGTCGTGTCGCCCGGACTGGCGAGGTAGACCTTGCCGGTTGCAATGGCGTGGAAGACAACGACCGCTGTCGCCGCGACAAACCGCAAGATCTGAATATGGATGAGCGACACGGAAGGCGGACCGATTTGAGGCGCTGGCCGGTTTGGGGCGGCTGCATTTCTTCGGTGAAGGCTAGCAGGCGCGCGATGTCGCGGCCAGCGCGATGCTAACAACGCGCCGGGGCATTCGCCAAGCCGGGGATAGGATGGCAGCTAGTGCCGCGCGCTCTCCGCGAACCGGAGCACGTCGAGCGCCCGCCACGGCTTCTGCATGAATACCGTGTCTGCCGGAATTTTCGGCACATGTCCGCCCGATGTCAGGATCACGCTGACGTTGGAAATTTCTCGTGCGCAAACGTCGCGAGTTCCACGCCATCCATGCGCCCGGCAAGGTTCACGTCGACAAACATCATCACCAGCGAGTCACGCAAATGTTCCATCGCGATCGCTGCGGCCTCGGCGGTCTCGCATTCCACGACCTTCAAATCGCACTCTTCCAGCAAAGCGCTGACCAGCGAGCGTTGATCTTCGTCGTCTTCAACGACCAAAGCGGTTGGTTTGAACAACTGTCCCATGTGATCCTCCGGCCGGCTAACCTGGGTTAATGCCCGGAGTGGCCGGATGGTTCGGAAAAAAGACGGCGTCTGCGATGGCGAATCGAGCTGAAATCGAGACGGCGCTGCGCCGGCTCGCGCCGAAAATGCCGCGGCACGAGTTCGGCGCGGTGGTCGACCACGCGCTCGACAGCCGCGGCCTGCGCTCCGCCACGCCGGAAACGGCAGCATGGCTGTCGCTTGTCGCCTATGTGCGGCATGCGCTGACCGAGTACGACGACCTCCTGGCGCAAGGCTACGACCAGGACAGCGCGCGGTTTTTCGTCGCCGAGGAGATGGAGCGGGTGCTGGCGGAGTGGGATGTGAAACGGAAGTTGGGGGCGGGGGATTAGGGCGGGCAGTTCGGGGGCAGGCGTCCTGCTTACTTGCAGCATTCCTTGATCACAAATAGCCTAAGCCACATGTCGGTGCAGCTCATTGTGGCCGTGACGGATGGCGACTGGTTCGATCAGCTTCGCCAACAGCCAGATCTGTCGGAGGTGAATTTTTGGTCTCCATCCAATTTTAGCTTTCGTGCTTTGCAGCCCGGTGAACTTTTTTTATTCAAATTACATTCGCCAAATAACTTCATCGTTGGTGGCGGTGTATTCGCTCACGCCAATTCGATGCCTTGCTCTCTAGCTTGGGAAGCATTCAAGGAAGCAAATGGCGCACGCTCGCTTGTAGAGATGCGAGCGCGCATTGCCAGATATCGCAGGGCCAAACCAGACGATCGCGAGGACTTTGCGATCGGATGCCGGGTTCTTACGCAGCCGTTCTTTTTCGACAGACCGCAATGGTTACAGGTGCCGAAAAGCTTCGCGCTCAACACGGTCAAGTTCAAGCGCTATTCTGTGGATGGTCCAGACGGTCGAGGACTATGGGAAGCTGTACAGGGTGCTCTTGCTGGCGTGATTGTGCAGCCTCCGGGAATCCGCGATGGGCCACAGGCTGGCTACGGAGAGCCGGTACTGATTCGTCCTCGCCTAGGGCAGGGTGCTTTCCGGTTCTTAGTGACAGACAACTATCAACGTCGATGCGCTATATCCGGCGAACGTACGCTACCAGCGCTTGACGCCGCTCACATCATGCCTTTTGCCGAAGGTGGGGCGCACGAAGTTTCAAACGGCGTTTTGATGCGTCGCGACATTCATAGCTTGTTTGACTTGGGATACGTCACCATTTCACCGGACATGAAATTTGAGGTCAGCAAGAAAATTCGTGAGGAATATGAAAACGGGCGCCACTACTATGCGCTACATGGAACCGGCATCCAGCTACCAACGGATGTGACTAGGTGGCCGAAATTGATCAGCGTTGACTTGGCATAACGAGAATCGATTTAAAGGCTGATATTGCCTGGAAGGACCTTCAGACCTTCTCGTCGGCCTCAAAAATCGCATCGGTGCAATAATTGGCGACGGGCCCCTTCCTAAAATTGGCTAGATGGCGCGACGTCGAGTGGGGAATGTTCGACTAGAAAACGCCCCCTTTTCCCTGCATCCGCCCGCGCCATCCCCCCGTATCTCCGCCAAACAGCGCCGCCGCGCGGCCATGATCCGGAGAGACCGCCCATGAAAACCCGATTGCCCGCCATCATCCTGGCGATTGCCGCCATGGCCGTCATTGCGACCGCGTTGCTGACGATCGTCGTCGCGCCGTCGCCCGCGCATGCGCAGGAGACCGGCGTGAACTACGAGAGCTGGCCGCTGTTGCGCTCGACCTTTCCCTCGACCGGCGGCAACGGGATCATGATCAAGGGCTACGACCCGGTCATCGTCGGCGGCAAGTGCATCACCACGTTCATGGCCGTCACGCCCGGCGACAAGCCGCAGGTCTTTGCCAACGTCGCCGAGTTCGAGGCGGTGGCGGTCGCGGGCGGCACGCTCTGCCGCAACGGCCAGTGGCGAGCCTTCGAAGGCGGTGCGAAGGGCACGACGCCGTTCCAGTTCTTCTTCAAGGACGGCGTGTTCCGCGCGTCGCCGTGAGCGGCGAGCGCAATCTATCGTCGTCTTCGCCAGCGCCGATCGCGGCACCGTACGCTTGCGCCTCGCCATCTCCCGCGCCATAAGCTCGCGCGGGAGATGAGACGCATGATCAGACCGTTTGTGACCGGCGTGATGCTGGCGTTGCTTGCCGGTGGCGCCGCCGTCGCGCAGACCGTTTCGCCCGACTACTTCCGCGGCAAGACCATCAATATCGTGGTCGGCTCCGGCACCGGCGACGGCTACGATCTCTATTCGCGGCTCCTGGCGCAATACATGGGCCGCCATATCGCCGGCAACCCGCGCTTCATCGTGCAGAACATGCCGGGCGCCGGCACGCTGCGCGCCACCAATTTCATCTGGGAGGTGGCGCCCAAGGACGGCACCTATTTCGGTTCGGTCGGTGGCGGTACCGCCACCGCCGGGCTGCTCGACGCGAAGAACGCCCGCTTCGACGCGCGCCGTTTCGGGTGGATCGGCTCGATGAACTCGGAGGTCGGGCTGGTGCTGTCCTGGGGTACGACACCGTTCAAGACCATCCAGGATGTGATGAAGCAGGAGTTTATCGTCGGCGGCGGCGGACCGACGTCGGGCAATGTGGTTTTTCCGATCGTGCTCAACCAGGTGGTCGGGACCCGCTTCAAGGTGGTCGGAGGCTATAAAGGCACCGGCGACATCGCACTGGCGGTCGAACGCGGCGAACTGCACGGCACCGCGAGCTATCACTACTCCTCCATCATCGGCCGCAATCCAGACTGGTTGACCAGGAAGCAAGTCAACGTGCTGCTGCAATTGAGCCTGCGCAAGCACCCGCTGTTCCCGGATGTGCCGCTGGTGGCGGAGCTCGCGCGCAACGACGAGCAGCGCGCGATCCTGGAGCTCGTGTTCGCGCGCCAGGAGATGGGCCGGCCGTTCATGCTGCCGCCGAATACACCGCCCGGCGTCGCGGAGATTTTGCGCAAGGCCTTCGATGCCACCATGCGCGATCCGGCTCTGCTGGCCGAGGCTGAGAAGCGTAAGATGGACCTCAACCAGCCGATGACCGGCGACGAGATCCATTCCTTGATCGACCGCTTGTACCAGGCTTCGCCGTCGATCATCGAGAAGGCGGCCCAGGCCGCCGGGCCCGGCGCAGGCTCGGGCGGCTGAGCGACCTCAGTCGACCCTGGGCAGCGCACCGGTCTTCTCGTCGACGATGCAGCAGCTCGAGATCCAGCCGGAATAATTCCGCCATTGCACCTGGCACCATGGCCGCGTGTTGTCCTCGGCCGCACGGCAGGCGCCGACCACGATGCCGTTCGCGCCGGCAGGGACGGCCGACGACGATCGGATATTTAAGCGCGGGCCCGCTGCGCATGTTCTGAACGCCGCCGGAGACGTTGGCGGGGATGCGATAGGTGGCGGTGACGGGAGCCGCGGATGGAACGTTCTGTGGCGGTACCGGCCGCGCAACGATTTCTGGCTGGGTCCCTGTGCCGGGAGGCGGTCCGGGCGTGTTGCGCAGCAGGCGCCTGTGGCGCCTCGGTAACCTGCGTCGGTGCCGGCGCCTCGGTGGGTGCCTGCCGCTCCAGCAACAGATTGGCGGCAATGATGCCGGCGCCCAGAACGACGGCCAGAGAGGCCACCACAGCGGCCACCCGCCGCGCGCTCCATGCGACGTCTTCGGTGCGTCCGGATAGCCTCGCGCCAAGACGACCTCGAGCGCGGCCTTGTCGGCCCCCACGATACCGTCGATCGAGCGCGAGAGCCGCTCCATGTGCTGACGGAAGTCGCGCCCGACGTCGACCGGCGCGGCGTTGATATAAGCGAAGTCGCGGATGCTCTCGGGCAGGTCGGCGGCGCCGGGCATGACGGCGTTGTCGACCAGGAGCGGGATCACCGCCAGTCCCTGCCGCAGCGCGGTCTCGATCTCGACCCGGACCGGATCGGCTTCGTCCTGGATGCGGCTGCGGCCGTCGGGCGTTTTGCCGAGCCAGGTCGGTCCGATCACGGCCAGCAGGATGTCGGCATCGCGCAGCGCATTCTGGATGTGTTTGCGGAAGTCGATGCCGTAGGGAATGGCGTCGATGTCCATGAACACCGACGCCTCGCCATAGCGATCGATCAGGCGATCGAAGATGCGTCCGGTGATGGCGGCGGAATCCGAGCGGCGGTACGAGACGATGATCTTGCTCATCTCTCAATCATGCTCGTATTCCGCCGGCCGAGAAGCCGTTCGCGCCGGCTTGCGGACGACGCGGGGTTATTCCAGCCGCTATTCGAGTCCCTGGACGATGCGGAAGTCGCGCTCGCCGGCCTTGTTGAACACCTTGAGCGCGGCCTGATAGCCGGCGCCGTCATGGCAGGCGACGGCGGCCTCGACACTCGGAAACTCGACGATCACGATGCGCTGCTTGAGCCCGGCCTCATAGGCGACGTCGGCGTTGCCGCGCGCAAGGAATTTGCCGCCGGCAGCCAGAATGGCCGGCCCCGCGAGCTTGGCATATTCCGCCACCGCATCCGGATTTGTGATCGACCGATAGCACGATACCCAATACGCCTTCGCCATTTCCGTCTCCGTCGCCTTGTGGTCGTTGCGCCCTCTCTACCCGGGCGGGCGGGAGACTAGCGCGGCAGGCGGCGGAAGGGAAACCGGGGCGCTTCTATCTCCGTCACCCTGAGGTGCGAGCGCAGCGAGCCTCGAAGGGCGACGGTCCGGTCTGTGGCCGTGCATCCTTCGAGGGCCGGCCATAGTGCGTCCATAAGGGCGTGACGCCCGTCTTCGACGGGCTATGGACGCGCGTCAAACGCGCCTATGGCCGGCCACCTCAGGATGACGGCGCGAGATTGGCCAAACTGCGTCACGCGACCTCGACGATCTCCGCGTCCGACTGTCCGGCCTTGACCACGTCGCCGACCGACTTGCCGAACAGCGCGCGCGCCAGCGGCGCGGCGTGCGACAGCGTGCCGTTTGCGGGGTCGGCCTCGTCCTCGCCGACGATGCGGAAGGTCTGGCGGCGGCCGTCGTCGCGCTCGATGGTGACGGTCGAGCCGAACTGTACCTCGCCGCCGGCAAGCGGCGGCGCAACCACCTGCGCGGTGGTGCGGCGCGAGGTCCAGTAGCGCAGGTCGCGCGCGGTGCGCGCCAGCGTGGCGCGATCGTTCGCGGCCTGTGCCTGCGCGTGCTCGCGATGCACCCGCTCGAACTCGGCCTCGATGGTCGCGAGCCCTTCCGCGGTGACGAAATTCGGATGCTCCGAGACCGGCCGCTCCGGCAGGTTCTCGACCACCTCGTTTCCATCGGCTTCTTTTACAAACGCACTGCTCATGACGGCGACCCGCCTGTTGTCCTTGCCAGATTGTGGGTGAATTGCGGCGCGAATGTTCCACGGCCGCAGAGCCCGATATGGGGATCGGGCGGGGGGATTTCCAGGGATTGATCCAGATCAACGCGCCAGAGAGCCGGCGCGAGAAACTAGATAAAATTACAGGGATTGGCGGCCATGAAGCAGGACATCCCAGGCACGACTTTCTTCGACGGCGACCAGGCGCAGAAGGGCTATGCGCTCAATCGCATGTGCTTCTCCTTCAATTCGGCCGGGAACCGCGCCGCCTTTCTCAAGGACGAGGACGCCTATTGCGAGAAGTTCGGCCTCTCCGCCGCCCAGCGGGCCGCGGTGCGCGAACGCAACGTGCTCAAGCTGATCGAGGCCGGCGGCAACGTCTACTACCTCGCGAAGCTCGCGGGCATTTTCGGGCTCAACGTCCAGGACATCGGCGCGCAGCAGACCGGCATGTCGATCGATGCGTTCAAGGCCAAGCTCGTTGCAGCAGGAAACAGAAGCCATGGCTGACATTATCGGCGGCGTCGCAACCACCCACGTTCCCTCGATCGGCAAGGCAATCGCCGAGCGCAAGCAGAACGATCCCTACTGGAAACCGTTCTTCTCGGGGTTCGATTTCGTGCATCGATGGCTTGCGGACGTCAGGCCGGATGTCGCCGTCGTGTTCTACAACGACCACGGGCTCAACTTCTTCCTCGACAAGCTCCCGACCTTTGCGATCGGCGCCGCCAACGAATATCGCAACGAGGACGAAGGCTGGGGCATCCCGGTATCGCATTCGGTTGCCGGCGATCCTGCATTGTCGTGGCACCTTATCAATGCCGTGGTCGGGGATGGATTCGACATGACGGTCTGCCAGGAGATGCTGGTCGATCACGCCGTCACCATTCCGCTCGCGCTGATGTGGCCGGAAGCGGCGCGAAGCGGACAATGGCCGGTGAGGATCGTGCCGATCGACATCAATACCGTGCAGCATCCGCTGCCTTCGGTGGCGCGTTGCCTCGAACTCGGACGCTCGATTGGTCGCGCACTGGAGACCTATCCGCAGGACCTGCGCGTGGTCGTGGTCGGGACTGGCGGCCTGTCGCACCAGCTCGATGGCGAGCGCGCGGGCTTTATCAATCAGGACTTCGACAAGCTGTGCATGGACGCGTTGGCGAAAGATCCGGACGCGATCTCGCGCTATTCGATCCACGATCTAGTCGAGCTTGCGGGCGCGCAAGGCGTCGAATTGCTCAATTGGATGGCCATGCGCGGCGCGCTCACGGGCGCGGTGACCGAGGCGCACCGCAATTATCACATCCCGGTTTCGAACACCGCGGGCGCGACCATGGTGTTCGAGAACAGGCCGAAGGCGCATCTGCGCGCGGCTTGAGCCCTCCCTCAGGCTGTATCACCATGCGGTACGTGGGCATCCACCGCATAGCGCAGCGGAGCCACCTGCGCTATTGTCGGCTACTAACGAAAACGCCCAGGGGAAACGCAATGCTTTTGTCCAAGCTGTTCAGGATGGCAGCCGCGCTGAGCGCGGGGCTTGTGCTGGTGTCCGCGCCCGTCACGGCGCAGAATTATCCGAACCAGCCGATCCGCATCATCGTGCCGACGCCGCCCGGCGGCGTCGCCGATCTCTTGGCGCGCGCGGTCGCGCAAGGAATTACGGCCAACACCGGCAAGACCGTGATTGCCGAGCAGCGCACCGGCGCCGGCGGCGTGATCGCGGCCGACTTCGTCGCGAAGTCGGCGCCCGACGGCTACACCATCTATATGGGCTTCCATCCAACGCAGTCGATCCTGGTGCACTTGCAGAAGCTGCCCTACGACCCGGCCAAGGATTTCGAGCCGATCATCCTGGTCGGCTCCTCGCCCAACATGCTGGTGGTAAATCCGTCGCTGCCGGTGAAGACGCCGAAGGAGCTCGTCGACTACGCGCGCAAGAATCCCGGCAAGATCTCGTTCGGCTCGCCCGGCAACGGCTCGTCCGGCCACATGGTCGGCGAGCAGTTCAAGATCATGCACAAGCTCGACCTCGTGCACGTGCCCTACAAGGGCGCGGGACCGGCGGTGATCGACCTCGTCGCCGGCCACATCCAGATGATGTTCGACATCGTGCCGCTGGCGCGCGAGCAAATGCTTGCCGGCAAGGTGCGCGCGCTCGGCGTGATGTCGCCGCAGCGGCTGCCGGTCGTGCCGGATGTGCCGACCATGGCGGAGCAGGGGATGCCGGAGCTCGAGGGCGGCCCGTGGTTCGGCCTGCTTGCGCCGGCGAAGACTCCGCGGCCGATCATCGACTGGCTCAACGCCGAGACCAAGAAGGCGATGGCGGAGCCGGGGCTGCGCGCAAAGCTCGAAGCCCTCGGCGTGATCCTGCCGCTGGGCAGCCCGGAGGATTTCCGGAAGCACATCGCCGACGACACCCAGCGCTGGGGCGACATCATCAAGCGCGCGGGGATCAAACTGTAGTTGAGTAGGGTGGGCAAAGCTTGCGCCCGCGATAGCGGAAGCAAGCGTGCCCACCAATATTTCCTATGGCTTGGTCTGTTGGTGGCACGGCGCGAAGACGCGCCATAGCCGTCGAAGACGGGCGTAAACGCCCTGATGGCCCACCCTACAAGGAACACGAGAGATCAGCGCCGGCCGCGCGAGGCCTTCTTCATCTCGTGCTTCTCTTCCTTGCTGGGCGGTGCGCCGGTGCGGCGCAGGCTCTTGATGCGCGAGGGCGCCAAGCCCGACTTCTCGGCGATCTCGCGGTCCTGCGCCTCGATGATCGCTTTGGCGGGCTCGTCGCCGTCGAGGCCGCCGAGCGCATCGGCCGGCACCCGGCGGTTCGACCGCTGGGTCCCGTCCTCGTAGACGACGTCGAACAGCACGTATTCGCCGACGGTGCGACTTCCGGGTTTGCGGGCCATTGCGGCTGGTCCTTCTTGTCATTGGTTGCGCAAAAGCGATTGCCCTAAAAGCAAGAAGCCCGGCGGGTTTAGCGCCGGGCTTCCAATCGTTCAAGCCGTCGTTCAGGCGGGCTGCAGATTCGCAGCCGCCGACTTGCCGGTCTTGCGGTCGGCCTGTACGTCGAACGTGACCTTCTGACCCTCGACCAGGCTACGCATGCCGGCGCGCTCGACCGCGGAAATGTGCACGAACACATCCGGGCCGCCCGCATCCTGCTGAATAAAGCCGTAGCCTTTCGTGGCGTTGAAGAACTTCACGGTACCTGTTGCCATTGTATGGCCTCCTTCAGAAAACGCTCAAGGCGTCCAATGGCCCGCAAAACCATTCCGCGGGCCGCATATCCGGATTTGGCGTTGTCTTGGGAAAGAGCCCCTTGGGGCGCATACAAGTCAGGCGAAATCTCGAACGCCGGGGATATAGTCGGCGTAGCAAGGATTTGCAATCGGGACCTCAAGCATTCTTAACGGTTCGTATCACTCGCCTTATCCCGCCGGATTGGCGTTGAAATAGGCCCGATCCTCCGCCGATTGCACCCAGCCCGGTCGTCCGCGCCAGTCGGTGAAGTGCGAGCGCATGTCCTTGCCGTAGCGGACGCGGAAGAGCAGCGTCCGCTCGCGCCCGTTTTCGTACTCATGCACCTCGCCCGGTGGATGCACCACGAACGAGCCCGGCACGATATCGACCGTCTGCGTCGGGGTGCGCATCACGCCGCCGCCGGAGAAGCAGAAGTAGATCTCGGTCGCCTCCGGATGGCAGTGGTTGGGGCTGATCTGGCCGGGCTCCCAGCAGGCGACGGTGACGTCGCCGTCCTCGACTTTGCCCAGCACCTTCTCGACGTGGTGCTTGGGGTCCCAGGCCTGTTCGCGCTCGAGATTGAAGACATCCATGGCGTCACCTCCGCGGCCGACATATAGCACGTCTGATCATGGTCCCGGCCAGGAGGTGCGTCTCCGCGCACCTTTCCGACCCCGCCCGGATCGTGCAATCTGCGTCGCCTGCGTTCCTTGCCTCCTCGCAATCCTCAGAGAGACAGAATGAAAGTCGGTATCTTCGATCATGTCGAGCGCGCCGCCGATCGCCCGATCGCGCAAACGCTCGACGAGCGTCTCAAATTCGCTGCCGCGGCCGACGAGGCCGGCATCTATTGCCTGCATATCGCGGAACATCACGCGACGCCGCTCAATCTTGTGCCGGTGCCGGGCGTCTATCTCGGCGCAGTGGCGCGCACGACCAAGCGGATGCGGATCGGGCCGCTATGCTATTTGCTGCCGCTATATTCGCCGCTTCGGCTCGCTGAGGAAATCTGCATCCTCGATCATTTGAGCAACGGACGGCTGGAGATCGGCGTCGGGCGCGGGGTGTCGCCGTATGAGCTTGCCTATCACAAGATCGCGCATGCGGATTCTCGCGAGATCTTCATCGACGCCTTCAATTGCATGACGACGGCGCTCACGAGCGAGAAGTTCAGCTACGCCGGCAAGCACTACACCTACAAGGACGTGCCGATGGCGCTGCGGCCGTTGCAGCAGCCGATGCCGGCGTTCTGGTACGGTTCGTCGAACACGACCGGCGCGACCTGGTCCGGCGAGCACGGCATGCATTTCGTCGCCAACGGCCCGACCGACTACGCCAAGGTCAATATCGACGCTTATCGTGAGGCCCTCGCAAAGCGTGGCGGGCCGGAGCGGCCGAAACCGGAGTTCAAGAACGGCGCCGCGATCGGCGCGCTGCGCCACATCGTGGTCGCGGAGACCGACGAGGAGGCGCGCAAGCTCGCCAAGCCGAACGTCGACTACCACGTCGGCAGCCTCAACTGGCTGCGCAAGCAGCACGCCCAGAACGAGGCGCAGGTGCAGGGGGCTCGTGCCGCGCGGCATGACATTCGAGGAATGGGAGAAGGACGGCATGGCGATCGCCGGCAGCCCGAAGACGGTGCTGGCCGAGATCGAGCGCCAGGCCGACAAGCTCGGGCTCAACTACATTCTCACTTATCTCTTCTTCGGCAACCTCACGCTCGAACAGGCGATGCGCTCGCTCGAACTGATGCGCACCGAGGTGATGCCGAAGCTGGAGAAGATGTGATTGCTTGTCGCTGACATGCGGCAAGCTCGGTGCCACCCTCCCCTGGAGGGGGAGGGTCGCGAGCGAAGCGAGCGGGGTGGGGTGAAGTTAGGGTGTTTCAAATTCACCCCACCCCGACTGCCTTCACTCGCTACGCTCATTCCGGCGGTCGACCCTCCCCCTCCAGGGGAGGGTGGGCACCGCCCGGGTCGCGCGTGCTAGTGATTGCGTTGAGGATTCGAACGTCATGTCCATCATCATCACCGACGCGGATGCCGAGCGGCTCCTCTCGATCCCGGAGGCGGTCGAGGCGATGCGCGTCGCCTTCCGCGATCTGGCCGAAAAGCGCGCCGTCAATCCGCCGCGGCTGCGCTACAGCTCCAGCACGCCCGACCCGTTGCGGCGCTACACCGCCAACATCCAGGCCGGCGCGGTCGAGAGCGCAGGCGTCGCCTGCGTGCGCGCGGGCTCGGCCTTCTCGCCGGTGCAGGCGGGGGACGGCCGCAAGGTCAACGTCGCCGACGACGTCAACTACACCATCGTCATCCTCTACGACCTGCGCACCGGCGAGCCGCTCGCCTTCATGCATGAGACCTATCTCTCCGGGCTTGCGCGTCGGCGCGACCTCGGCGCTGGCGGTGTCGCTCGCGGCGCGCGAGGACGCGAGCGTGCTTGGCGTGTTTGGCACCGGCATGCAGGCCGCGCCGAACTGTCGTGCCATATGCGCGGTGCGTCCGATCAAGCGCGTGAAGGTGTTCAGCCCGAACCCCGCGCATCGCGCCGCATTCGTGAAGCAGATGGCGGGCGAAAAATTCGAGACCATCGCGGTCGATGATCCGCGCGAGGTGGTGCGGGGCGCCCATGTCATCGCCTGCGCCACCAACACCAAGGTGCCGGTGCTCAGCGGCGAATGGCTCGAGCCCGGGCAGATGGTCGTCACCATCGCCAATTCGGACGTGATGAACGCCCGCCATGAGGTCGACGAGACCACCTTTGCGCGCGCCAGCGATATCATCATCAACGACTGGGCTAGCGTCGAGGCCAACCGTCAGGTCGAGCTGTCGGTGCCGCTCACCAAGGGCCTGGTGAAACGCGAGAACGTGCACGAGCTCGGCGATATCGTCGCCAGCAAGGCGACGCTCAGGCGCGATCCCGGCGGCATCGTTTTCTACAAGAACAACACCGGCCTTGCGATGCAGTTTGCGGCCTGCGGCGCCATCCTGCACCGGAAGCTCCTGGCCGAGGGAACCAACCGCACCATTCCGACCGAGTGGTTCGCCAGCGGGAAACCGCACATTTAGCGGGTCGAAGGCCGCAAGAGGGTCTGCGACAGGCCGTCGCCACGGGCTGACCTTACTCGACAACCTCTCCCGTCCTTGCCATGCTGGTTCCCGTTTATAGGGCATTCACGGGCAACTCTCCCATGGCCGGGATGGAAGAAAGCCTGGGACGCGCGTATGGCGCGCCGCTGGCTCATGCTTGGGTGGAGCGCGACGCGTTCGCGCGTACCTTGACCGTCGCCGGTCTCCTGATCGGCGCGGTCTGGCTCGTGGCGATGAGCCGCTGGATCCTCACCGACAGCGTCGTCCCGTGGGATTCCAAGAACCAGTTCTACGCGTTCTACCGCTTCCTCGCGTCCGCCCTCGAGTCCGGCGTGTCGCCATTCTGGAACCCGTACCACTACGGCGGGCATCCGAGCGTCGCCGATCCGCAGTCGCTGATCTTTGCGCCGCTGATGGTGCTGTATGCGCTGTTCGATCCGGCGCCATCGCTGCGCGCGTTCGACATCCTCGTCCACGCGCATCTCCTGATCGGTGGATTGTCGGTAGCGGCCATTGGCGCCCGCTCACGCTGGCCGGTCGTCGCCTGCGTGCTGGCGGCGGTGGTGTTCATGTTCGGCGGCGCGGTGGCCGGGCGGCTCCAGCATACCGGCATCATCCTGAGCTACGGCCTATTCCCGCCGGCACTGCTGCTGTTGCAGCTTGCGCTCGAGCGCCGCTCGCTTCTGATCGGTGTCGCGTTCTCGTTTGTCGCTGCCTCGCTAGCGCTCGGCCGCAACCAGGTGTCGTTGCTGTTCTGCTTCGTGCTGGCGGCGGTGGCGATCGCCGAGGTCTTGGGCGCCGAGCGGCCGCTCCGCTATCTGCGGGAGCGGTTTGCAGTGTTCACGGTGATGGCGGTTGCCGGGGCGATCCTGACCGTCGCGCCGATGCTCCTGACCATGCAGTTCGCAGCGCTCTCCAACCGTCCGGAGATCACGCTCGATCACGCGAAGCTCGGCTCGTTGCATCCGGCCGATCTCGCGCAGCTCATTGTCGCCAACATCTTCGGCTCGCACCGGACCGACTATTGGGGCCCGAACGGCAACACCGAGCCCCTGGTCTCGCTTACAGACGACAGCTTCAACTATCTCTTCGTCGGGTCGGTGCCGATCATCCTGCTGCTGTGGCTCGGCATCGCCTGTGGTGGTGCGTTCCGGCGCGGACGCATATTGCTTGCAGCAACCGCCGGTCTGGCGTTGCTCTATGCGCTCGGACGCTACACGCCGGTCTTTGCTTGGGCTTTCGACTGGGTGCCGGGCGTGAGCCGCTTCCGCCGTCCGGTCGACGGCAACTTCGTTTTCGTCGCGATGCTCGCGCTGATCTGCGGTGCACTGCTCGCCGACTACATCCGCGAGGGCGTGCCGCGCGGACGTCTGCTCGCGAGTGTCGCGGTGGCGTTCGTGGGCGTGGCGGCAGTCGCATCCGGTGTCATCTTCTCGGCTCGCGGCGGGCATTCCGGCGATGCGTTGATGGCTGCGCTGACCAGCGCGCCAATTGCCGCCGCCGTGATCCTGATGCTTGCTCTCGCGCGCGGTGCGCGCATGCGCAGCGTTGCCGCCATCGCGGTGACGGTGATTGCCGTCATGGAACTGGTCTGGTGGAACACGGCATTCCGGCTCAATGCAGAGCCGCGTTCCTTTTATGCCGTGCTGGAGAAGCCGTTTGGCGCTGCCGCGGAGGCGCTCGATCTGATCGAGCGCTCTGTGGGCGAACGCCGGACAAATGGCGAGCGCCCGCGTGTGGAGATCATGGGGCTCGGCGGACCCTGGCAGAACGTTGCGATCGTGCGCTCGCTCGAAGCCGTCAACGGCTATAATCCGCTGCGCATCGGCATTTATGATCGGCTGGTGG
This sequence comes from uncultured Alphaproteobacteria bacterium, assembly GCA_963850705.1. Lineage (GTDB taxonomy): Bacteria > Pseudomonadota > Alphaproteobacteria > Rhizobiales > Xanthobacteraceae > VAZQ01. Next base: position 13,328 of record CAWKMR010000077.1, on the reverse strand, counting down.
CCCCGGGGGAGTCGACCTGGCGCATGGAGTTGCGCGACTTCCCGGCCTCCTTCGACGGCTACGACTGCGCGCTCGCCCGCACGCTCGGCCTCGAATTCGTGCTGCTCGGACGGCCGATCGAGGAAGTGCCTCATCTGGCGCGCCGGCCGGTCGCCGACGTGCTGCGCGCGGGCCCGGACGTCTGGGTCTATCGGCTCAAGGATCCCGCGCCGCGTCTGAAATTCACCCGCCGCGTGCAGGTGGCGGACGCTGACGCGGTGAGCGGCCCGGGCTGGCTTGCCGCTAGCCCGGCGCCCGACCGCGTGCTGATCGACGACGACACCCCGCCGACGGCGAGCTACGCCGGTGCGATGTCGGCCGGCAGTGCGCGCATCGTGGTATGGCGCCCGGCCCGGATCGAGATCGACGTCAACTCGGAACTCGGCGGTGTGCTGGCACTGAACGAGACCTGGTATCCGGGCTGGGTCGCCGAGGTTGACGGCAAGCGCGTCCCGATCATGCGCGCCGACGTCCTTTTTCGCGGGATCGAAGTGCCGGCCGGTCCCCATCGTGTGGTGTTCCGCTTTGCACCATTCGCACTCGACAATCTCGCCGACGCGCTTCGTCTCGCTGCGCGGGGACGTTGACGTTACTAGGGTCAGACGGGCTTGCCCTGCATGCAGTGCCGGATGAAGGGCAGGCGGCCCTTCTCGCCGGGGCGACTCCAGCCGCGGGTGTTGGCGAGCCGCACGCATTCGCCGAGTCCGCGCGCGTGTTGTTGCTTCGACGACGGGGCGGCGTCGGTTGCCTGCCAGGTCAATGAAATCGCGATAGCTGTCAGGACGGCGGCGACAAGGACGCGCATGATTGTCTCCTCCCAGGAAAGCGCGGAGTGCTTACGCCCGCTCCGCGTTCAAGAAAAGACAGGTGTGCTGACAAGAAAAGCTCAAGCGCGCGCCGCTCAGATCCTGAAACGCCAAGGCGCGACGCGGAGTCCCGCGCTCGCTACCAGACGCCGACCGCTCGCCCGATGTCAAAGATGACGGCGCCCAAAGCGCAGAAGAGAAGGCCGCCGCCGACCAGCATCAATATCATTGCTGAATTGGCGCGCAGAAGGGTCTCTTTCTCGACCAGGTGTGCCATCGCTGTCACCCTGCAATTCTCAACCCGAAGAACCCCGGAGCCAAGGTTGGTATGCGCCCGAGTTGGTGCGCATGCCAAGCCCAATCCGACAAAGCAGGGTTGCGGATGCCGCGCACCTCACACCGGCGGTTATGAAACAGTTATGTCGCGTATACCTCCCGTGACAGCGCGGGCCGCGGTTGCTAGGAAGCTCTGCCAATTTCAATCGGGGGAAACAATGCCGCTGAAGCCGAACTGTCCGGTCATCGCCATCGAGGAGCATTACTGGGACAAAGAACTGGCGGCGCATGCCGCTACCGTCGAACGCAATGCGTCGACGACGGAACGCCTGTTCGACATGGGAGCGCTGCGGCTCAAGGAGATGGACGAAGCTGGCGTCGACGTGCAGGTGCTCTCGCACGGCGCGCCATCGGCACAAAAGCTCACCGGCTCCGACGCCGCCGAGATCACCGCGCGCGTCAACGATCGCCTGGCGGATTTCTGCGCCAGCAATCCCAAGCGCTTTGCCGCGTTCTGCGCGCTGCCGACCATCGATCCGGCGGCGGCCGCCAACGAGCTCGAACGCTGCGTCACCAAGAAGAACTTCAAGGGCGCGATGATCCATGGCCTTTCGAACGGCGAATTCCTCGACAACCAGAAATTCTGGCCGATCTATGAGCGCGCCGAAAAGCTCGACGTGCCGATCTATTTCCACCCGTCGGTGCCGCATCCGGCGGTGATGGAGGCTTATTACAAGGACTACGTGAAGGACTTCCCGATGGTGATCCGCGCCGCCTGGGGCTTCACGGTCGAGACCGCGACGCAGGCGCTGCGCATGGTGCTGTCGGGGGTGTTCGACAAGCATCCGAACCTGAAGATCATCATCGGGCACCTCGGCGAGACGCTGCCGTTCCTGGTCTGGCGTGTCGACAATGCGCTGGCGCGGCCGGGCGGCAAGCCGATGAGCTTCCGCGATATCTTCTGCAACCACTTCTACATCACGACCAGCGGCAATTTCTCCAACCCGGCGCTGCTGTGCTGTGTGCAGGAAATGGGCATCGACCGCATCCTGTTTGCGATCGACTGGCCGTTCGTGCCGAACAAGCTTGGCACCGATTGGATCCCGCACATCCCGTTGTGCGAGGAGGACAAGGTCAAGCTGCTCAGCGGCAATGCCAAGCGGCTGTTGCGGTTGTAGTGGCGCGAAGCCGCTGACGCTCGATCAATCGAGCGGCCAGAATCCTTTGGCTGGACGATTGGCAGTCGACGTCGTCGAACCCGGCGGAAAGAGCGTCGAGGGTTGCGACGCGAATGGGATTGCCACGGTGCGGCGGACATGTCGTTTCGTCTTGCGCGCGCGCTTGGCCTTGGGGCCAGGCGCTTCCCGCGTCTCTGCGATGGTGGGGACATCGCGCCGCGGTTCGGGAGCGGCGTCGGTCGCCGGCGGTATGCTGGCAACCTGCTGAACATCGGGCGTGACGGTTGGTTCGGCGGGCGCTTCGACGACCGGCGCGGGGGCGCCGGAATCGTTTCGATCGGCGTGTTGCGGCGGCGACGGCAGGCTCCGGCGATGGCGGGGCCGGTGCGGATTCAACGGGCGCGGCGGGTGGGACTCAACGGTCTGCGCCGGCGCATCGTTGTCGAGCGGCAGCGGTGGGTCGACGACCGCTCGCTCGTCGACGGTGTCGGCGGGCGAGGGGAGACTTGCGGGCTGCGCCAATTCTGGCTCTGCAATGGATGGCTCTGCAATGTCTGGCTCCGCAAGAGGCGGCACACCGGCGGGCGGCACAATGGCGGCGGTTTGCACGGGCGGGGCTGGTGGCTCAGCCGCCGGTTCAGGCGATTGTTGCCGCAATGGCACGGGGTTCGGATCGTCCGGTATGTTGGCGAACGGGCTGTCTGCACGCGGCGCCGGAATATCGAAGATGCGATGCCGCGCTTCGGGCGTATAGGCGAGCATACGCGACGCTTCGAGCGGGCCGACCCTGCTCTGGTGGGAGATGTGCATGGTCGCCGCGAGGCCGAACAGCGTGACACCCGACAGAGCGGTCGCGATCACCGCACCGATGACAAACCGGAGGTCAGGAAGCATGCGAGTCACCTCTGCGCGCCGTTCCCCTGGGTGCAAATCTCCGGCGCCGATCCGGCGCGAATCCCGATGGAGGGGCAGCGACTTGCGGCTATGCATAACTGAGTCGTTCGCGCGCGACGAACAAAAGCCGTACACGCAGGACGAGTCCCGTGCACGCAGGACGAGTCCCGTGCCGGCGCTGCAAGCCGCACCGCGGGGATCGCATTGTCGCCGCCGGGCACGGCATTGTATGGGGATGAGCGCCCAATGATCGCCACGCCGCCGCGGCAAAGGGCCCGTAGCTCAATGGTTAGAGCCGGCCGCTCATAACGGTCTGGTTGGAGGTTCGAGTCCTCCCGGGCCCACCACGCACTCTCTCGAACTTGGAAATTTCCCGCTTTGCGCCGAATGGCCCCGAACTGGCGGGCTCTGCTGTCGGTCCTCTGGTCTCTGCAGAGACTAATTCCGGCGTGGAGGAGATTTCGGCCGCGTTGTCTCTGGCCTTGAAATCCCGTTTCCCGGAAACGGAGACCGTCTCAGGCGGAGACACGGTTCGAATGTGGTAGCGCGCTTATCCGCCGTTCAGTCCAGGAGTTCGATCGAGCTGGCCTCTAGGCCTTTTTGACCCTGGCCGACTTGCATCCGAACACGCTGACCTTCAGTCAGCCCGCTCAGCCCGGCACGGGTCAGTGCCGACGCGTGGACAAAGACATCCTTGCCCCCGTTATCCTGACCGACAAAACCGAATCCCTTGTCGGCCTTGTACATCTTAACGGTACCAATACTTTCGCTGGTAGTGCCAACGACCTGCGAAGCAGTGGCAGGGCGGCGCGCCGCCGGGGCGCTCGGACGCGGAAAATTTGACCGAACTCCGGATGTACGGTCGTCAGAATTTTGATGGTCGTTATAACCGCCGCCGCCCTTAGGCTCGCGGTGGTAGTCTTTGTAACGGCCCATTCGACGTCCACCAGAATTCGCAACAGAAACGGAGTGCCTCGTTCTCTCCGCAGACCAAATCAAATAAGGCAGCTTTCGGAGGTGCGCAATACGGCAGTTCGCTCCGTAAACGCCGTCGCACGCATCCTGCGGCATGGCAACGAGTTCATCTCGATACCGCTGGTCCGTCGACTTGTACATTCTGTCGGCGGAAGTGGGCAGACGAATCATCAAACGTGAATCGGCTGATGCCCACGATCGGCACGGGTCGCGATCCAAATAACATGCCGCGCGCCGCGGCGCGATCCATTGGCGCGCACCCTAACCTCATCCACGTCAAAACCAGTCTTGCGAAGTCGCCGAGTGAAATCCAAGTCTGGTCCCGATGACCACACCGCGAGTATGCCACCGGAACACAACGCCGTGCCAGCGGCGCGCAATCCCTCCATGTTATACAGCGCGTCATTGCCTTTTCGGGTCAGTCCCTCGGGACCGTTATCGACATCGAGCAAGATCGCGTCGAATGTTGACCGGCCAGACCGGATCAAGTGGCCGACATCTAACTCGCGGATCCTTACGCGCGGATCCGTCAGGCTTGTACCGAAGACCTCCACCATCGAACCCCGGGCCCATGCCAAAACGGCCGGGACCAGTTCGGCGACGACAATTCGGGCCTCTGGTCCGAGCACGGCAAGCGCGGCGCGAAGCGTGAAGCCCATACCCAACCCGCCGATCAATATCTGAGGCCGATTGCGGGCCTTAATTCGCTCGCAAGCAATTGTCGCGAGCGCCTCTTCGGAGCCGCTGAGACGGCTGTTCATCAGTTCGTTGTGGCCCAACCTGATCGAGAATTCGGTGCCACGCTGCATGAGACGGAGTTCACCGCTTCCGCCGGGAACTTGTGCCATATCGAGCAGAGACCAGGGGATCACTACTTCGCGTAACCTTGTGACCGAAGCCAATCGACACGCCGGGTTCCATTCAGCCAATCATCAACATCGGCCTTGCTCTTCAGCCCTTTGATAACGCGATCATCGGCGTCGGGATACTGAGCAATAATCTGCCAATCGTCCTCGGCAATCCGCTGCATCTTGAAGGTAACACGTGCTTTGGCCATGCCTCGTTATGCGGTCGTTATGGTGGAAGTTCAAGTGTGCCTAGGTAAGCCACATAACAAGTCCCGACCGAATTCGGCGCTTCGGTTCGAACGGCCGACCGAGCCCACTCGTGAGAGTTGTGGCCTTCATGTAGCGAGTTGATCTCGCAACACTCCGCAAATCTCCGCTCGGCTACACCGCCCTGAGCCCGAGCACCTGCCGCTGACGCGACCACTCGGCCGGCAGGTCGCAGAGGCGCGCCACGCCCATTCCATGGGGGAGGCGGCCACCAATGGCGGCCTTGACGAGGTCTGGTGCAAGGAACGCGAGCGAGATCGTCATATTCACCTTGCGTGCGGTGCAGCCCTCGCGATGTGCGATGCTTTCGGAATTCGCAGTCGGGTCGGTGATGAGTTCATCAAGCCATCGGCGCCCCCGCGCAATCGATGCGACCAGGAGTGCGCGGTTCTCGGAACGGATAGGACGGATGTTTTGAGGTGCTTCGGATTCAGGCACGAGAATCTCACGGCGTCGGGTGGATGGTGTCTTGCGCCACGGCACTTCGATCACGTTGCGGCTCTTTCGCTTCCGCTTTGATCCGACACCGATTGCATCGGTTAGTTCGATGACGAGTTGGTCCGATTGGACCTCGACGCGGGTGACATGATTTTGGATGAGGAGTGCGTCCGCGATCTCGGTCGGTGCATTGAGGCGATCTCGCACAGCTTTGATGACGAGTGCCTCTACTTCCTGTGCCGGGATCCGGCTGACGGTACCAGCTTGTTTGGGGCGGCCCTGCAGGAGGGCCGACGAGATATAGTACCGGTACTTGATGCCGCGCCTTCGCGCATGGCTCGGTGTCATCCGATGGCCTCGATCGTCGAAGATGCGGCCTAACAAGAGTGCCTCTGACTTCGTCCGCGAGACCTTGTGGTTGGTCACTTGCTCGTTCAGCTTGGCCTGGACGGCTTCGAACAGGCCTTTGTCGACAATGGCTGGCTGCTCGCCAGCCAGGGTCTCTCCCTTGAAGACCACCTCGCCGATGTAGAACCGGTTGCGAAGCAGATGGGCGAGTGGACCGCGTGTGAAGGGGATGCCCCCGACGGTTTCGCCTGTCTTGAGAGTCCGCACCTTGGTGACAATGCCTCGTGTGCGCAGGTCCGCCATCAGCAGGTTGAGGCTGCCGAGCTTGAGATAGCTGCGAAAGATCGCCGCGGACACGGTCGGCCTCGGCTTCATTGACGGTGATCTTCCGGTCCTTGGTGTCGTATCCCAATGGCGCCATGCCGCCGACCCACAGGCCCTTGCGCTTGGAGGCGGCGATCTTGTCCCGGATGCGCTCGGAGGTGACCTCCCGTTCGAACTGGGCAAACGACAGCAGCACGTTGAGGGTCAGCCGCCCCATCGAGGTCGTCGTGTTGAACTGTTGCGTCACGGAGACGAATGACACGCTGTGCTGGTCGAACAGTTCGACCAGTTTGGCGAAATCTGCCAATGAGCGGGTCAGGCGGTCGACCTTGTAGACGACGATGACGTCGATCTTCCCGCTACGAACATCTTCAAGCAGTCGCTGCAGGGCAGGGCGATCCGTATCGCCACCGGAGAACCCGCCATCGTCATACTTGGATCGAACCAGCGTCCAGCCGGCGTGCGCTTGGCTTCGGATATAGGACTGAGAGGCATCATACTGGGCATCCAGGGAATTGAAGTCCTGCTCCAGCCCTTGGTCGGTGGAGACGCGGGTATAGATTTTTCGCACATCGCACCACCTTGATTGCCTTGGTGTTCAAGATCGGGCCTCCTTCGATGACTTGTCACGCAGCGAACGTGGGGGCGAGGCGCCGATGTCGGGGTTGCCCCCGCCGGTTTCCCCAGCCCCCGTTCCCGAACCCGGCGTGCACCTTTCGTTATGCACCGGGCTCTCCCGTGCCGGATACGCGTAGTCGGGCATCCGCATCTTGAGCAGGTCGTGACGCCCAACCTTCAGGTCGGCCACGATCGCGACGGGACGTTGATCGACCCATCGGTATCGGGCACGGCCCGGGAGCCGCCGCCAGTACCGGCGACGGATCACGAGGCGGGGCGTCTTGGGATACTTCTTACGCAGCCAGCGCCGCAGGCGATCCCACACATAATGGTCGGTGCGCGTGAACACCCGCTTGGCGCCGTAGCAGTGCTGGTAGAAGCGTCCCCAACCGAGCAAGACGGGATTGAGGGCATCGATCGTCTCCTGGAAGGAGAGCCGAGCGTGCCCCCGTGTGGTGTACTGCTTGATGCGATGATGGAAGTCCCTGACCCGCGCCGTCGGGATTTCGATGCGGGGCCAATAGCCCCACCTGTCATCCCAGCGGAGGCGGACACGATGACCGAGGAACTCAAAGCCCTCGGTGAGCGAGGTGACGTGCGTCTTCTCCGGCGAGAGCGTGAGCTTCATCTCGTTGCGGAGGAAGACGGCAAGTTCTTCCTTCTCGGCACGGGCCTGTTCCTCGGTCCCGTTGACGAGCACCACAAAATCGTCGGCGTATCGAATGGGTAGGAACACCGGTCGTCCCGCCTTGCGCTCATAGTGGCGGAACTTGCGGATCGCATCGCCGGGGCGGGCATACGGCTTGCCATCGCGTGTCAGGCGCGGCGAGACGTACTTTGCGTAACGTCCCTCGATGCCCGCCAGCATGATGTTGGCGAGCAGGGGAGAGAGAACGCCGCCCTGCGGGGTGCCGGCCTTGGTGCGCACGAGCGCACCTTCGGACAGAACCCCCGCCTTGAGGAATGCTCTGACCAGTCGCGTCACCCGCCTGTCCGCGACACGCCGCCGAAGGCATGTCATGACATGGTGGTGGTCGATGTTGTCGAAGCAGCCCTTGATGTCCCCTTCGATGACCCACTGATATGGCGGACGGGGCCAATCGGTCTCGGACTTCTCGCCGACCGGCCGGATCGCGTTGCGGATGTGCTCCAAGGCATCGCGACAGGCCCGTTTCGGACGGAAGCCGTACGAGACGGTCAGGAACTCCGCCTCGAAGATCGGCTCCAGCAGTTGCAGGAGCGCGGCTTGAACGACGCGATCCCGCACCGTCGGGACACCGAGCGGCCGGAACAGGCCCGGCTTGCCGCGTTTCGGAATCATCACGCGCCGCACCGGCTGCGGGCGATAGCTGCCATCGAGCAGCATCGTCCGTGTCGTGGTGAGGAAGCGTTTAACGCCGATGCGCGTCTCAATGTCTTTGACGGTCACCTTGTCCACACCCGACGAGCGCGCGCCGCGATTGCTGGCGACGCGTCTCCATGCGAGGCGAAGGTTCTGTGGTTGGGTGACCCAATTCCACATGTCCCGCCACGCATCATCGGGGTTGGTCCGACTCCACGTGTAGAGTTTGCGTTGAATGTCGAGAAGCCAAGCTTTGTCGGCTTGATAAACGGTGTCCACCGCTCATGTCTCCTTCGTCGCAGACCTACGTGGCACCTGTTCCCCTTCGCCATGTGGCCGGCTTTCCCGACCTCGGACTACTACGGGAACTCCGCCCCCATGCACCGCCGTCACCCGACTTCGAAGGGTTAGCCGGTCCGCTACCGACCGGCGGCTGTGCATGGGTTCCGACGTTCCGATCGACAACCCATGGACCCGTAGATGACCTGCTTTACCCCGTGATGCTCTGTCCGCGAGCGATGACGAGACGCTCGCAGCCATGCCGCCGACGCGGCATGCCCAGACCGGTTCAGTCAGCCGATCCAGATCACGCACCTTGCTCTCCGCTGTCTCGTTGCGAGAGTTCTCGATTTCAAGTTCCGAGGCTTCAGACACAGGCTTCGTGTTCCTCATCGTGGATCCTGCGGTAGCCCGGCGTGGGCGAGACAGCGCCCTGTCCGGACAGTTAAGACCGCTCTGCGCATTCCATCGCGAGTGTCGAATCGCACTCGCGACTTGCGGTCCCCTTTCGACTCTGCTCATCTCAGAGTGAGGCAGCTCCTTTGACTGCCGGTCATTGATCAGTTGGGCACACACGTTTCTTATTATCGTTGCGCGTCCGTGTGCCGTTACGTCGCGCAAGGCCGAAGAACCGGGGTCCGTTCCAGCGGGTGCCGGTGATGGCGAAGGCGATCTTCGACAGGCTGGGGTAGGTCTTGCCGTTCCAGGCAAAGCCATCGGCCAATACAGCCACCCTTTGCATCCGGCCATTCCATTCACGGGCCAGCATGGTGCCGGGTCTCAAGTCAGCGGTCAGGCGGTTCAGGTCCATCGCGCGTTTGCCCGCATCCTCGGCTGATCCCGCACCATCAAGGAGACGTTGGCTCCCGGCGTCCAGATCGCCGAGACGATCGGCCTGAAGCCGGTAGGCCAAAACCCGAAACATGAGGTGGCGCGGCAGGTGAGGGGGCGGTCGACGCCCGAACGCATTGTGCCAACGGGCCCGAAGGTCACGAATATCGAGATCGCGCAGGCGCGCGATCTCGACGTCGAGCGTTTTGTTGTCCGGCGGGGCCGGACCGACCTTCACACGAGGCATGTCGGTCAGGCTGCTCGGCGCTTCGATTGCCGACGCGCTTGCCTTGTTACCGTCTGCGCCCTTGATGCTGTAGACACGAGAGCCGTCGATCTTCTTCGAATTGAGATTCAGCTTCAGCTTTTTGCGCACGATGCCGGCGAGGAATCCGCGCACTGAGTGCTGCTGCCAGCCGGTTGCCTTCATCATCGCAGCGATTGTGGCCCCGTCGGGCGACCGCAGCATCGTGATAACGCGAGATTGCTTTGAGCCGGCAACAGCCTTCTTACTCTTTGGTTCGCCAGTGGTTGGGGCTGAGGGCTTTGCAGCGGGCACAAGCGCCGCCGGTGCGGTCGATGGTTTCTTCGCGGACTTTGACATGGAGATCCTCCGTTCGGTTCATGCGGCCTCTTGGCCGCACCACCGACGCCCCACCTCGGCCACGAAGCCGGCGGGGCAGGATCTCTGGGCGCGTCTGGCGCCCACGATTGGAGCCAGTACCGCTCCGTTCAGCCCGGAAAGCCAGTCCTTTCTGGATAATGTAATTGCTCAGTTTGCGGGCGTTCGAGCATGGAATGATCAGGCAATCTTGGCCTCGTATGCAGCCGCCATAGCTTTGCAAAGCAGCACGGTTTCGACGTCGACGTTTTCGTGATCTCTAGATCAACCGGCTCTGCATCTGCTCGCCCTCCCGCCGACAGGAATTATCAGGCAGCGGATTTTGATTCCGCCATTCCCTGGTTCGAATCCAGGCGCCCCAGCCAGCGAATTCTTGAAATAGATTTGCCACTTAGCGAGAAATTTTTGTAAGCGCGCGATCGGCATTCTGAACGGCATTCTGCCCGCCATTCTGAATGTTTGTTCCTGACGCGTTCGCGAGCAACGCAATCGTGCGCAGCGCTGTGTACCCGTATGCGAGAACTTTGAAACACGGAGTCTGCCCCAGGTCCGCATTGGCCCTGATAGCCGACATCGGAGCCGACATCGATTTGCGACGTGATGGGCCAGAGCACAAAGTCGCTGCGCGACAGCCCGCTGAGGCGGGTGCTTGAGCCGATAGGCCGGTAGCCAGATTGAGAGAATGCGATAGCGGGGGAGCGGCCGCGTCCTGAGGATTGAGGTCCCAGCAACCTCACTCAGGAGTATCTCTGATGTCCTGGCCCATCGGTCAGCCCTCTGCGTCAACGCATGATCGACGACATCCGTGCGCGCAAGCTCGGGCGTCATTCGCTGCGCAGCCATATCCTCGGTTGCAAGCGGTTCGCGGCCTTCCTCAAACGCTCGCCCGAGACGGCGACAGCCGACGACGTGCGCCGGTTCCAGCTGACCCTCATCGAAGAAGAAGGGCTCACCATCTGCAATCGCAACCGCATCATGACGGGGGTGAAGTTCCTGTTGCGCGTGACGATGCGACGGCACGATCTTGCCGCCGAGATCTATCACCTCAAGGAGCCGCAGAAGGTGCCGGTGGTACTGAGCCCCGACGAGGTAAAGCGTTCTATTGATGGCGCCAAGCCTCAAGGCGCGAACCATGCTCACCATCGGCTATGGCTGCGGCTTGCGGGCGGGCGAGGTGACGCGGCTGACGGTCGGTGACATCGACAGCGCGCAGAACATCATCCGCGTCGTGCAAGGCAAAGGCCGCAAGGACCGCAACGTCATGCTGCCGCCGGATGTGCTCGCGCTATTGAGAGAATGGTGGCGCGAGCGCTCGGCGCGGGACGACGCCGGGATGCCGCCGGCAGAGCGCTGGATTTTCCCCGGCCATGGCCGCCGCAAGCCGATCACGCCACGCCAGTTCAGCCGCCTGTTTCAGAGGCCGCCAAAGCAGCCGGTATCAGCAAGCCGGCTGACCTTGCATTCGCTGCGGCACAGCTTCGCGACGCACCTGCTCGAGCGCGGTACCGACATCCGAATCATCCAAGCGGTTGCTCGGACACGACAAACTTGGAGACGACGGCACGCTACACGCGCGTGGCCACCGGCCTGATCTCGCCGTCGAGAGCCCGCTCACGCAGCTGTCGCAGCCGCGCCGGAAAATGCGGAACCGTAAGGACAAGGCGAAAGAGGGAGCCGCCGGCGTAACGCCGGCGGATGGCCCGGCCATCGCTGGAGGTCGCGGACATCTTCCGCGATCACGGTTCCGCTTGGCGTGTTGCCAACCGCGGCCACGTCAGCCTCGACCAGATGAAGGTGATGAGTGCGATCGAGCGCTGCCGCACGGCGGCGCTCGGCGGTCATGTCGCGCGCTGCGAGAACGCCGCGTGCGGCTCACACCATCGTCACCTACAATAGTTGCCGCAATCGGCACTGCCCGAAGTGCCAGGGCGCAGCGGCACGCAATGGCTCGCCGAGCGCGAGGCCGAGCTGCTGCCCGTTCGCTACTTCCACGTCGTCTACACGCTGCCCAGTCAGCTGCGCGACGTCGCCTATCAGAACAAGCGCGTCGTCTATGACCTGCTCATGAAGGCGGCCGCCGAGACCACGCTCGCCGATCGCGGCCGATCCAAGCGCCTCGGCGCCAGGATCGGCATCACCGCCGTGCTGCACACCTGGGGCTCGGCGCTGACGCATCATCCGCACGTGCACATGATCGTGCCGGGCGGCGGTCTGTCGGACGGATGGCAGCCGAGATGGATCTCGGCTCGGCCGCGACTTCCTCGTGCACGTCAATGTGCTGGCGCGCCTGTTCCGCGGCAAGTTGCTGGCCATGCTGACGGACGCGCACGCCGACGGCCAATTGCAGTTCTTCAACACCCACGCTGGGCTCGCCGACAAGACGAACCTTCAAGCGCTTCCTCGCGCCGCTGCGCCGGATCAAGTGGGTCGTCTACTGCAAGGCGCCGTTCGCGGGACCCAAGCAGGTGCTGCGCTATCTGTCGCGCTACACGCATCGCGTCGCCATCTCGAACCGCCGGCTGGTCGCCGCCGACGATGGCGGCGTCGTCGTTCCGCTGGAAGGACTATCGCATCGAAGGCCCTGGCCGCTGGAAGACGATGACGCTCGCACCGCACGAGTTCATACGGCGCTTCCTGATGCACGTGCTACCGAAGGGCTTCCATCGCATCCGCCACTACGGCCTGTTCGCCAACGGCAACCGAGCCGAGAGCATCGCCAAGGCGCGCGAGCTGCTCGCCGTGGCGACACCGCCCGACGCCGAACCCGAGGCCGCTGCAACGCCGGAGCCCGATCAGCCGCGCGTGCTGCCGCGCCCATGTCCCTGCTGCGGTGGACGCATGATCGTCATCGAGGTGTTCGCACGCGGCGAGGCGCCGAGGCACCGGCCATCACCGGCGGCCATCGCCATCAGGATCGACACGTCATGAACACGCGGCTGATGCCAGATCAGACTGACGCACATCCGCATCGCTGGCCCTCCGCCGGCATCGCCACCGCTCGTGCCGCAGACACCAAATGGCGTCTGTCGCACCTGCTCGACCCATCGGTCTGCGCCGCAAACCGTCGCCGTCTCATGCCAAGTGGCCACAAACACCCCTGTGCACGAGGTTCCGGTCTCACCCGCGCCGCACCATCACCGCGCCTCACCGGCCGCGCCCGGCCTCAATCCCCATAGCGCCCGCTGCACCACCTGCGACCACCTCCCGCGACTTCGTGCCTTGGCGCTTCTCGGACGCCGGCCA
>CAWKMR010000076.1:0-116764 GCA_963850705.1 uncultured Alphaproteobacteria bacterium | reverse complement strand
GCTAGCGCGCGTACTTATAAATCCGGCTCGGTAAGCTCGGCTCGCTGGATGTCCGCTTCGCTCCGAAAGCGACCGATTTGCTGCGGCGCCGCGAAATGACGCGATGGGCCCCCACGTCGCCTGCTCGTGCGCTCACAGTCCCGTCTAGTGCCGTCAGGGGTTCTAAAGCTAAAGCCGTAGCCCGCCCCCCAAGCTTTCCGTATTGACGCGAATGGGTCGTGACATCGGGAAACGATGCTAGGGGGATTGCGATGAGACGTTCCTTGGACCAGTACGGGCGCGCGCGCCATTCGGGATAGTTTGAGGTGCCTTATTGATCCGCTCGATAGAAAAGCCAGCCGCGGCCTTGTAGCCTGCCATGAATTCGGCGCGTTCGGTGGGCGGGACGACATTGTCGATGTTGTCGAACGTTCCACCGCAACGTTCGTCGACGACGTTGAGCAATCCGAATGGACCAGCGCCGCGATTGCGCAGGACAAGCTGTGAGATCGGGCCGCAGAGCTTGGCATCATAGGCGGCGAGCGCCTCGTGCGTGACCCCGTATTCAACCATCGCAGCTCCCAGCACCCGCGCGTCGACGATGGCTTGGCTCCCGCCGTTTGAGCCGGTCGGATACATCGCATGGGCGGCATCGCCAAGCAGCGCCGCCATTCCATCCCGCCACGTGTGCAAGGGGTCGCGGTCGATCATTGGATTCTCGAAGGCGCAGTCCGCTTGCCGAGCAGGGCCGGAACATCGAGCCAGTCCCAGATCCAGTTCTCGAAATGATGGACAAAGCTAGTCGACGCTGACCTGTCGAAACCAACTGCTCGGCTTCCAGCCTTCGGTACTGTCCATCGTGACTTCCGCGATCCAATTGATCATTGAGAGACCCGTGTGAGGGTCCGGATGCGAAATTGGATAGAAGACCATCCGGTGACGGTGCGTTCCGAGGCCGACGAAGGAGGAGGCGGTGCGGATCGGCTTCGCCCAGGTCGTACCGCGCCACATTATTGCCCCGCCCCAATGGATCGGAGGCTGGGTTGGATGCATCTGCGCTCGAACTGCTGAGTGGATCCCGTCGGCTCCGATCAGCAACGGGCCGCTCGCCTCCGAGGTTGAGCCGTCCGCATGTTCAAGAAACGTGCTGACGCTGCCGTCCGCATTGTTCCGGTAGCCGGTGACCCGGCTACCGAGCCTGACAACATGCGGGCCGGCCCGCTGACCAGCGTGTCATGCAGCAGCATGTGGAAGTGGCCGCGGTGCACCGCGTATTGCGGCCAGTTGTAGCCGGCAAGCAGCCCCCGGGGCTCGGAATAGATGTCGTTGCCGTTCAGCCCGACCAGCGCCCATTCCTTTGCCGGCAGGCCCACGCTGTCGAGGTCGGCCTGGGTGAAGCCGAGGTCGTAGAGTTCGCGCACCGCATCGGGCTGCAAATTGATGCCGACACCGAGCGGGCACATGTCCCGGACCGCTTCGAACACGACGCAAGGCACGCCGATCTGGTGCAGCGTGAGTGCCGTAGCCAACCCCCCGATGCCGCCACCGGCGATGATGACGCGACTGTCGTTCATAGCTGAAGCCGATCTGCAAACTCACGAGGTAGCTATTGAATGGCCACAGGAGCAAGTTGGGCGCACGCCCTTGCTCTGCCAGAGGTTCTCCCTGACCGACGAGAGCGGCGGAACCGCTTGCTGTCCCATCGATCAGAATCACGCCTTTAGCAACAAGCCGACCCGAACATTGCTTGACATAGGGCATCTGTGCTGCTGGCGTTCACACTATAGCGTCTCGCAAACGGCTCGCAAAAGGCTGCGTGGACGGCGCTCGGCAACACCGATAAAGGCATCGAGGGGAGGAATTTAGATGATTATCACACGTCGCGAACTCATGGGCGGCGCCGGCGCAATCTTGGTTGCGCCCTCGTCAACGGGAGCGCAGACGCTGCCGCTTGCGCGCATCATCTGCGGCTTTCCCGCCGGCGGCACAGCCGACTCGACGGCCCGACGCGCCGCAGAATTGTGGCGCGGCAAGCTCGCAGCCAGCGTGATCGTCGAAAACCGGGTCGGTGCTGCGGGCCGCATCGCAGTAAGCGCGGTCAAGGACGCGCCGGCCGATGGCTCCATGGTGCTGCTGAGTCCTGAGTCGATGTTTACTATCCATGCAAGCGTTTTCCGAAAGCTCGGCTACGATCCGGACAAAGACATCACGCCGGTTTCGCCGATCGCCAGCTTCACGTTCGCTCTGGGCATCGGGCCGAGCGTACCGGATTCGGTGAAGATGCTGGCGGATTTCGTGCAATGGGCCAAAGCGAACGGTGACAAGATTTCCTATGGGTCGCCCGCGGCCGGTTCAATGCCGCATTTTCTCGGCGACCTCTTCTTCCGTATGATCGGTAGCGGCGCGCGGCACACACCTTACCGTGGATCGGCGCCCGCACTACAGGATCTCGTCGGAGGCCACGTACCCGCCGTGATGACAGTGCTCGGTGACTTTCTCCCGTTCAAGGCCTCGCCCGGCATGCGCATCCTCGCAGTCACCGATAAGGTTCGGTCACGCTTCCTACCGGACGTGCCGACATTCGCTGAGCTTGGTTTTCCAGCAGTATCGGGCGTCGAGACCTATGGCGTTTTTCTGCCCGGCAAGTCGCCAAAGACGCTCGTCGCAATGGTTCAGGAGCTAGTCGGGGAAGCGGTTGCGCAAAAAGAGATGATCGCTTCTCTCGCGCAGATCGGTATGGAGCCTGCGTCGCTCTCAGCCTCAGAGTACCGCGCGTACTTGGCCCGCGAGCGCACGCGATGGGCGCCGATCGTCACGCAGTCGGGCTTCTCCCTCGACGAATGATTACGCCGAGAGCGCCAAACTTACTTGCCGGGGAGGAGCAGTTCCCTATGACTAAGAACACGCGCGTCTCTTAATCGCGACCGTTCGGAAAATTGCTGGCTGATGCCCGCTTAGCTCCCACGAGCGGCAGAAAAGCGGACATGTTGAGAGGTCCGCGTCGGGTCAATCGCTACAGGTGCGGTTCGCGCCGAAAGTCGATCGATGTCCGCTATGCATCCGA
The DNA here is from genome assembly GCA_963850705.1 of uncultured Alphaproteobacteria bacterium. Classification (GTDB taxonomy): domain Bacteria; phylum Pseudomonadota; class Alphaproteobacteria; order Rhizobiales; family Xanthobacteraceae; genus VAZQ01. The sequence continues at coordinate 113,721 of CAWKMR010000076.1, read as the reverse complement.
TAGCGACGGTCGGCAATCGAAATGCGGTCGGTCGCGAAGTGCCAATAGCGACCACGCATCACGTCATCCGAAAGACGATCGGCGCCAGGTAGCCCCTGACGCGGCAGCTTATCGAAGACGCCCTTTAACAACCCACGCCGTTGCGGCGTAGGATCGAGAGATCCATCGTGGTCCCCATCAAGGTAGGCTTGCTGCACCTTTTGTCATTTGCATTCGGACAATACGTGACCGCCATCACAGCCGGCCAGATGCTTCTCGGCCATGATCGCTCTCATAGACGGTCAATCCCGACTGTCACAACCAAGGGAGCTTGAAATGAACATCATTTGTGAACTTAGCGACGCGGAGCTCGATCTCGTTTCCGGAGGCCAGCGCTATGGTGGCTTCGTCGGCGGGTTCTGGTTCGCCCATGACAGCGAGTTGGGTGTCACGACGGTGGGCGCCGGCGGCACCTACGTGTCTACCGGCCCGGGCTATGTCGCCGTCGTCAAGACGTGAGAACTCCCGGATGCCGCTGTCGCGCAATCCGGACTGACTGCCGAGCTTAATGCCAACGAGGCCAGCAAGGTCGGCCTCGTTGGCCGGTCAGCAAGTAGCCCGGATGAGCGAAGCGAAATGCCCGGTCAACGATTCGCCGGGATCATCGATCCACTGGAATGCACCAAGGGCAGAAGGCCGACAAGGCTTCTATGCCGCGTGGCGAGCATCGCCGAGACCTATTTTGGTTCGCCAAGAACAGGGTGAGGCCTGCTTTGGGTCATTCGCGACCGAGGCCGTCAACGCGCCGCTGCCATCCGCGTCCGCTGTGCCCCAGAAGCGGACCTTGATTTGCTCGTTAAAGAGTACACGCCCTAGCTGCCCGGCGCTCGATCCGGCGGACTGCCGAAGAAGCAGAAGCCGGCGGGACGATACGGCGAGCCGGCGATCTCGTCGTTGCCGGCGAAACGCACCAGCGACACCAGTTGCTCCGCCGCCGCGGCGGGCGACAGGCCCTTCTCCAGGATCATGTCGAGATAGATGAATTCGGTGAACGCGCTCATCGCCCAATCGACGCTGGTCTTGTAGCCGGAGACCGGGAACGGCGCCGCGATCAGCGCCCGATCGCTGTCCTGCCCGACCAGGCAGGACGAGAAGTGCAGAAGCTGCAGGCCGTCGGCGAACCGCAGGCTTTCGAGAATGCGCCCGGGCGGGATGATCTTGCCGTTGACGGTGAGGCCGTTGGCCTCGCCGTGGCCCGCGAGCATGAGAACCGCCGGCTCCGGCAGGAACAGGAGCTGCCGGCACCAATGCAGCAGGCTCGTCTCGTCGTGATAGAAGCGATGCCGCACCTGCACGCGCGGCAGCCGCGCAAACAATTCCTTCAGCATGCTTCCAAAGGCGAACTCGTTGTCGTCGAGCGCGCGCTGCCAGTACGCCTCGACGACGACCAGCCAGACCAGCCCCGGCCGCGGCAGGATGCGCTGGCCGCCGAGCTGCGCGCGACGGTTGCCCCTGCTCCAGCCATTCGCCGTCGAGCGCGTAGCCGGTGGGATCGAGGTCGAGCACACCGCGGCCCGCGAAGTTGCCGGCCTCGAGCTTGAACGTGAGCTTCCCGCCCGTCGAACTGACCTTCGATGCGCGCCGCCGCATCGTACTCCGCGAAGCCGAAGACGCGGTCCGCGCGTTTCCTGCACGAACCGCAAGCGGCCAAGATGCGTATCCCAGAGACCGTCGCAGTCGCGCCAGCCCTGCCAGGGCAACGCGCGCTGACTTCCTTCCGCGAGATACTCGCCGCCAAAGCTGCCGTGACGGCGGAGCCAGAACCGGCCGGTGCCGGTCTCCTGCGCCTCGGTGTAGCGGAAGGTGAACTCGTTCGCCGTCGCGGTTCCCTCGATTGGATGCTCCGTCCCTTCCCGCCCATAGGTGCCGCGCACGCGGCTGCCGTCCTGGGCGAGGACCATGGGCCCGAACGAGGTCGACCATCGGCCGGCGAAATTCACGAAGTTCCTCCCTCGCGCGAGGATTGTGGACCCGCGCCGCAATCATAGATGGCGGATTCATCAAGGCGGAGTTGGGTCAGCGACAGAAATGCCCGGAAACTGGCAAGAATTCACGCGCCATGGAATAACTTTGTCCGTCCACCATTGGGGAACAAGACCCGTGCCCACCGGTTCAAGACCGCTCGCGCTGCTCTACTGGAGCCTTGTCGTCACGACCCTGCTCGCGGGGGCCATGGTGCTATCGACGTTCTGGGCAGGGGCGCGGCAACAGGCCCGACGACGACTCGGTGCTCCACACGCTGGCGGTACGCAACCAGATCGCCCAGGTGCTCACGCTTTTGCAGCGCGCCGAGAGCGGCCAGCGCGGCTATCTGCTGACCGGACGCGATCTCTACCTGCAGCCCTATGACGACGCGTTGAAGGCGCTGCCGCAGGCGCTTGACGACATGGCCGCGCTCGTCGTCGACAATCCGCGACAACAGCAGCAGGTCGGCCGCATGCGTCAGCTCGTCAGCGAAAAGCTGCGCGAGCTGAGCGAAACCATCGAGGCACGCAAGGCCGGCCGGACCGAGGCCGCGCTCGCGGCCGTCAACACCGATTTCGGCCAGCGCCTGATGGACGAGTTTCGCGCGCTCGTCACCACGATGGAGCGCGAGGAAGACCGGCTGCTCGCGGAGCGGCAGGCGAGCGCATCGACTTTCGGCCGCCTGCTGCAGGCCGGCGGCGTCGCTCGCCTTCCTGCTGATCTGCGCGGCCGGCGCGCTGGGAAGTCTCCTGACGCGGCGTTCGTTTAGCGAGCTTGGCGCGGCGCATGATCAACTGGTCAAGACCAACGAGGCGCTGGTCGATCAGGCGGCGCAACGCATCGCGGCCGAGAGCCAGCTTCGCCAGGCCCAGAAGATGGAAGCGATCGGGCAGTTGAGCGGCGGCATCGCGCACGACTTCAACAACATGCTGGGCGTGATCAGCGGCAGCCTCGAGCTGATCAAGCGGCGCATCGACAAAGGCGACTACGGCATCGATCGCTACATGGACGCCGCGATGCAGGGGACCAAACGGGCGGCCGCCCTCACCCACCGCCTGCTGGCGTTTGCGCGCCAGCAGCCGCTGGCGCCGGAGCCCGTCGATGCCAACAAGATGATCGGCACGATGTCAGAGCTGCTTGCGCTCGACGCTCGGCGAGCAGATCCGCATCGAGACCGTCAATGCCGGCGGGCTCTGGCTCACCAAGGCCGACGCGCACCAGCTTGAGAACGCGATCCTCAACGTGGCGATCAATGCGCGCGACGCGATGCCCGAAGGCGGCCACCTGACGATCGAGACCGCGAACGCCTATCTCGATGAGGCCTATGCGCGTGGAACACGGCGAGGTGGAGCCCGGCCAATTCGTGCTGATCGCGATCACCGATACCGGGACCGGCATGCCGCCCGACGTCGCGGCGCGCGCCTTCGATCCGTTCTTCACCACCAAGGCGACTGGCGCGGGCACCGGGCTCGGGCTCAGCCAAGTCTATGGTTTCGTGAAGCAGTCGCGCGGCCACATCAAGATCTATTCCGAGATCGGCGCCGGAACGACGGTGAAGATCTATCTGCCGCGCCACCTTGGCGACGCCGCCCCTGCGCCGAAGGACACCGCCGCGATCAGTTCAGGGCGGCAGCGCCGATCAGGTGATCCTGCTGGTGGAGGACGATCCGCTGATGCGGCGCATGGCGACCGAGGCGCTGCGGGAGCTTGGCTACACGGTGCTCGATTGCGAGGGTGCGGCAAGCGCCCTGACGACACTCGACAGCCGGCACGACGTGACGCTGCTGTTCACCGACGTCGTGATGCCGGACGTCAACGGCAAGAAGCTCGCGGAGGAGGCCCTGCGCCGGCGGCCAGGACTGAAGGTGCTCTACACCACCGGCTACACGCCCAATGCGGTCGTGCATGGCGGCGTGCTCGATGCCGGCGTCGAGCTGTTGACCAAGCCGTTTACGCTGGAGCAGCTCGCCACCAAGGTGAAGTCCGTGCTCGGGCAAAGCCGTAGCGGCAAACTGCCGCGTCTGCGCGGCTTGCCGCTGCTCGCGCTGCCATCGGCGGACTTCCGAATGCGCTCCAAACCCGATATCTCGGATACGCCGAACTGCGCCGACGCTGTCGCTGTCGCGCGTCGATCGGGAGGAACAATGAAGAACAACGAATTCATCGCCGCATGGGCCATCGCTACGGCCACCATTGCGTCCGCCCTTGTTTCGTCCGCCGGCGCGCAGGGATTTCCCAACCAGACGATCAAGATCATCGTGCCGTTCACGCCGGGCGGCTCGAACGACATCGTGGCGCGCGAGATCGCTGCCGGATTGCAGACCCGCCTCAAGCAGACGGCCGTGGTCGAGAACCGGCCCGGCGGCGGCGGCACCATCGCCTATCAGTTCGTCGCGAAGTCGCCGCCGGACGGACACACGATGCTGATCGCGCCGGCCTCGTTCACCATGGGGCCGCATCTGTCGAAGAAGCAGCTCTACCATCCGGTGAAGGAATTCGCGGCGATCAATCTCGTGGCCGACGTTCCCTTCGTCATGGTCGTGCCGTCGAGCCTGCCGGTGAACTCGGTGCAGGAGTTCGTCGCGCTCGCAAAGAAGTCGCCCGGCAAGCTGACCTACGGTTCGGTCGGCCAGGGCACGCCGCAGCATCTCGGCGGTGAGCTGTTCAAGATGGCGGCGGGCGTCGACCTGATCCACGTGCCGTTCCGCGGCGCCACCGTGGTGCTGCCGGATCTGATTGCCGGGCGGATCGACATGTTCATCGGCGCCGTCAACTCGCTGCTGGAACTGCTCGCCGACGGCAAGCTCAAGGCGCTGGCGACGACGAGCAACAAGCGGATCACGTCACTGCCGAACGTTCCGACCATGGCGGAGGTCGGCCTGCCCGACGTCCAGGTCGGCTCCGGCGTCGGGCTGGTGGCGCCCGCCGGCACGCCGCCGGAGACCATCGCGCTGCTCAACCGCGAGATCGCAGCGATCATCGCCGATCCCGGATTCCATGAGCGCATGGCGAAGATCGGCGTCGATGTGGTCGGCACCACCGCGGCGGACTACGAGAAATTCCTCGCCGACGACTACGTCAAATGGGGCAAGGTCACGAAGGCGGCGGGGATCGAGCCGCAGTAGCGGCGGACGCTTCTGACAGGCGCGCATGAACCTCCGCCAGCTCAAATACTTCGTCGGCGTCGTCGAGGCCGGCAACATGACGCGCGCGGCGGAGCAGTTGCACGTCGCGCAGACCGCGCTCGGCATGCAAATCCGTCAGCTCGAAGAGGATCTCGGCGTCGCGCTGCTGGTCCGTCACTCCCGCGGGGTCGAGCCCACCAAGGCCGGCACTCTCCTGCACGCGCGGGCGCTCGCAATCCTGAAGCAGGTCGATGAGGCTCGGCAGGACATCCGTGCCTGCGAACGGGAGGACAGCGAGGCGATCCGGCTGGGGATCACGCCCGCGCTCATGCTGGTCTGCGGAACCGAGATCGCACTCGCCGTCCGTGAACAGCTTCCCCATGTGTTCCTCAGTATCGTCGAGGCCATGAGCCACGTCCTGATCGACACGCTGTCGCGCGGTGAAGCCGACTTCATCCTTTGCTACGACGTGCCGGACCTGCCGCAATTCTCCCGGACGGCGTTGTTGCAGGACGACCTCGTGCTGATCACCCCGCCGGGGCCAAACACTGGAAAGCCGATCGCACTCGTCGATGCACTCGAAGAGACCATTGCGATGCCGGAGGAAGGCGATTCCGTGCGCACCGTCGTCACGCGGACCGCGCGAGAGCTCGGGCTCGAACTGAAGGTAGCCTACGAAGTCCGCTCGATCTCCGCGATGAAAAGCCTCGTCATGCGGGGCGCCGCATCTTCGGTCCTGCCCTACTTCGCTGCAATCGACGAAGTGCGCGCCGGTAAGCTCGACGCGCGCCCCATCATCATGCCGGCGATCAAGCGAACCTTGTTTCTCGCATCGTCGAAACAGCGCGGCCCGTTCAAGAGCGAAGCGGGCCTCACCGGTGCGGTGAGGACATCGCTCACCGGCCTGCTCGATGCGCTCGGGCCCCTCGCCCAGCCGCTCTGGGTCCGCACGGCCTAGTGCCCAAAACCCAGCGCGCGAAAATTCCGCGCGCAGCCCTCAGCCGATCATATTGGACGTTCGGCGACGCCCTCCCTCATATCGGTCCATCCAACGCGCTCCGCAATGGACTCTGCATCGGCAGCGCGTGACGGACAGGCCTTGATCATGAGGATACAGCAAATGACGATCGCACGAATGACCGCGACGGCGCTCTCCGCGCTGGTGATCGCCACCGGCTTCGCCGGGGCCCAAGGCGTCAGCATCGATCAGGCGACCCTGATGGAAAAAGACGCCAAGACGCCGGAGATCAGCACCGGACAGATGCGGCAAGTGCTGAACGACAAAAGCGCCATCGTCGTCGACACGCGCAGCCAGGCGGAGTTCGATGCCGGCCATATTCCTGGCGCGCAGGTTCTAGGGGCGGCGGCGGGCCAGCAGATTGCCGCGGTCGAACGCCTCGCGAATGGCAACAAGGCGGCGGCACTCGTGCTCTATTGCAACGGACCCTATTGTCAGGCGAGCCGCAGGCTGGGCGAGCAACTGGCCGCAGCCGGGTTCACCAATGTGCGTCGGTACCAGCTCGGAATTCCGGTCTGGCGCGCGCTTGGCGGGCCGACCGCCATGGCAATCGGCGGGTTCAAGCGCATTTTCAACATAGACCGTACCGCGGTCTATTTCGATGTCCGCGCGGCGGATGAATTCGCAAAGGACAGCCTTGCCGGCGCGCACAGCGTGCCTGTCGACGACGTGATCTCTGGCGCGTTGAAGAAAATTCCGCTGCCAGAGGACGACTTCAACCGACGTATCGTGTTGTTCGGACGCGACGGCACGCAGGCGCGCAAGCTCGCGGATATTCTCAGGACACGGCCGTGGCACAACGTGAGCTACGTTGAAGGATCGTTCGAGGCGCTGGGTGCGGCCGCCAGAAACTGATAGCGCGACCGTCTACACCCAGCGTCTCCCCATAACTAGCGCTGGAACGGATACAGCAACTGCTTCCAATAGCCCTGCGGGACCGGATGGCCTTCGATGCCGTATCCCGCGGGCCATTTTCCTTCCGGCAGATGGTGCGTGCCGAACATCCGGTCGAGGAAGGGAAAGTGAATCGCGAAATTCACGTCGGTCGCTTCCTTCTCGATGCCGTGATGCCAGTGGTGGAAGCGCGGCACCACCAGGATCTTCTCCAGGAAGCCGAAACTTCCCCTGACATTCGAGTGGATGAAGGTCGAGTAGACGTACACCAGCAGCGTGTAGGCCTGGATCGCCGACTCGGAAAAGCCGATGACGAGCATCGGCGTCGCGGTGACGCTGCGCAGAATGATGATCTCCAGGAAATGCATGCGCGCGCCCGCGATCCAGTCCATGGACTTGGCGGAATGATGCACGGCGTGAAAGCGCCACAGGGCCGGCACGCGATGAAACGCGCGGTGCAGCCAGTATTGCGCGAGATCGGTCAGCACCATGATCACGGCGAACTGCACGATCCACGGCAGGTCACGCGCAAAGGCGCGGATCGAGCCGAGTTCCGGATTGTGGACGACGAAATTCGAGGGCGCGAGCGTCAGGTAGGTGAGGAGCTGAATGAACAACGACGATACGAAATAGTAGAACAGATCCTCGCGCCATTCGTTGCGCAGCACCGGCTGGTCCGGATTCTGCGGGAAGATGCGCTCGATCGGAATGAACAAGAGGCCGGTGAACAGCACATTGAGGATGAAGAAATCGACACCGAAGAAGACGCCTTCGACCCCATAATCGCGATGCGCAGGAAGGCTGCCGATCATGGTGGCGAGCAGCGTCACCGCCATCGCCGCGCCGCCGAGCGTCTTGTCCTTGCGGAGAATGAGACTCAACGCGGCCAGGAGGAAGCCGGCGAGGAGCACGAAATAGAGCGCCAGCCGGAACGGAACGCCCTGATAGACGGCGGCGATTTGCGGAACCGACGTGAGCGACGGATTCCGGAGCACGATCACCATCAGAAGACCGACGATCCCGGCCAGGAGCGCGATCGATCCCGATATCCATCCGGACCCGAACGGCCGCGCTTCGCGCGGCGCATCAAGTTCCGACCGGACTTTCCGCAGGAAATTCAATGAATGCATGGCTTGTCGCTATCGAACCCTTTGCGGCTGCTCGTCGCCGCCGAGGACCGACAGTCTTATGAGCGCACGGCACCGTCCGCAAGATGGCGAAGCGGGCCGCGACGTCAGACCAGCAAATCGACAGCGTGCCGATTGTCGGACGCGGCCGCGCCGGATTGCTGCGAGGCGCTGGATGCCGTGACACGGCTGGCGTTGACGATCGCCGCAAGCGAGCCGCCAAAGACGACGGCTTGATCGTTGGATTGCGAAGCGCCGCCGACAGCCAGCGTGCCCTCGTCCTTCGCGTCGGGTTCCGCCGCATGGGCGGCCGGGTGCGGATCCTGGCCTTTCTTGGCCTTGGCCACATCGCAGGACGACGTGCAGGTGAAGCCGTTAACGAATGATACAGCCATCGAGGAAAGCCGTAGCAGAGAACCGTAAATGACTGCTTGTGGCGGCACGCCCGGGGGCCGCGAAAGCCCGGATGCGCGATCAAATGGCCGTGAGCCGCTGCGATGCCGCTACGCGCCGCCCGGCGGGTTACGGCTTCGCCTAACCCGCCCTACGAACTGCGTTACTACGCGACAATCCAGTTCAAGGCTTCGCCGTTGGCGCCTTGCGCGGCCATTTGCAGGCCGTCTTCGACCGAAGCGCAATCGGTGTCCGCCACGACTTCCCACCGGGCATTGCACCCGAAGAGATAAAATTCGGACGCACCTTCGTATTGGCAGATCGCCATGGCCACCACGCGTTCTACCGGCTCGGCACCCACAACATCATAAAAACCACCGCGCCTGCTGACGACGTAGCGCAGCACGCGCGCACCGTCCAGCTGGGTGGGAGGAGCGTCGATATCGGGCCTCCTGGACGACAAGTTGTCGGGCGGGTGTGTCGCGTCAACGGCGCTACGCGTTGCCGCGTGTCTGCTTGTCGATCTGCGCCTTCAGCCGTGGCCTCGAATCACTTCAGGCTGGCGGCCACCCTAGCGATTCCCGCTTTGGCGCAGATCTCGTCCAATTCGCCGCCGGGCGCGCCCGAGACACCGACCGCACCAATCACCTCGCCGCTAATCTTGATCGGCACGCCGCCGCCAACCGCAATGACGCCGGGGATTTGCTTGAGATAGGCGCGGTCCGGGTTGTCCGTCAAATTCTTGAACTCTTGCGTGGTCTGGCCGCGCGGGTTGGTGCGAGCCGTATAGGCCTTGAGACGGGCAAATTCCACCGTGTGCGGATTGGTCCCGTCGCCGCGGAGCGACGCTGCGACGGCGCCGGCTCTGTCGACGACAACCACGGAAACTTTATAGCCATCCTTCGTGCATTGCTCGATCGTTCCCTCGATGATCATGAGCGCCATCTTCATCGAGATGTTCTTCTCGACTTGCGGAGCCTGCGCATTGGCCGACACCGTGAGCGCGAGTGAAAGCGCAGCCGTCGCAACGAGGCTGGTTGTAAACGACATGCCATTCCTCCCCGCTGTAGGATGGGTTGAGCGCAGCGAGACCCATCCTACATGTGGCGTCAATGGCGGGTTTCGCTTGCGCTCAACCCACCCTACGACTTGCCGCTACGCGTTGCCGCGCGCCTGCTTGTCGATCTGCGCCTTGAGCCGCGGATAGACCTTGAGCGCGTTGCCCTCGAAGATCTTCTGCTTGTCGGCCGCGCTGAGCTTCGCCGCGCCGTCGACATAGCGCTTGGTGTCGTCGAAATAATTGCCGCTGTGCGGATCGATGCCCTTCACCGCGCCGACCATCTCCGATGCGAACAGGATGTTGTCGACCGGCACCACCTTGGTGAGCAGGTCGATGCCGGGCTGGTGATAGACGCAGGTGTCGAAGAAGATGTTGTTGCCCATGATCTCGGCGAGCTCGGGCCGCTTGTTGTCGAGCGCGATGCCGCGGAAGCGGCCCCAGTGGTAGGGCACCGCGCCGCCGCCGTGCGGGATGATCAGCTTGAGCTTGGGGAAATCCTTGAACACGTCGGAGAGGATGAGCTGCATCACCGCCATGGTGTCGGCGTTGAGGTAGTACGAGCCGGTGGTGTGCTGCGCCGGATTGCAGCAGCCGGAGACGTGGATCATCGCCGGCACGTCGAGCTCGATCATCTTCTCGTAGAACGGATACCACCACTTGTCGGTGAGCGGCGGCGCGTTGAAGTAGCCGCCGGACGGATCGGGATTGAGATTGCAGCCGACCATGCCGAGCTCCTTCACGCAGCGCTCGAGCTCCTTGATCGACGAGGTCGGCGATTCGCCCTGCGTCTGCGGGAAGCTGGCAGACGCCGATGAAATTCTTCGGGAACAGCGTGCAGACGCGATGGATCAGATCGTTGCAGATCTCGCGTCCACTCCTGCGATCACCGCGAAGTCGCCGATGTGGTGGCCCATGCCGGAGGCGCGCGGCGAGAAGATCGTGAGGTCGGTGCCGCGCTCGCGCTGGAACTTGAGCTGCGCGCCCTCGATCGACGCCCTGATCTCGTCGTCGGACATCTTGAGGCCGGCGCGCGGCGGCAGCGGCGTCTTGTTCTTGACCGCCTCGGTCTGGTCCTTGCGGAAGCGGTGCAGGTCCTTGGGCTCGGTCGTGTAGTGGCCGTGGCAATCGATGATCATGACGCTTCGCTCAGTTCTTGATGGGCGGGGTCTCCGCCGCGGTGCTTGCGGTGGTGACGGCGAATACCGGGTCGTCTATAGAAGCGCAACGACCACGCGTGAAGGGGATAATTATGGCCGATCTGCCGCGTCTGAACAACGTCATCCGAGCGCTCGAAGGAGGGCAGCATGCGCTGACGTGCTTCGCGCCCGCCCACGTCGATTCAGCAACCGCCCTGAGCGCGTCGAAATACGACGGCTGCGTGTTCGAGATGGAGCATAATCCGTGGGACTCCGGCAGGCTGCGGGACTGCCTGCAGTACATGCTCAACCGTGCACAGATCGCCAAGGCGGGACTCGTGCCGCCGGTGACGCCGATGGTCCGCATCCCGGTCAACGGCGTCGAGATGGCGCAGTGGCAGGCCAAGCAGGCGCTCGACATCGGCTGCTACGGCATCGTGTTCCCGCACATATCGACGGTGGAAGAGGCCGCCAACGCGGTCGGCGCCTGCCGCTACCCGCGCCTGAAGAACGCGCCGCTCTACGAGCCCGCCGGCATCCGCGGCGACGGTCCGACCGCCGCGGCCCGCTACTGGGGCCTGAGCCAGCAGGACTACTACAAGAAGGCCGATGTCTGGCCGCTCAACAAGGAAGGCGAAATCTTCTGCATCCTGCAGATCGAGGACACGCGCGGCGTCGAGAACCTCGACGACATGCTCAAGAACGTGCCCGGCATCGGCGCGATCCTGATCGGCGAAGGCGACCTGTCGCAGGAACTCGGCTATCCGCGCCAGTACGAGCACAAGGTCGTGCTGGAATGGATGAAGCGCGTGGTCGACACCTGCAAGAAGCACAACGTCGTGGTCGGTCATCCGCACGTGGAAGCCGGCAACTGCGAGCGCATCATCTCGGAGGGCTACCGCTTCCTGATGATGGCGCCGGTGCAGAGCTTCAATCACCTCACCAAGACGATGGAGGCGGCGGGGCGGAAGTAGCTGCGCGCTGATTTGAATTGAGGCGTCATGGCCGGGCTCGTCCCGGCCATCCACGTCTTCTCGGAAGCAAGGTGAGACGTGGATGCCCGGCACAAGGCCGGGCATGACGACTGTTGTGCGGCCGCGTCTATTCGCCACTCACTTTCGTCGCGTTCACTGCGCCTTGATGCCGGTCAGCGACACCGCCTGCGCCCAGCGCGGCGCCTCCTCGGCGACGAGCTTGGCGAACTCCGCAGGCGTGGTGACGTAAGGCTCGATGCCGAGCTTCTCCAGGCCGGCGCGCATTTCCGCCGAGCGCAGGCCTTCGTTGATCACCGCGTTCAGCCGCTCGACGATCGGCGCCGGCACGCCCGCCGGCGCCACGATCCCGAACAGCGTGTCGTAGGGCGCGTCGAGGAAGCCCACCTCCATCAGCGTCGGCACGTCCTTCATGTCGTCCCAGCGCTGCGCGGCGCTGACGCCGAGCGCGCGCACCTTGCCGGCCGCGATGTGCTGGCGCAGCACCGACTTGCCGTTGACGGTGGCGTGGATCTGTCCGCCGATCAGGTCGGTGATCATCGGGCCGCCGCCGCGATACGGCACATGGATGATGTCGACCTCCGCCTTGCGCTTGAACAATTCGAACACGAAGTGCGGCCCGATGCCGATCGCGGAGCCGTAGTTGAACTTGCCGGGCGCCGCCTTCGCCTGCGCGACCATCTCCTGCACGGTCTTCACCGGCCACGACGGCCCGACCACCAGCACGCCCTTGTCGACCACCAGCGTCGCGACCGGCACGAACGCCTTCACCGGATCGTAGTCGAGCTTGTAGAGCTGCGGCATGGTGCCGAAGGCACTGGTTGTCGTCATCATCAGCGTGTAGCCGTCGGCCGGCGCGATCGCGACCTGCTTCGCCGCGATCGAGCCGCCGGCGCCGCCGATGTTCTCGACCACGATGGTCTGCCCGAGCGCGGCCTGCATGCGCTGCGCAATCAGCCGCGCGGTGGTGTCGGTCGCGCCGCCGGCCGGGAAGCCGACCACGAGCTTGATCGGCTTCACGGGATAGGTTTGTGCGCCCGCGAGATCGGCCGCAGCAAACATCAGCACCATCGACAGCAGAACGCGCAGGCTCGTCATCGCTTCCTCACCCTTGCTTGTTATTCCCCGGCCTTGATGCCGGTGACTCTGACGACCTCCGCCCAGCGCGGCGCTTCTGTGGCGACCAGCGCGTTGAACTCTGCGACCGTGCTGATCGTCGGCTCGATGCCGAGCTTGTCGAGGCTCGCGCGCACTTCGTCCGACCGCAGCCCGTCGTTGATCGCGGCGTTGAGCTTCTGGATGACAGCGGCGGGCGTGCCCATCGGCGCCGCGATGCCGTAGATCGTGTCGTAGGCTGGCATCCAGGTAGCCGGCTTCGCTGAGGGTTCTCACATCGGGCAGCTCGGGCCAGCGTTTAGCTGAGCTCACGGCAATAGCGCGCAGTTTGCCCGACTGCACGAGCGGCAGCAGCACGGACTTGCCGGTCATCATCAGCTGGATTTGCCCGCCGATTACGTCTGTGATGATCGGACCAGAGCCGCGGTAGGGGACATGCTGGATGATGGCCCCGCTCTTGATCTTGAACAGCTCCATCACGAAGTGCGTGCCGATGCCGATGGGCGCGCCGTAGTTAAGCTTGCCGGGATTGGCTTTGGAGTAGGCGACGAGCTCCGTCGCATTTCCAAACGGCACCGACGGGTTGGCGACCATGAGTTGCCTGTCCGTCACGAAGCTGGCGACCGGCGCCAGCGCCTTCATCGGATCGAAGCCGAGCTTGTAGAGCACCGGCTGGGTGCCCCAGTTGTTGGCGACGGAGACCAGCAACAGGGTGTAGCCGTCAGGCGCGGCGGTCGCGACCGTGCGGGCGCCGATGGTCCCACCGGCGCCGCCGATGTTTTCCACCACGACCGTCTGCCCCAGCCGGGCCTGCATGGCGCGCGCGGCGATGCGGGCGGTCGCGTCGTTCGGCCCGCCGGCGGGAAACGGCGACACCAGCTTGATCGGTTTGGCGGGATAGGTCTGTGCGCACGCGAGATCGGCCACACCGAGCATCAGCACCATCGACAACAGAACGCGCGCGGAAATCATCTTTCGCTCACCCTTCTTGTTATTCTCCGGCCTTGATGCCGGTGACCCTCACGATCTCCGCCCAGCGCGGCGCTTCCTCCGCAATGAGCGCGGCGAATTCCGCGACCGTCGAAATCCGCGGATCGATGCCGAGCTTGGCGAAACTTCCGCGCACCTCGTCGGTCTTGAGCCCCTCGTTCATCGCTGCATTGAGCGCCGCGATCACCGGCGCCGGCGTTCCGGCCGGCGCGACGATACCGAAGATCGAGTCGTAGGCGGCATCCATGTAGCCGGCTTCCTTGAGCGTGCCGACGTCCGGCAATTCCGCCCAGCGCTCGCCGGCGGCGACCGCGATCGCGCGCATCTTGCCGGCCTGCACATGCGGCAGCAGCACCGACTTGCCGCTCATCATCAACTGGATCTGCCCGCCGATGACGTCGGCGATGATCGGGCCGCTGCCGCGATAAGGCACGTGCACGATGTTGGCGCCCGACTTGATCTTGAACAGCTCCATCAGGAAGTGCGGGCCGATCCCGATGGCGGCGCCGTAGTTGAGCTTGCCGGGGTTGGCCTTGGCATAGCCGACAAGCTCCGTCGCCGACTTCACCGGCAGGTTCATATTGGCGACCATCATCTGCTTGTCGGTCACCACCGTCGCGACCGGCGTGAACGCCTTGAGCGGATCGAAGTCGAGCTTGTAGAGGATCGGCTGGGTGCCGAAGGTGTTGGCGACCGCGATCATCATCAGCGTGTAGCCGTCGGGCGCGGCGTTCGCGACGTTGCGGGCGCCGATGGTGCCGCCCGCCCCGCCCTGGTTCTCGACCACGACGGTCTGCCCGAGCCGCGCCTGCAGCGCGCGCGCCGCCACGCGGGCGGTGGTGTCGGTCGGGCCGCCGGCCGGAAACGGCGCAATCAGCCGGATCGGCTTTGACGGATAGGACTGGGCGCTGGCGGCGGCGGCGGCGAGCGAGAGCACGGCCGCGAGCAGGAGGCGGGGAAGAATCATCTGCGGGACCTGGGTGCTCCTTCTTGTTTGACGCGATCATAGCACCACAACGAAATCGATCAGCACGCACCGGCTTTGCGACGTGACGGCCATAGTGCCGCGGGCACGCCCTCCCCTGAAAGGCGACGGAGCTCGCTGTACCGCTGCGAATCTAAAATGCTCCAGCCGCGATGGCGTTAGCCTGCATCGTTCACGGTCTGGACTCTTACGGCCGGAGTCACCTTGGGGTTAAAGTCCGTTGATTCGTGGGCGGCCGTGAATGTGGGGTGGGTTGCGGCAAGTCGGCGCTGCCCGTCTGAGGCGTTTTCTGAGGCTTGGGGCTCGAGAGGCAAACTTCGAGCCCCCTGGAATGCGGCGAATTGGGGCAATCGGGATATGCCGGACACGATCCGGACCTCCGGCGGGGGCCATTGGGCTCATCCGCGGCGCGGCGGATTCCGCATCGCCGTCTGTCGCGCTCTCATCTGCATTCGTGGCGATCGCCGGCACCGTCGCCAAGGCGCAACCGACCGTTCCCGCCGATCCCGAGCCGGCGCCCAACGCGCCGTCGGTGATCGACGCCTATCTCAACGCCTTCGCGCTGCTCGACCGTCACGAGATCGTCGGGATGGCGATCACGCTGTCGGTCATCTGCTTCGCCGTGGTCGCGGCGATCATGCTGGTGCGGACGCGCGAGCGGCTCGCCGTCACCGAAGCCAATGCGCGCGACGAGATCATCGCCAGCCGCGCCGAGGTCGACCGCGTCTACGCCCTGCTGCGCGCGGAGCCGCAAATCCTGGTGGCCTGGGCCGCGGGCGACGACAAGCCCGAGATCATCGGCGACGTCGCTCTGGTGGCGGACGCCGATGCGCCGCATCGCGTGCTGGCCTTCGGCCTCTGGCTCGAGCCCGAAGCGGCGCAAGGCGATCGAAGGCGCGGTCGCAGCGCCTGCGCGAGCGCGGCGAGAAATTCTCGATGACGCTCACGACGCTCGCCGGACGCCCGATCGAGGCCGAAGGCCAGGTGGTGGGCGGGCGCGCGATCCTGCGCCTCAAGGACGTGAGCGGCATCAAGCGCGAGCTTGCCGAGCTCCAGGGCCGCTTCCAGCGCCAGCTCGACGACGCCAACGCCATGCGCACGCTGATCGAGGCGCTGCCGTCGCCGGTCTGGGCGCGCGACGAGGCCGGCAAGCTCATCTACGTCAACGCCGCCTATGCGCGCGCCGTCGACGCCAGGGACAGCCGCGAGGCGATCGAACGCGGCATCGAGCTGTTCGACCGCGCCGCGCGCACCGATCTGTTCCGCGCCCACGAAGCCGAGCAGCGCGTTCGCCGGCCGGCTGCCGGCGATCGTCGCGCGGCGGCCGCGTCGACCTTCGACGTGCTCACGGTCCCGACCCGCCGCGGCAGCGCCGGCATCGGCATCGACGCGACCGAGGCGGACATCATGCGCGCCGAGCTCAAGCGCATGGTCGACGCCCACCGCCGCACGCTCGACTATCTGACCACCGGCGTCGCCATCTTCGGCTCCGACCACCGCCTCACCTTCTACAACACCGCCTTCCGTCTGCTCTGGGACCTCGACGCCGGCTTCCTCGACCAGGGTCCGAGCGATTCCGCCGTGCTCGACCGGCTGCGCGACGCCGGCCGCCTGCCGGAGCAGCAGGACTTCCGCAAATGGAAGGCCGAGCTGCACGAGGCCTACCGGGCGACCGAGGCCAAGGCCCACGAATGGCACCTGCCCGACGGCCGCACCTTGAGCGTCGTCACCACGCCCAATCCGGAAGGCGGCGTGATCTATCTCTACGACGACATCACCGAGCCGCTCGACCTGCAGCGCCGCTTCGAGGCGCTGATCCGCGTGCAGGGCGAGACGCTCGACAATCTCGGCGGAAGGCGTCGCGGTGTTCGCGCAGCGACGGGCGGCTGCGGCTGTTCAATCCGGTGTTCGCGCAGATGTGGAAGTTCGATCCGGCCGCGCTGCAGGAGCGCCCGCACATCGAGGCCGTGATCGGCTGGTGCCTCGCGCTCGCCGGCGACAACCCGATCTGGCCGGCGCTGCGCACGACCGTCACCGCGATCGACGGCCGCGACGCCGGTGGCCGGCGACATCGAGCGGCGCGACGGCAGCGTGGTCAAATGCGCGACCGTGCCGCTGCCGGACGGCGCCACGCTGGTGACGTTCCAGGACATCACCGACTCCGTCAATGTCGAGCGCGCGCTGCGCGAGCGCAACGAAGCGCTGGAGGACGCCGACAAGATCAAGATCGACTTCGTCCACCACGTGTCCTACGAGCTGCGCTCGCCGCTCACCAACATCATCGGCTTCGCGCATTTCCTCGGCGACCAGACCACCGGCCCGCTGAACGACGAAGCAGCACGAGTATCTGAGCTACATCACCACCTCGACCAACGCGCTGCTCGCGATCATCAACAACATCCTCGACCTCGCCACCATCGACGCCGGCGCGATGACGCTCAACCTCGGCAACGTCGACGTCCGCAAGACCATGGACGCCGCCGCCGAAGGCGTGCAGGACCGCCTGGAGCAGACCGGCATTTCGCTCTCGATCCGCACCGCGCCCGACATCGGCACGTTCGTCGCCGACGAGCGGCGCGTGCGTCAGGCGCTGTTCAATCTGCTCGCCAACGCCATCGGCTTCTCGCCGCCGGGCGGCACCGTGACGCTGGCGGCGCAGCGGCTGCAGGACGCGGTCGTGTTCATGGTCACCGACCAGGGCCCGGGCATCCCGCCCGACGTCCGCGACAAGGTGTTCGACTGGTTCGAGACCCACTCGCTCGGCTCGCGCCACCGCGGCACCGGCCTGGGCCTCTCGCTGGTGCGCTCGTTCGTCGAGCTGCACGGCGGGACGGTGACGATCGATTCCGCGGTCGGCCGCGGCACCACCGTGACCTGCATCTTCCCGACCGAAGCGGCGAGCCAGCGCGTGAGCGCGGCGTTGAGGCTGCAGCGAACGCATCTATCTCCGTCACGCTCAGGTGCCGAGCGTAGCGGGCCTCGCAGGCGACGGTCCTGCTTGACATCGGGGCCGTCCACCGGGCCGCTTCGCGGCCGCCGCACGATGACGGACCGGGCTCGAGCACGCGATCGCTCAATACCGCCAGGGGTCGATCGTCACGAGCGGGAACGCGCTGAACACCGACGGCACGGTGACGACCGGCGCATTCAGGTGCAGATAGCTCTTGTTGAGGTCGGCGAACGTGTTGACGCCGAGCAGGCCGAGCGAGCGCTGCACTTCGTCTTCCAGGATTTCGAGCATGCGCACCACGCCGGCCGCGCCGCCGGCCGCCAGCGCATAGCACTGCATGCGGCCCATCCCGACGAGATCGGCGCCGAGGGCGATTGCCTTGACGATATCGCTGCCGCGATAGAAGCCGCCGTCGATCAGGACCTTCGCGCGCCCGGCGGCGGCGTCGACGACCTCCGGCAGCACGTCCATGGAGCCGCGGCCGTGATCGAGCTGACGGCCGCCATGGTTGGAGATGTAGATCCACTCGACGCCGTGTTCGACCGCGAGCCTGGCGTCCTCCGCGGTGGCGATGCCCTTGATGATGATCGGGATCTTGTACTGCTTCTTGATGCGATCGATCGTGCGCCAGTCGAGCTGCATCTGGAACGCGCGGCCGGCCACGCGGCGGCGGCCGGCGGTCTGGTAGCGCTTGGCGAGATCGCGCTCGCGCCGGCTGTAATGCGCGGTGTCGACCGTGAAGCAGAACGCGGTGTAGCCGTTCTTGATCGCGCGCTCGACATGGTCGTTCGACGAAGGCGTCGTCGCCGCGGACGTAGAGCTGGAAGATGCGCAGCGCGTCGGGCGCAGCTTGCGCGACCCCCTCAAGCCCCGGCTCGGTGACCGATGAAACCATGTGCGCGATGCCGAACGCGCCGGTGCCGCGCACGACCTCCGCCGCCGCGCCCGGATGGAAGCATTCGAGCGACCCGACCGGCGCCAGCATCAGCGGCAGACGAAGCTTGCGCCCGAACCGCTCGACCGATGCGTCGACCTTGCTGACGTCGGTGAGAACGCGCGGCCGGAACGCGATCGCGTCGAGCGCCATGCGGTTTCGCCGCAGCGTGGTCTCGGTCTCGGCCGCGCCGACGATGTAGTCCCAGTGGTTCTGGCTGAGATTCTGGCGCGCCTTGGCGACGAATTCGTGCAGGTTCAGGAAATCCGCCACCGGCGATGCCTGGATTTGCTCGGTGGTCTGCGGTGCGGCGGTTTTTTCTTGCATGGTGTGCCCGGTACTCTCGACGGTTGAAGCGTTCCTCACGGGCTGATGATGCTCACCCGGGCGGATGGCCGTCAACGGCCTCCGGTGGAGGCGGCGTCAATCCAGCTTGGCGCCGATCGAGCGGATCACCTTGCCGTATTTCTCGTTGTCGCCGCGGATGCGCGCGGTGAATTCCTCAGGCGTGGTGATGTAGGGCTCGCCCGAGCCCGACGTCGCCAGCCGCTTGATCACGTCGGGCTCCTTGAGCACCTCGGTCACCTCGGCGCGCAACCGTTCCATGATCGGCTGCGGCACGCCCACCGGCACGAACAGGCCGTGCCAGATCAGCACCTCGTAGCCGGGATAGACCTCGTTGATGGTCGGCAGCTCCGGCATCAGCGCAAAGCGCTTGGCGCCGGTCGCGGCGAGGCCGCGCGCCTTGCCGGACTGGAGCACCGGCACGATCGAGCCGGCGCCGAACATCGCCGAGATGTCGCCCGCGAGCAGCGCGATGCCGGCCGGTCCGCCGCCGCGATACGGCACATGCGTGAGATCGATGCCGACATGCTGCTTGAGGATCTCCATCGCCAGATGATGCTGGCTGCCGTTTCCGATCGAGGCGTAGAACAGCGGCGGCTTGGTCTTGCGCGCGAGCTCCACGAATTCGCGCAGATTGTTGGCCGGAACGGACGGATGCACCGCGAGCACGAGCTGGTTGGCGGTCAGGCTCGACACCGGCACCAGGTCCTTGAGCGGATCGAACGACATCTTGGCGTAGAGATGCGGATTGGCCATGAACAGATTGTCGGGCCCGTGCATCATCGTGTAGCCGTCCGGCGCCGCCCTGGCGGTCGCCTCGCCGGCGACATTGCCGCCGGCGCCGGGCCGGTTCTCGATCACGATCGGCTGTCCGAGCCGCACCGACAGTGACTGACCGACGACGCGCGCGACGATGTCGGCGGCGCCGCCGGGCGGAAAGCCGACATTCATCCGGATCGGCCGCGACGGATAATTCTGCGCCCACGCCATGCGCGCGACTGCCGGCATCGCAATGGCGTTTGCGGCGAAGTGCAGGAATTTTCGGCGTGGCAATCCCATGACGTTTCCCCTGCCTGCGCGGTTGGCCCGTCGTGGCAGCGGCGGTTATGGCAGTTTTCGAGAATGGCCAGAAGTGACGCAATTGCCGCAGAACTTCTCCGCTAGCCGCACGGCGGAATCGCCACATGCGGGCCGGCATCTCGCGGCCGAATCGTCCGAACCGTGACGCCGGTCACACTCCGTTGCCCTGCCTTGCCCGACTACCAGCACAGGGGTGCGATGGTCGTGCCCCATCAGTTGGGAGCACTGACATGAGAACCTTGTTTGGAATGGCGACCGGCATGGCCGTCGCTGCTATGAGCCTGGCTGCGATCGACGGCGCCGACGCCCGCGGCGGCCGCGGTGGCGGTGGCGGCAATATCTCGACGAACAGCATCCAGGTCGGCCCGCGCGTGACCTCGCCGGTCATCAACCCCAATCGGGTTGGACCGCAGCAGTTCCCGCAACGGCAGATCACCGGCCCGCGCGAAAGCGGCCGTGGGATCAACTGCGCCCCGTCCGGATCGACGCAACAGATGATCATCAATCCGAGGACGGGACGGTCGGAAACAGTGACCATGGCCACCGGCCCGATCCGCTGTCCGCGCCGCATCTGATCGCGTTCATACCGGCTGAAAGCGATGAGGCCGCCTGCGACTCGTGTCGCCGGCGGCCCGTGGTCCCATCAACGCGGGACCAACGCATCCACTTACCCACGGATCAAGGCAAGTCGACGCTTTTCCTCGTCGCCCCGGACCGATACGTTCGGGCTCGAATGTTGAGAAACCCGAACCCATGCTGCTGACCACGACGGGCGGCGCGAGCTTCACGGCGGTACTGCCGGACGAGCAGGCCACGATGCGGCTGATGGTCGACGTCGCGTCGGCGCTCGAGCCCGGCGACGTGCTCACGCTGTCCGGCGATCTCGGCGCCGGCAAGACCACCTTCGCGCGCGCGATGATCCGCTACCTCGCCGGCGACGAGACGATCGAGGTGCCAAGTCCGACCTTCACGCTGATGCAGCAATACGAGCTGCCGCGCTTCCCGCTGGTGCATGCCGATCTCTATCGCGTGGCGGGTTCGGCGGAGCTTGCCGAGCTCGGCTTCGACGACCTGCCCGACGGGACGGTCGCGGTGGTGGAATGGCCGGACCGCGCCGCTGGCTTCCTGCCGGCCGACCGCATCGACGTGACGCTGACGCTCGCGCCCAAGCTCAAGCCGGAATTCCGCCACGCCCGCGTGACCGGCTATGGCACGTTTGCGACGCGGGTCGATCGCATCGCATCGGTGCGCCAGTTCATCGCCGAGGCCGGCTTGAGCGAAGCGACGCGCGTGCGCATGCAAGGCGACGCCTCGACGCGGCGCTACCACCGCCTGATCCTCGGCAACCGCCGCGCCATCCTGATGGACTCGCCGCGCAAGCCGGATGGTCCACCGGTCCGCGACGGCAAGCCCTACAGCCAGATCGCGCATCTCGCCGAATCGGTCGTGCCGTTCGTCGCCATGGCCACCGGGCTGCGCGCGCAGGGCCTGACCGCGCCCGAAATCCAGCACGCCGACATGCAGCAGGGCCTGCTCGTCATCGAGGACCTCGGGCACGAGGGCGTCGTGACCGGCGAGCCGCCGGCGCCGATCGTCGAGCGCTACGAGGCCGCCATCGATGCGCTGCTGGTCTTGCACGGCAAGGAACTGCCGGCGGTGCTGCCGGTCGCGCCCCATGTCGAGCATGAGATTCCCGCCTACGACATGGACGCATTCCTGATCGAGGTGGAGCTTCTGCTCGAATGGTATCTGCCGCGGCTCGGCATGGTGGTCACGGAAGACTCCCGAGCCGACTTCCTCGGAACATTGGCGCGAGGCGCTCCAGCCCGCGCTTGATGCGCCGCCGACCTGGGTGCTGCGCGACTTCCACTCGCCCAATCTTCTATGGCTGCCTGACCGCAAGGACATCGCGCGACTCGGCATCCTCGATTTCCAGGACGCGGTGATGGGGCCACCGGCCTACGACGTCGCCTCGCTCCTGCAGGATGCGCGCGTGGACGTGCCGGAAGAGGTGGAGGTCGCGCTCCTCGGCCGCTATGTGCGGGCGCGCCGCGCCGCCGACGCCGACTTCAATCCCGCCGCTTTCATTCGCAGCTACGTCACGCTCGCGGCGCAGCGCGCGAGCAAGATCCTCGGCATCTTCGCGCGCCTCGACGTGCGCGACGGCAAGCCGCAATATTTGCGTCACATGCCGCGGATATCCGGCTACCTGCTACGTTCGCTGGGACATCCCTCGCTCGAGCCGCTCAATGAGTGGTACAGCCGCCATGTCCCGGGGCTGCGCGAATCTCGACGCGCCGACAGAAACCTGTGCGGCGTTTGAGGCGCCGCACAGGCGAACGATTTCACATCGGTCAGCGTGAGGGCGCGGCCGCCGTACTGGGAGCGCGCAACTGCGTATTGACGGCGAGCTCCGCAATCTTGCGGCCCATCTCCTGCGCGGCCACGTTCGAGAAGCGATAGTGGAAGCCGCCGTAGATGCGCGCCACCGCAACCTCGTCCGTATAGTCCTGCAGCCGTTTCCAGCGTCGGGTCACGCCGGGTGCCGTGATGCTGGTCATCGAGACTTCCGGGATATCGTTTCCGAACGCGGACTGCAGCACCGCCGCGGCCGCTGACGACGTGATGCAATGCGCGCATGGATACTCAGGATGCATCGGCGTGTCGCCGAGCGGCAGCCAGCTTGCGTCACGCTGCGTTGCAGGGTTGTCGCTCAGGTCCGCGTTGCGGATCGCCGTGACGGGCCGCCAGAAATTGTAGTGATACTTGGCCTCGAACACGGCGATGAACGCGTCGTCCGTCGCGATCGCCACCAGCGCGAAGAGGCGCGCGCTGTCGACGATGTCGAGCTTCTTCGCCGTCACGAGCTGACGCGCGATCGGGTTCCAGGCCTGCGGGCCGGTGACAAACCAGAACTGGCCGATGTCGGTCTGCTCCGCGCTGCGCTTGGTGTTGGCGCGGCCGCCATACTCGCGGATCTCGTTGACGTCCCTCGCCCAGGTCGCGGAGCTCAGCGCCGGAGGCGGCGCCGGGCGGAATTGCGAACCGGAGCTCATCACCCAAGGCGTGACGCCGCCATAGGCCGAGCTGACCGGGATCACGGTCGGAACGTAGACGCCGGCGGTGGTGAACGGACGATAGGATTCCGGCGTGGACGCTCCGTCCTTGGCGCGCAGAGCCAGCGCTTCGGCGGCTGCCTTCTTGCCCAACGCTACGCCCGCCGCTTTGGCGTCGCCTTCAGGCACCTCACCCAGCGACGCCAGCAGCGCCGCATCGAGGACCTCCTGCTCGCCCGGGTGCAGCGCCATCAGCACGGCGTGCGCCGCAGCCGCGGCTGCCGCTTCCTTCGATACGTTCCGCGCAGCGGTCAGATTGAGCCGATAGGGCGCATACCGGCGTTCGGCCGCGTTCACGGCTTCGAACATGGCGATATGCATGATCGCCATGCCGCGCGCGTTCGGCGGCGGCAGCATCTTCTTCTTGACCGCCATCAGTTCGGCCTTGGCGTTCCAGTCGACAACGACATTGGCGCGCGCGCCAAATGTGCTCAGGACGACGACCGCTGTCAGGCATAACGTCCGAATGATGCTGCTGGTCGAGAACTTCATGATCTCCTCCACCGTGATACCGGCGCGACTGCCGGCGGTGGGGGCCCATCGCAGATCGCGCCCGTGCCGTCGTGAAAGCCTGGTGAAATTGCGCTGAAATCCACTAAGATGCTGGAATTGGACGAGTAATTTCGAAGATCGGACGCGCCATGACAGCCTCATTGGCCAGGTGCTACCGCTTCGGCAGGTTTGCCATCGACGAGCGTTCCGCCGGTTTGCGGCGCGACGAGGCGCCCGTGCCGTTGCGGCCGAAGTCGTTCGACGTACTCCTCTACCTCGCCCGCAATCGCGGCCGGCTCATCACCAAGGACGAGCTGTTCGATCACGTCTGGGCCAATGTCGTCGTCACCGACAATTCGCTGGTTCAATGCATCAAGGAGGTGCGCCAGGCGCTCGGAGACGACGGGCAGACCATGATCGAGACCGTGGCCAAGCGCGGCTACATCTTCACGCCGACCGTCATCGAATGCGACGACACGCAGTCGCCCGCCCCCGTCGCGGCGATCGAGCCGGCTGTATCACCGGGCACGCTGGCGACCCGTCGGCGCGGGGTGGCGTGGCGCCGCCGCTATCGCCGGCGGCATCGCGGTCGCGCTTCTGATCGGCGGCGGCCTGTGGTGGGGTTTGAGCCCGCCGACGAGCCCGCAGCAGGTCGCTGAGACACCGACCATCGAGCGCCCCGCCGAAAACCGCCAGTCCGTCGCGGTGCTGCCATTCGGCGTGTTGGGCGAGGCCACCGACGACTATTTCTCCATCGGCATCAGCGAAGATATTGCGTCCGCGCTGGGCCGATTTCCCGATCTGGCGGTCGCATCGCCGAAGGTCGTTGCGCGATTTGGCGGCGCCGGCGGGCGCAATGACGATCTCCAGCGCGAATTGAAGGTTCGCTATCTGGTCGAAGGCAGTGTCCGGCGGACGCCGGAACGGGTTCGGATCGCGGTCAGGTTGACCGATCTGCCGCGCGGCATGCTGCTGTGGTCGGAGACCTATGATTCCTCGGCGGCGCACGATCTTCGCCATCGAGGACGACATCATCATCCGGATCGCCGGCGCCTTGGCGGTGAAGCTGACCAACCTCCAGCAAACGCAACTGGCCGCAAAGTCGACCGGCAATCTGGAGGCCTATGATCTCGTGCTGCGAGGGCGCGACCTGCTTACCCGCCTGAACCGAACCACGCATTCGCAGGCACGCACCATGTTCGAGCGCGCCATCGCACTCGATCCGCAATATGCCGGCGCCTATGTCGGTCTCGGCCGCATCGACCTGAGCGCAGCCGCCCTCGGCTGGACAGCGGATCCGCAGGCGGCAGTCCAGCGTGCCGAAGAGCTCGCGCGCAAAGCGGTATCGCTCGACGAGTTCAATCCGGCTGCTCATGTCCTGCTCGGACGAGCCTATGCGCGATTGGAAGACTACGAGCGCGCCGTCGAGGCGCTCAAACGGGCCGTCGCGCTCAACCCCAGCGAACCGGACAGCTACGCCGGGCTTGGCGATGCGTTGTTGTGGAACGGCGACGTCGAAGGCGCAATCAAGTTCCTGGAAACTGCGACCGCCATCGATCCGCGTCTTTCCGCGGAAGACCTCTTGAGCCTGGGCGCGGCTTATTTCATGGGTGGACGAAGCGCCGATGCGGCGCACATTCTCGAGCGGGTCGTCACGCGCCAGGAAGGCAATCCGTTTATCTATGCGATGCTGGCGGCAGCCTACGCGGAGAGTGGCCGCGATCAGGACTCACGGTTGGCCGCAGCCGAGGTCCGCAAGCTCAATCCATTCTTCGATGTCGGGCGCTTCGGTTCCTTGTTCAAAAAGACCGAGCATCGCGACAGGCTCGCGGCCGCGCTGAAGAAGACGGGTCTCTGATCCGGCTATTGCTTCCTCAGGCCGGGCCAGTTCCGATTGGCGGTGGCGGCGACCTCGTCGATCGTCTTCCGGAACATCGGGACACGGTCCTGGAACTGGAAGACGAACAGCCTGCCATTGGCAACAATCCACGCCTCGGGATCCGGTTCGACCTTGTAACCCTTCGAGATGCCTCCGGCGCAGTAGCCGTCATATTGAGGCGCGAACCGCTCCGGTTCGGCGGCGAATTGCTCGCGATGCTGCGCCGATCGGAAAAGATAAACGACATCGTCGAAGGCATACCAGAACTCAGGGGACCCCTTGGCTGGCTTGCCGTCGGTGAAATAGGCGACCGGATCGTAGCCGCTCAACGCAATCCGGCGTCCGGCCGGCGGGCCGTCAGCAAGCGTTGGCAGAACGCCAAGCCATCCAAGGCCCAAGGAACCCAGGCACAAAATCACCGCTCGCCGAGTGATCGTCATGACGACCTCCCTGAAGCACGCGCCCAAAGACCATAAGTCCGGCCCCAATTGGAGTAAAGGATAAGGGGGACCGGCCTCGAAAACAGTCATGTTCAAGCGTTAAAGTCGGCCTTTGATTCGCAAGCTGGGGTTAGCCGATGGGGGATCAGGACCTTAACACCGCGCCGCGCGCCGCCATGGTGATGGCGGCGGGGCTCGGCACGCGCATGCGCCCCTACAACGGCCAGATCCCAAAGCCGCTGGTCAGCGTCGGCGGCAAGGCGCTGATCGACCATGTGCTCGACCGCCTGGCGCAGGCCGGCGTGACGCGCGCCGTCGTGAATGTGCACCACCTCGCCGACCAGATCGAACGCCACCTCGCCGGCCGCAAGGCGCCGAAGATCGTGATCTCCGATGAGCGCGCGGAATTGCTCGGCACCGCCGGCGGCCCGGTCAAGGCGATGCCGGCGCTCGGCGGCGGGCCGTTCTTCCTGGTCAATTCCGATACCGTCTGGATCGACGGCGTGACGCCGAATCTCTTGCGGCTCGCCGCTGCGTTCGACGCCGCCAGCATGGACGCGCTGCTCCTGATGGCGCCGACCGCGACCGCCACCGGCTATTCCGGCCGCGGCGATTTCTCGATGGCGGCGGATGGGCGGCTCACGCGGCGCGGCGAGCGCGACGTGGTGCCGTTCGTCTATGCCGGCGCCGCGATCCTCACGCCCGCCTTCTTCGCCGGCGTCGGGCCCGGATCTTCATCGATGTCGCCGCTGTTCGACCGCGCCGCCGAATCCGGGCGGCTGCATGGGCTGCGCCTTGACGGCATCTGGATGCATGTCGGAACACCCGAGGCCGTGGCCGCTGCGGAAGCTGCGCTGGTCGCGAGCGCGGCGTAATTTTTCATTGTCGTCATCCGCGAAGGCGGATGATCCCCATATTCTCCGCGCCACCGACTCGCTTTGCGAGCTTCTGCTTTTTGCTGGAAGTCCCGCTGACGTGGGCCTGACCCCGAGATTGCATGATCGACCGCCCGCCTCGCGTCTTCACCATTCCGTCATCGGCGCCGTTCGTACGGACGCTGATCGCGGCGCTGCGCGACGGCACATTGGTGCAAGGTTTTTGCGACAGCGGCGATCCGCTGGCGCTCGCCTCCGCCACGCTCTATCTGCCGACGCGGCGCGCCTGCCGGCTCGCGCGCGATGTCTTCCTCGACGTCACCGGCGTCGAGGCTGCGATCCTGCCGCGCATCGTCCCGATCGGCGACATCGATGAGGACGAGCTGGTGTTCGCCGACGCCGCCAATCCCGGCGCGCTCGATCTCAAGGACGAGCTTGGCGGCCTCGAACGGCGGTTGCTGCTCACGCAGCTCGTGACCAAATGGGCGGCGTCGCAGGCGGTCCGCCGCGAAGGCAATGCGCCGCTGGTCGCCAACAATCCGGCCTCCGCGCTGGCGCTCGCCGACGCATTGGCGCGGCTGATGGATGACATGACCACGCGCCAGGTGCCGTGGGACAAGCTCGACACGCTGGTGCCCGGCGAGCACGACGAATACTGGCAGCTCACGCTGCGATTCCTGAACGAGATCGTGCGCCAGGCGTGGCCACCGATCCTCGACGAGCGCGACAGGATCGAGCCTGCCGCGCGCCGCGACCTGCTGATCGCCGCCGAGGCCAAGCGCCTTGCCGCCCATACCGGCGGCCCCGTGATCGCCGCCGGCTCGACCGGGTCGATGCCGGCGACCGCGGCGTTGATCGAGACCATCGCGAAACTTCCGCACGGCGCCGTGGTGCTGCCCGGCCTCGACACCGACCTTGACGAAGAGTCCTGGGACGACATCGCCGGCCGCCGCGATGCCGAGGGACGCGAAGTCCTCGCGCCCGCGATCGGCCATCCGCAATTTTCCATGCAGGCGCTGCTGCGGCGGATCGGCATCACGCGCGCCGAAGTGCTTCGCCTCGGGGAACCGGCGGCGCACGGCCGCGAAGCTGTCGTCTCCGAAGTGATGCGCCCTGCCGACAAGACCGACAAATGGCGAGACCTGCCGCACGGCGGCCTCCGCCTCGACGACGCGCTGGAGCACGTATCGGTCGTGGCCGCCGCGAACGCCGAAGAGGAAGCGCTCGCGATCGCGGTCGCGCTGCGCGAGGTTCTCGAAACCGACCGGAAAACCGCCGCGCTGGTCACGCCCGACCGCGCGCTCGCACGCCGCGTGCTGTCGGCGCTCGAGCGCTGGAACATCGCGGTCGACGATTCCAGCGGCGACGCGCTCGCCGATACGCCCGCCGGCGTGTTCGCACGACTTGTTTCCGAGGCAGCGCTCAAAGGGCTCGAGCCGGTCACGCTGTTGGCCCTCCTCAAGCATCCGCTGCTGCGGCTCGGCGCGTCGGCCGGCGCGCATGAACACGGCATTTCCGTCATCGAGCAGGCGGTGTTGCGCGGGCCGCGGCCGAAGCCCGGCACGCGCCGGCCTCGCGCACGCGCTCAAGACTTTCCGAGACAATATTTCGAAGCTGCACCGCGCCGATCCGCGCAAGCGGCTGACGACGGGCCAGTTGCAAAATGCCACCGATCTGATCGGTGCACTCGCCGTGGCGCTCAAGCCGCTCGAAGCCCTTGCCAAGACCAGACAGCCGCTGGCGGTTTTCGCTGACGCGCATCGCCAGGTCATTGACGCGCTGTCGAAGGAGCGCCGCGACGAAGGCGTCGCCTTCAGCGGACCCGACGGCACCGCGCTCGACAGGGCGTTCCTCGAAATCACCGACCACGCGCAGGACGCCGTCGCGGTGTCGGCCTCGGAGTACCCCGACCTGTTTCGCGCCATCGTCGCGGAGAAATCGGTGCGCAGGCCCGACCGGCCCGGCGTCCGCGTGCGCATCTACGGTCTGCTCGAAGCGCGGCTGCAGAGCATCGACCGCGTCGTGCTTGGCGGGCTGGTGGAGGGCGTGTGGCCACCGGAAACGCGCAGCGATCCCTGGCTCAGCCGGCCGATGCGCCGTTCGCTCGGTCTCGATCTCCCGGAACGGCGGATTTCGCTCTCCGCCCACGACTTCGCGCAGATGCTCGGCGCGAATGAAGTCGTGCTCGCCTATCCGGCTAAGCTCTCCGGCGCGCCGACGGTACCCTCACGCTTCATCCAGCGGCTGGCGGCGGTCGCAGGCGAGGAGCGTTGGAACGCGGCGCTGGCGCGCGGCGAAACCTATCTCGACTGGGCGCGCGGACTCGACCGGCCGCTGGACCCGCCGCGTCCAGTGCCGCGTCCCGAACCGAAGCCCGCGCGCGACGCGCGGCCGACCTCGCTCTCCGTCACCGAGATCGAGACCTGGCTGCGCGACCCCTATTCGATCTATGCGCGGCACATCCTGCGTCTCCAGCCGCTCGACGCGATCGACACGCCGCCGGGCGCACGCGACCGCGGCACGGTCATCCACGGAGCGATCGGAGACGTTCACGTCAAACTTCAAGGATGCCCTGCCCAACAACGCCCTCGCCGAACTGATCAAGCTCGGCGAGACGGAATTCGCCGCGCTCGAGGATTTTCCCGAGGCGCGCGCGTTCTGGTGGCCGCGCTTTCTCCGCATCGCGCGCTGGTTCGCCGATTTCGAGGCGCAGACGCCGCGTCAATGTCGCGGCGATCAGCGCGGAGATCGGCGCCAAGCTGGAGATTCCGCTCGGCAGTCGCACCTTCACCCTGCGCACGCGCGCCGACCGCATCGAGCATCTGCGCGACGGAAGCTACGCGATCCTCGACTACAAGACCGGCCGGCCGCCGACCACGCCCCAGGTGTCGTCCGGGCTGACGCCCCAACTGACGCTTGAGGGCGCGATCCTGCGGGCCGGACAATTCGAAGGAATTGCGGCGGACGCTCGATCTCGGAATTCCTCTACGTGACGCTGCGCGGCGGCGACCCGGCCGGCGAATTGAAGCCGATCGATTTCGGCGACGAGACGCCCGACGGCAAATCGGACGAGGCGTTGCGGGAGCTCACGAAACTTCTGACGAAGTTCGAAGACGAGAACAACGGCTATCTCTCCAAGGAGCGGCCGATGTTCATGCGCCGCGGCGGCGGCGACTACGATCACCTCGCGCGCGTGAAGGAATGGTCGCTGACCAGCGGCGCCGCCGAGGACGGGGGAGACGCCGAATGAGCGCCCGCGTCATCCCAACGCCGTTCTCGATGTCCAGCACCGGCGTCCGACCCTGCCGTGTCGGCCTGGGTCTCGGCCAATGCCGGCTCCGGCAAGACCTACGTTCTCGCACAACGCGTGATCCGCCTGCTGCTCGACGGCACCGATCCGGCGAAGATCCTCTGCCTCACCTACACCAAGGCGGCGTCGGCCAACATGGCGAACCGCGTGTTCGAGCGGCTCGCGGGCTGGACTTCGCTCGACGACGATGCGCTTGAAAAGGAAATCCGCAAGACCGGTGTCAAGCGCGTCGATGCCAAGCGGCTGGCGCGGGCGCGAAAACTGTTCGCCGAAGCGCTGGAAACGCCGGGCGGCCTGAAGGTGCAGACCATCCACGCCTTCTGCACCCGGCTCCTCCAGCAGTTCCCGTTCGAGGCCGATGTCGCGGCGCGCTTCCAGGTGCTGGAAGAGACGCAGCAGAAGCAGATGCTGGAAACGATCCGGCTCGACGTGCTGCTCGCCGCATCCGCGCAACCCGACAGCGTCGAAGGACGCGCGCTCGCGACCATCATCACGCTGACCAGCGATTTTCAGTTCCAGCTCGCGCTCGCCGAAACGATCCGCGATCGCGACAAGGTGACCGAATGGCTGGAGCGTGCCGGCGGCATCGACGGCGCCATGGCGGAACTTTCGCAGTCGCTCGGGATCGCAGCCGACGACACGATCGAGCGCGTGGAGCACGATCTGTTCAACGCATCGCTTCTTGCGCCGTCGGAATGGCCGGCGCTGATCGCGATCCTTCAGAAAGGCGCCAAGACCGACCGCGAGCAGGCGGATGCGCTCCGACCATGCGGACCGTGACCGGACCGGAGCGCTTCGCGGCGCTGCTCGCGGTCTTTTGCACCGCGAGCGGCGGCGCGAAGGCGAACATCGCCACCAAGAGCATCCGCGACCGGCATCCCGGCCTCTGCAAGTGCTTCGCCGACGAGCAGAAGCGCGTCTGCGCCTTGCTCGATCGCCGCCGCGCCGTCATTGCCCGCACCCGCACCGGGGCGCTGCTCACGCTCGCCAGCGCGGTGATCGCGCGTTATCGCACCGAGAAGGAAGCGCGCGGCCTCCTCGACTACGATGACCTCATCGCCAAGACGCGCGACCTGCTCGCGCGCGTGAGCGCGGCCTGGGTCCACTACAAGCTCGACCTCGGCATCGATCATCTCTTGATCGACGAGGCGCAGGACACGAGCCCGGAGCAGTGGGACATCATCGAGCGGCTGGTCGCCGAGTTCGCGGTCGGCGCCGGTGCGCGCGGGACGCTCGGCGGTCGATCTTCGCGGTCGGCGACGACAAGCAGTCGATCTTCTCGTTCCAGGGCGCCGATCCGCGCGAATTCCACGAGAAGCAACGTGGCTTCAAGCAAACCTTTGAAGGCTGCCGCGATCGAGTGGCGCGACGTCCGCCTTGACCATTCGTTCCGCTCGAACGACAGCGTGCTCACCGCCGTGCAGCACGTGTTCCGGGAGCAGGCCATCTTTCGCAGCGTGACCACCGACGAGGCCGGGATTTCGGCGCATCTCGCGCTGCCCGGCGCCGCGCCCGGGCTGGTCGAGATCTGGCCGCTGGTCGAGCCGAGAAGAAAGACGATCCCGCCGTGGGACCAGCCGTTCGACAAAACCTCGGAGACGAGCCCGCGCGTCAAGCTCGCGCGTCAGATCGCCAAGGCGGTGCGGCTGTGGATCGACCGCAAGGATCGCGTCGGCACCGGCGCGGAGCGCCATGCGGTGCGGCCGGGCGACATTCTCGTGCTGGTGCGCCAGCGTGGGCCATTGTTCGAGGCGATCATCCGCGCGCTGAAGAACGAGGACATCGACGTCGCGGGCGCCGACCGGCTGGTGCTGACCGAGCACATCGCGGTGATGGACCTTTTGGCGCTTGCCGACGCACTGCTGCTGCCGGAGGACGATCTCGCGCTCGCGACCGTGCTCAAGAGCCCGCTGTTCGGCCTGACCGAAGACGAGTTGTTCGCGCTCGCGTTTGACCGCAAGGGCAGCCTGCGGGCGGCCTTCGCGGAGCGCAGGCCGGAGATCGCGGCGCGGCTCGACGCGATCGCGCGCGATGCGCAGCGGCTGCCGCCGTTCGCCTTCTACGCCAATCTCCTTGGCGCGGACAAAGCGCGGCAGCGCTTCCTCTCGCGGCTCGGCCCCGAGGCCAACGACGTGATCGACGAATTCCTCAATCTCGCGCTCGCCTATGAGAGCCGCGAGACGCCGTCGCTGCAGGGTTTCGTCGCATGGCTGCGCACGGCGTCGGCGGAGATCAAGCGCGACATGGAGATCGCGCGCGACGAGGTGCGGGTGATGACCGTGCACGGCGCCAAGGGACTGGAGGCGCCGATCGTGATCCTCGCCGACACCACGACCGAGCCGCAGGGCCCGATCCAGCATCAGCCGCGATTGCTGAACCTGCCGGCGCAAGACGCGGCGCCGGACACGCCCGACCGGCTGGTCTGGATGCCGACCAAGAAAGACGACACGGCGCCGATCGCCGCCGCGCGCACCACGACGGTGAACGACGCCGTCGACGAATATCGCCGCCTGCTCTACGTCGCCATGACGCGCGCCGCCGACCGGCTGATCATCTGCGGCTCGGTGGGAGAGAACAGGCGGCCGGCGGGCTGCTGGTACGACCTGATGGCGGAGGCGCTCAAGCCGCATTGCACCGAGGAGCCGGCCGATGTTGGCGAAGGCAGCGTGCTGCGCTTTCGCCAGACGCCGTCAGAGCCGGAGACGCTGTCGCTGTTTGATTCTGGAGCCGGCGAAGCCGGCAGCGCCGAAACCGCCGGATTGGCTCGCGCGCAACGCAACGCGCGAGGATGTGGCCGCCGCCCCGCTCTCGCCGTCGCAGCTCTATGACGAGACCGCGCCGGTCGCGCGCGCCGGCGGCGCCGCGCGGCGGCAGGCGATGGTGCGCGGTGTCGTGATGCACCGGCTCTTGCAATCGCTGCCCGCGATCGCGCCGGAGCACCGCGCGGAGGCCGCGCGCCGCTACCTCGCCGGCAAGAGCCGCGACTTCACGGCGGACGAATGCGAAGACTTCGCGCGCAAGGCGCTGGCGCTGATCGAGCATCCCCGCTTCGCCGCGCTGTTCTCGCCGCAGAGCAAGGCCGAGGTCCCGATCGTCGGGCGGGTCGTCCACGGCGGCCGTATCCGCAGTGTCGCCGGGGTCGTCGATCGCCTGGTCGTGACCGAGGACGCGCTGCTCATCGCCGACCACAAGACGAATCGCGACCCGCCGCGGACGCCCGACAAAGTGCCGGCGGCCTACGTCGCGCAGCTCGCGCTCTACCGCGCCGTGCTGGCCAAGCTCTACCCCGGCAAGCCCGTCCGGGCCGCCTTGGTCTGGACCGAAGTGCCTGATCTGATGGAGATTTCCGCCGATGCCATGGACGCGGCGCTTGCCTCCGTCACCTCGTCGTGAAGCCTGCTTGACGGACTCGAGGGCCGTTCATACGTTGGCCATCCGCACAGGCGCAGCCCGTTTCCCGCAAATCCACGAGGTACTCCATGGCCGTTGGCAAAGTCTCTGATGCCACCTTCGAATTGGAAGTGTTGAAGTCCAAGGGCCCCGTGGTCGTGGACTTCTGGGCGGAATGGTGCGGCCCCTGCCGGATGATCGCGCCGGCGCTGGAAGAGATCGCGGGCTCGCTCGGCGAGAAGGTCAAGATCGTCAAGCTCAACGTCGACGAAAATCCGCAGACCGCGGCGAAGTACAACATCCAGTCGATCCCGACGCTGCTGATCTTCAAGAACGGCGACATGTCCTCGCGCCAGATCGGCGCCGCGCCGAAGCAGAAGCTCGAGCAGTGGATCACGTCGGCGGTTTGACTGCCGTAGCATCGCTCTATCCGTCATCCGAGGTCTCGCGACGTGCCGGGCCTCGCGGATCGACCCCGGAGCGTGACAGCCAGGCCATCCATCTTCGAGGCTCGGCTCGACCTGGCATGCGAACAAGTCGGGATGACGACGTCGAGAGAACTCACGTCGGCGGCGTGCCGTTCGCGTCGAGCACCGCGCCGGCCAGATAAAGCGATCCCGTAATCATCACCCGCGGCGGCGGATCGAGCCTTAGCTTTCCGGCCTCGATGAGCGCGCCCGCGACGTCGCCGCTCACCTGCGCGGGGATATCGGCCGCGCGAGAGAGATCAGCGATCACCGCCGGCGCAATGCTCTTCTGCTGATCCGGGATCGGCACCGCGACCAGCCGTCGCGCGAGCCCGGAAAAATTCTTCAGGAACGCGCCGGCGTCCTTGCTCGCGAGCATGCCGACGATCAGCACCAGCGGACGCGACACCCGCTCCTCGAGATCGGCGAGCGCATTGGCCACGGCGCGGCCGCCGTCCGCGTTGTGGCCGCCATCGAGCCACAGCTCGCTTCCCGCAGGAAGCAGCCCGGGCAGCTTGCCTTGGGACAGCCGCTGCATGCGCGCCGGCCAATCCGCTTTCGCGACCGCTTCGAAAACCGCCGGACGAAGCGAGAATGACGGAACCGAACGCAAGGTCGCGATGGCGACGCCCGCATTCTCGAACTGATGCCGCCCGGCAGCCGCGGCGCCGGCAGGTCGAGCAGCCCGGCATCATCCTGATAGACCAGCCGGCCGCGCTCCTCGGTCGCGGTCCAGTTCTCGCCCGCGATCCGGATCGGCGCACGGGCGTGCGCGGCGGCACGTTCGATGACCATGAGCGCCTCGCGCGGCTGCGCGGCGACGATCGCGGGCACATCGCGCTTGAAGATGCCGGCCTTTTCGGCCGCGATTTTCGCGATGCTGTCGCCGAGATAGTCGGAATGGTCGAACGAGACCGGCGTGACGACAGTCGCCAGCGGCCGATCGACGACATTGGTGGCGTCGAGCCGGCCGCCCAGCCCGACCTCGAGCAGGAGCACATCCGCTGGGTGGCGTGCGAACAGCAGGAGCCCGGCCGCTGTGGTGATCTCGAACACCGTGATCGGCTCGCCGGCATTGGCGCGCTCGCATTCCTCGAATACGGACGCGAGCTCGTCGTCCGACACCAGCACGCCCTCGCCGGCCTGGCCGAGACGGAAGCGCTCGTTGAACCGGACGAGATGCGGTGAGGTATAGACATGCACGCGCAAGCCCGCCGCTTCGAGAATCGCGCGCATGAACGCGATGGTCGAGCCCTTGCCGTTGGTGCCGGCAACATGGATCACCGGCGGCAGGTTGCGCTCCGGATGCCCGATCGCCGCCAGCAATCGCCATACGCGATCGAGCGACAGGTCGATCAGCTTGGGATGCAGCGACAACAGCCGCGTGACGATGGAATCGATTGCCGACATTGCGCGCAGTATACCGGATCATCCAGAACGCGCGGATGACGCTTATGCGTTCGTGCGGCGCCGTCAGATCATCGCTTTGTGGCAGCGTGGCGACGATCCGGCGGTGGCGCCGGCAGCGTGGCAGGCGCCTTGGTGAGCAGCCGGCAGATATTGGACAGCGTCGGACGCAGCTCATGGCGGGGCACCACCATGTCCACCATGCCGTGCTCCTGGAGATATTCGGCGCGCTGGAAACCCTCGGGCAGTTTCTCCCGGATGGTCTGCTCGATCACGCGCGGACCGGCAAATCCGATGAGCGCGCCCGGCTCCGCAATATGGACGTCGCCGAGCATGCCATAGGAGGCGGTAACCCCGCCGGTGGTCGGATTGGTCAGCACCACGATGTAGGGCTTGCCGGCTTCGCGCAGCAATTGGATCGCCACGGTCGTGCGCGGTAGTTGCATGAGCGAGAGAATCCCCTCCTGCATGCGCGCGCCGCCCGACGCCGCGAACATGATGAACGGCGTCGCCTTCTCGACAGCTGTCTCAAGCCCCTTGATGACCGCCTCGCCGGCCGCCATGCCGAGCGAGCCGCCCATGAAATCGAAGTCCTGCACCGCGACCACCACCGGCAGCCCGTCGAGCTTGCCGTAGCCGAGCTTGATCGCGTCGTTGGTGCCGGTCTTGTTGCGCGCGTCCTTGAGGCGGTCGGTGTAGCGGCGCTCGTCGCGGAACTTCAGCGGATCGACCGGCGCGGCCGGCACCGCGATATCGAACCAGGTCTCGTTGTCGAAGACCGACTTGAGCCGCGCGGTCGCGCTCATGCGCATGTGGTAGTTCGAACCGGGAATGACGAACTGGTTCGCCTCCACGTCCTTGTAGAAGACGAGCTGTCCGGTCTCCGGACACTTGATCCACAGATTCTCCGGCGACTCGCGCCGGTTGAGGAAGCTGCGAATCTTCGGCCGGACGACGTTGGAGATCCAGTTCATATCTTCATCCGCACAAGGTGAACGCGGCTATTGGTAGGGCCGCTCGCCGATCACGCTCATCCGATAGCAAATCCGGCGGTACTTGTCCTTGTCGTAGGACGTCGCCGTGTGCATCAGGCCGCGATTGTCCCAGATCACCAGGTCCTTGGGACGCCACTTGTGGGAGTAGATATTTTCCTTGGCGGTCACTTTTGCAAGCAGGCTCCGCAGCAAAGTCATGAGCTCCGGCTCACCCATGTTGAGCGGCTTGGACGCGCGTTCGGCGCTGAAATAGAGGAACTTGTCGCCGGAAATCGGATGGGTGCGGACCAGCGGATGGATGACGTCCGGCAGCTTGTCGTATTCCGATTTGTCGACCGGCTTGCCTTCCTTCGCGCGGACCTCGTTGAGCTTCGAATGGCTCGCGACGATGCTCATCTTGCGGTAGGCCTCTTCTCGGCCGCGGGCAGCGACTTGTAGAGCTCGCGCGTGCTGACGAATTGCGTGTCGGCGCCGACCGGCGGCGTCTCGATGCCGTAGAGGAACGTGTAGGCGGTCGGCCGCTCGAAATAATATTGGTCGGTGTGCCAGAAGAAGCCGTCGTTCGGATTGCCGATCGGCTTTCCATCCTCAACGACATTGGAGATGACATAGATCTCGTTCTGCTCGGGCAGCCAGTAGCGCTCGCGCGTCGACGGCTCGATCTCACCGAACAGCTTGGCGAATGCCACATACTGCGCCGGCGTCAGATCCTGATTGCGCAGGCAGACGACGCCATGCTTTGCGAGAATTTTCTGCAGCTCGCGCACGTCGGCGGCCGTGGCGCGGCTCGCCTGCAGCGAATTGATTTCCGCGCCGAGATTGCCGCTCCCCAGCGGGCGAACGCCAAGATCGATGGTGGGCATCGCCGGTCCTTTCCTTGCCAAGATTTCTTGCACAGCCAGATATTTCTTACGCAGCCAGGCGGCTTGTAGCGCACAATAGCGGCTCGGCCCGGAGAGCGAAATAACATCGCCATAACGGGAACGGTTTTACGAATTGGTACGGTCCATGCATTCAACGGCGTAGACCGACGAAGGATGAAAGAACCGCCATGCGCGTACGACGTGAGATGCATGCCAGGATTGCTGCATTGTCATTCCTGTCGCTTTTCGTGCTTGCGGTTCCATCGGCGCGTGCACAGCCGGACCTCTACAAGGGCAAGACGATCCGCCTCATCGTGGGCCAGGCCGCCGGCGGCGGCTATGACACCTACGGCCGCATGCTGGCGCCGTTCCTGACCCAGTTCCTGCCGGGACAGCCCGCCGTCACCGTTCAGAACATGCCGGGCGCCGGCAGCATCCTGATGGCCAACTATCTCTATGCGCAGGCGCCGCGTGACGGCACCGTCATCGCGCTTGGCGGTGGCAGCATCGCGCCCGCGGCCCTGTTTGGCGCGACCGGGGCGCGCTTCGACTCGCGACGCTTCAGTTGGATCGGCAGCATGAACAGCGAGAAGGGCGTCGCCGTCGCGTGGCATGCCGCACCGATCAAGAAGGCGTCCGATATCTTCGAGCATGAATTCGTTGTCGGCGGCGCCGGCGTGAACGCCGACAGCGTCATTTTCCCGAATGCGGTCAATCGCGTGCTCTCGACCCGCTTCAAGGTCGTGTCGGGCTATCAGGGCAGCGCGGAAATGGTACTCGCCATGGAACGCGGCGAAGTCCAGGGCATCGGCAATTGGCACTACTCGTCGATCCTCGCCAATCGCCCTGATTGGCTTCGCGACAAGAAGATCAATCTCATCCTTCAGCTCGGGCTCGGACCTCATCCGGCGCTTCCCGACGTGCCGACCGTGATGGACGTCGCCCGCACCGACGAAGAGCGCGACATTTTGCGTATCGTGTTCGCGCAGCAGTCGATCGGTCGGCCCGTGCTCGGCCCGCCCGACATGGCCGAGGACGCGCTGGCGCTGCTGCGCAAGACCTTCGACGCGATCATGCGTGACCCGCAGTTCCTGGCGGAAGCCGAGCGCCGCAAGATCGAGATCAACGAGCCGATGCAAGGCGCCGACGCAGCGCAGGTGGTCGAGAAGCTCTATGCGGCCAGCCCCGCACTGATCAAGAAAGCCAGCGCCGCGGTGCATCCCGGCGGCGCCAGCTCGCAGAACTGACCCGCGCTATTAGACGTGCTTCGCGGCACGCACGCCGGACGCAAGGCTTGCGACCAGCTTGGTCACGGCACTGACGGAGTTCTTGCCGGCCTTGCCGTTGCCATCGAGGGTCGCGCGCAGCGCGTCGATCAGCGCGGAGCCCACCACCACGCCGTCGGCGCCCTGCGCGATCGCCTGCGCCTGCTCGGCGGTCTTCACGCCGAAGCCGACGGCGACCGGCAGCTTGGTGTGGCGCTTGATGCGGCTGACGGCGGTCCCGACAGCGGCGTTGTCGGGCGCCGCCATGCCGGTGATGCCGGTGATCGAGACGTAGTAGACGAAGCCCGAGGTGTTCGC
This sequence comes from uncultured Alphaproteobacteria bacterium, assembly GCA_963850705.1. Taxonomy (GTDB): domain Bacteria; phylum Pseudomonadota; class Alphaproteobacteria; order Rhizobiales; family Xanthobacteraceae; genus VAZQ01. The sequence goes on along the minus strand of CAWKMR010000076.1, from coordinate 74,755 downwards.
GAGCACGGCCGGGAGGCGCTTGTCGTCGGTGGTCGGCGTCGCCAGGCGGATGAAGTTCAAGCCCGCCTTGAGCGCCGGCAGGCAGAGCTCTTCGTCCTCCTCGGGCGGCAGATCGACGACGATCAGCCCGTCAATGCCGCACGATTTGGCGTCGGCAAGAAATTTGTCGACGCCGTAAATGTAGATCGGATTGTAGTAGCCCATCAGCACGATCGGCGTCGTGTCGTCCTCCTTGCGGAAGGCGCGGATCATGGCGAGCGTCTTCTTCATGTTCTGCCCGGCCTTGAGCGCGCGCTGCGACGACGCCTGGATCGCGGGACCGTCCGCCATCGGATCGGTGAACGGCATGCCGAGCTCGATCACGTCGGCGCCGGCGGCAGGCAACGCCTTGAGGATCGCGAGCGAGGTGTCGGTGTCGGGATCGCCGGCGGTCAGGAACGTCACCAGCGCGGCGCGGCCCTGGCGCTTCAAATCGGCAAATCGGGTGTCGATGCGGGTTGTCATTGACATCGTCATTCGGAACCTGACCGCCGGTTCTGGTCGCGCATCGCCGCGAGCCGGACATTGGCGATGCCGATGATCAGCACGACGGCGGCCGTGATCACATTGAACCAGTCCTTGCCCGTCAGCAGCGGGCCCGGTGTCATCACCTTGATGCGGAAGAAATAGGCGAGATAGGCGGCGGACACGATGACCAGGACCCAGCCGGTGATCTTCTGGCGGTTGAAGATCACATCTTGCCCCCGAGATGCTCCGCCACCGAGGCAAGGTCCTTGTCGCCGCGGCCCGACAGGTTCAGCACCATCAGGTGATCCTTCGGCTTCTTCGGCGCGAGATCGATCACCCGCGCCAGCGCATGCGCCGGCTCCAGCGCCGGGATGATCCCTTCGAGCTTGCAGCAGAGCTGGAACGCCGCCAGCGCTTCCTTGTCGGTCGCGGAGAGGAACGTCACGCGGCCGATGTCGTTCAGCCAGGCGTGCTCCGGACCGATGCCGGGATAGTCGAGGCCGGCGGAGATCGAATGCGCCTCGTTGATCTGGCCGTCTTCGTTCATCAGCAAATAAGTGCGGTTGCCATGCAGCACGCCCGGCCGGCCGCCGGCGACCGACGCCGCGTGCATGCCGCTGTCGAGCCCGTGGCCGGCGGCTTCGACGCCGTAGATCTCGATATCCTTGTCGTCGAGGAAGGGATGGAACAGGCCCATGGCATTGGAGCCGCCGCCGATACAGGCGATCAGCGAATTGGGCAGACGGCCTTCGAGAGCATTTATCTGCTCACGCGTCTCGTTGCCGATCACGCATTGGAAATCGCGCACCATCATCGGATAGGGATGCGGGCCGGCGACCGTGCCGATGCAATAGAAGGTATTGGCGACGTTGGTGACCCAGTCGCGCAACGCCTCGTTCATGGCGTCCTTGAGGGTCTTCGAGCCGGACTCGACCGGCACCACCTTGGCGCCGAGCGCCTGCATGCGCAGCACGTTCGGCTGCTGCCGCGCGACGTCGACCGAGCCCATATAGACGATGCATTCCAGCCCGAACTTCGCGCATAGGGTCGCGGTCGCGACGCCGTGCATGCCGGCGCCGGTCTCGGCGATGATGCGCGGCTTGCCCATGCGCTTCGCCAGCATGATCTGGCCGAGCACATTGTTCACCTTGTGTGCGCCGGTGTGGTTGAGGTCCTCGCGCTTGAAGTAGATCTTCGCGCCACCGAGATGAGCTGTCAGGCGCTCGGCGAGATAGAGCGGCGACGGTCGTCCGACATAGTGCGTGAGGTGCCCGTCCATCTCGCGCTTGAAGGCGGGATCGGCCTTGGCAGCGCTGTAGGCTTTCTCAAGGTCGAGGATCAGCGGCATCAGCGTCTCGGCGACGAAGCGGCCGCCATAGATGCCGAAGTGGCCGCGTTCGTCGGGCCCGGTACGGAACGAATTGGGCTGCTGCAGAACGTTCATGCGCCGCTCGCGACTTTGCGTTCGCCGTCGCCGGTCGCCTCGCGGACGGCGCGGACGAACGCACGAATCTTGTCGAGGTCCTTGACGCCGGGCGCACGCTCGACACCGGAGGACACGTCGACCGCCGGCGCCCGGGTGATGCGCAGCGCCTCGGCCACGTTCGTTGCGTCGAGCCCGCCCGACAGCATGAATGGTACGCGGTTGATGCCCGCGAGCAGCGTCCAGTCGAAGCTCTTGCCGAGCCCGCCGGGCCGGGTGGCGCCGCGCGGCGCCCGCGCATCGAACAGCAGCCGGTCCGCAACATCGGCGAAGAGCCTGATCGGCGAGAGGTCCGACCGTGTCTCGATCGGCAGCGCCTTGATCACCGGCAGCCCGAAGCGGGTCCGCACCACGACGACGCGCTCGGGCGACTCCCTGCCGTGCAGCTGCAACATGTCGGGCTTGAGCGCATCGATGGTCGCCGCCAGGAAATCGTCATCAGCGTCGACCGACAGCGCGACCTTGCGCGCGCGGCCGCGCACGCGGGCGCCGAGCGCCCGCGCCGCCTCGAAGCCGATGTGCCGGGGCGACGGCGGGAAGAACACGAAGCCGACATGGTCGGCGCCGGCGTCGAGCGCGACGTCGACCGCTTCGGGCGTCATCAGGCCGCAAATCTTGATTTCTACGGGCATTATTCAGGGTCTCGATTGACCAGTTCGATCAGGCGCCGGATTGCTGCCTTCAGGGGTTCCATGTCGTTCCTGATTGTGTTGGCTACAATCCCATAGTCGATCTGCCAATAGGCGTGAACCACAAGATTGCGCATACTTCGGATATCCGGCCACGGTATCTCGGGAGCGAGAGCCAAGAGCTCTGCAGGAAGCTGCGACACGGCCTCGCCGAGCACGACGATCTGAAACAAGGCAGCATCTCGGCGACCCGCTGTCGTCGCGAGCCGTTCCGCGCCAAGGTCGCCGGCGTGCTGCGCGGCCAGATCGGCCGCGTGCAAAATGTCCCGCAGCCGCTCGCCGTCGAACGGTTCATACCGGCTCGACGATCCTGGGGAACTCCTCGGCCTCACGGTCGCGCAATCCGCTGACGAGAACAATGCCGACCGGCCGCCCAAGCTTTTCGCCGAGAACTCCTCTCCGCACCCGCCAAGCCGAGCAAGGTGAGGCCCGGCCGCTTCTCGGCCAGGAAATCGAGCGCATTGTCGTCGAACACGTGCGCCGCACTGCCGCGCGGCAACAGCCCGACGATCTTGATCGGATACTTGGCCTCGATCGCGGCGATGTGCATGCGCAGGATCGAGCGGTTGATGTCCGGTGCGTTCATGGCGCAAATCCTCGGCCGGGACTATAGCAAGAACCACTCCTTGATTGGAACTCGGTATCCCCGCCCCGCGAGCCCATCACCCCACCGGCGGCGGGATGCTCAGGCGCGGCGCATGGTCAATCGCTGCCGGCGACCCGGGAGGCACGGCGGTATCCCGCCGCTTGAGCTGGTCGTTCTCTGCACGCAATTCGCGCGTCTGGGTTTCCGCCCGCCGCGCCCGCCAGCGCCATTGGCCCTGCCGCATCCAGGCCGCGACGCCGCCCACGATCACGCCAGCGATGACCAGCGCCAGGATGAGGACATAGAGCGGCACCGTTACCGAGAAGGCGGGGTCTACCCGGTCGAACGGATCGAAGGAGACGGTTACGGTCTGCCGGTTGGCAACCGCCAACGCAACGAGGACGATCGCCAGGGGGATCAGGACGAGCGCTCTGACGATCTTCTGGATCATGCTGCTTCGTTCGCGACACGATCTCGTCCGAAAAGCGGGGTCCGCCCTCGGGATCGTGCCTTATGGCGTCGAGCGGTTAAGCCGCTCGCGCATTTCCTTGCCAGTCTTGAAGAACGGCACCGCCTTCTTGCCGACCGAGACATGGGCACCGGTGCGCGGATTGCGCCCGGTGCGGGCGGGCCGGTTCTTGACCGAGAATGCCCCGAAACCCCGCAGCTCGACGCGGTCGCCACGCGCCATGGCGGCAATGATCTCGCCGAGGATCGCATTGACGATGTTCTCGACGTCGCGCTGATAGAGATGCGGGTTTTGTGACGCAATGCGCTGCACAAGTTCGGACTTGATCATCGGATGCCGTCCCCCCTCCGCCTCGCCAAGCTAGTTGGCAGACGGAGGGTGCCAAAGCGCCAGTAGACCGTCAAGGTTGAGACGCTCCATGGCCTGGACCGCGCCCAGCTCCTCGAAGCGGCGGGCAATCGAGCCGAGTCCGACGCCATCGAGCAGGCTGATCGCCGCCGTGTGCAGGAACGGCAGGTCGCCGAATCGGTCGCGCAGCCGGAAGTCGTGGACCGGCGTCTGCGGGTCGATCTTCTTCTCCCGCGCCAGCCAGGCGACCGCCGCCCGCTCGCCGCCGAGTTCGTCTACAAGCTTGAGCGCGAGGCCCTGGCGGCCGGTGAACACGCGGCCGTCCGACACCTTCGCCAGCGCGTCGTCGTCGAGATTGCGCCGCTTCTGCACCAGGTCTTTGAACCAGGCGTAGGAGTCCATCACGATCTCCTCGACCGCCTTGCGCGCCTCCGGACTCGTCGGTTCGAAGCCCGAGGGCGCGGCCTTGAGCGGCGACGACTTGATCGTCTCGACCTGGACGCCGATGGTCTTCAGAAGATCGGAAACGTTCGGATACTGGAACAGCACGCCGATCGAGCCGACCAGCGCCGTCTCGCCCGCGATGATGTGGTCGCCACCGAGCGCCGCAATGTAGCCGCCGGAGGCCGCAAGCCCATCCACCACCACGACGGTCGGCTTGGCTTCGCGCAGCCGCATCAGCGAGTCGTAGAGTTCCTCCGATCCCGACGTCGTGCCGCCGGGACTATTGATGTGCACGATAACCGCCTTGGCCTGCGACTTCGCGAGACGCTCGAACGCCTCGACGCGTTGCCGGTCGCTGCGAATCAATCCGGTAAGCGTGACGCGCGCGATGGCGCCGCCGCTCGCTCCCGCCAGCATCCCGGTGCCGGGGGCGCGCAACCCCACGCCGACCGCGACCACGGCGATGATCGCCAGCAGCACGGCGAAGACTCGCCATACGGTCAGTTTTCGCCGCATCCGGCGTCGATCGACAATGGTGTCGGCATCGAGCGACATGGTTCGTCTCCCTCGACGAAGCTAGTGTCCCGATTCCAAAGTTCGTACCACTTCGCAGCGGCCTCCTATACGAACTTCAGAATTGAAAAGGACACTAGCAACTTATCGATTTCCAGTGTGGCTTTGGTTCAGAAGTCCGCATATCGGATTCGCCGCGAGAATGATGCGGACTTCTGAACCGCCACACTAGCCGACGACACTGCCGCCGGCCGTCATCCTGGTCAATGGCCGCAGCAAACAGTCGCAATTGTGGCAAACGGCGCCTAAACGACGCCGTTGCTCACTTACGCATTGGCATTCTGGCGATCCGGACGCGCCGAACAGCCTTGAGCATCATTCCTCGTCGGGCTTGTCGGCCTTCTCGCCGGCGCGCTTGAGCGCGGTGCCCAAGATATCGCCAAGCGTCGCACCCGAATCGGAGGAGCCGTATTGCGCGATCGCCTCCTTCTCCTCGGCGACTTCCAGCGCCTTGATCGACACCGAGACTTTGTGGGCACGGCGATCGATCTGGGTGACGCGGGCGTCGACTTTCTGCCCGACCTGGAAGCGGTCGGCGCGCTGGTCGCCGCGGTCGCGCGCGAGGTCGGCGCGGCGAATGAAGGTTTCGAGATCGGTGCCGACGATCTTGACGTCGATGCCGCCCTCCTTCACCGCCGTCACCTCGCAGGTGACGACGCTGCCCTTCTTGACGTCGCCGGCGAACTCGGCGGCGAACGGATCGCCTTCGAGCTGCTTGATGCCGAGTGAGATGCGCTCCTTCTCGACGTCGACGTCGAGCACCTGTGCGCGCACCTTGTCGCCCTTCTTGTATTCCTCGATCACCTGCTCGCCGGGACGCTTCCAGTCGAGATCGGAGAGGTGGACCATGCCGTCCACATCGCCGTCGAGGCCGAGGAACAGGCCGAATTCGGTCTTGTTCTTGACCTCGCCCTCGATGACCGTGCCGGTGGGATACTTCTCGACGAAGACCTCCCACGGATTGCGCATGGTCTGCTTGAGGCCGAGCGAGATGCGGCGCTTGACCGGATCGACTTCGAGGATCTGCACCTCGACCTCTTGCGAGGTGGAGACGATCTTGCCGGGATGCACGTTCTTCTTGGTCCACGACATTTCGGAGACGTGGATCAGGCCTTCGATGCCGGGCTCGAGCTCCACGAACGCGCCGTAGTCGGTGATGTTGGTGACACGGCCGGTGTAACGCGCGCCGACCGGATACTTCGCCTCGATGCCCTGCCACGGATCGTCGAGCAGCTGCTTCATGCCGAGCGAGATACGGTGGGTCTCGTGGTTGATCTTGATGATCTTGACCTTCACCTGCTGACCGATGTTGAGCACCTCGGTCGGGTGATTGACGCGCCGCCATGCGATGTCGGTGACGTGCAGCAGACCGTCGATGCCGCCGAGATCCACGAACGCGCCGTAGTCGGTGATGTTCTTGACCACGCCGTCGATGACCTGACCCTCTTCGAGGTTCTGCACCAGCTCCTGGCGCTGCTCGGCGCGGGTCTCTTCAAGGACGGTACGACGCGAAACCACGATGTTGCCGCGGCGGCGATCCATCTTCAGGATCTGGAACGGCTGCGGCACGTTCATCAGCGGGCCGACGTCGCGGATCGGACGGATGTCGACCTGGCTGCGCGGCAGGAACGCCACCGCGCCGTCGAGATCGACGGTGAAGCCGCCCTTCACCTGGCTCGAGATGATGCCTGAAACCTTCTCGTTGCCCTGGAACGCCTTCTCAAGCTTGCCCCAGCTCTCTTCGCGGCGCGCCTTGTCACGCGAAAGCACCGCCTCACCGAGCGCATTCTCGATGCGCTCCAGATAAACTTCGACGGTGTCGCCGATCTTGATATCGGCCTGCCGGCCCGGGCCGGCGAATTCGCGCAGCGCGACGCGGCCTTCCGTCTTCGCGCCCACGTCGATGACTGCAAGGTCCTTCTCGATGCCGACGACTTTGCCCTTGACGACTGTGCCTTCCGAAGGGCTGCCCTGGGTGAACGACTCCTCGAGCATTGCAGCGAAATCTTCGCGCGACGGCGTGGCGGAACTTGCGGTGGCGGTTGCCATGAACTCTCCTGGTCTACGGTCGGCCGGTTTCGAAGTGAATGAGCGTTTCGAGCGCGCGGGCCGAAAGCCATGGCCTTGCGGGCCTTTGGGCCTTCGGCACCGCCGACAGTGCGGCGGCCCGGCATAACCGAGCGATCGAAACGATGGTTCAGGGTCGGGCGCGCCGTCACGAATGCGGTCGGAGCAGGCTCATCCTCCACGACGATAGCGCGGTCAGCGCGCTATCGGCCTGCTCGGACGGCTTCGACAATGTCGATGGCGGCCCGGAATGCGGCGTCTATATCCAAATGCGTGGTATCGAGCAAGTGCGCATCTTCCGCGCGCTTCAGGGGGGCGGCAGCCCGGCCGGTGTCGCGCTCGTCCCGGCGCAGGATGTCGGCCAGCACATCGGCCTCCTCGACCGGCACCCCGGCGGCCTTGAACTCCAGCGTCCGCCGACGGGCGCGGACCTCCGGCGAGGCGGTTACGAAAATCTTAACGTCGGCGTCGGGAAAGATAACCGTCCCGATATCGCGGCCGTCGAGCACCGCACCGGGCGGCGCACGTCCGAAATCGCGCTGAAAGTCGAGCAACGCGGCGCGGACCTCGGGGATCGCCGACACCACCGAGGCGGCCTCGCCGACCCGGTGGCTTTTGAGCACCTTTTCATCAAACGTCGACGGATCGAGCGAGCGGGCGGCCCGGCCGGCGCAAGCTGCATCGCCCAGCGGCTCGCCGGCATCGAGCACGGCCTGCGCGACCGCCCGGTAGATCAGGCCGGTATCGAGGTGCCGCAGCCCATAGTGGCCGGCCAGCCGCTTCCCCAGCGTCCCCTTGCCCGACGCCGCCGGTCCATCGATGGCGATGATCATACCGCCATGTGAAATGGACTAGTCGGGACGGTCAAGCACAGGCGACCACGCCCGCCACAGGTTTTATTCGGACCGCGCGCTCGCTGATTCTCGCGGCAGAACCTCAATCCTGATCACCGGTCCACGAGCGCCATACAGCGTGGTCCGTGGTCCGCCGACCCCGTCGTTGACCGCTTGGCGGACGAAGCCGCATATTTGCGCTTGGTCCATAGCTGGCTCGCAATGCGCGGGGAAACGGCTTAAACTTGGCAATGGGAACGGGCATGCCTGCGAGGCATTTTGTGGAGACGTGCGCGGGATGGACGCGGCCGCCAATCGCCTCGCGACCCTGAAAGGGTTTCTCACCCACGTCCGCGAACGCCTCGATCTCGATCTCGGATTCACTCTGTGGGACGGCTCGACGATACCAGCCGGCTACTCTCCGCAGGCGCTTGCCGTCTCGATCGCAGACGAAGGCGCGGTCGCCGCACTGCTGCGCCGACCTAAAGTAGACACGCTCGCCAACCTATGGGCGGCCGGGCGCATCGATCTGCGCAACGGCACGATCTTCGACTTGGTCGCGCGGCGCCCGAAAGTGAAGACGAAGCAGTTCGTCAAGGCGCTCGACAAGCGCATTGTATTCGAAACGGCCCGGCGATTTCTGTTCGTCCCGCGCGGAGGGCCGTGGCCCCTCGAACGGGTCAAGGCCGACCGGCCGAGCCGGCATGAATTCGTCGAGGACAAGGCCAATATCCACCATCACTACGACGCGTCGAATGAGTTCTACGCACTCTGGCTCGACCGGGAGATGGTCTACACCTGCGCCTATTTTCACGACTGGAACGAGAGCCTCGAGGACGCCCAGCGCAACAAGCTCGATCTCGTTTGCCGGAAGCTGCGCCTGAAACCAGGAGAGACCATGCTCGATCTCGGCTGCGGCTGGGGCAGCCTGGTGATCCACGCGGCGCAGAACTACGGCGTGAAGGCCTACGGCGTAACGCTCGCGGAGGAGCAGGCGAGCTACGCCCAGACGAAGATCGAGCGCCTGGGCCTCGCCGATCGGGCGAAGGTGGAATGCAAGGACTACGCCCAGGTCGAGGGCGTCTACGACAAAGTGTCGGCGATCTGCATCCTCGAGCACGTAGGCGAGAAAAACTTCGAGACGTTCTATAGAACGGTTCACCGCTCATTGAAGCCAGACGGTTTCTTCCTCAACCAGTCGATCACACGGCCGGCCAAGAAGGACGAGCGGACCTATCGCAAGAAGAATCCCGACTACGCGGCGCTGACGCGGTACGTCTTCCCCGGCGCGGAGCTCGACTACATCGGCCGGACGACAACGAACCTCGAACGCTATGGTTTCGAGGTGCACGATGTCGAAGCCTGGCGCGAGCACTATCAGCTCACCTGCAAGATTTGGCACGATCGGCTGCTGGCGAACCGCGCCGAGGCCGAGCGCCTGGTAGGGCCGGTGACGACGCGGGTCTGGCTCGCCTATCTTGCGGGCTGCGCAATCGCCTTCGAACGCAACACGGCGCTGGTGTTCCAGACGCTGGCGTCAAAGCGCCGGCGCGGGCCGTCGGGCTTGCCGCCGACACGCGCCGAACTCTATCGATGAGCAAGGGCTGGCTTTGGCCTTTTCCGGCCAAGACACTGAGCACCGCAGAATGACCGCGATGCGACAACGGCGTGGGGTACAGCGATGAGTTCAACCGCAGAGCTAAAGCGCCTGGAGGCCATACGGGGTCTGCTGACTCAGGCGCACGAGCGTCTCGCGCTCGAATTCGGCTTCGTGTTGTGGGACGGATCGACGGTGCCCGCCAATCTTGCGGCCGACGCGCTCGCCATCGCGATTGCCGACGAGGGCGTCGTGGCCTCGCTGATCCGCCGCCCCAATCTCGATACGCTGGTCAATCTCTGGGCGTCGGCCCGCGTCGACATCCGCAACGGGACCGCTTCGATTTGGTGGAGCGGCGGCCCAAGGCGAGAACAAAGGACATCCTGCGCGGGAAGATGTTCGATCGGAGCCTCGCGCTGTCCACCTCGCTGCGCTTCCTGTTCGTGCCGCGCGGTGGGCCCTGGCCGCTGGAGAACATCAAGCGGCGACCGGCCGAGCAGCGGAGACCCGGACGAGAACAAGGCGCAATATTCATGTCCACTACGACACCACGAACGCGTTCTATGCGCTCTTCTTCGATCCGGAGATGAGCTACACCTGCGGCTATTTCCACGACTGGAACGAGGACCTTGCCACCGCGCAGCGCAACAAACACGAGTACATCTGCCGCAAGCTGCGGCTCAAGCCCGGCGAGACGGATGCTCGACATCGGCTGCGGCTGGGGTGGGCTGATCTGCTACGCGGCGCAGAACTACGGCGTCATCGCGCACGGGGTGACCTTGTCGGAAAATCAAGTCGCCTGGACGCGCGAGAAGATCGCCAAGCTCGGGCTTTCCGATCGCGTCACGGTCGAACTCTGCGACTACACCTCGTCGAAGGGCAATTCGACAAGATTTCACAGATCGAAATGTTCGAGCATGTCGGCATTGCCAACTATCCGACGTTCTTTCAAACCGTGCACCGGCTGCTGAAGCCGGACGGCCTCTACCTGCATCAGGCGACGACCCGAATTGCCAAGCGGGACGACAAGACCTTCAGCCGGAAGAGCCGGAAATTAAGGCCGCTCACGCGATATATGTGGCCGGGCGCCGAGTTCGACCACATCGGCATGACCGTCGACCAATCTCGAGCGCTACGGCTTCGAGGTCCAGGACGTCGAGAACTGGCGCCGCCATCAGGTGCGGACGTGCCGGCTCTGGCACGACCGGCTCCACGCCGTGCGCGACGCCGCTGCGCGCGAGGTCGGCTTACCCTTGGTACGGATTTTCATCGTGTGGTTTGCAACCATCTTCGATTGCGCTCCAGCGCGGCGACGGAGTCTTGTTCCAGACGCTCGCGTCCAAGCGCCGCGGTTCTCCGCCCCTGCAGCCGACGCGCGCCGATCTCTATCGTCCGAAGGACCCCTGCATGACTGCCGCCGAAAAGCGTCTCGACAGCCTGAAGCGATTTCTTGCCCGTGCGCACGAGCGCCTGAAGCTCGAGTTCGGATTCGCATTGTGGGACGGCTCGCGCGTTCCCGCCGACTATCCGCCCGACAGGATCGCGATTGCGATCGCAGACGAGGGAGCGATTGCGGGCCTGGTCCGCCGGCCCAACTTGGATACCCTGGCTGAACCTGTGGATTGCCGCCCGCATCGACATCATCAACGGGACGGTGTTCGATCTCATCGAGCGGCGGCCGAAGGTGCGCATCAAGGAGATCCGAAAGCACATCGACTGGAAGCAGACGATCGACCTCGTCCGGCGGTTCCTGTTCGTGCCGCGCGGCGGACCCTGGCCGCTTGAAGCAATCCCCAAGCACACCCCCGCGACCGGGGACGCCGCCGAGAACAGGGAGAACATCCGCTTCCACTACGACGTGTCGAACAAGTTCTACGACACCTTCCTCGATCCGGAGCGCGGCTACACCTGCGGCTACTTCCACGACTGGGAGAAGGATCACGATCAGGCCACGATCCAAAAGAACAAGTTCGACTATGTCTGCCGCAAGTTGCGGCTGAAGCCGGGCGAACACATGCTCGACATCGGCTGCGGCTGGGCCGGGCTCCTCTGCCACGCGGTGCAAAACTACGGCGTCATCGGCCACGGCGTGACGCTCTCCGAGCACCAGCTGGAGTGGGCGCAGGACAAGTTGAAGCGGCTCGGCCTTTCCGACCGCATCACGCTGGAGCTTCGCGACTACGCCTCGCTGGAGGGACACGAGCGCTTCGACAAGATTTCCCAGTGCGAGATGTTCGAGCACATCGGGCTCGCCGCCCACCCGAAATACTTCCAGACCATCCATCGCCTGCTCAAGCCCGACGGCTTCTATCTGCATCAGGCCTCGGTGCGCATCGCCAAGCGCGATGCGAAGACCTTCCTAAGAAGCGGCCGGAGGTGATCGCGCTCACGCGTTACATCTTCCCGGGCGCGGAATTCGATCATATCGGCATGCTGCTCACCAATTTCGAGCGCTTCGGCTTCGAGGTCCACGACGTGGAGGACTGGCGCGAGCATCACGCGCGCACCTGCCGGATCTGGTATGACGATCTCTACAAGAACCAGGAAGCCGCCATCAAAGAAGGCGGGCTGGTCACCACGCGCATGTGGCTCACCTGGATGGCCGGCTGCTCGATCGCATTCGAGCGCAACACGGCGCTCGTCTACCAGACGCTGACGTCAAAGCGCCGGCGCGGGCCTTCGGGCCTGCCCCCGACACGGGCTGATCTCTATCGCTGAGCTTCCGATCCGTCAGCCGAGATCGGCGCCGAGCGACCGCATCATCGGGACGAAGCTCGGGAAGCTCGTCGCGATGAACGACGAGTCGTCGATGCCGACCGGCTTCGCGCTCGCGAGTCCCATCATCAGGAACGCCATGGCGATGCGATGATCCATGTGCGTGGCGACAACGCCGCCGCCTTGGGCGCGGCCGTTGCCGTGCACGATCAGGTCGTCGCCCTCGATCTCGAACGCGACGCCGTTGACCCTCAGGCCGTCGGCGACGGCTTGCAGGCGATCGGACTCCTTGACGCGCAGCTCCTTCAGGCCGCGCATGCGCGTGGTGCCTTCCGCGAAAGCCGCGGCCACCGCCAGGATCGGATATTCGTCGATCATCGACGGCGCCCGCTCCGCCGGCACATCGACGCCTTTCAACGACGACGCCCGCACCCGGAAGTCCGCCATCTCCTCGCCGACGTCGCTGCGCAGATTGAGCGTCTCGATGTTCGCGCCCATCTCACGGAGCGTCGTGATGAGACCCGTGCGCAGCGGATTGGTCATGATGTCGGTCAACACGACATCGGAGCCCGGCACGATCAGCGCGGCCACCATCGGGAAGGCGGCCGACGACGGATCGGCCGGCACCACCACCGGCGCCGCACTGAGCTCGGGCTCGCCCTTGAGCGAAATCTTTCGGCCGTGCGGGCCGTCGGGCGTCACCGTGACGTCGGCGCCGAAATGCTTAAGCAGCTTTTCGGTGTGGTCGCGGCTTGCCTCGGTTTCGATGACGGTGGTCTCGCCGGGCGCCGCCAGGGCCGCGAGCAGCACCGCCGATTTGATCTGCGCCGACGGCACCGGCGTGCGGTAGACGATCGGGATCGGATCGCGGGCGCCTTCGATCGTCACCGGGAGCCGGCCGCCCTCGGCCATGTCCGCCGTCCGCGCGCCCATCAGCATCACCGGGTCGAGGATGCGTTTCATCGGCCGCTTGCGCAGCGAGGCATCGCCATCGAACGTGGTCGTAATCGGGCAGCCCGCCGCCGCGCCCATGATCAGCCGGCATCCGGTGGCGGAATTGCCGAAATCGAGCACCCCCTGAGGTTGCCGAAAGCCGCCGACCCCGACGCCGTGCACCCGCCACGCGCCCTCGCCGGTGCGCTCGACTACCGCCCCCAGCGCCCGCATGGCTTTCCCGGTGTTGAGCACGTCCTCGCCCTCCAGGAGCCCCGAAATCCGGGTCTCCCCCACCGCCAGCGCGCCGAAAATGAGCGCGCGGTGCGAGATCGACTTGTCGCCGGGCACGCGCAGGCGGCCCTTGAGCGGGGAACCGGCACGGGCGGCAAGCGGAGACTGGACGGCGGCGTGGCTCATGGGGACCTCGCTGAGATGGCGAGCCCTCCTACCATGAGAAAGCCGCAAGGGTCACCACAGGCTAGTGTCCCGAATCCGAAGTTCGCTCGATTTTGCGGCACGTTCGGTAGCGAACTTCGGGTTCAAAGGGACACTAGCGCTCAATAGGTGCTCGTGTGGCTTTGGTTCAGAAGTTCGCTCCCGGACCCGCGGCAGGAGGCGGCGAACTTCTGAACCGCCACACTAGCCGAAAACAGGCCACAACTCCTATTGACAGCGGCATTTCCACTGTCCAAGTGAAGCACCTCATTTCCGACCTGCCCTGAGGAACCCGGACCGTGGCAAAACCCGAGCTTGGCACCAAGCGGCTTTGCGCCAATTGCGCAGCGAAGTTTTACGATCTCAACAAGACTCCGATCACCTGCCCGAAGTGCCACACCGTGATGGAGATCGCGGCAGCGCCGACGCGGCCGCGGCCTGAGCCTGCACGTGCCGCCGCCGCCGTCGCACCGGCCAAGGTCGAGGCGGTGGTGCCGGAGACGCCGGACGCCGAATTTGTTTCGCTCGAGGACGCCGACGCCGAGGCGCAAGGCAAGAAGGTCGCGGGCGACGACGCGATCGCGGGCGACGACGACATCGAGATCGATGACGAGCCGATCGACGATGCCGCCCTCATCGAGGAGACGGAAGAGGCGGATGACGACGTCACCGACATCATCGGTGAGCGCGAGGACAACGAGGAGGAACCCTGAGGTCCTCGTCCGGCTGGCATCGACGGTCGGATGGCGTTAAATTAGTGAAGCACTGCGCGGCAAATCCCAACGCCGCGACCGGTATGGGGCCATAGCTCAGTTGGGAGAGCGCTTGGATGGCATTCAAGAGGTCGTCGGTTCGATTCCGACTGGCTCCACCAATTTAGTATCTGATTTTTGCTACAGTTTTTGGCCTCGGGTTGCGGGAGGGAAGATTGCAGCGCAAGACAAATCCAGGAGGAATCCAGGGCCTCTGGCCCGGCCCAGCGCGACCGGCCGTAGTACGGAACCTCAATGACCTAAGAATTGAGAACGCCGATGGGCCGGACGAAGGGCTCAAGGACTACCGAGCCGTATCGCAGGACGGGCTGACCACGGTTCTGTTCAAGAACCTTGAGGACGAACTTGTCGCTCGCATTCAGCAAGCCGACGTGGTGGTCGGGTGCGTGGCTTGGCTCACCAGCGAACGTATCCTACGCAAGCTGGCCGAAAGAAGGGCACTCTCCTGGTGGTCCAGAAGGAAGACTTCCTGCGCCCAGACCTAGACGCCAAAGACCACTGGCGGAGGAAGCTGCGCGGGCTCTACGACGGCCTGCCCCGTAGGCTCAGCCGGTACGACTGGGCTTTCGAGGGAACGCCCCTCCACATGGCGTCGTTCGCGGGCGATCCCTCAATCGACGCCGTGCGGTGCGTCGGCAACCACAATACCGCAAAGGGAGTTCCGCCTTCCCGCGAGCACACCACAAGTTCGTGGTCTTCTGCCGGCTGCTGCCGCCCCCGGCTGACGAGACCAAGGATCACCACGAGGCCAGGAAATCCTCCTTCGAGCCCTACGAAGTCTGGACCGGCTCGTTCAACTTCACGAAGAACGCGACGTACAGCTTCGAGAACGGGATATTATCGAGAGACTTGAATATCGTGCGCGCCTTCTTCCAAGAGGCTTGCCAGATTGCAGCTAGAGCCGGTGCCGGAAATCTGCACAGGGCGCTAAGTGGAATTTCTGCCTGACGGCAGGCACGCTGTTGCCTGCGAATCAGGAGCGACCATGTCGAGACGACCGCGCCGGAACCATTCATCGGCCTTCAAGGCGAAGGTAGCACTTGCCGCCATCAAGGGCGATCGAACCGTTGCCCAGCTTGCTGAGCAGTTCGATGTCCATCCTAATCAGATCACATCGTGGAAGGCACAGCTCGAAGGCGGGGCTGCCGATGTGTTCGGTCCAGGGAATGGCAACGGAGTGACACAGCCCGCCGTCGACGTGAAGTCACTGCACGCCAAGATCGGCGAGCTGACGCTGGAGAACGATTTTTTAGAGGGCGCGCTCACCAAGGCGGGATTGCTGAGCGCAAAGCGATGATCGACCGTGAGCACGATCTGCCGATCACGAAGCAGGCCGAGGTTCTGCACATCAGCCGCGGCAGTGTCTACTACCTGCCGCGGCCGGTGCCGGATGCCGACCTTGCGATCATGCGGCGTCTCGACCGGCTGCATCTGGAGTACCCCTTCGCCGGTTCGCGGATGCTGCAAGGCTTGTTGGTCGCCGATGGGTGCAAGATCGGCCGCCGGCATGTGAAGACGCTGATGCGGCGAATGGGGATAGAGGCGCTCTATCGCCGTCCTCGCACCACGAAGCCAGAGCCCGGCCACAAGGTCTACCCGTATCTGCTGCGCGGGATGGAGGTCACGCGGCCAAACCAGGTGTGGGCGATGGACATCACCTACATCCCGATGGCGCGTGGCTTCGTCTATCTGGCGGTTGTGCTCGACTGGTTCAGCCGCCGTGTGCTGTCGTGGCGCGTATCGATCACGATGGAGGCGGCGTTCTGCGTGGAGACGCTGGAGGACGCCTTGGCTCGTCACGGCAAGCCTGACATCTTCAACACCGACCAGGGCTCGCAGTTCACGGGCACGGCCTTCACCGGCGTGCTCACCGACAACGCCATCGCGATCAGCATGGATGGCAAGGGCGCCTGGCGCGACAACGTGTTCGTCGAGCGGCTGTGGCGCAGCGTCAAATACGAGGAGGTCTATCTGCGAGCCTACGACAATGTCAGCGAAGCCCGCGCTTCGATCGGTCGCTACCTGGACTTCTACAATGCAAGGCGTCCGCATTCGAGTCTTGACGGCCGCACGCCCGATCAAGCCTACTTCAATCTGCTGCCCCTCCGCTTGGCAGCCTAACCACGGCAGAGGTTCCACTTAGCGACGCGGAAAAGCTGTTCAGACAACCGGGACCACTTCAGCTCTCAGCGAGCGCCTCGACTGGGAAGCGACCTGGAGCGCTCCCGAATGGCGGATCGGAAGTTGAGAGTCCGCGCGGGAGGGCACGGGCTCAGCGGCGGCCATGCTTGGAGACACGCATCATTTCACTACCGCTAATTTACGTCTGCCGGACTCTGAGGCAGACGGTCAGGCCAGATTGACAATGCTTCGGCGCGGTTGAGTTGCAAGTCAGCGTACTCCGGCAATTCGGAGTTCGTCTCAACCCAAGTGTGTGCAGCTCCGCCAGCCGTCTCATCAAAAAAAGCATACGTGAAGTGCGCCAACTCCCAGTATTGGGGCTCGATAAGCCGCATTGCGGGACGGTCGCCAAGCAGTCTTCGCAATGCCGTCTGTCATCGGTCTCCCCCAATATTCTCAATCGACCGAGCGAGAGCGCATCGCGTAAATCATTGCCAATAGCGTCCCAAAGAGCCTCATCGGGACGGTCAAACAAATCGGGACCACGGTGCGAGAACAGTTCATGAATTGGCCAATCGGGCACGGACTGACTTTGACGCGCGCGCTCAAATTCCTCTCTGCGCGCGGCACGCTCTTCTTTCATCATTTTTCGCTTCGCCTCCGATAACTCCGCCTCACTGCTAGTGGGAGCTGTTGGGGTCGCGGCGACAAACCTTTGTTCAAACTCGCGCTGGAGATAAAGATACAGACCACCGACAACGACCATGGCCGCCAGAAGCCGCAAGGCGACTGCCGCAAACCCAGCAATCACCGTCGCCTCTTGGAGACCGAAGCGGTGCTGCAATTCACGCATGAGCCAAGTGTACACAAGATTGTCGAAAATGACTTTGCCAAGGAACGTGAGGGCGGCTAACCCCAGAATGATAATGATGGGAAGGCTGTCCGAAGATTTTTTGCTCATCTCTCCGCCCCGGCACGCCTCACATCCTTCGCGGCGGGCGCCTGACTCTCACGTTCTGCCTCTTCTGTTTTTCGAAAGTCTTCTTAGCGACTGTTAGGAAATTTTTACGAGTTCCCAGAATTGAAATAGCCAAATAGAACCGAGAGGAAAGATGGAGACCACCTACACCCAATTCGTTGAGGCCTTGAGGGGCATCGACAAGAGCGAAAATTCAGACAGGTGTTTGGACAATACGCAGTGAGCAGAGACGACGGCAGGCGGGTTCGTATCTCTGAAGGGCTGGGCGTTGGAATAAATCTAGGTAGTAAACCGTTTCTCGCTAACGACATCTCTCTTATCGAGCAGCTATTTGCTAGACTTTACATAAGAGGACCAAGCAACCAGTGGGGCCAAGTGCAAAGATGATATTTGACGAACTATACCGGAGAAAACGACAGGCTAGTTGGGTATGGGCCGTCAAACACAAAATCAGACACTGTTGCCCATAGTCGGAAAGACTGGCTCCACCAGCCTTCCCCGCTTCGCGGCTACGTCTGGCAAGCAACCTAGATCGAGGTTGGCGTAATAGGCTCAGCATTCGTGGCTGCCTGCCGTAGCCACAACGGGCGAAGGCGCGCTGTTCCACCTAATACGCGTGTCTGCCCTGGCGGCGCGGCTACGGCTGGCGCGGCGAGCGAGCGCAAACCTGAAATCCTCGGGCGCTTGCATCGCGGTCGCTCAGCCGCATTCCAATCAGCCGCAATCCAGCACGCCTGAGCGTTCCTGCTCGGCCCTGATCAGGCAAATCGCGAAAAGCGTGATCGCCATCACAGTTAACCACGCCGGCCTCTGCGACCAACAATTCGGAGCTGACAGGCTTCGGTGACCGCAAGCGGGAGCGCAATCGGTCCACTGATCTTGTCGACATCGGAACCAATGCAGCCAAGGCCCAAGCGTCATGAACAGCGCAAGGATGACCTATGCCCGACGCGAAAGCGTCCGCGTATCGCCGCGTTCGGCAGCGCGCGGGCCGGCGGCTGCGAATGTCTGCGATACCGAGACAGCGCGGCGGTCAACTTGCTTGGACGCCTTTTGTCCTCGCTTTGACGCGCACGCGCGACTGATCGAACCGGACGCGCTTGCCACCCGCCTTGTGGCGAATCGCGATTACGCGATGCTCCGGATAGAGCGCACGCGCGGCCTTTGCCATGGCGAAGAACGCGGCGCGATTGAGTGCAGCCGCGGTCAGGATCCAGGCGACATCGCCCTCCGTCGCCCGCTCGTCCGCAGGCGGCACGCCGGTCGCGATGAACCGATCGGCCACCGCATTGTCGTACAGCGCCCAGCCGAGATAGCCGACCACGCGCGCGGGCTCAGCCGCGGTGTCGAGGGCAAACAGATAGTGGCCGCGGCGAACCTGGCCATTGAGGGTGCGGACCAGATCGCCCGCCGGAAAACGGCTGAACGGCTCGCGCCCGCCGATGAAATGCGCGGCGAGGCCGAGAGCCACCCAAGGATCCGGAAGCTTTTTGACGATCACGGCCATCGCCGGGTCCTCGGCCTACGTCCGACGCAAGCAGTAGCACGACCGACCACAAGCCATCGTGAGGAACTTCAACTCTACAGGACATGCTCTGGAGGGAATCGACAATGACCAACGCCAAAAAGCCGCTATCCGGCGTGAACTCGGTCGACGGCATCCTATGGGATGGCTGGCACTGGGATGTCGGCACAATTCACTACGCCTTTCCCGAAACCAGCAGCCAATATCCATCGGCGAGCGTCGGATTTGAACCACTGAACGCCATGCAGCGGGATGCGGTGCGGATCGCCTTCAGGGAAATCTCGAGCTTTGCGAATGTGACTTTCGCGGAAAGCGCAACGGACGCGCAAATTCACCTTGCCGCGGCAACTCGGGTCGATACCAACAATAATGGCATTACCGACGAAGATATCGACACCGCCTGGGGTGGCGCCCCCTCGGACGAACACGTGAACGCGGGAATAGCGGGTGACGTTTGGTTTAACCCGACCGGCTACGACAACCCCAAGGTCGGTTCCTTCGAGTTCGCTGCCGGCATCATCCACGAAATTGGTCATGCGATGGGGCTGAAGCACCCGTTCATGTATGGCGGCGACAACTCGATCAGACTGGATAGCAACCTGGATGGGCTGGCGTACACGGTCATGGCCTACAGTTCCTATCCGGGCGACGATCCGACAGAGACACAAGGGAACGACAATGGGGACAACAATCCTCAATCCTACATGATGCTCGATATCGCCGCGTTGCAATATCTGTATGGCGCGAACTTCGTCTCCAACGGCGACACCGTTTATAGATGGACTCCCACCATCCAGGCTGGTTTCGGCACGAACTTCTTCGTCAACGGTTCGGAGTTTGAGCCAAGCGTCGACTTGGCCAGCAATGTCGTGTTCCGCACCGTATGGGATCCGGGCGGTATCGATACCTATGATTTCTCGCTCTACACGACGAACCTGAAGATCGATCTGAACCCGGGACAATGGACGAGCCTCGGCACCCAGCTCGCGCAACTCGAAGATGGCCAAACGCCCCCCGGCAACATCGCCAACGCGTTGCTGTTCGATGGTGACACGCGATCGCTGATCGAGAACGCCATCGGCGGCTCCGGCAACGACATAATCAGCGGGAACCAGGCGAACAACCATTTGTACGGCAACAATGGCAACGACCATTTCATCGCTGATCCCGGCGCCGACGCTATAGATGGCGGCGCCGGCATCGACACAGTCGACTATTCGGGATCAACCGACGCAATCGATCTCGTGTACGGCAAGGTCGCAGGCGGTTGGGGCAATGGCGATACGCTGGTCAGCATCGAGAATGTTATCGGCACCGACTACGGCGATAACATCGCCATGGGCGACGGCGCCAATACGATCGACGCTGGTGCGGCAACGACATGCTCGACGGCGGCGAGGGCGCGGACACGCTCATGGGCGGAGCTGGAAACGACATTCTGCACGGCGGCCTCGGCGCGGACTTAATCGGCGGCGGCTCCGGCTTCGACATCGCGACTTTCCAGTCGGCGGTGACGATCAATCTGCAGAGCGGTTACCGTGCCGGCGAAGCCGTCGGCGACACCTATGTCAGCATCGAGCAGTACAATGGCAGCGCCGAAGGCGACACCATGGTCGCCAGCAATTTGCAGGGCGCCCGCTTCGCCGGTGGCGACGGCGTCGACTACCTCTATGGCGGCAATCAGGGCGACTGGCTGCAGGGCGGCAAGGGCGCGGACTACATCAATGGCGGCGCCGGTGCCGACACGGTGTCGTATGCCGATGCGGCCTACGGCATCACCGCGGAAATGTACTTCGACGGCGACACGACCCTCGGCCGCACCGAAGGCAAGATCACGGCCGGCGAATGGGGCGTGGATACGCTGGTCGGCATCGAGAAGGTCGAAGGATCGGAATTCGGCGACTACCTGATCGGCGACGAGCGCGCCAACACGTTCTGGGGCCTCGGCGGCGACGACACGATCATAGGCGACCAAGAAAGCGGCCCGCAGGGTTCGGCCGATACCATGTACGGCGGCGCGGGCAACGACAGCATCCTGATCGGCGCATCCGACACCGCCTATGGCGGGCAAGGTCAGGACACTGCGAGCTTCGTGGGCGGCCCGATCAACATCAACTACAACACCAATACGTTCACCGTCGGCGGGAAACAGATCTGGATTGCCGAGTTCGAGACCTATATCGGGACTGGCGGCAGCGACACCGTTGTCGGTGCCGCCTACGGCGAAACGATCATCCTCGGCAACGGCAACGATTACCTTTATGGCCAAGGCGGCGACGACTTCCTCTACATCGGGAGCGGCGCAGATGTCATGGATGGCGGCGCCGGTTACGACACCATGGTCTTCCATAAGACAATGGTGGCCGACTGGCAGTCGGGCGTGCTCGACGCCGATATCGGCGCGGATGCCTGGTACAGCTGGGAAGCGATCCAGGGATCGAGCGGCGACGACGTCATCCGCACCAATAGCTGGGGCTTTTCGGTCGAACTCCGCGGCGGCGCCGGCGACGATCTGCTCGCGACCGGCGTGACAGGTGTCGTCAGCGACATCCTGAACGGCGAAAGCGGCAACGACACCCTCAACGGCGGCGCCGGTGCAGACCTGCTCACCGGCGGGACCGGCGCCGACACTTTTGTCGTCGGGGCGGGCGGCGGCATCGACACGATCACCGACTTCAACGTTGTGGAAGGCGACAAGATCGACTTGACCGGTATTGCCGGTGTCCAAAGCCTGGCCGACCTCACTGTAACGCAACATGGCAGCGACGCGATCGTGATGCTCGCCAGCGGCGACGGTCTGGTACTCGCAAATTTCGCGGCCGACACCCTGACCGACGATCAATTCCTGTTCGAGCAGGTTGCGGTCAACCAGGCTCCGACGGCAACGCCGGATATGGGCATGGCCGGTGAGAACGACGTCATGAGCTTCGACGTCCTCGCCAACGACACCGACCCGGATGCCGGCGACTTCGGCGCGCTGGTCTCCATCGATCAGGTTGTCGTGGCGAGCGGCAATCCTGCAGTCGACGGCATCAATGCGGCAAGCGCATTCGCGATCGCCGACGGACAGATTCAGTTCGCTCCGGGCGCCCTGTTCGATCCCCTCCTTGCCAGCGATGCCGCAACCATTGTGGTGAGCTACACGATGAGCGATGCGCTCGGCTTCGTCTCTTCGTCGACCTTGACGCTCGCGGTCGGCGGCACCGCCGAGCAGGCCATCGTCAACGTCATCAACGGAACGTCGGGCAACGATCGCCCGCTGGGCACCGCAGCGGCCGACGAGATCAACGGCCTTGCGGGCAACGACACCATCGACGCCAAGGGCGGCGACGACCGGATTGTCGCCGGGGCCGGACGCGATACGGTCCTCGCAGGCGGCGGCGACGACACCATCGTAGCCACGATCAACGACGGCAACGATGACTACAACGGCGGCGCGGGTCTCGATACCATCGACTTCACGCAGATCACCGCTGCAGTGGCCGTCGATCTCGGCGCGGGCAGCGCCACCGGAACGCAAATTGGCAGTGACATCCTGCGTTCCATCGAAAGCATCCTTGGCGGCAGCGGCCACGACGCGATCACCGGTGACGGGTTTGCCAATACGCTGCGCGGCGGCGCCGGCGACGACACCATGACAGGACTGGGCGGCGCCGACCTGCTTGGCGGCGATGCCGGTAATGACACGCTGGTGGGCGGCCTGGGATCCGACGTGATGACCGGCGGCTGGGACGCCGATACGTTCGTGTTCCAGGCAACCCAGAGCCAGGCCGGCGACATCGACACGATTACGGACTTCGCGGTCGGGCAGGACTACCTGCAGCTTGATGGATTGTCGGTCATCGAGCAGACGGAATTCGACCTGAACGGCGATCTGGTGCTCGACACATCTTTGACCCTGGCCGATGGAGCGATCATCCAGCTCTTGGGCGTCAGCAATGTCAGCCAATGGGACCTGCTCCAGTAGTCGACGCCCGGGAGGCTTGAGAATCCGGCAGGTTTTTCTCGGTGCGGCCCATTGCAGGGTCAGCAGCCGTTAACCGCGAAGGCGCGTGGCGAAGCGACGCGCCGCTCTCCCCTTGCCCGACAGCGCGCCATAGGTTGAAAGAACGGCGGCCGGCCGCTAGGAGCGCCGGCAGAACGCAGGCGGGAGACGAATCAGATGTTCGATCAAGCCAGGTACGCATGCCCGATCGGCGCCTTCGGCGCGATCCTGGGCGCGGTTGCCATTGCAGCCGCGTCGCCGGCGCTGGCGCAGGAGCCCAACTACGCCGGCCGCAACGTGACCATGGTCATCGGCTTCGGTCCGGGCGGCGGTTACGACCAGTGGGGCCGCGTCGTCGCCCGCCACATCGGCAAGCATCTGCCCGGCAAGCCGAACGTCGTCCCACAGAACATGCCGGGCGGCGGCAGCTTCAACGCCGCCAATCACATCTTCAATGTGGCGCCGAAGGACGGCAGCGTGATGGGCATCGTCGCCCGCGACGCACCGCTTGGACCGATCGGCGGCATGGCGGGCGCCCGTTTCGACCCACTCAAGCTCACCTGGCTGGGCACGCCGACCACCGAGACCAACGTCTGTTTCATGCATAATCGCTCCAGCGTGAAGAAATTTGACGACCTGTTTCAGCAGGAAGCCATCATCGGCAACACCGGCGTGGGCACCGGCACCTATTCGTATCCGCGGGCGCTGAATGGGTTGCTTGGCACGAAATTCAAGCTGATCTCAGGCTTCCCGTCGTCGTCCGACGTGATCCTGGCGATCGACCGCGGCGAGGTCGACGGAATCTGCGAGAGCTACGACAGCGCCTACACCAAGCACCCGGACTGGTTCGACAAGCGGATTGTCAACGTTCTGTTCCAGGCCGGCGCCGAGCCCAACCCCGAGGTCAAGAACGCGCCGTTCCTGCTCGACCTCATCAAGAATCCGGAACACAAGCAGGCGCTCGAATTCCTCTACGCCGGCCAGGGCATCGGCCGTCCGTTCATCGCGCCGCCCGACATGCCACCGGCGGTCACCAAGGTCGTACGCGACGCCTTCGCCGCCACCATGAAGGACCCCGCGTTCATCGCGGAGGCGAAGAAGATGAAGCTCGACGTCCATCCGGAGGATGGCGCGAAGCTCGAGGCGCTGATCCGGCGCATCTATGCGACGCCGAAGCATCTCGTCGATCAGGTCTCAGCGCTCATCAAATAACATCGCGACGTCGAGCGCGCCGGTCACATACGGTAGCGCTCGACCGCCGCCTCGTTCCACACGAGGCCGCTGCCCGAACGTTCCGGCACGATCGCTTGACCATCAACGATTTTAAGCGGATCGCAGACGATGCGGTCTGCCCAATCGACATATTCGAGGAAGTGACAGGTCGGCGTCGCGGTCAGAAGGTGCGCGCTGACCTCCGGGAACAGATGCGACGACATCTTGAGCCCGTGCGTGTCGGCGAGCGCCGCGGCGCGTTGCCAGCCGGTGACGCCGCCGATGCGCTCAAGATCGGGCATGACGTAGGTTGAGGCACCCGCCGTCACCGCGACCTCCATCGACGAAGGCAGCGAGAAATTCTCGCCGATCTGAACCGGCGTTTTGAGCTCGCGTTTAAGCCGCGCATAGCCGGCGTAGTCGTCGTGCCGGATCGGCTCTTCCAGCCAATAGATATTTTCACCGTCGAGGGTGCGGCCGCGCGCGAGCGCCTCAGGCACGTCGAGCGCCTGGTTGTAGTCGACCATCAGCGCGATGCCGTCGCCGATCCGCCGACGCAACGCATGCACGGCCGCCAGGTCCTCCTGCAAGGTCGGATAGCCGAGCCTAAGCTTCACGGCGCCGAAGCCGCCGGCGAGGAGCTTCTCCGCCTCGTCGGCGACCTTGTCGGGCGCCATCAGGCCGAGCCCGCAACTGTTATAGGCGACGACCGGCTTCGGTGTGCCGCCGACCAGACTCGCGAGCGGGACGCGCGCCGCGACCGCCAGCGCGTCCCACGCCGCGATATCGAAGCCGGACATCGCCATCCGGATGATGCCTTGCACACCGATGAGCGCAAAGCGCTGCGCGAGCTTGCTCCAAAGCTCGAGCGGCGCGACGACCTCGCCTTTGACGGTCTCCTCCACCACCGCAAGCATCGCCGCGATCGCCGGCATCACACCGGGCATGTAGCACCAGAGATAGGAGCGACCGGTGACGCCTTCCTCGGTCGCGAGATCGATCAGCAGGAGCGGCGCCTTGGTGATGCGCGCCCGGCTCGTGCCGAGCGCGTAAGTCATCGGCACCTCGACGCCGACGGAGCGGATCGAGCGCACGGTCAGGCGCGGCACCATGGTCGTAGCTGTTGCGGCCATGGTCGTATCCCTCAATGCGCTAGTGCCCCGTTTCCGAAGTTCGTGATCCACCTGCATCACACTCTGACACGAACTTCGGAAACAAAGGGGCACTGGTACTCTATAGTTCTAGTGCCGCTTTTCGATTTGAAGTTCCTAGCCGAGTTTGCCGCAACTGCTGTAGGAACTTCAAATCGGCGGCACTAGGGCGGCTTTGCCGTCGGCGTGCAGCGTGAGGATATCGCGGACCGCGCGATTCATCGGCGTCGGTACGCCAACCTTGGCGCCGAGTTCTACCACACCGCCCGAAAGCCAGCGTAGTTCGAGTTGCTTGCCGGCGTTCAAATCGTGATGCATCGACGCGGTCATTTCCGGCGGCCAGCCGTCGAAGAAGGCAATCCGCTGCTCGGCATAGTCCGCCGGCAGGTTGACGCCGTGCGCGCGTCCGACCGCGACGACCTCGCGCGCAAGGTCGATCAGGAACTCGCGCGTCTGCGGATGGCTGCGGATCGGACCGATGGTGCGGCGCATGGACGTGGTCGCACCGGACATCGCGACCAGCACCACGAATTTCTCCCAGAGCGAGCGTTGGACGTCGTCGCTGAGTTCGGCGTTGATGCCGCCCTTCTTGCAGGCTGCGAGGAATGCTTCGGCACGCGCCGAGCGGCGGCCGTCATATTCTCCGAACACCAGGCGCTGCAATTGTCCGGTCTGCAGGATCACGCCCGGCCGGCCGATCGTCGTCCCGACATAGGCCACGCCGCCCATCAGCGCCTTGTCGCCGAGGATCGGGCGCAACATGTCGTCCTTCTGCACGCCGTTCTGGAACGAGATGATTCCGGTCTCGGGGCCCACGATCGGAATGAGCTGGCGCGCGGCGGCCTCCGTGTCCCAGAGCTTGACGCAGAACATCACCATGTCGACCGGCCCAATGGTCGCGGGATCGTCGGTGACGTTCACCTTCGGCAAATGCAGGGGCTCATGGGCGCTCTCGATGGTGAGGCCGTTCTCGCGCATGGCCGCAAGGTGGGTGCCCCGCGCCACAAAGGTTACGTCCGCGCCGCCTTTGACGAGGCGGGCGCCGAAATAGCCCCCGACGCCGCCCGACCCCATAATTGCGATCCGCACTGGTCCCTCCCCGACTCATTTGCCGGCCCGGATGGGCTGCCCGTTCTGGCAATGCCCCGGCCTCAGCCATTCTTGAACCCTTAACCGCCGGACCCCATATTGAGAAGCGATCGGACAGGGGTTCCGCATGATGCGGAGCTCCCGGCCGGTTAACCCTGGGGGCGCCGCAAGGGCCCCGTCAAAGTCGCTTACAGAGGGCTTTGAAGGAAAAATGTCGAGAGTTCCGTCGCTATCAAGTCCCTTCCTGCTTGGGTTTGACGAGATCGAGCGTGCGCTTGATCGCGTTGCCAAGGCAGCCGACGGCTACCCGCCCTACAACATCGAGCGAGTTCCGCGCGAGGACGGATACCCTGAACGCCTGCGTATCACGCTGGCGGTCGCCGGCTTCACGCGTGACCAACTCGACGTTTCGATCGAGGAGAGCCAACTCCTCATTCGGGGACGTCAGCAGGACGACAAAGCACGGCAATACCTTCACCGCGGCATCGCGGCGCGCCAATTCCAGCGCACCTTCGTGCTCGCGGACGGAATGGAAGTGCTGGGCGCGGATTTGAAGAACGGACTTCTCTCCATCGATCTCGCTCGTCCGACCCCCGATCGGGTCATCAAGAGCATCAAGATCGTGGAGCACGACTGATCCCAGGATTCCCGAAACCAGGACTCGACAATCACAGAAAGGAGTCGAGGGCCATGACTAACAACGAAATCACTACCAACACGACCAACACTCCGAACATCTCGCCGGAAGCGCTGGCGCTGCTCGGCGGCGGCAAGATCGCCTATGTGAAGGCGGTCCGCTCCGAGGACGTGCCCAGCATGTTCCCGCAGGCGCCTCAGCTTCAACCCGGCATGCAACTGTTCGCGCTGCACGCAGCCGACGGCACGCCGATGATGCTCACCGACAGCCGCGAAGCTGCGGTGGCGAGCGCCTGGAGCCAGGAGCTCGAGACGGTCAGCGTCCACTGATCGGAGAACGGCGGCAAGCGCCGGCGGTTGTCTCTCAAAATTCCTGAAGCATGATCCCGAAAAGTGGGAACCGGTTTTCGGAAAAGATCATGCTCAAGAGAAGGCTGGACATGATCCGATTCGATTGAATCGGATCATGGGCTAGGCCGCGCTGGCCGACGGCATCGCCAGCACTGCGTAGATCGCCTCGACATCGCGCGACTCGCGCAGCTTGCGCGCGGTGTCGGGGTCACGCAGCACACGCGCAACTCTTGCCAACGCCTTGAGATGATCGGCGCCGGCGCCTTCCGGCGCCAGCAGCAGGAAGATGAGACTGACCGGCTGACCGTCGAGCGATTCGAAATCGACGGGGCGCTCCAGACGTGCAAACAGACCGAACAGCTTGTTGAGCTTCGGAAGTTTGCCGTGCGGTATCGCAACGCCGTTGCCGACTCCAGTTGAACCGAGCTTTTCGCGCTGCATCAACGTCTCGAAAATCGTCTTCTCGCTATGGCCGGAAATTTGCGCGGCCTTGGCGGCAAGCTCCTGCAATGCCTGCTTCTTGCCGTTGACCTTCAACGCAGGAATGATCGCATCGAGCGCGACGACGTCGGTAAGCGGCATGGAACTTTTCCAGAATGTGGAAACCTTGCAGGTCGCGAGCAACAGGGCTGTAAGTCGATTCACTTAACGCTAGTGCGAAGTCTAACGCTAGTGCGAAGTCCCAGGCAAAACTGAACTCCACTCTCGTCGAGATGCTCGGCGGCCTTCCAAAGGCGGCGGACCATAGGGAGCCGGACTCCCGCCGTCAATGGCCGTCCTTTGAGCCGTCCTTCACCTCGACAGCTGGCGGATCGATCCAGCCAATATGGCCGTCGGCGCGGCGATAAACCAGATTGACGCGGCCGTGTCCAGCGTGCCGAAACACGACAACCGTGGTGCCGGTCAGGTCCAATTGCATGACAGCATCGCTCACCGACATACGTTTCAGCGTGGTCGTTGATTCGGCGATGATGACGGGATTGAACTCAGTGATCTCCTCGTCGGTGTCATGCTCCGGCGCAGCGATGACATAGCTCGGTGCCGCGACCGCGCTCGACTCGATCGCCTCGCTATCCACCCGCGCAGTCGGATGATCTTTCAAGCGGCTCTTGTATCGGCGCAGCCGCTTTTCGATTCGCTCCGCGGCCAGATCGGCGCTGGAATAGGCGTCGCCGGCAGTCGCCTCCGATTCGAGAACGATGCCCGAATCGAGATGGATCACGCATTCCGTGCGGAAGCCAATTCCGTCTTTCCCGATAGTCGCGTGGCCTGAATAGCCGCCGTCGAAATACTTCGCGGTCACTTCGGCGATCCGCTCGTTCACCCGGCCGCGCAGCGCCTCGCCGATGGTGATGTTTTTGCCCGAAACGCGAAAAGGCATCGAATGCCTCCGTCCTTTCGCCGGGACGACGATGCGGCCCTGCGCGACATGAACGCTTATGAAGACCTAGGAATGCGGCCCGGCCGTGTCAATGCGACGGACGGCGAGGTTTCGCGAAAGACGTTACGGCGCGGGCGCGCCCTCGTTCGCCATCTGCTTTTCGCGCCGGCGCTGCACCGATGAAGGTATCCGCATGGCCTCGCGATATTTCGCGACCGTGCGCCGCGCGATGTCGATTCCCGCCCCCTTCAACTTCTCGACGATGGTGTCATCCGACAGCACATCCTGACCGGTCTCGGCATCGATGAGCTGCTTGATGCGATGACGGACCGCTTCGGCGGAGTGCGCGTCGCCGCCGCTGGTCGACGCAATCGCCGAGGTGAAGAAATACTTCAGTTCGAAAATGCCGCGATTGGTTGCCATGTATTTGTTGGCGGTCACGCGCGACACCGTCGATTCGTGCATACCGATCGCGTCGGCGACGGTCTTGAGGTTGAGCGGCCGCAGATGCTGCACGCCGTGAACGAAGAATCCGTCCTGCTGACGGACGATCTCCTCCGACACCTTCAGGATGGTCTTGGCGCGCTGGTCGAGCGCGCGGATGAGCCACGTCGCGGTCTGCAAACAATCGGCGAGATAGGATTTCTCCTTGTCGTTCTTCACCGACTTGGTGACCTGCGTGTAGTAGGTCTGGTTGACGAGCACCTTCGGCAGCGTGTCGGAATTCAGCTCGACCATGAACGAGCTGTCGGGCAGCGGCCTCACAAACACGTCGGGCACGATCGACTGCACCAGCGTCGAGCCGAAGGCGAGGCCCGGCTTCGGATTGAGCTGGCGGACCTCCGCGATCATATCGGCGAGATCTTCCTCATTGATGCCGCAGATCTTGCGCAGCGCGCCGAGTTCGCGTTTGGCGAGGAGATCGATGTGGTCGACCAGCGCCCGCATGGCAGGGTCGAAGCGATCGCGATCCTTGAGCTGAATTGCCAGGCACTCCGTCAGGCTGCGCGCGCAAACGCCCACCGGATCGAACGTCTGCAAGACGGAGAGGACCGCCTCGACATCGGCAGTGGAGGCGCCGAGCTTTTCCGCGACCGTCGCCACATCGCCGGTCAGGTAACCGGCTTCGTCGACAAGATCGATGAGATACTGACCGATCATGCGGCGCGCGGGATCGGTGATCGCCAGTGCGAGCTGCTCGGCGAGATGGTCGGAGAGCGTGCGCTCGGCCGACACAAAGGCTTCGAGATTGTAGTCGTCATCGCTGCTGCGGGCCGCCGGCGTGCTTCCCCATTCCGAGTAGCCGAGCGGGGCCTCGTTCGGCGCCTGCTGGCTGCCGGCGCCGTCGTCGTCGCCGGCCTGCTCGCTGGCGTCGCGCTGAATCTCGGGTGCGTTGTCAACGACATCGACCGGCCGCTCCGCCCACTCTTCGGCTGGCTGCTGGGTGGCGGCGCCATCGTTTGCCCGGCGCTCGGCTTCTGCCTCCGACTCGGCGGTCCGCTCCAGCAGCGGATTGCGCTCGAGCTCGTTGTCCACGTAGGCGGCCAGGTCCAGATTCGACAGCTGCAGCAGCTTGATGGCCTGCATCAGCTGCGGCGTCATTACCAACGCCTGGCTTTGCCGGATTTCGAGTTTTTGACTGAGCGCCATGGTTCCCGGGGAAAACTGGTCCGGTTCTTGCTTATCCGGTTCAGGCGCCGGTGTATACCAGTTCTTGGCGACGCTCTTAACAACCTAAGTAGGGGTTGCCTCGCGGGCGGTCAGAGACGGAATTCCTCGCCCAGATAGAGGCGGCGAACCTCCGGATCGTTGACGATATCCTCGGTGCGGCCCTCCATCAGCACTTGCCCCGAATAGATGATGTAGGCGCGGTCGGTCAGGCCGAGCGTCTCGCGCACGTTGTGATCGGTGATGAGCACGCCGATCCCGCGCTGGGTGAGATGGCGCACCAGGGCCTGAATATCGCCGACCGCGATCGGGTCGATGCCGGCGAACGGCTCGTCGAGCAGCATGTAGTTCGGCCGCGATGCCAGCGCGCGCGCGATCTCCACGCGCCGGCGCTCGCCGCCCGACAGCGCGATCGACGGCGTCTTGCGCAGCCTCGTGATATTGAACTCCTCGAGCAGATCGTTGAGGTCCGCCTCCCGCCGGCGGCGGTTCCGTTCGACGACCTCCAACACCGACCGGATGTTGTCTTCGACGGTCATGCCGCGAAAGATCGACGCTTCCTGCGGCAGATATCCGATCCCGAGGCGGGCGCGCTGATACATCGGCAGCGCCGAGATATTGTAGCCGTCGAGATCGACGCGGCCTCGATCCGCCTTGATCAGTCCGGTGATCATGTAGAACACCGTGGTCTTGCCGGCGCCGTTCGGCCCCAGCAGTCCGACCGCCTCGCCGCGCCGCACGTTGAGGCTCACGCCTTTGACCACTTTGCGCCCGCCGAAACTTTTCTCGACGCCGTGCACCGCAAGAAAGGCGTCACGGTCGGATTGCTGCAACAACGGCTGCTGATATGAGGGCTGCTGTGGCGCGGGCTGATGCAGTGGCGGCTGCCGCAGTGACGGCTGTGGAAACGGCTGCGGCTGATGGTCGTGCCGTGGCCGGCCCTGCGGGCGATCCTGCGGCTGGGCTGGCAACGGTCGGGGCGCCTCGGCGCGCTGTTCGTCGCGGCGCGGCTTCTGCGTTTTCTGGGGCTTCGGTGATTTCTGCGGCAGGTTCAACGTCACCCTGGCCAATGCGGTGATCGGCCCGCCGAGCGACCGCAGATCGATGCGCCAGAAGCCGGACGTCGGCTCTTGCTTCCGTCGAGGATTGCGGCCGAAGAGGGTGCCAAACACGTCTGCCTCGGGCTCAACGAACTCGCCGCGCGCAACGGCGGTTCCAGCTTGCCGGCAGTCCGGCGGGCCCTGCGTGCCTGACCAACGCGCGGATCAATTTTGTTTTCCTGGCATCTTGGGCTGAGATTTCGATTGGAAAATGCCCTCAACCCGGCCTCCGCCGGATTCGACCCGCGATACGCCGGTGGTCAAATCGACCACCATCCGCTGGCCGCGCAACAGGTCGTCGCCCTTCGTCACGACCACGTTTCCGATCATCGTGACGGTGTTGGTGCGCATGTCGAATTCGGCACGGTCGCCGACGGCCCGCTGCTCCTTCTGGGTGACGATGACGTTGCCTTTCGCCTCCATGCGCCGGATCTGCTGGTTGCGACCGCCCTCCGGCGTCGGCGCTTTCTTCGAACTCGACTTGTCTGTGCCGTCTTTCTCGTCGTCGTAGAAGACGACGAGAACATTGCAGCGCACTTCCGTTTCGCCCTGGATGACGTGCACGTCCCCGCTGAATGTCGCCATCTTGGACTTGTCGCGCACCTCGAGCGTCGCCGATGTGATCTTCACGGGCTCGTCGCGCTTCTGCGGCAGCGGCTTGAAAAGGCCGGGCGATTGCTTGTCGGATTGCGCGCCGCCCTGGCTCACGAACACCACCAGCGCGGCGGCGATCGTCGCGACGGCAAGAGGAATCCGGCGGGGCTCGGGGGCGCGTTGTGTCATCTAACAGCGCCCGTGATGTTTTTGGGGAGGATGCTTGCGGGCGCGTTCTTGTCCTCGCGGTCGATCATCAGCGTCACACCACCCTCGAACCGGATGACTTCACCCGACCCGCCGACCTCGATTCGATTGGCGCTGATCGTTCCCTGGAGCATGTTGACCACGACCGGCTGCTCGGAGACGACGGTGCCGGCGCGGACATTGATGAGAGCCTCGTGCAGCATGACCTCGTACTCGGCGGAGCTGACCACGACATTGTTTTTCAGCCGGAGCATTTCGGTCTTGCCGTCGTAGAATCCGTCCCGTGCCGTGACGACGACGTCGCGGCCGTCCTGCATCGTTATCGTCGTTCGGATGTCCTCCAGCTCAAGTGCGTCCGGATTGGTCAGCTCCTTGGCGGCGGTCCGCGCAATCATCGTGTAGGGACGTTCGTCCTTGGTGTAGCCCGTAAGGCGGGGCTGCTGCATGATGATCTTGGTGCCCGAAATCACCATCCCATCGGCGGCGATCGGCAGCCTTGCAAGCGCGCGCATCGGGTCGAACCATCGATAGGCCCCGAACGCCGCGGCGAACGCGACGATGAGGACCGGAATCCCAACACGCATGATGCGCACATGCCGGCTGTGCCGCATCGCCGCGCGGAACGCGCGCCGATTGTCCCGGCGCGGGCGCGTCAGGAAACCGCCCGAGGAGGCACCTTCGATCTGCGAGGCAATGGTCAAACAGTTACCCCTGCCGGGTCGCTCGTTTCAGAATCAGGCGGCGCCCGCAGCCATTTTAGCGTGATCTTGGGCACAGTTGCCCAGAAATGTGGCCCGCCCGCGGCACCCGCAAGGGCGTTAACTGTGCGAAAAAATATCCTCGGCGCCCCAGCCCGCCAGGTCCAGCCGGACCCGCTCCGGGAGGAACCGGAAGCAGGCGGCCGCCAGGTCGGCCCGCCCCTCACGGGCGAGCATCGCGTCGAGCTTCTCCTTGAGCGCATGCAGGTACAGCACGTCGGAGGCCGCATAGGTCACCTGGGCCTCGGTCAGATCGCCGGCGCCCCAATCGGAGAGCTGCTGCTGCTTCGACAGATCGACCCCGAGCAGCTCGCGGGCGAGGTCCTTGAGCCCGTGCTTGTCGGTGTAGGTGCGGGCCAGGCGCGACGCGATCTTGGTGCAATAGACCGGCCCGGCCATCACGCCGAGGGCCTGGTAGAGCGTCGCAATGTCGAAGCGGCCGAAATGGAACAGCTTGAGGATGCCGGTGTCGGCGAGCAGCGCCTTGATGTTGGTCGCGCCCGCGGCACCCGGCCCGATCTGGACGACATCCGCGGAGCCATCGCCGGGCGAAAGCTGCACGACGCACAGCCGGTCGCGCCGGACATCGAGGCCCATGGTCTCGGTGTCGATCGCAACCGCGCCGACTTTGTAGTGGGCGAGGTTCGGTAGATCGCCGCGGTGCAGGCGGATGGTCATTGCGGCTCCCGAAGAGTGCGGCGGTTCTATCAGCGGCGGGCCGATGCGGCAATTGCCGGATCGCCGCTGTTGCCGCTCCATGGCACTGGGGTAGCATCCTGTCATGGACCAATTGACCGATCGTCAACGGACCAGTGGCCATTCCGAAGTTCGTTCGATTTCGCGGCGGCCTCCAATACGAACTTCGAATCGAAGGCCACTGGCAACTTATTTAATCTAGTGTGGCTTTGGTTCAGAAGTCCGCATTCGACTCGCGGAATGATGCGGACTTCTGAACCGCCACACTTTCCGACCGTATTGCGCTTCGCGATATCTACCGTGGTCCCCTGGCCATTGCGTTTGCGACCAGCATCGCGTCGGTCTCGGGCGCGACCCTGCTCTATCCGGTGCTTCCGGTGCTCGCCGGCGACCTCAAGGTCGAGGAGGCAGAGATCGGGCTGGTGATGGCCGCGTTCACCGCGCCGGCCATCGTGCTGGCGCCGCTGTTCGGCATCCTGGCCGACCTCCATGGACGGCGATGGCTTCTGGTCTTCGGCCTCGCTTTGTTCGGACTGGCCGGCGGCGCGGCGGCACTCGCGCCGTCCTACGAGTGGGTCCTGATCCTGCGCGCGATCCAGGGCATCGGTGCGAGCGCGTTGCTGCCGCTCACGATCGTTCTCATCAGCGACATCCTGCCGGACGACCGCGAGATCCGCGGACAGGGAATCAAAGTCGCGCTCGACCGCGTCGCGATGATCGTGCTGCCGCTCATCGGCGGCGCGCTGGCGATCCTGTCCTGGCGCGTTGCCTTCGTTCCGTTCTTCCTGATCGTGCTGCTCGCACTCGCGGCGTATCTGTGGATGCCGGAGACCGGCCGGCCGGGACATGACTCGCTCAAGGAATATCTGGCGCGCACGTCGCGCGCGATCCGTGAGCCGCGGTTGACGCTCGCCTTCGCGACCGGCTTCCTGCGCTTCTTCCTCGACTACGGCCTCTACACCTATCTGCCGATCATCGTGGCGCTTCGCTACGGCGCATCGCCGGCGATCATCGGCCTCTTGATCGCGGTGTCGGCGGTGGGATCGATCATCACGGCGATCAGCATCGGGCGCATCTACGGCCGCGTCGCGACCGAGAAACTTCTGGCGCTGGCGTTCTTCGCGAGCGCCATCGGCGTCGGTCTTCCCGCAATGGGCGCGCCGCTGTGGCTCATCGGAATCGGGCTATTCCTGTTCGGCCTCGGCAATGGATTGATCTCGCCGTTGCAGAAAAGCCTGATGACCCGCCGCACGCCTCCGGAACTCCGCGGCGGCGTCATCGCGGTCGACCGCGTCATCCAGCAGGTCGCGAAATCGGCGGCGCCGGCGCTGCTCGGCGCCATGCTGCTGATTGCACCGCTCGAAGCGCTGTTCTGGACCATGGGCGCGATGAGCGTCGCGGGAACAATGGCGCTGATCGTGGTCGCACTGATGCGCGATCCGGAGCAGTCGAGCTGGTGATCAATAGCATCGCGTCAGGCGCAATAGGGAAAGGGCCATGAACGCCGATTCATACGCCCGAAAATCAGCGCATTTGTCCGCCATCGCAATGGAACAAGGTCGCCGCTTTGGACTATGACCTCCGCATTCTGCCGATGATGCTTTGTCGATTTTGATCGCGGCTTGTCGCCGGCTGCGCATCGTCGACCCGGGCAACAGGCGCAACGCGACGACGAGCGGCCGCGCCGCGCGCGGTTTCCAGTCGCCGACCGAGGAGCACGACGAGTGTGTCTCGGGGCTGCGATCCAGCGTGAGGTGCGATGCGCAGCGCCACCAGGAACTGGTCGAACGTCCGGCGATACCCGGCCGGGTAGATCAGGATGCCGAGCGGTGGCTTTCGCGCACAGCTGTCATTCGTACCGCGGCTGTGCGGATTTGGCGTGATGTAATCTGTCGCGAACCAGGCATTGGCGCGCTCGGCGAATTCCGGCGCGTTCTGAGAACCGGGCGGCGTCATCGAGAACCTTCGAGCTTCGCATCGTTTCCGGAGTGCGCGCGAAATCCGAAACGATCCTGCATCAGACGTGACAGGGCGGCTAGACCGCCGGGCTCGGATCACCGAGCCCGAGAATTGGATAGTCTTTTGACATGCGCGGGCTTCGCCGACGTGCAGCGTGGACTTGGATGCGCATCCGTGCCATTACGCCAGGACATTCGACGCGTACTCGGTCAATAAAGCGCAGCGGACCGGACCTGCGCACCGCGCTCGACTCGCTGGACGAACCGGCAGACAGAACGCGTCAGCAATCTTCATTGAGCGGTTCGCAAAGGCCTTATCAGCAGGAAGCGTGATGATTTCGCATTTAGCAGGCCGACGCATTCTGCGGTCAAGAGCCGCTTAGTCCCGAGGGTACACGTTGGCCACCTACGTCAGGCGCAACACGATAACGATCAGGAGCATTGGCGGCAGTGACGACAAAAATGAAAGGGATGCAAGGGGGCGTCTAGGTTTGAAGTATGCGCACCGAACAATATGCTCATTGCCGACGACTGACCGAGCTGGTCGCATTTGAAAAAATCGCCACTAGCCGCAAGAGCCAAAAAGCGAGCGACGGACGCGTGGCCGCGCGCGATTAAAGTCGCCACGAGCTAAGCAGCCCATTCGATATTTGTCTTTCGAAATCCAGCAAAGGCCAGGCATGAGTGCCATGTCCAACAGCTGTAACCCGAACGGGTGATAGCCCGCGACACGCGGTACGATGAGACTCCACCGCGCAAGTCGCTGATCTGATGGCGTGCAATGATCGTGGCTGGCGAAGCAACGATGGAACGCAGAGTTTGGTGCCCAGGAGAGGACTCGAACCTCCACGGCTCTCACCGCTAGTACCTGAAACTAGTGCGTCTACCAATTCCGCCACCTGGGCACTGGACGCGATAGGTAAGGACGGCCTTTCTGCTTGTCAAATGGCCGCCAGGGTAGCGGTTCGGCCCTGTACAGCCCCGCAGCGATCCTGTATTTCGCGGCGCGGGATACCGCGTTACCGAGCGAGCGCGCATGGAAAACCAGCCCGACATCACCCAGGCCAACGTCGACAAACTGATCACCGTCTATGGCGGATCGGGCTTCCTCGGCCGGCACGTCATCCGGGCGCTCTGCAAGCGCGGCTACCGCATCCGCGTCGCGGTACGGCGGCCGGAACTCGCCGGCCACCTGCAGCCGCTCGGCCGGGTCGGCCAGATCCACGCGGTGCAGGCGAACCTGCGCTACCCAAGCTCGGTGGAGACCGCGGCGCGCGGCGCCGACGTCCTGATCAACCTGGTCGGCATCCTGTTCGAGCGCGGCCGCCAGCGGTTCGACGCCGTCCAGGCGTTCGGCGCCGAGTCGGTCGCGCTGGCGGCGTCGGCCTATGGCGCGCGGATGGTGCACATGTCCGCCATCGGCGCCGACGAGAACGCGACCTCGGCCTATGCCCGCGCCAAGGGCATGGGCGAGAAACTGGTGTTCGCGGCGCGACCTTCGGCAACGGTGTTGCGGCCGTCGGTGGTGTTCGGGCCGGAAGACGATTTCCTCAACCGTTTCGCCTCGCTCGCCCGGTTTGCGCCGGCGCTGCCGCTGGTCGGCGGCGGCCATACGCGCTTCCAGCCGGTCTATGTCGGCGATATCGCGGCCGCCGTGGTCGAGGCGGTCGAGGGTCGCACCAAGCCCGGCAGCGTCTATGAGCTCGGTGGGCCCGAGGTGAAGACGTTCAAGGAGCTGCTGGAATACGTGCTCGCCGTGACCGAGCGTAAGCGCTTGCTGGTGCCGGTGCCGTTCGCGCTGGCGGAATTGAAGGCCTGGTTCCTGCAATTCCTGCCGAAGCCGCCGCTCACGCCCGATCAGGTCGAGCTGCTCAAGACCGACAATGTCGTGAGCGACGCCGCCAAGCGCGAGGGCCGCACGCTGGAAGCGCTCGGCATCGCGCCGGTGGCGATGGAAGCGATCGCGCCGACGTATCTCTGGCGGTTCCGCAAGACCGGGCAGTTCAAGGTCAAGAACGGCGTCACGTGAGAATTGTCGCGTGACCGTCGTCACCAATGTCGAGGATCTGCGCCAGATCGCGCGGCGGCGCCTGCCGCGCGCATTGTTCGACTACGCCGAGCGCGGCTCCTACGACGAGCTGACGCTGCGCGCGAACCGCGCCGATCTCGACGCCATCCGGCTGCGCCAGCGCGTTCTGGTCGACGTCTCGAAGATTTCCACCGCCACGACCCTGCTCGGCGAGACCGTGTCGCTGCCGGTCGCCATCGCTCCGACCGGCATGGCCGGTCTGTTTGCACGCGACGGCGAGATGCAGGGCGCGCGCGCCGCGCAAGCCGCCGGCACGCGGCTCTGTCTGTCTACGATGTCGATCTGCACCATCGAGGATGTGCGCGAGGCAACGACGCAGCCGTTCTGGTACCAGCTCTACATGTTCCGCGACCGCGGCTTCTGCAAAGAGATGATCGAGCGGGCGAAGGCGGCCAACTGCTCCGCGCTGTTCGTCACCGTCGATCTGCCGATGCGCGGCCAGCGCCACATGGACATCAAGAACGGGCTCACCGTGCCGCCGCGGCTGACCTTGCACAACGCCTTCGACATGGCGATCCGTCCGCGCTGGATCATGAACGTGCTGCGCTCGCGGCGAAGGTCGTTCGGCAATGTCGACCTCTACCTCAAGAGCCAGGGCAAGGCGCAGGGCGCCGTGCTGTCGGGCGGCTGGGCCAACAATAACTACGACCGCACGGTCAACTGGCGCGACATCGACTGGGTGCGTGGCGTCTGGCCCGGCAAACTTGTGCTGAAAGGCATCCTCGACGTGGAGGACGCAAAGCTCGCGGCCGCCGCCGGCGTCGACGGCATCGTGGTTTCGAACCATGGCGGCCGGCAGCTCGACGGTGCGCGCTCCTCGATCGCGTCACTCCCGGAGATCGCCGGCGCCGTCGGCGACCGCCTCGACGTGCTGTTCGACGGCGGCGTGCGCTCCGGCCAGGACGTGCTGAAGGCGCTGGCGCGCGGCGCGCGCGGCTGCATGATCGGCCGCGCGTTTCTCTACGGTCTTGCCGCTGACGGCGAAGCCGGCGTGCGCCGCGCGCTCGACCTCATCCGCGCCGAGCTCGAAGTGAGCATGGCGCTCACCGGCGTGCGGGATGTGCGTTCGGTCAGCCCGGACGTGATCGCTCAGTAGCCCGCATGGAGCCACAAGCGCGTTTACGCGCGTCTTCGACGCGCTATGGCGCAATGCGGGACCGGTCGTTCGACCTGACAGGTCGATCCCGGATTTCGCTGCGCTCCATCCGGGCTACGAGAATTCGACCCGTGCTCAATAGCCCGCCGCCAGCCCGATCAGCCCCATCGAGCCGACCAGGACGCGCCACCACGCAAACAGCGCGAAGCCGTGGCGTGTCACATAGTCGAGCAGCATCTTCACCACAAAGAACGCAACCACGAAGGACGTCACGAAGCCGATCACGACCAGCATGATGTTGTCCGCCGTCATCAGCGAATGGTTCTTGTACAGATCGTAGGCGAAGGCGCCGGTCATGGTCGGGATGGCGAGGAAGAACGAGAACTCGGCCGCGGAGCGTTTATCGGCGCCGAGCAGCATTCCTGAGACGATCGTCGTGCCCGACCGTGACACGCCCGGAATCATCGCCAGGCATTGCGCAAGCCCGATGATGAAATACGTCCCAAGCGGGAATTGCGTGGCGTCGTGATGGCGCGGCTTGAGATCGAGCGAATCGACCCACAACAGAATCGCGCCGCCGACGATCAGCGTGAAACAGACCACCCAGGCATTGAACAACACCCCCTTGATGAAGCCATGCGCGAGCGCGCCGATGATCGCCGCCGGCAGGAACGCAATCAGCACGCCGATGACGAAGCGGCGCGCGACAGGATCGGTGAAGAAGCCGAGTGCGATCTTCCAGAGCCGCATAAAGTAGATCGAGAGAATCGCAAGGATCGCCCCGAGCTGGATCAGCACCACGAAGGTCTTGCCGAACTGGTCGTCGTCGAACCCGAAGAACCGCTCCAGCAGCAGCAGGTGACCGGTCGACGACACCGGCAGGAACTCGGTCAGGCCCTCGACCACACCCAGGACGAAGGCCTTGAAGGCATCGAGCGACATTGGAAACTCCGCAAACGCCAAGCGAGGCCGGTAAGCGCGTCACCGCTTTGCCCGTTCGCGCATTGGTATGAAACCGTCCCGAAGCGCTTTTCCCCCAACATCAACGCTCTGGCAACGAAAAAGCCCGAAAATCGCCGCGGAAATTTGCACAGCTTCAGCGTGTTATGCCGATGGCACCGGCTCCCCGAATTCGCTAACACCCTGACATGTCCACGCTGTTTCACCACCCGTTCTGCCCGCATTCGCGCTTCGTGCGGCTCGTGCTGAACGAATATGGCATCGAGGTACGCCTGATCGAGGAGCGGACCTGGGAGCGGCGCCGCGACTTCCTGGTGATCAACCCGGCCGGTACCACGCCGGTGCTGGTCGACGAGGGCCAGCCGCCGGTGCCGGGCGCGCCGATCATCGCGGAGTTCCTCGACGAGACCCTCGGCGCGACGGTCGGCGACCGCCGGCTGATGCCGCAGGAGACCGGCCCGCGCGTGGAAGTCCGCCGGCTGATGAGCTGGTTCAACGACAAGTTCTTCGCCGAGGTCAGCGGACCCCTGACCGTCGAGCGGTTCTACAAGCGGCACCTGCCGGCCGGCGCCGGGGGCGGCTCGCCGGACACCGAAGTGATCCGGGCGGCCCGCCATAACATTCGCTATCATCTCGCTTATATTGGATGGCTGGTGCGCGCGCGCGATTGGCTGGCCGGCGACCAGTTGACCTATGCCGACCTGGCCGCCGCCGCGCATCTATCGGCGGCCGACTATCTGGGCGATGTGCCTTGGACCGAAGACGAAACAGCGAAGAACTGGTACGCACGGCTGAAGTCGCGGCCGTCGTTCCGTCCGCTGCTGACCGAAACCATGGCCGGCATCCCGCCGTCAAAGACCTACGCGGATCTCGACTTCTGAAAGAACCCGCCGCGCTGAAGACGGCGCTCGCCAACGCCGCGCATGCGCAGGGCTTCGACGTCATCGGCGTGACGCGTCCCGACTCCATCCCGCTCGCGCTGGAACGGCTGCAACGGTTCCTGGCTGAGGGCGGCCACGGCGACATGGACTGGATGGAGACGACAGCCACGCGGCGCGGCGACCCGCGCGCGCTGTGGCCCGAGGTCCGCTCCGTCATCATGCTCGGCATGAATTACGGGCCCGACGC
Source organism: uncultured Alphaproteobacteria bacterium (assembly GCA_963850705.1). Classification (GTDB taxonomy): domain Bacteria; phylum Pseudomonadota; class Alphaproteobacteria; order Rhizobiales; family Xanthobacteraceae; genus VAZQ01. The sequence continues at coordinate 33,616 of CAWKMR010000076.1, read as the reverse complement.
CGATCCGCTCGCGATCCTGAAGCAACGCAGCCACGGCGCGATTTCGGTCTATGCGCAGGGCGTCGACTATCACGACATCATCAAGCCGCGGCTCAAGGCGGTCGCGCGCTGGCTCACGGCGCAAGCCGGCGGCGACATGAAGGTGTTCGTCGACACCGCCGCCGTGATGGAGAAGCCGCTGGCCGTTGAGGCCGGCCTCGGCTGGCAGGGCAAGCACACCAATCTGGTGTCGCGCCAATTCGGCTCGTGGCTGTTCCTGGGCGCGATCTTCACCACGCTCGACCTGCCGCCCGACACGCGCGAGGCGGACCACTGCGGAAGCTGCCGCGCCTGCCTCGACGTCTGCCCGACCGCGGCATTTCCTGCGCCCTATCGGCTCGATGCGCGGCGCTGCATCTCCTACCTGACCATCGAGCACAAAGGGCCGATCCCGCGTGAACTCCGTCCGCTGATCGGCAACCGCATCTATGGCTGCGACGACTGTCTCGCCGTGTGCCCCTGGAACAAATATGCGCAGGCCGGACGCGAGACGAAGCTCGCGGCACGCCAGGCGCTGCGCGCGCCGCGGTTGGCGGAGCTGGCGCGGCTCGACGACGCAAGCTTCCGGGCGCTGTTCACGAAATCGCCGGTGAAGCGCACCGGTCGCGACCGTTTCATCCGCAATGTGCTGATTGCAATCGGCAACTCCGGCGATGCGTCGCTCGCGGCTGACGCCGAACGGCTGCTGGACGATGCGTCACCGCTGGTGCGCGGCGCCGCGGTGTGGGCGCTCTCCCGGCTCGACCCCGCGCGTCTGTCTGCCCGCGTCGGTGGGCAAGATCGCGAAGCCGATCCCGACGTGCGCGAGGAGTGGGCGAGCGCACGCGAGAGCACGACGGCCTGAATGCCGACGCTCCTTTGCCTCGGCCTCGGTTATTGCGCGCGTTTTTACGCCGCCGAATTCGGCGCACGCTACGAGCGCATCATCGGTACCTCGCGGACGCCAAAGCCTGCCGGCCCGGTCGAGATGCTGGCATTCGATGCTGCGGCGCCGTCGGACAAGGTGCGCAGCGCCGTCACGGCGGCGACGCATCTTCTGCTTTCAGCCACCCCCAGTGAAACGGGCGATCCGATTTTCAATGCGCTGGAAAACGCGATCGCATCGGCGCCGAAACTCGAATCGATCGTCTATCTCTCGTCGCTCGGCGTCTATGGCGACCATGACGGCGCCTGGGTCGATGAAACCGCGACGACGATTCCGGCACACGCCCGCGGCGGCGCGAGGTTGCGCGCCGAGCAGGCGTGGCAGGCGCTGGGAAAGAAACGCGGCGTGCCGGTCGCGGTGCTGCGGCTTGCCGGCATCTATGGTCCGGGACAGAACGTGTTCACGCGGCTCCTCGCCGGCCGCGCGCACCGCGTCGCCAAGCCGGGGCATGTGTTCAATCGCATCCACGTTTACGATATCGCGCAGGCGATCGATGCGGCCTTTGCGCGCAAAGCCGACGGCGTGTTCAACGTCACTGACGACGAGCCCGCGGCCTATTCCGACCAGGTGCTGATGGCGGCAAAGCTCCTCGGCATCGATCCGCCGAAGGAGCTGTCGATGGAGGAAGCGCGCGAACATCCTCACGCCGATGGCGCTCAGCTTCTATAACGGCTGCGTGCGCGTGAAGAACGGCAAGCTCAAGAACGAGCTCGGCGTGACGCTGCGCTACCCGACCTACCGCGAAGGACTGCGCGCGCTGTTCGAGGGCGGCTACGAAGCGCGCGATCCGCTCGCTACTCCCCGGTGATGCCGGCCTCGTGGATCATGCGTGCCCAGGCGTCGATCGAATCCTTCAGGAAGGCCGGCGCCTCGGCGAGCGGCAGCGAATAGGGCTCGTAGCCGAGCGTGCGCAGCCGCTGCTCGACGGCCTGCGTCGCCACCACCGCATTGACCGCGGTGTTGACCTTGAGTGCGATCTCCGGCGGGATTTTCGCCGGCGCAAGAATGCCGTTCCAGCCGTAGACCTCGATCCCGGCAAGCCCCGCCTCGCGCAAGGTCGGGACCTCCGGCAGCACCCGCGCGCGCTTCGGGCCGGTCACCGCGAGCGCACGCAGCTTCCCCTGCTGCACCTGCGGGAAGATCTCCACGATCGGTCCGGTGATGACGTCGACATGGCCGCCCAGCAGCGCGTTCAGCGCCGGCGCGCCGCTCTGGTACGGCACCGCCGTTGCTGGCAGCTTGCCCAGCACCTTGAAGACGTATTCGCTGGCGATGCGCGCCGACGATCCGCCGAAACCGAAGCTGATGGCTTTGCGTTTCGCCTCTGCCATGAATTCGTTCAATGACCGGGCCGGATTGCCGGTAGCGACTGCGATCGCCATGCTGTCGCGCGCCGAGAACGCGATCGGCGCGAGTTCGCTGATCGAATAGCCGGGATTCTTGTAGTAGGTCTGGTTGATCGCGAGGCTGTTACCGGTGACCAGGAAGGTGTAGCCGTCGGGCGCCGCATTGGCGACCGCGCGGGCGGCGATGTTCGACGCCGCGCCCGGACGGTTCTCGATCACGATCGGATAGTTGAATTGCTCGGTCAGGCCCTGCGCCAGGACGCGCGCGAAGGTGTCGATGCCGCCGCCGGGCGCGAAGCCGACCATGAAGGTGATCTTGCGGTTCGGATAGTCGGCGGCCTGCGCGCCGGCCTCCGTCGGCAGCACCAGCGACAGCGCAAGCGCGCTTGCCGCGAGCAATCGCGTGAACGGCATGTGTTCCTCCCAGTTTACGGCCGTTCTTGCGCGACGGCGCGTCGCCTGAAACCGCGAGCCTACACCAACGCCGCCTAGAACTCAGCCACCGCCACCATCAACCGTTCGATGTCTTCCGGGCGGGACAGCCGGTGGTCGCCGTCCTTGACCAGGGTGAGCACGATGTCGTCGCGCGCAAAGCGCGAGGTCAATTCGACGGCGTGCTGCCACGGCACGTCTTCGTCCCGCACCCCCTGCAGGATGCGCACGGGGCAGCCGGTCTCGATCATCCCGCCGAGGAGCAGGTGATTGCGCCCCTCCTCGATCAGCGCGCGCGTGATCGGGTAGCCGCCCTCGTCATAGGCGGACGGCCGCGTCCAGACGCCGGTCTCGGTGATCTGCTGCTGGATCGCCGGCGGCATGCGCTTCCACATCAGCTCTTCCGTGAAGTCGACGGCCGGTGCGATCAGGACGAGGCCTTTGAGCGTCGGGGCTCCGGCATGGCCCTGCTGCGCGAGCTCACGCGCCAGCAGCAAAGCGAGCCAGCCGCCCATGGACGAGCCGATCGCGACCTGTGGACCGACGCAGCACGCGCGAAATACCGCGACGCTTTCCTCCAGCCAGCGGCCGATGGTGCCCTCGGTGAACGTCCCGCCTGATTCGCCGTGGCCGGAATAGTCGAAGCGGACCATGGCGCGGCCGTTGCGGCCGGCCCAGGCGTCCAACGCCTCCGCCTTGGTGCCGCGCATGTCCGATTTGAAGCCGCCAAGCCAGAACAATCCAGGCGTAACGCCCGATCGCGCACGGACGGCAATCGGCCGCGCCGACGAGCCGGTTCCCACGTTCAACGTTTTCAGGCAAGTATCGTCCATTGGGGCCTCATTGGTAGCCGATCGCACCCGAGTGTTCCGCTGAACGGTTGTTTCGCCGCAGACAGCCGCCGAAAGCAAGCGTTGTAAGTGCCGAGTCCTGGGCGCCCCGAACCATGACTGTGATGGATCGATTGCGCGTGAGCCACGGATTTGACGAGCGGGCGGCCCCGCGGCGCACCCTTGCCGGTGCGACGATCCTCCAGATCGTGCCCAGGCTGGACGAGGAACCGGCCGCGCGCAGCGCGCTCAATATCGCGCATGTGCTGCTGCGCGCCGGCGCCCGTGCGCTGATCGCCGCGGAGAACGGGCCGCTGGCGAACGAGCTGACCACCGCCGGCGGCGACTGGATTCCGATGACCAATGCGAGCATCAATCCATTCCGACTGCGGCGCAATGCGCGAGAGCTCGAGCACCTCATCGGACAGGAGCGCGTGGACATCATCCACGCCTATGACGCCGGCGCCGCGTGGAGTGCCCGCATTGCGGCGTCGCAGATCGCGGTCTGGCTTGTCACCACATTACCCGATGTTCCCTCGTACACCGGCATGCGCGGCCGTTATGCCCGCGCACTCGCCCAAGGAGATCGCGTCATCGCGTCGTCGAACTATGCCGCGGGGCCGATCTTGGAACGCTATGGACTGCGCGCCGAACAGATCACGATCGTGCCGCGCGTGATCGATACCGCAGCCTATGATCCCGCCGCCGTGTCACTCGAACGCGAGCACGCCCAGCGCGAGCACTGGCGCGTGGCGCCGGATGATCGCGTCGTGCTGGTCCCTGGGCGCGTGGCGCCATGGAACGGGCAAGCCCTCGTCCCCGAGATCGCGCGCGCGCTCGTCGACAGCGGCACCCGCGGATTTGTTTTCGTCGTTGTCGGCGAAAGCGCGACGCATGCCAAATACGGACGCGACGTCCTCAAGCGTGCACGGGCGATGGACGTGGACGACCTGGTCCGGATGGCGGGGCATTGCGACGACATGCCGGCGGCATTCGCGGCCGCCGATTTCGTCGCCGTCCCCGCCATCGAGTCGCCGACGCTCGGACGCGTGGTCGCGCAGGCGCAGGCGATGGGCCGGCCGGTGGTGACGAGCGACATCGGCATGCTTGCAGAACATATCGTGGTGCCGCCGCGCATGCCCGAGGACGTGCGCACCGGCTGGACGGCGACACCAGCAGATCCCGCCGACTTCGCGCACATGCTGGGCACCGCATTGTCGTTGAACGCCAGCGCGTATCGTCAAATGTCCGCCCGGGCGCGACAATTCGCGGAGTACATGTTTTCTCCGGAGAGCGTTGCCGACGCCATGAGGTCGGTCTATACGTCGCTCCTGGCGCGCGACCTCTAGTGCAACGGGTGGGGAAACCTTGCAAGCGAACCGGAGCGTTCGCTGCAGAACTGTCGGGGTGCAGTAGGTGAGTTCGCAGCCACGCGCAGTGGGCCTCATGCATCGAGCGGATCAGTCCGCTCCGCTTGCGCAGATCGACCGCGCTCAATCTCACGCCCCGGTTGCCGCAGCGATCAGGCCGCTCACGGCGCTGATCGTGACACCAAGCTTGCATGCCGGCGCCGCCGATACGGGCGCCGTTCAGCTTGCGCGCATTCTCGCGTCCGCCGGACATCGACCGATCGTCGTGTCGAGCGGAGGCCGTTTGGTCGGCGACGTCACCGCGGCCGGCGCGACGTTCGTCAAGATGAACGTCGACCGCGCCAATCCGGTCGCGATCATGCGCAACGCACTGGCGATGGCGCGCATCGTTCGCGAGCAGCGATGCGACGTGGTCCATGCGCACGCGCGCGCACCGGGCTGGAGCGCCTACTATGCCGCGCGGCGGACCGGCGTCCCGTTCCTGACCAGCTGGTACAAGGGGTTCCGCGAGCAGAACGTGCTCAAGCATCTCTACAACGGCGTGATGGCGCGCGGCGACTGCGTGGTCGCGATCAGCGATCAGATCGCCGAACTGGTGGTCGAGCGCCACAAGACGCCGTGGGAGCGGATCGTCGTCATTCCGGCCAGCATCGACTTCGAGCGATTCGATCCAACGCACATATCATCGGCGCGCGTCGACGCCGCGCGAAGCGCCTGGGGCGTTCAACCGGACTGCAAGGTCATCCTGGTTGTCGGTCGCATGATCCGCCGCAAGGGTCATCACGTCGTGGTCGACGCGGTGCGCCGGCTCAAGGAGATGGGCCTCAAGGATTTCATGTGCGTGTTCGTCGGCGAGGACCAGGGCAAGTCGCGCTACTCCGGCGAACTCTGGGATCTGGTGCTCGCCAGCGGCACGACCGAGGTCATCCGCATGGCCGGAGCGACCGACGACCTGCCGGCCGCGCTCGCGGCCGCGACTGTCGTGGTCAATGCCGCGATCCAGCCGGAAGGCCTGCAACGGGCGATCCTCGAGGCCGAGGCGATGGCGAAGCCGGTCGTGGTGTCCGACCTTGGCGCCGGGCCGGATGCGGTGCTGGCGCCGCCCGCGGTCGCCGAGGACCGCATGACCGGCCTGCGGTTCTCCGCCGGCGATTCGGTCGCGCTGGCCGCGGCCGTGGTGCGGCTGTTCTCGCTCCCGCCCGCGCGCCCGCGCCGCGATGGGGGCGAGGGGACGCGCCTGGGCGCTGGCGAATTTCAATACCTCGGCCTCGGCCGAGCCGACGCTGCGGCTCTACGAGGAGATCGCGGCGCGGTCCCGGCCTTGAATCGCTTGAAATTGCAACCCATTTGAACGCCCGCCGTTGTCCCGGCAGGTCCGTGCATGACAGCAACATTCGTTATCCAAACGGCGATTCAGGCCGTAATCCCGTTGACTTGGGTGCGGTTTGTCCCGATCCTCTCGGGCCCGCTCCGGTGGGTCCACGAAACAGCATAGGAGAGCCAGGCCATTCGTCGTCCGATGAGAGCTCCGCCGCCCGTCCAAAAGGACGGTCCGCGTGTCAACGAGGAGATCCGAGTCCGCGAAGTCCAATTGATCGATCAGACCGGCCATAACCATGGACCGACTGACATCCAGATTGCCTTGGCCAGAGCCCAGGAAGCTGGACTCGATCTGGTAGAGATCGCGCCGAACTCGGTCCCGCCCGTCTGCAAGATCCTGGATTACGGCAAGTACAAGTACCAGGCGCAGAAGAAGGCGGCCGAAGCCCGCAAAAAGCAGAAAGTGGTCGAGGTCAAGGAGATCAAGCTCCGGCCGATGATCGACGACCATGACTACGACGTGAAGATGCGCTCGATGCAGCGCTTCTTCGAGGAAGGCGACAAGGTGAAGATCACCCTGCGCTTCCGCGGCCGCGAGATGGCGCACCAGGAACTCGGCACCGCGCTGCTCAACCGCGTCAAGGAAGACACGTCGAAATTCGCCAAGGTCGAGCAGGAGCCGCGCTTCGAAGGCCGTCAGGTCGTGATGGTGCTGGCGCCGCGGTAAATCCAACTATTTCCATCGGAGACCGTCAGATTGCTGGCGGCGGATTTTTTCAGCGGCGCGATCTATCCGATCGCGCCGCTGGCGATATTTTGAGAGCCGATTCGGCCGGCCGGAATGGGAGTTCGACATGCGCACCATCATCGGGGCGATCCTCGCGCTGATACTCGCAACATCCCTTGCTGCGGCGGCGGACGACTACGGCGAACCGCTTTGCAAGAAATACATGCCGCCCGGGACGCCGTGCCCCTGCGTCGGGCCGATCTTCGAGGAAGAATTTGACGAGGACGAGCTGGAGCCCCTGCTGCAGTTCCTGAGGGCCTTCATGACAGGTCTCAAGGGCAACGAGGCGACGGCCCAGAAGACCATCGACCGGCTCACTGCCACGCACGGCAAGGACACGATCCAGGGCTGGTTGAAGCGGTTCGAAGGCCTCTCCCCGGAGACGGCAAAGACCTGCAATTTCAAGTTCTAGAGGCACGACCCCAAAAAGGCCGGCCCCGGATCTTGTCCGGGTGGGACCGGAATTTCGGAAAAGATCACGCCCAAACAAGATCCTAGCCCGCGGGGGAACCGCCCGCAGGGGCTTCCGGACGGTTGCGGTCTCCTGGCGCATCTGCCATAACGCCGCCCTCCCATCGCCCGGCTATCAAGGGCTGCCGTGGCGGTGGCGAAGTGCTCAATCAGCACGCTCATTTCGAGCAATCAACCGGCGCGGCAAGGCCGAGAGGCCTGCCATTGCGTCCGGAAAGGAGAGCCAAATGCCCAAGATCAAGACCAAGTCGGGCGCTAAAAAGCGCTTCAAGATCACCGGCACCGGTAAAGTGCTTTACGCCCAGTCCGGCAAACGCCACGGCATGATCAAGCGGACCAAGAAGCAGATCCGCCAGCTGCGCGGCACCAACACGCTGTTCAAGACCGACGGCGACAACATCAAAAAGTATTTTCTGCCGAACGGCTGAACCGCCATACCGCGTATTTCTGAAGGAGATTTGTCATGGCCCGCGTCAAACGTGGCGTCACCTCGCACGCTAAGCACAAGAAAGTCTTCAAGGCCGCCAAAGGCTTTTACGGCCGGCGCAAGAACACCATCCGTGTCGCCAAGCAGGCGGTCGAGAAGGCGAACCAATACGCGTTTCGCGACCGCAAGCGCCGCAAGCGCACGTTCCGCGCCTTGTGGATCCAGCGCCTGAACGCCGCCGTCCGGCCGTTCGGTCTCACCTACAGCCGATTTATCGACGGCCTGAACAAGTCCGGCCTCGCGGTCGATCGCAAGGTGCTGTCCGACCTCGCCATCACCGAACCGGTGGCGTTCCAGGCGATCGTCGAGAAGGCGAAGGCCTCATTGCCGGCGACGGCGTGAGTTTGCTGGCGTAGCGTCAGGCCTCTCCGCGTCATGCCCGGCTTTTAGGCCGCGCATCCACGCCTTCCTTGCAGAAAGCAAGACGTGGATGGCCGGAACAAGTCCGGCCATGACGGTTACAGGAACCGTGCCATGTCCGATATCGGAAAACTTGAACAGCAAATCCTCGCCGACATCGCGGCGGCCGCCGATGAAGCGGCGCTGGAAGCCGTGCGCGTCGCCGCGTTGGGCCGCAACGGAACGATCACAGCGCTGCTGAAGACGCTCGGCGCGATGACGCCGGACGAGCGCCGCGTGCAGGGTCCGCTGATCAATGGCCTCAAGGACAAGGTGACGGATGCGCTGACCGCGCGCCGCGACGCGCTCAAGAACGCCGCACTCGACGCCCGCCTCAACACCGAGACCGTCGACGTCACGCTGCCGGTGCGCGAGCCGCCCACCGAACAGGGCCGCATCCACCCGATCAGCCAGGTGACCGACGAATTGACCGCGATCTTCGCCGACATGGGCTTCGCGGTTGCGGAAGGTCCCGACATCGAGACCGACGATCTCAACTTCACCAAGCTCAACATCCCCGAGGGCCATCCGGCCCGCGAGATGCACGACACGTTCTTCTTCAACCCGAAGCCGGACGGATCGCGGCTGCTGCTGCGCACGCACACCTCGCCGGTGCAGATCAGGACGATGCTTGCGCAGAAGCCGCCGATCCGCGTGATCATCCCCGGCCGCACCTATCGCGTCGACAGCGACCAGACCCACACGCCGATGTTCCATCAGGTCGAAGGGCTCGTGATCGACAAGGGCTCGCATCTCGGCCACCTGAAATGGATTCTCGAAGAATTCCTGAAGGCGTTCTTCGAAGTCGATCAGGTGAAGATGCGCTTCCGGCCGTCGTTCTTCCCGTTCACGGAGCCGTCGCTCGAGGTCGACATCCAATGCCGGCGCGAGAAAGGCGAGGTGCGCTTCGGCGAGGGCAACGACTGGCTGGAAATTCTCGGCTGCGGAATGGTGCATCCGAACGTCATGCGCAACTGCGGCCTCGATCCCGAGGAGTACCAGGGCTTCGCCTGGGGCATGGGAATCGACCGCATCGCCATGCTGAAATATGGAATGCCCGACCTGCGCGCGTTCTTCGAGGCCGACGTGCGCTGGCTCTCGCATTACGGCTTCCGTCCGCTCGACCTGCCGACCCTGGCGGGAGGCCTGAGCTGATGCGTACTGCTACCGAACTATGCGGTTGGAAAGCGGCCGCGCGACGAGCGCGGTCTGTCCCCTCCCCCGCTCGCGGGGGAGGGTTAGGGAGGGGGCAGGCAAGCGAGGACGCTGATGTCTGACGCTCCCAAGCCTCCGACCTGGCAGGTGTCGACGAAGCAACGCACGCGCGCGCGATTGCTGCGCCGCGACTCGACCGATGCCGAGCGGATCATCTGGAGCGGCGTGCGCGCACATCGACTTGCCAGCGCAAGTTTCCGGCGCCAGGCGCCGATCGGACCATATGTTGTCGATTTCGTCTGTCATGCAGCCAACCTTGTCATTGAGATTGACGGCGGACAGCATTTTGAACCTGAGCACATCAAGCGCGACGCACGACGCGACGCTTTTCTCTCGTCAAAAGGCTATCGCGTCCTTCGGTTCAACAATCACGACGTGATGACCAATCGGCTGGGGGTGTTGGAGACGATTGCGGCTGCCGTTACGCATGCCCCCTCCCCCACCCCTCCCCCGCAAGCGGGGGAGGGAGCAGACCGAGCTTGCCCCGTCGCGCGTGCCACAATCACAGAGGGCAGGCTGATGAAATTCACGCTGTCCTGGCTCAAAGAGCATCTCGACACCGACGCCTCGGTGGCGGCGATCGCCGACAAGCTCACCATGATCGGGCTCGAGGTCGAAAGCCTCGCCGACAAAGGCACGCTGCTCGCGCCCTTCACCATCGCACGTGTCATCGAGGCGAAGCCGCATCCCAACGCCGACCGGCTGCGGGTGTGCATGGTGGACACGGGCAAGGGCGATCCGGTGCAGGTCGTGTGCGGCGCGCCCAACGCCAAGAGTGGCATGATGGGCGTGTTCGTGCCGGTCGGCGCCTACATTCCGGGCAAGGACATCACGCTCGGCGTCGGCAAGATCCGCGGCGTCGAAAGTCGCGGCATGCTGGTGTCCGAATTCGAAATGCAGCTCTCCGAGGACCACGAGGGCATCATCGAATTGCCCGCCGACGCACCGCTCGGCGAAGTCTACGCAAAGTGGGCGGGGCTCGACGATCCCGTGATCGAGATCAAGCTCACGCCCAACCGGCCGGACTGCACCGGTGTGCACGGCGTCGCGCGCGACCTTGCCGCCGCCGATATGGGCAAGTTCATCGACAAAGTCGTGAAGCCGGTGAAGGGGGCAGGCGCCTGCCCGCGAACGGTGAAACTCGATTTCGGCACGACGCCGTCACTCTGCCGCGGCTTCGCGCTGCGGCTGGTGCGCGGCGTGAACAACGGGCCGTCGCCCGCCTGGCTGCAGAAGCGTCTCACGGCGATCGGCCTGCGCCCGATCAATGCGCTGGTCGACATCACGAACTTCATCACCTACGACCGCGGCCGGCCGCTGCACGTGTTCGACGCCGCGAAGGTGATGGGCAATCTCGTGGTGCGGCGCGCCAAGCCGGGCGAGCAATTGCTGGCGCTCGACGGCAAGACCTACACGCTCGACGACAGCATGTGCGTGATCGCCGACGACGCCGGCCCGGAATCGCTCGCCGGCATCATGGGCGGCGAAGCGTCGGGCTGCGATGAAGGCACGACTGACGTACTGATCGAGTCGGCGCTGTGGGAGCCGCTCAACATCGCGCAGACCGGCCGCAAGCTCGGGATCAATTCGGACGCGCGCTATCGCTTCGAGCGCGGCGTTGATCCGGCCTTCCTGGTGCCGGGGCTGGAGCTCGCGACCCAGATGGTGCTCGACCTCTGCGGCGGCACCGCCTCCGAGATTACGGTCGCCGGCGATCCGCAGGTGCCGGAGCTGGTGATCAATTTCCCGCTTTCGGAGCTCAAGCGTCTCGGCGGCCTCGATGTGCCGTTTCCGGAAGTGCGCAGCGTGCTCAACCGGCTCGGCTTCATGGTCGCCGGGCAGGACAAGAACGTGAAGATCGCCGCGCCGTCGTGGCGGCCGGACATTCACGGCAAGGCCGACATCGTCGAGGAAGTGATGCGCATCGTCGGCGTCGACCGCGTGCCGTCGACGCCGTTCGATCGCGGCGCCAATCCGCGCAAGCCGATCCTCACTCCCTTGCAGGTGCGCACCCGCAAGGCCAAGCGCGCGCTCGCGGCGCGCGGCATGGTCGAAGCCGTGACGTGGTCGTTCGTCTCCAAGCCGCAGGCGGAGCTGTTCGGCGGCGGCAAGGGCGACCTCGCGCTCGCCAACCCGATCGCCGCCGATCTTTCCGATATGCGGCCGAGCCTCCTCCCCGGCCTGATCGCCGGCGCGCAGAAGAACGCCGACCGCGGCTTCCCCGACGTCGCACTGTTTGAAGTCGGCCAGATTTTCCGCGGCGACCGGCCGGAGGATCAATTCATCGCGGCTTCCGGCGTGCGCCGCGCGCTCGCCAAAGCGTCGGGTATCGGACGCCACTGGCAGGGCAGCGGCGAGGCCGACGCCTTCGACGTCAAGGGCGACGTACTCGCGCTGCTTGCGGCCGCCGGTGCGCCGCTCGCGGCGCTTCAGGTCGTGCCGGGCGCCCCGGCGTGGTTTCATCCCGGCCGCTCGGGGACGATCCAGATCGGACCGCAGAATGTGATCGGCCACTTCGGTGAGCTGCATCCGCGCGCGCTCGAAGCGCTCGACGCCGAGGGGCCGCTGATGGCGTTCGAGGCGATCCTCGAAAAGATCCCGGAGCCGAAGGCCAAGCCTACACGCGCCAAACCGGTGCTCGAGCTCTCGCCGTTCCAGCCGGTATCGCGCGATTTTGCTTTTGTCGTCGACCGTGCCGTGAAGGCCGCCGATCTGGTGCGCGCCGCACAAATCGCCGACCGTACCCTCATCACCGGCGTCACGGTGTTTGACGTCTACGAAGGCAAGGGCATCGATCCCGGCAAGAAGTCGCTCGCCATCGCGGTAACCATCCAGCCGCGCGAGAAGACCATGACCGACGCCGAGATCGACGCGCTCGGCGCGAAGATCGTCGCCGAGGTAAGCAAGCGCACCGGCGGCGTGCTGCGCGGCTAGACCAGGATCGCCCGAGACGACTTGCGGCATACGCGTGGCGTTGTCCCGAAGCAGCCCCTGTGGCAGATTCGTCGACAGCACGTTAGGACCGGACTTCAGAACCTAACCGTGCGTTGAGGACATCACGCATGAGGCCGCTGATCGATCCTCGCAATGGCGATTTTGAAAGCGATGCATCGAGTTCCCAGGCCAGATCGCTCTGGGCGATCGCCGGAGGCATGCTCGCCGAGATCAGCCTTCCGAAGCTGATCGTCGCCTGGTTTGTGTTGCTTGGCTTGCCCGCGCTGCTGCTGGGCGCAATGCCGATCGTGGCTTCGATCTGGATCAACGCCACGACACTGACGCTCGTCGAGCTGAGCTACGGCCTCGTGCCCCTGTTGCTGCTGATCGCTCTGGCCGCGACGGCTCTGCTGGGATTTCGCAGGCTCTTCCGGCTGGCTGAGCGGAGCTTCTGGGCGCTGAACTCCCTTGCGGTGCAACCGGCCTACGCTCTTTGTCGCGAGGTCCTGAGCCAGATCGCAGACCGTCTGCTGCAACGGGACGTGGCGGCAAGACGAGCGAAGTGGCGGGCCATCACCGCCATCGTGTCCGGTTTGATCATTTGCCTCGTGTCGATTGGCGTCCTGCTGCTGGTCTGGCCGCACGTGCGTTTTGTGGTGGAATTCTCCGCTCTCCACGATCCCGTGGCGCTCGTGAAGGCTGCGCTTGCCAACACCATCGGCATTGTCGCGGCGTATGTCGCGGTAGCCGTACTCGTCTGGTCTGTTGCCGACGCGACCATGCCCGCGACGTGCGATCTCGACCGCTTCGCAGCACCCATCGGTGGAGAACAGACATGGCGTGTCGCCCACCTGTCGGACATTCACGTCGTCGGCGAACAGTATGGATTTCGCCTTGAATGCGGCCGGGCGGGGCCGCGCGGGAACGTTCGTCTGCTAAAGGTCTTGAAGCGGCTGGACGACATCCAGGCAGAGGAACCACTGCATGCGATCCTGGTGACCGGCGACATTACCGATGCCGGACTCGCGACCGAATGGGCCGAGTTCTTCGATGCAGTCTCACAGTTCCCGCGCGTCGCGCAGCGGATGTTTTTGATTCCCGGAAATCACGACATCAATGTCGTCAATCGCGCGAACCCGGCACAATTCGACCTGCCGACAAGCCCGAACAAAAAACTCCGCAAACTGCGAGTCCTGTCTGCACTCAATGCCGTTCAGGGTTCCCGTGTTCGCGTTCTCGATCGGCGAAGCAAACGGCTCGACGAGACTCTCGAGCGCGCGCTCAATCCTCATGTCGCCGGAATGGCGAAGTTTGCCGAGACCGGGAGGCCGCGGGGCTATCTTGAGTTCGATGACCTCTGGTCGAATGCATTCCCGATGGTGCTGCCACCGGAGCACCATGACGGGCTTGGGATCATCTTGCTGAATTCAAATGCCGACACCCATTTCTCATTCACCAATGCGCTCGGAATGGTCTCCGCCGACCAGCTCTCGGCGGTCGATGCCGTCTTTGCACAATATCCCCGCGCCTGCTGGGTCGTGTGCATCCATCATCATCTCATCGAGTATCCGAGAGCCGATGTGGCCCTGTCCGAGCGCATCGGGACGGCGTTAATCAACGGACAGTGGTTCGTGCGGCGGCTGCAGCCCTTTGCCGACAAGATCGTCGTCATGCACGGTCATCGGCACCACGACTGGTTCGGCCAATGTGGCGCGTTTCCGATCCTGTCGGCGCCGTCGGCGGTCATGGCACCGGACGACTCGCCCACGCGTTTCTACATCCACACGATCGCTGTCGGAGCGGACGGCAAGATGAGGTTGCTGCAGCCACGGCCTGTCATCGTGGATGCTTAGACGGACTGGGCTGCCTGCTCCGGCAGCAAGTCTGCGAACGCAAACCCCTCGCGCTCGACCACCTCGCCCAGAGCTATTGGAATCCGCCACTTCAGCATCGGACCCGCCGCCACGAAGGTGTGGAACTCGCCCTTCTCGCCGCAGGGATCGGCGGACGCTGGAAGCTCCGCGAGCAAGGCGTGGTCCAGCCGGCGGCCGGCAAACGCGATCGGGAGCTGCTTGAGGTCGACGCACGCCAGGTAGGTCTCGACACCGCCGTCGATCATGTCTCGTGCGAGGGCATCCGTGGGCCGCCCCCACAACGGGAAAGCCGGCGCGATGCCAGTCCCGGCGAGCTTCTCCTCGCGATAGCGGCGCACGTCTTCGAGGAAGAGATCGCCGAAGATCACATGGGTGACGCCGGCAGCCTTGGCGTCGGTCAGCGCCGCCGCCATGCGCGCCTCGTAAACTTCGTTGGGGCACGGATACGGAATCGGGACACGGATCGGCGCAAGCTCTGCCGCATCGAGTTGCGCCGCCAGCAGCTCCTCGCGCACGCCATGCATGCTCACGCGGCCGAACGTCTCCGTGACGGTCGTCAGCGCACCAACGATGTCGAATTCGCCGCGGCGGCGCGTTTCGTGCAAGGCCCAGGCGGAATCCTTGCCGCTAGACCAGGCGACGAGTGCTTTGGCACGCATGACGGCTTCACTCCGGACGTGGCTGCTTGGGTTGCTTCGGTTGCAGCTTTTGCGCCTTGGGCTGCTTCGGCTCTGGAGGCGGTGGCGCGATCACCCGAAGCGCCGCCACCGCGGCACGGTCGCCCGACTCCCAGGCGCCGCCGACGGTGCCCCACAGCCGCTCATGCGCGGCCTCGCCGGCGAAATAGAGGCGGTTGTTGATGGGCTCCATCAGCGTCCGGCGAGCAAACTGTCCGCCCGGCGACGCCGCCGACATCGCGCCGAGCACCCATGGCTCCTCGTTCCAACGCGTCGCATAGGCGCGGCCGCCGGCGCTGCGCTTGAGTCCGGCGCCGTAGAGATTGTCGAGCCAATCGATCGCGAAGCCGATCATCTCCTTGGTGCCCTTGGCGGAGAGTTCACGCCCGAAGCGCCCGCCGACATTCACGGTGCAGAGCGTGCCGCCGGCGATGTTGGCGAGCAGCGCAGCGGTACGCACGTTCGAGGATTTTTCGAATACGACCTCGTCCGAGCGCAAGCCGAGTGGATTGCCCGTGAGTTCCAGCGTGATGTGATCGTAGCTGCCGAGCCTGAGCCGTTCGATCGCGTCGAGCTGGCGCTTTGGCAAGTCGGGCGTGAATCGAATCTTTCCGGCGGCGAGCACATTGGTCGACGCCGTGATGATGACGGCGCGGGCATCGATCTTCCCCCGCTCGGTCTCGACCTCGACGCCGGCGCGAACGCCCCAGTTGATGCGCGTCGCCGGCGTCGAGAGCTGCACCGGCACGTCGGCGGCGAGCTTCGCCACCACCGCGCCGAGACCTTGCCGGCAAAACGCGTGGACGTCGCGATCGGCGGCGCGCGCAAGATCGGCGGTCGATGTGTCGGACACATCTTTGCCGCAGAGATTGGGACCCAGCAGGAATTCCACGGTCGGGCGCCATTCGCCGAGATCTTTCGGCAGCGCCTGCGCGCAGGCGACGTCGGCCTTGCGCGCAACGTCGGCGATGGCGGTATTGGCGCGCACCATGGACGACAGCATGTCCTCCATCTCGCTCTCGCGGGCATAGCGGCGCGCGATGCGCATGCGCTGGCCGGGCGGCGCCGGATAGATGTCAAAACCACTTTGCAGTGCAAGGCGGGCGACCGGGTTGGCTTCCGGCGTATGGAAGGCGCGCGCGCCGCGGTCGTAGGGCACGCCGAACAGCGCGGTATCCGTGAGGCAACGGCCCCCGATTGTGCCGGTGGCTTCCAGCACGACGCATTTCCGGCCGGCGAACATGATGCGGCGCGCCGCAGCGATGCCGGCGACGCCGGCGCCGATGATCACGACGTCCACGCGCGTCTCGCCCGGGGCCTTGGATTTCTGCTGGGTCGCGGCCAGCGCGGGATTTGTCGCAATGGCGCCCGCGGCGGCGAGGAATGATCGGCGTGTCAGTTTGGACATCGTTGTTGGCGTCCCCACGGCTCGCACGGACATTGCCCGATCCTGATTGCTCCCGCAAACCGGCGCGACAAAGCCGCCGGCCGCGGGTTAAATGCGATGGAGAGGCCACCCATGATTGATGCTGCCGTCAAGGCGCTAAGCCAGATGTTCTCCCCGCCGTTCCGCAGGATCCTGCTGAAATCGGTGGCCATCGCGCTGCTACTGATTGTCGTTGCAGCGATCGGGCTGCACCGCGTGCTGGTCTGGTTCACCGAAAGCGGCCAGACGTGGTTCGAGACTACCTTCGGACTGACCTCCACCACGCCGTTTTGGGTGTTGTCCTGGGTCGTGTCGGTCGCAGCCGCGCTCGGCATCGTCGCCGGCTCGATCTTCCTGATGCCGGCGGTGAGCGGTCTCATGGCGGGCTTTTTCGCCGACGACGTCGCCGAGGAGGTGGAGCGCCGGTACTATCCCGCCGATCCGCCGGGCCATCCGCTGCCGGTCGTCCCCGCCGCGTTCCAGGGGATCAGGACCGCAGGATTCGCCATCCTGATCTATCTCGTGGCGTTGCCGTCGCTGCTACTGGCCGGTGTCGGCGTCGTGATCTTCTTCGTCGCGACCGCCTTCCTGCTCGGCCGGGAATATTTCGAGCTGGCCGCCATGCGCTTCCGCTCACCCGCCGATGCGAAGAAGCTGCGCCAGGCGCACCGGAGCACGGTCTTCATCGCCGGATTGTTCGTCGCGGCCTTCGTGTCGATCCCGATCGTCAATCTTGCAACGCCGCTGTTCGGCACGGCGTTCATGATGCACATGTACAAGCGGCTGGCGGGGCGGTCGTCGTCGCCGGCGATCGAGGCCGAGCGCGGCTAGCTATTTCGGCAGCGACGTCACCGAGATCTTCGCCACGCCGTCGGCTTCGGCGATGACGCGCAGCGTCGTCGCGTCGAAGGCGATGCCGACGACGCGCAGATCGGCGACCGACGCATCCACGCGCACGCCGTCGCCGGCGCCACGGAACTCGGCGATCGCGGCCTGGATGCTGTTGCGGGCATTGGCGGCAAACGGCTTGAGGTCGATCGCAGTCCGCTCCGCGACCGCCGTTTCGAGATAGGGCGCGGCGGCACGGACCGCGGCGCCGAGCACGCCTTCCGAACTCGAGATCAAGCTCGACGTCGGTCAGGCGCAGCACCTGCGACTTCGGATCGAGCACCGGCCGTCCCCAGATATGGACGTTGGCCTCCGTGCCGAAGCCGAACCAGCTCTTTTGCTCGGTGGCCTTGACCCGCAGCGAGATCAGCAGCCGATCACCCGACGCCGCCACGCTGGCGCGGCGCACCGTCACCGCGAACGACCCGCTGTTGTCGTCCGGGAAGGTCTTGCCCACGAACTGCGCCTCCATGAGGCGATTGACCTCGGTGAACGGCACGTCGATCGGCACCGCGATGTTGACGCCGCCCTGCTCGGTCTGCGGCGCGATCTCCAGTGTCGCCGGGAACGGACATTCCGGTTTGGTCTCTTTCGGGACGATGCGCGTCTCCGCCTCGACCCCGACCAGCAAGCGTGACGGCCTCGGCGTCGATCCGCGGTTGCGCCGCGATCGCGCGCTTGGGCCGAAGTTCGAGCCAGAGATTCGGCAGCCCGGGACTGGCGGCGCCGATCGCAATCGAGCGGCAGAGCTTTGCCCATTCGCGCCGCGCGACCTGCTCGAGGAACGGGTCGTTGCGCAGCCGCGTCTGCAATCGCGCGACCTGCTCGTTGACCTGCCGTTCCAGCAGCGGCCGCACCTCGTTCCCCACATTCAACCGCACGCCGACGATCGTCATATTGGCGTCGGCGATGGAAAACTGCGTGGTCAGGTTGGGTTCCAGCCGCCAGGCCGGCGTGAGCTGCGGCTGCGAGATCACCGCGACATTGCCGCGGATGTCGGTGCGCTGATCGAGGGTGCGTCCCGCGAGTTTCTCCACGCCGCGTCCGACCTCCTGACCCAGGACTCCGCTGAGCACGCCGCCGAGATTGCCGGCCGCGTTCGTGGCGATTGTGCCGGTCGCACGCAGCGTGCCCGTCAGCACCGTCGAGACGCCGATCGCATCCGGCTTGCCGAACACACCAAGCGGCCCGCGATTGACCTGCCATCCGATTTCCGCATTGGAGAGCAATTTGGAAACCGGGTTGTCGCGCTTGCCGCTAAGGTCGCGCGGCGCCGACGCTTCGAGCATGTCGCGGATGGCGGTGAGCGTGATCGCGGTCGGCGCAACGATGGTCGACGTCCGGCTGACGGGAGGCAGCGGCGGAACGTCGGCCAGCGCCGGCCGCCGGCTGTCCTGGGCCGCGGGCCACAGCACCTGCATGGCGAACGTCGCGCCAATGAATGTCACCGCCAGAATGGCGATGCCGAACAGAATTGTCCGAAGACGCATGGCAGTCCCAACCATGCCTAGTGTGGCGGTTCAGAGGTCCGCAATAGCGCTGCGGCGAGTTCGAATTGCGGACTTCTGAACCTAAGCCATTCCAGCAACAAGTTGCTACGTGGCCTCCGCATAAATTTAGTGCATGGCGCGCCATTGCGCCAGCGCGGCCATCAAGCCGCCACGGTCTTGCCCGGCCATTTGCAAATATCGGCGATCAGGCATTTTTCGCACAGCGGCCGGCGCGCCAGACAGACGTAGCGTCCATGCAGGATCAGCCAGTGATGGGCATGGAGCTTGTATTTGTCGGGCATGACCTCGAGCAGTTTCTGCTCGACGTCGAACGGCGTCTTTCCCGGCGCCAGGCCGGTGCGGTTGCCGATACGGAAGATGTGAGTATCGACCGCGATGGTCGGCTCGCCGAACGCCATGTTGAGGACGACGTTCGCGGTCTTGCGTCCGACCCCGGGCAGCGCTTCGAGCGCTTCGCGCGAGCGCGGCACCACCCCGCCGTGCTCGGCGATAAGCTTCTGCGAGAGCAGGATGACGTTCTTCGCCTTGGTGCGGAACAGCCCGATGGTCTTGATCAGGTCGCGCACCTTGTCTTCGCCGAGCGCCACCATCTTCTCCGGCGTGGGTCCCGCCGCGAACAACGCGGGCGTCGCCTTGTTGACGCCGGCATCGGTCGCCTGCGCGGACAGCACCACGGCGACGAGCAGCGTGTAGGGATCGTTGTGCAGGAGCTCGCCCTTCGGCACGGCGGTTGCCGCCTCGAACCGGCGGAACGCTTCCTCGATTTCTTGCGGCGTCCATGGCGGCACCACGCCGGCGATCGCCTTGCGGTCGGCCGCCAGCTGCTGCTTCGGCGGCTTCACCGCCGCAGCCTTGCCCTTGCGCGCCTTGTCGAGGCTGCGGCGCACCGATTTGCCAGGCGCCTTGTTGCCGGGCGGCTTCTTTGCCAGACCCTTTTCTTGCTGGGTGTTTTCCGCGCCATGCTTTCCCTATATTGAGCCCCATGACGCCCGACAACACGCCCGACCACGATCCGAGCCGGGAACCCCCGATCTTTTCGGCGGTGCTGACACCGCACCGCTCGCTGAGCCCGGCCGGGTTTCTGATCTTCATGGCGGTGCTGGGCGGCATCAGCTTCGTCACCGGAATGGTGTTCCTGCTCGCCGGCGCATGGCCGGTGTTCGGTTTCTTCGGGCTCGACGTGCTGCTGGTCTATTGGGCGTTCCGTCTGAACTACCGCTCGGCGCAAGCCTACGAGCAGGTGACGGTGACGCCCTCGGAGCTGACCGTCCGCAAGGTCAGCCATCGCGGCGGCGTGCGCGAATGGACGCTCAATCCGGTCTGGGTGCGGCTGCACCGCGACGAGCACGAGGAGTTCGGGCTGCAGCGGCTGTTCCTGGAATCGCAGGGCCGGCGGCTGAGCATCGCCGGCTTCCTGCCGCCGCAGGAGAAGGAAAGTTTTGCGCTCGCCCTGTCCGGCGCACTGGCGGAAGCGAAGCGCGGGCCGACGCGGACGGCGCTGGAATAGCTGCAGGAATCGGGTGGGCGCGGCGTCTTCGCTGGCCTAGATGGAGAGCAAATGATGGAGACCACCATGCTCTCGCCCGACCGCATTCCCGACCTCACGCCGCTTCAGTCCGCCGCCACCGACTATGACGTCGTCCGCCGCGCCGTTCAGTTCATCTCGGAGCATTGGCGCCAGCAGCCCGAAATCGAGGCGATCGCGCACGCCGTCGGCACCACCGCGACCGAGCTTCACCACCTGTTCCGCCGCTGGTCGGGACTGACGCCGAAAGCCTTTCTCCAGGCGATCACGCTCGATCGCGCGCGGACGCTGTTGCGCGATTCCGCGAGCGTGCTCGATGCCGCCTATGCCGTCGGCCTGTCCGGGCCCGGCCGGCTGCACGATCTGTTCGTCACCCACGAGGCGATGTCGCCGGGCGAATGGAAGGCCGGCGGCGAAGGGATCACGCTGCACTACGGCTTTCACCCCTCCCCGTTCGGCATCGCGCTGATCATCGCGGCGCCGCGCGGCCTCGCCGGCCTTGCATTTGCGGATCGCGGCGAGGAGCAGGCGGCGCTCGCCGACATGCAGCGGCGCTGGCCGAAGGCGCGCTATGTCGAGGACGCCGCGCGCACCGCGCCGCTCGCCCGCCGCATCTTTGATCCCGCGCTGTGGCGCGCCGACCAGCCGCTGCGCGTGGTGTTGATCGGAACCGACTGGGAAGTCCGGGTCTGGGAAACGCTGCTGAAAATCCCGATGGGCCGCGCCACGACTTATTCCGACATCGCCCGCAAGGTCTGCACCGTGAAGGCCTCGCGCGCGGTGGGCGCCGCCGTCGGCAAGAACCCGATCTCGTTCGTGGTGCCGTGCCACCGCGTGCTCGGCAAGAGCGGCAAGCTCACCGGCTACCACTGGGGCATCACGCGCAAATGCGCGATGCTGGGCTGGGAAGCAGGGCGCACCGGCGCGGCATGACTCCCTGCCGATCGCCGGCCTGGTCGCCGCCGGCCCCGGCTGATTGACGGTCGCACCGCAATCCCGCAAAACCGGCTCGAATTTTGCCTCGCTAACCCCATGTGAGGGGCGGGCGGTCCCGCCGTACGGGACCGGTTTTGTCATAAGGAACCTTGCGGATGCAGCAGCGGCGTCCCGTGATGCTGGCCATTCTGGACGGTTGGGGTTGGCGCGAGGACGCGGCCGACAACGCCGTCAAACAGGCGCGCACGCCCAATTTCGACCGGCTATGGGCGTCCTGCCCGAACATGCTGCTGCACACGTCGGGCAAGGACGTCGGCCTGCCGGGCGGGCAGATGGGCAATTCCGAGGTCGGCCATCTCAACATCGGCGCCGGGCGCGTGGTGATGCAGGACCTGCCGCGCGTCACCGAAGCGATCACGAGCGGCGAGATCGCGAAGCAGCCCGCGTTGCAGGACCTGATCGCGCGCCTGAAAGCGAGCGGCGGCACCTGCCACCTGATGGGGCTGGTTTCGCCCGGCGGCGTGCATTCGCATCAGGACCATGCGGTGGGGCTTGCGAAGATCCTCGCCGCCGCCGGCGTGCCGACCTTGGTGCATGCCTGGACCGACGGCCGCGATACGCCGCCGCAATCGGCCGGCGACGACATCGCGCGCCTCGCCGCGGCTTTGCCGCCGTCGATCCCGATCGCGACCGTGTGCGGGCGCTACTATTCGATGGACCGCGACAAGCGCTGGGAGCGCGTCGCGAAGGCCTATGCCGCGGTGGTGGAAGCTG
The DNA here is from genome assembly GCA_963850705.1 of uncultured Alphaproteobacteria bacterium. Taxonomy (GTDB): domain Bacteria; phylum Pseudomonadota; class Alphaproteobacteria; order Rhizobiales; family Xanthobacteraceae; genus VAZQ01. The sequence continues at coordinate 11,450 of CAWKMR010000076.1, read as the reverse complement.
ACGGGCCGCGATTTGCCGATGCCGGCGCCGTGGTCGCGGCGGCCTACGCAGAGAAGAAGTTCGACGAGTTCATCATCCCGGCGGTCGTCGGCGACTATCGCGGCATGCGCGATGGCGACGGCATCCTGTGCTTCAACTTCCGCGCCGACCGCGTGCGCGAGCTTCTCGCCGCCATGCTCGATCCAAACTTCGCCGGATTTGCGCGGACGCGTGCGGTCCGTTTCGCCGCTGCCGTCGGCATGACGCAATACTCGGACGAGCTCGACAAGTTCATGCAGGCGATCTTTCCGCCGCAGTCGCTGGCGAAGATCCTCGGCGAGGTGGTCGCCGCAGCCGGCCGGACGCAACTGCGCACCGCGGAGACCGAGAAATATCCGCACGTCACGTATTTCCTGAACGGCGGCCGCGAGGAGCCGTTTCCCGGCGAGGATCGCATCATGGTGCCGTCGCCCAAGGTCGCGACCTACGACCTGCAGCCGGAAATGTCGGCGCCGGAGCTGACCGACAAAGTCGTCGCCGCGATCAACTCCGGCAAATACGACCTGATCGTGCTGAACTACGCCAATCCCGACATGGTCGGCCACACCGGCAGCCTGCCGGCGGCGATCAAGGCGGTGGAGACCGTCGACACCGGGCTCGGGCGCATCGCCGACGCCATCGAGCGGGCCGGTGGTGCGCTCGTCGTCACCGCCGACCACGGCAATTGCGAGCTGATGCGCGATCCCGAAACCGGCGGACCGCATACCGCGCACACCACCAACCCGGTGCCGCTGTTCCTGCTCGGCGCGCGCAATCGCGCGCTGCTGACGGAAGGCCGCCTCGCCGACATCGCGCCGACCTTGCTTGAGCTGATGGATCTGCCCAAACCGCCGGAGATGACCGGCAAGTCGCTGCTGCGCAGCGGCGACGCGTAAGGACGCGGCGCGCGCAACAACGCGCGCCGCGGTTTACGTCAGCAGTTTGGTCAGCTTTCAACCGCTACTTCGGCGGACTGCTCGTTTCGACGTGCAGCGTTGGTGTCGTGGTGGATCAGCATGTTGATTGCCCATCCCTCCAACGATGATGAGCACAATCACACCGACTGCGATCCACATCATCTTCGTTTCGCTGCTGTTGGACTGTTCCTCGCCGGCTTTTGGCTGGTTCTGGTTTGCCATCAATTCCTCCTGGAAAGTGAATAAGAGTCAGCGATGGGCACGATCTCCCTCTACCAGGCCCAAAACTGCCCTATCACACCGCGCGAAACAGTGGCGAACGGGAGCGCAGGTCCAGACGCGCAACTTCTCGTGATGACGTCGTTTCAACGCGTCAGCAATCGCGGTTACGGAGAATTTATTTCGTGCGAAAGCCGCCGAAGCGCAACCGGAGGAGACGAACGGCCCGCTGCTGCACGACAGGGGTGCGTGAAGGCTCGGCTCGTCGGTCAGATCAGGAAAGCGCCTTTGGCGATCTGATAGAGCGCCAGAAGCACGATCGCCGCAAAAATCGCATAGTGCGGCGCAGGCGGCTGCTCGCCGATATCCTCCTTGAGGTCGCGCAGGCCCACATAGACCACCACCAGCGCAATGACGCCGAGAATGACGCCGGCGTAGTTGTAGTCCCAACGGACATGCGTGACGCCGTTGATGGTCTCGACGGACCGATCGCCAATAACAACAACGAATGGAAGCAGCGCGCAGACGAGCGCGGCAATCTCGCTACGTGTCATTTTCATGTCGTCACCTGTTGCGTCGCGCCAGAACGGCAACGGCGGCGATCCATCCGATCTGCCCGGCACGTCAGATAGACTAGCACGGCCGCAGCAGCGGCCATCGCGGTGACGAGCGCGATATCGCCCATCGTCACCGTCGAGGGAAAGCTGACCGCGCATCCATTCTACAAAGCCCCAGATCACGACCGCGAAGATCGGCAGCGTCAGGGCAATGCCGGCCCGGTGAAACGCGCGATGCATGCTGGATGGCGCTGGCAACATCGCCTTCTTCTCACACGTCGCTGAGCCCGAGCACATCCGCCATCGAATAGAGGCCCGGCTTCTTGCCCGCGCGCCCACAGCGCCGCATGCACCGCGCCGCGCGCGAAGATCATGCGGTCCTCGGCCTTGTGCACGAGTTCGATGCGCTCGGCGGGCCCGGCGAAGATCACGCGGTGGTCGCCGACGACGGTGCCGCCGCGCAGCGAGGCGAAGCCGATATCGCCCTTGCGGCGCGCGCCGGTCTCGCCGTCGCGGCCGCGCGCGGAACGTTGCGCGAGATCGACCTTGCGGCCCTCCGCCGCCGCGCGGCCGAACATCAGCGCGGTGCCGGACGGCGCGTCGATCTTCTTGTTGTGGTGCATCTCGAAGATCTCGATGTCGAAATCCTCGCCGAGCGTCGCCGCCACGCGCTTCGTGAGCGCGGCAAGCAGATTGACGCCGAGGCTCATGTTGCCGGACTTCACGATGACGGCGCGCTTGGCCGCTTCCGCGATCAGCTTTTCGTTCTCGCCGGAGAAGCCGGTGGTGCCGAGGATGTGGACCTTGCCGGCCTTGGCGACGAGCTCGGCATAGATCAGGCTGGCGGCGGGGATGGTGAAATCGACGAGGCCGTCGGCGCTGGCGAGCAGCGCCGCCGCGTCGGTCGTCACCTTGATGCCGTTGGCGCCGAGGCCGGCAAGCTCGCCGGCATCGCGCCCGATCGCCGCCGAGCCCGGCGCGTCCACCGCGCCGGCCACCACCGCGCCGTCGGCGGCGGTAATCGCCTGGATCAGCGTGCGGCCCATGCGCCCGCCGGCGCCGGCCACGATCAGCCGCATGTCGGACATGGATCAATCTCCCGGATGGGCTGCGGGTATAGCGGGGCGGCGACCACGAAGGAAAGTCGGCCGGCGCTCCGGTGCGGCCCCGACCGTTCAGGGCTGCGGGCCGTCGTATCCCTCGATGATCATGATATCGATAATCGAGTGCGGTTGCCGCACTTTGATGTTCGCCTGGTATTCCGGCGAGCGGTAGCAGGCGAGCGCGGCGGCATAGTCCGGAAATTCGATCACCACATTGCGCGAGCGGCTGGTGCCCTCCGGGCACTCGAACTTGCCGCCGCGCACCACGAAACGGCCGCCGAATTTCTTGAAGATCGCGGGATTGGCGGCGGCGTAGGGCTTGTAGGCGTCCTCGTCGTGCACATCGACGTGCGCGATCCAGTAGCCCTTCGGCATGGCTTCACCCCTACTGACTGGCCGCCGCGATCTCCGCGACGATCGCCTCCGCCGCCGCCTTCGGATCCGGCGCCGCCACCACCGGCCGGCCGACCACGAGATAATCGGCGCCGGCCTTGATCGCGGCCGCGGGCGTCATGATGCGCTTCTGGTCGTCGGCGTCGGCGACGGCCGGCCGGATGCCGGGCGTCACCAGCACCATGCCGGGGCCGACGATCGGTGCGGACGTTCGCGGCCTCCGCGGCCGAGCAGACGAGGCCGTCGACGCCGACGTCGCGCGCCTGCGCGGCGCGCTCGGCCACCAGCTCCGGCACCGTGAAGTCGTAGCCCGCCGCCGCGAGATCGGCGTCGTCGTAGGAGGTGAGCACGGTGACCGCGAGGATGCGCAGCTTCGAGCCGGCGCGCGCATCGACCGCGGCGTGCATGGTCTGCGGATAGGCGTGCACGGTGAGGAAGCGTCGCGCCCAGCTGCGCGATGCTCTTCACGCCCTGCGCGACGGTGTTGCCGATGTCGTGCAGCTTCATGTCGATGAAGACCTGCTTGCCGGTGTCGGCCAGCGCGCGCGCGAAATCGAGCCCGCCGGCGAAGCCGAGCTGATAGCCGATCTTGTAGAACACGACCGCGTCGCCGAGCCGCGCCACCATCGCCTCCGCCTCGGCGACGGAGGACACATCGAGCGCGACGATCAGGCGCTCGCGTGGATCGAGCATCTGCTCGACCGCCGAACAATGCGCGCGTATTCGACAGCTTCTTCACCACCGTCTTGAGCTGGCCGGCGGCGCGGGCGTCGGTCAGCTCGTCCATCGTCGTTGAACGCCTGCTCGGCATTCGGGATCGTCGACCTGCTCCGGCACCACCAGCGCGCGGCAGCCGATCGCCAGCACCTGCCGCAGCGTCAGCAGCGAATTCAGCGCGCCGGAGCGGCCGGGCGAGGCGCCGCCGAGCGCGAAGGCGCGGTTCTGGAACACCGCAAGCTGCGCCTCGCCGGGCTCGCGCACGGCCGAGATCCAGTCGATGGTGTTCTTCAGGAGCGGCGTGATCGAGGCGTTGTATTCGGGGCTCGCGATGAACACGCCGCGATGCGCGGCGAGGAGCTGCTTGAGCTTGACCGCGTTGGCCGGCGGCCCCGACTTGGCGACGCAGATCGGCGTCGTAGATCGGCAGCGGATAGTCGGCGAGCGAGATGCGGGTGACGTCGGCTTCCGCCAGCGTCAACTCCTTGGTCGCGAGCGCGGCCAGCCGCACGTTGTAGGACGCGCTGCGCAGCGAGCCCGGGATGACCAGAATTTTCGGAGCAGACATCGTCCTCGCACGATCGATGCGGACGCAGGAATACAGACCGCGCATGACGTATCATGTGCCGGCTCTGCCGGTAGACCCAGACGCGCGCGGGCGGGAAATTTCTCCACACGCGCCCGGACGCCTCCGCGCGGACGCGGCCGTGCGAGCGCGGGATCGGCGAGATCGCGTTGTAGGTGAACTGCACGAACGGCGCGTCCGGCTTCATCAGGCCGAACGCCTGGTCGAGCAGGTCGAGCCGCATCTTGAGCGGCTTGTTGAACAGCGGCAGGCCCGACACGAAGGCCGCCGCCGGCTCGTGCAGCACGCCGGCGAGCGTCTGCTTGCAGATTGTAGGCATCGCCCTGCACGACATGGACGCCGGGAAAGCGCTGGCGCAGCAGCCGGCAGAATTCCGGATCGAACTCGACCAGCGTGAGCCGCGCCGGATCGATGCCGCGCTCGACCAGCGCCTCGGTCACCGGGCCGGTGCCGGGGCCGAGCTCGACGATCGGACCGGACACGCCGGGATCGACATAGTTCGCCATCACGCGCGCCAGCGCCTTGCCGGACGGCGCGACCGCGCCGACGGTCAGCGGCTTCTCGATCAAGGAGCGGAGGAAACGGAATTCGTCGCGGTTGAGATTCTTCTGCTCGAAGTCGCGCAGCCGCCAGCCGATCCGGCGCCCGATCGCGCCCCGCTTGAGCTCGATGAAACGAGCTGCCGTTGGATCTGGCGCTCGAGGCCTTCCAGGGCGCGCATCGGCATGGCGGTCTACAATCTCTGGAACTCTTGCCGTTTCAGCAATTCGGTAAGGCCGGTGGCCTCAGGGGTCAAGCGGCAAGTCCCGTCTGGCTTAGCCGGCGCGGCTGAGCAGATCCTTGACCTTGCCGAAGAATCCGGTCGATTCCGGGTGGGTTTCGCGCGACGACAATCGTTCGAACTCGGCCAGCAGTTCGCGCTGCTTCTTGGTGAGCTTCTGCGGCGTCTCGACCACGATCTGCACATACATGTCGCCGACCTGGCGCGAGCGCAGCACCGGCATGCCCTTGCCCTGCAGCCGGAAGCGGCGCCCGGACTGGGTGCCTTCCGGCACCTTCACGCGGGTCTTGCCGCCGTCGATGGTCGGCGCCTCGAACTCGCCGCCGAGCGCGGCCTGCACCATCGAGATCGGCACCCGGCAATGCAGATCGGCGCCGTCGCGCTGGAAGAACGCATGCGCGCCGAGCGACAGGAAAATGTAGAGGTCGCCGGCCGGACCGCCGCGAACGCCGGCCTCGCCTTCGCCGGCAAGCCGGATGCGCGTGCCGTCCTCGACGCCGGCCGGAATGTTCACCGACAGCGTGCGCTCGCGCGTGACGCGGCCGGAGCCGGTGCAGGACGGGCACGGATCGTCGATCACCTGGCCGCGGCCCTGGCAGCCCGGACAGGTGCGCTCCAGCGTGAAGAAGCCTTGCGCGTGGCGGATGCGGCCGGCGCCGCCGCAATGCGGACAGGTCTTCGGGCTGCGAGCCGGCCTTGGCGCCGGTGCCGGAGCAGGATTCGCAGGACGACCGAGGTCGGCAGCCGCACCTGGGCGGTCTTGCCGCGATACGCCTCCTCGAGGCTGATCTCCATGTTGTAGCGAAGATCGGCGCCGCGCTCGCGGCCGTCGCGGCGGCCGCGCGCCGCCGCCCATGCCGAAAATGCCCTCGAACAGATCGGAGAACGCGGAGCCGAAGTCCGCGCTGAAGCCGCCGCCGCCGCCGCCCTGCTCGAAGGCCGGCATGGCCGAAGCGGTCATAGGCCGCGCGCTTGTCGGGATCCTTGAGGATCTCGTAGGCCTCGTTGATCTCCTTGAAGCGGTGCTCGCTAGTCCTTGTCGCCGGGATTGCGGTCGGGGTGCCATTTCATGGCGAGCTTGCGGAAGGCGGTCTTGAGCTCGCCGTCCTTGACGCTGCGCTCGACCTCCAGCACTTCGTAGTAGCACCGCTTCGCCATCCCCGCGTTCCACCCCGTTGCTGCAGCGGCTTCACCGCCTTGCATCATCCTAGACCATCACCGTTGGTTGAAAAAATCACCCACCCGAGCTTGCGCCCGGGTGGGTGAAATCTGTCTGAGAGATTTGTCGGCCATCGATTGCATGGTGCAATCTGCTACGCCGATTTCTTGTTCTTCTTGTCGTCGTCGACCTCGGTGAACTCCGCGTCGACGACATCGTCCTTCTTGGCTCCGCCGCCTTCTCCGCCCGGCGCAGCGCCAGCCGCCGCCGGCGGCGGCCTCCTGCTGCTGGCGATACATCGCCTCGCCGAGCTTCATCGAGGCCTGCGCCAGCGTATTGGTCTTGGCGTTGATCGCCTCGGCGTCGGTGCCCTTCAGCGCTTCCTTCAGATCGGCGAGCGCGTTCTCGATCGCGGTGCGCTCGGCCTCGCCGACCTTGGAGCCGTGCTCGGCCAGCGCCTTCTCGGTCGAATGCACCAGCGCCTCGGCGTGGTTCTTGGCCTCGACCTCGGCCTTGCGCTTCTTGTCCTCCTCGGCGTGCGCCTCGGCGTCCTTGACCATCTTCTCGATGTCGGTCTCGGACAGGCCGCCCGACGCCTGGATGCGGATCTGCTGCTCCTTGCCGGTGCCCTTGTCCTTGGCCTGGACGTTGACGATGCCGTTGGCGTCGATGTCGAACGTGACCTCGATCTGCGGCACGCCGCGCGGCGCCGGCGGGATGCCCATGAGATCGAACTGGCCGAGCATCTTGTTGTCGGCCGCCATCTCGCGCTCGCCCTGGAACACGCGGATCGTGACCGCGTTCTGATTGTCCTCGGCGGTCGAGAACACCTGGCTCTTCTTGGTCGGGATCGTGGTGTTGCGGTCGATCAGCCGCGTGAACACGCCGCCCAGCGTCTCGATGCCGAGCGACAGCGGCGTGACGTCGAGCAGCAGCACGTCCTTGACGTCGCCCTGCAGCACGCCGGCCTGGATCGCCGCGCCGATCGCGACCACCTCGTCCGGATTGACGCCCTTGTGCGGCTCCTTGCCGAACAACTGCTTCACGACCTCCTGCACCTTCGGCATGCGGGTCATGCCGCCGACCAGGACGACCTCGTTGATCTCGGCCGGCGGAGATGCCGGCGTCCTTCAGCGCCTGACGGCAGGGCTGGATGGTCTTCTGGATGAGATCGTCGACCAGCGCCTCGAACTTGGCGCGGGTGAGCTTCATCGTCAGATGCTTCGGACCGGCCGCATCCGCCGTGATGAACGGCAGGTTGATCTCGGTCTGCGTCGTGGACGAGAGCTCGATCTTCGCCTTCTCGGCCGCTTCCTTCGAGCCGCTGCAGCGCGAGCTTGTCGCGGCGCAGGTCGATGCCCTGCTCCTTCTGGAATTCGTCGGCGAGATAGTTGACGAGCCGCATGTCGAAGTCTTCGCCGCCCAGGAACGTGTCGCCGTTCGTGGACTTCACCTCGAACACGCCGTCGCCGATTTCGAGAATCGAAATGTCGAAGGTGCCGCCGCCGAGGTCATAGACCGCGATGGTGCCGGTCTTCTGTCTTGTCGAGGCCGTAGGCGAGCGCGGCCGCGGTCGGCTCGTTGATGATGCGCAGCACTTCGAGGCCGGCGATCTTGCCGGCGTCCTTGGTGGCCTGACGCTGCGCGTCGTTGAAGTAGGCGGGGACCGTGATGACGGCCTGCTCGACCTTCTGCCCGAGATAGGCTTCCGCCGTCTCCTTCATCTTCTGCAGGATGAAGGCGGAGATCTGCGAGGGCGAATAGGTCTTGCCGTCCGCCTCGACCCAGGCGTCGCCGTTGGAGGCGCGCGAGATCTTGTAGGGGACGAGCTTCTTGTCCTTCTCCACCATCGGGTCGTCGTAGCGCCGTCCGATCAGGCGCTTGACCGCGAAAATGGTCTTCTCGGGATTGGTGACCGCCTGGCGCTTGGCCGGCTGGCCGACGAGTCGTTCGCCGTCATCGGTGAAGGCAACGATCGAAGGCGTGGTGCGCATGCCTTCGGCGTTCTCGATGACTTTCGGATTAGCTGCCTTCCATCACGGCAACGCACGAATTGGTGGTGCCGAGATCGATGCCGATGACTTTGCCCATGGTTCTTCCTCTTTCTTCTGGCAGGTCGGCCGGGCCCTGTCGGCACCCGAATGAGGCTTCACGACGGTTTCGCGAAACCTCGTCCGACCCCCTGATATTACACGTTAAACGCCGCCCCCGCGGCGTCCTGCCTCATATAGGAGGGCCGCTTAGGGCCGCAAGGCGAAAGGCCGATGAATCCGCATCCGGCAGGTCGGGACAGCCGCCAGACCGTTAACGGGCCCAGCCGGTCAGTCAGACCCTGGCCCACACGGCTGACCGGGCGGCCTACCGACCGCCCTGCCCGACCGACCCTTCGCGGGTGATCTCGAAGGCGAAGCGGAAGCGCGGCAGGTCCTCGCCCGGATGGTCGTCCGCGAAGGTGAGCTGCGGCAGCCGGTAGTTGTTGGGCCGCGTCTCCTTGCCCTTGTAGATCGCCGGGTAGAGATCGATGAAGTGCCAGCCCGGCTCGCCGGTCGCCTGCATGATGATCTCGATGTCGCCCTGGCTGTTGAAGGCGCAGGCATAGCCCGAGATCGCGTTGTCGTAGACCACCGTGTAGATGTTGGCGGTCTCGCTCCAGCCCACGCCCTTGAGGTGGATGCGGAAGGTCGTTCCGGCCGGCCCGCGCGCGACGTCGAGCGGCAGCGCCGTCGGCATGATCCAGTAGGCGCCCTGCTTCTTCGCCTCGCCGCCGACGTCGACCCAGAGATTGTGCACGCCGCCGAGATCGTCCGGCACCTTGAAGCGGAATTCGGCGCGGCCGGACGCGTCGGCCTTGGCCTCCGCGATCGGGCGCGCGACCTCCTCCCAGCCGCCGGCCGGTCATGCGGTTGCCGACCACGGTGTTCCAGTTGAGCGTGTAGGTCTTGCCGGGCTCGAAGCCCGAGCCCGCGACCGACGACCGGCTGATCGATCCCCGAGAAGGCCGGCGTCGCCACCAGCTCGCCCTGCGGCGGCAGCGAGCGCACCTGCTGTCTGCGCCTGCTCGCGCGGGCGGCGGCGGCAGCACCGGCGCGCCCGGCGTGATGGTGAAGCTCGAGCTTGAACTGCGGGCGGTCCGGCACCGGCGACTGCTGCGTGTTGCGATAGGGCGAGCCGAAATCGGTGTGCAGGATCTCCAGGATGTGCAGGCCGACATGGCCGGTGGCCGGCACGTTGAAGCGCGCGGTGCCGCTCGTCGTCACCGCCGACATGAAGCCGGTGTACTTGTTGTCGTAGAGCAGCACCCAGCTGCCTTCGAGCTCGCGCCAGCCGATGCCCTGCACCTCGACCTCGATCGGCGTGCCGATCGGGCCCGACGTCGCGCCGACGATGCTTCGCGGTCATGTCGAGTTGAACGCGGTCTGCGTCAGCAGGCGGTTGCCCTGCTGCACGACGATGTCGTGCATGAAGCCGAAATCTTCCGGCGCGACGAAGCGCGCGGCGATGCGGCCGGCCTTGTCGCTCTTCACCGTCGCGATGCGGTAGGCGACCGGCGATGAATTCGCGGCCGTGATATTCGGCGATCGTGACCTTCCAGCTGCCCCTTCACGGTGCGCCAGACGAGCTCGAAGGTCCTGCTCCGGCGGGAAGCCTTCGCCGGTCACGGTCAGCGGCGTGCCGACCGGGCCGTTCTCCGGCGCGACGCTCGAGCTGTCCGACGAAGCCGCCCGACGGCTCCGCCATCGCGACTTCGGGACCGAGCTCGGCTGCGCGCGGCGCCGCTGTGCGCGGACATCGGACGCAAGCGTGAGAGCAACAAGCGCGCAGGCAAGCGCGATCATTCGCCCGTAAGCGACGCCGAGCATCATGGGCATGTCCTCTTACTGCTTAGGTTCCGGCTTCTTGATCTCGATCGCGCCGGCGACCACCGTGAACTGCGACGGCGTCCGCTTGAACGGCTCCCAGGTCTGCGTCTGGCCCTGCATGTCGGTCGCGGTCGACCTTGTAGGCGAACGTGCCGGACGGATAGCTCGTCCGGGATGATCCAGGCCGCCGTCCAGAAATGGTCGGTGGCCGGGCCCTGCGAGGGCGGCGGATGCGGGCCGAAGCGCGCGTCGCATCTTCTGGCCGTCGGGCAATTCGCACGACGAGGCTCTTGAGCCCCTTGCCGTCGAGCGACGTTGCCGGCCTGATCGAGAACGCGGATGCGCCACACCACCTTTTCCAGCCGCTGAACTGGTTGTTCGAGCACGCAGAACGGGCCGGGCGCGCCGGCCTGGTCGCCGCGGACGATGTCGCCTTCGAAGAACAGCTTGCCGGCTGCTGCGCCTGCGCGCCGCCGGCGAAGCCGAGCACAGACAATGCGACTGCCGAAGCGGTCAGAATCTTCATGGGAATGCCCTCCCGAGCGACTGATGCGATTCTTGGTATTGTCGACTATCTTACATCTCCGGCAACGGCTTTTTGAAGGGCGTGAGGATCGCGCGTGGCTGGACGGCCTTCGGATCGTGCCCGGATATCTCGACCGCGCCGCGCAGGAGGCGATGCTGGCGGCGTTGCGCGACGTGTTCGCGCGCGCCCCGCTCTACACGCCGCGCATGCCGAAGACCGGCAAGCCGATGTCGGTGCGCATGACCAATTGCGGGCCGCTCGGCTGGGTGACCGACGAGCGCGGCTATCGCTATCAGGCGACCCATCCGGAAACCGGCGAGCCGTGGCCGCCGATGCCCGGCGTCGCTGCTCGATGCCTGGCGCGAGCTCGCGCGGCTACGCGCACGCGCCGGAAGCGTGCCTGATCAATGTCTACGGACCGGACGCCAAGATGGGGCTGCACCAGGACCGCGACGAGCAGGATTTCAACGCGCCGGTGGTGTCGCTGTCGCTCGGCGACACCTGCCTGTTCCGCATCGGCGGAACCAAGCGCAGCGATCCGACGCAGTCGGTGCGTCTTGCCTCGGGCGACGCGGTGGTGCTCGGCGGCGAGGCGCGGCTCGCCTTTCACGGGG